>NZ_JBFRCW010000007.1:0-453209 GCF_052113265.1 Novosphingobium sp. YAF33
TTCCGCCGCATCGTCAACATGGTCCAGAAGGGCGAGCGCCGCCGCATCGTCAACATGGTCCAGAAGGGCGAGCGCGAGGCGCGCATCGCCAAGAAGGAAATGGTCGAGGCGAACCTGCGCCTGGTGATCTCGATCGCCAAGAAGTACACGAACCGCGGCCTTCAGTTCCTGGATCTCATCCAGGAAGGCAACATCGGCCTAATGRAGGCGGTCGACAAGTTCGAGTACCGCCGCGGCTACAAGTTCTCGACCTACGCCACCTGGTGGATCCGGCAGGCGATCACGCGCTCGATCGCGGATCAGGCCCGCACGATCCGTATCCCGGTCCACATGATCGAGACGATCAACAAGCTGGTCCGCACCAGCCGCCAGTTCCTTCACGAGCAGGGCCGCGAGCCCACGCCCGAGGAAATGGCCGAGCGCCTGTCCATGCCGCTCGAAAAGGTCCGCAAGGTGATGAAGATCGCCAAGGAGCCGATCTCGCTCGAAACGCCGATCGGCGACGAGGAAGATTCGCACCTCGGCGATTTCATCCAGGATACGAACGCGATCATCCCGGTGGATGCGGCGATCCAGGCGAACCTCAAGGAAACGGTCACCCGCGTCCTTGCCTCGCTGACCCCGCGCGAGGAGCGCGTGCTGCGCATGCGCTTCGGCATCGGCATGAACACCGACCACACCCTTGAGGAAGTCGGCCAGCAGTTCTCGGTCACCCGCGAACGTATCCGCCAGATCGAGGCCAAGGCGCTGCGCAAGCTCAAGCACCCGAGCCGCAGCCGCAAGATGCGCTCGTTCCTCGATCAGTGAAAGCAGCGAAATCTCAGGAAAAAGCCCCGCCGAAGCGGGGCTTTTTTTTCGATCTTCGTCCGCCGGGCTATCGTCCGCAAGGACGCTGGTCGACCACGTCGTAGCCCTTCGCCCGCGCCATACAGGCATTGTTGAAGGTCTGGCGCTTACCGCGCTTCACCGCGCATACCGGTGCATATTCCCGCGTGCACATCGCCGGTTGCTCAGGGCGCGGCGGAGGCGGCCGATGGGGGCGGTCTGGCCCCGGCATGGTCTCCATGCATCCCGCCATCACCAGAATGCCGGCCATACCCAATGTCGACAGCACAATACGCTTCACGGTCGCTCTCCCTTCCGCGGGTCAAAACCGCCACGAGGCTGCCCGCAGCTTGCGGTAATCGCAAGACTACAGTCTTTCCTCATCCGGAATAACCCTTAGCCCTTCACCCCGAGCTTACGAACCTGGTCGTAGGCCGCCACGCTTGCTGCCGGGGCGTCCCACCGCACCCAGAGCGCAATCCCGATCGCCAGTACCAGCAGTACCGCGGCCGCCCCTCGCACCGCCCCTTTCGGCAGCGGCCGCCTTAGCGGCACGAGCACCGGCACCGCCATCAGCAGCGGCACCAGGCAAACCATCGGAACGACCGGCCCCACCGCCTGCATCAGCGAATAGCCCAGGAGCAGCGCATAGCCTGTCACCAGGGCCGCAACGATCACGCTCGCAAGGACCGGGTCGCGCCTGGGCATCGCGCCTCGCAGCAAGGCGACCACGCCGCTCAGCAGCAAGGGCACGGTCAGGACATAGGCCGCCGTCGGCGCGAAAACCTGGAACGTCGCTCCGGCCAGCCAGACCGGCAGGACCAGCCCCACTTCGCCCGATGCCGAATCGGGCCGCCGCCAGAGCAACGCCAGCCCCACCGCGAGCGAACCGCACAAGGCCACCACCTGAAGCCTCGGGATCGCCGCCAGCCGGTCGTAATAGTTCACCGGGCCGTCCGCTCCGGACACCAGGTTCAGCGCCCAGAGCAACCCGCCGGTGAGCACGACAAGCGCCAGCATCCGCACTGCCCCGCCCACCAGCGCGGGAGGATCGAGCCGCCGCATGGCCATCATGCCATAGCCCGCGAAAGCCACCGCCAGCATCGCCCAGCCCCACCACGGCGCATAGTGGAGCACGAACAGGCCGAAGACATCGAAGAACACGATGTCCGGCGCCCGCCCCGGCAGTTCCGAGGTTTGCGTCAAGGCGCGCGCCAGTCCCAGGGTCTGCTCGCCCATCTGCTGAAGCGCGCCGCGATCAAGGTTCTGCGCGGTCGCCAGCGGCGAGTGATAGAGCCCGGGCCTGCCGATGAAGGCGAAGTTCCAGGCGGCGTAGCCGCGCGGCAGGGCGACGCTCAGGTCGGTGTCGTTGGGCAGAATGCTGTAGATGAACGTCGCCAGCGAAGTGCCCGCCAGATGCGGCGCGGAAGCCGCCCAGATCCGCGCCGCTTCGCCGTTCAGCGCAGAAGTCTGGAACAGATTGGCCTTCCCGCCGCCCCCACGCGTCTCCAGATTCACGATCGCGCCGATCCGCCCTGCCTCGCCCGCCTCGGCAAAGAACATCTTCGCCCCGTTCAGCCCGGCTTCCTCGCCATCGGTCAGGATCACCAGCACATCGCGTTTCCGGTCGCGATCGAGTGAAAGCGCGCGCACCGTTTCGAGAATCGAGGCCACACCCGCGCCGTCGTCCGCCGCTGCCGGAGAGCCCCAGACGCTGTCGTAATGGGCCATCAGCGCCACGGCCGGGAGATTCGGCTCCTTGCCGCGCAGCAGCCCCAGCACATTGACCAGCGGAATGCGTTCCGCCTTCGCCCCGCTGCGCCGGTTGAGCGCCGCGCGTGCGCCTTCCGGAAACTGCCCGTTCTGCGTACGCACGGTCAGCCCCAATCCGCCCAGGCGCTGCATCAGATAACCGCGCAAGGCCGCGTGCTCGTCCGAGCCGCTGGGATGCGGCGCGCGGGCAATGCGCTCGATATCGCCCATGGCCCGCATGGCCGAGAATTCCGCGGGCGGCGCGGAAACCGGCGCGGGGCGCGGCGGTGTCGTGCCCAGGATGGCGAGCACGATCGCCAGAAGGATCGCCGCCATCAGCCACTTGCCGTTTTTCATGCGATCCTCCTGAAATTCCGGTAACATTCCCCGTGCACAATGCCACTTCCCTCACGGGGAACCAGTCCCTTTCGAATCCGTTCGCGCGCAAGACTCGCAATGCGACGAAGTCACGACTAAGGGGAGGCGCAACGAATCTCCGCATCAGGACAGGCAGCCCGATCCCATGCGCATTGCGATTGCTTCAGACCACGCCGCCATCGACCTCAAGGCGACCCTGCGTGAATACCTTATCGAGCAAGGCCACGAAGTCGCCGACCTCGGCCCGGACACCGCGGACCGTGTCGACTATCCCGACTACGGCTACAAGCTGGCCTCCGTCGTTGCCGACGGTACGGTCCAGTTCGGGGTCGCGCTTTGCGGCTCGGGCATCGGCATCTCGATTGCCGTGAACCGCGATCCCGCCTGCCGCTGCGCGCTCGTATCCGAGCCGCTCTCGGCCGCTCTGGCGCGTGAGCACAATGACGCCAACGTCATCGCCATGGGCGCTCGCCTGACCGGCGAAGACATGGCCAAGGCCTGCCTCGATGCCTTCCTTTCGGCCGAGTTCGGTGGCGGACGCCACGCGGGCCGCGTCGAAAAGCTTTCCAACCCCGTCTTCTGAAACGGAGAAACCCGAACATGACTGTAGATACCGCCATCCGTTCCGCCGGTTTCTTCACTGACGGCGTTGCCCAGAGCGACCCCGCCGTCGCCAAGGCCATCGGCCACGAACTCAGCCGCGAGCGCAAGCAGATCGAACTGATCGCCTCGGAAAACATCGTTTCCAAGGCCGTGCTGGAAGCCCAGGGCTCGGTGCTGACCAACAAGTACGCCGAAGGCTACCCCGGCAAGCGCTACTACCAGGGTTGCGAGCCTTCGGACGAAGTCGAAACGCTCGCCATCGAGCGCGCCAAGCAGCTGTTCGACTGCGGCTTCGCCAACGTCCAGCCCCACTCGGGCGCGCAGGCCAACGGCGCGGTTCTCCTCGCCACCGTCAAGCCGGGCGACACCATCATGGGCATGAGCCTCGATGCCGGCGGCCACCTTACCCACGGCGCGCGCGCCGCGCTTTCGGGCAAGTGGTTCAAGGCCGTGCAGTACGGCGTGACCAAGGACAGCCACCTGATCGACTACGATGAGGTCGAGGCCCTGGCCAAGGAACACCAGCCCAAGCTGATCATCGCCGGCGGCTCCGCCTATCCGCGCGTCATCGACTTCAAGCGCATGCGCGAAATCGCCGATGCCGTGGGCGCGCTGTTCCAGGTGGACATGGCGCACTTCGCAGGTCTGGTCGCCGCTGGCCTGCACCCCTCGCCCTTCCCGCACGCGCACATCGCCACCACCACCACGCACAAGACGCTGCGCGGCCCCCGTGGCGGCATGATCCTCACCAATGACGAGGCGCTCGCCAAGAAGATCAACTCGGCGGTGTTCCCCGGCCTTCAGGGCGGCCCGCTGATGCACGTCGTCGCCGCCAAGGCCGTGGCCTTCGGTGAAGCGCTGCGTCCCGAGTTCAAGGACTACGCCGCGCGCGTGATCGAGAACGCCCAGGTCCTCGCGGCAACGCTGAAGGAACGCGGCGCAGCGATCGTCTCCGGCGGCACTGACACGCACCTCGCCCTGATCGACCTCTCGCCGCTCGGCGTGACCGGCAAGGACGCGGACGAGGCGCTGGAACGTGCGGGCATCACCTGCAACAAGAACGGCATCCCCTTCGATCCGCTGCCGCCGATGAAGACCAGCGGCATCCGCGTCGGCTCGCCGGCCGGTACCACGCGCGGTTTCGGCCCGGAAGAATTCCGCGAAATCGGCAACATGGTCGCCGACGTGCTCGACGGCCTTGCCAAGTGCGGCGAAGCGGGCGACGCTCAGGTGGAGCAGAACGTGCGTGCGCGCGTTGAAGCGCTGTGCGATCGATTCCCGATCTACGAGGACTGATTTCAGGAGCCCTAGTGCCATGACCGACCCGAACCGCCCCAACGACACCGGTGATTTCATGTCCGACGCCCGCCATGAGCTGGCCGGAATGCTTCAGGATGGCATGGGCCATCCCTCCACCAAGCCGGTCTTGATCTGGGGCGCGGCGGGTGCGGTCGCGGCCGCCGTGCTGCCGTTCGTGTCTATCCCGCTCGGCCTTGCGGTCGGTGCGGGATACCAGTTCTACAAGCGCGTGCGCCCCTGAAAGTCTCTCAAGTTTTGAAAGCAGCTGACTGAATGCGCTGTCCTTTTTGCGCTCACGATGATTCCCAGGTCAAGGACAGCCGCCCGACCGAGGACAATACCGCGATCCGCCGCCGCCGCCAGTGTTCCAGCTGCGGCGCGCGGTTCACCACATTCGAACGCGTGCAGCTTCGCGAAATCACCGTGGTGAAAAGCGACGACACCCGCGAACCGTTCGACCGCGCGAAGATCGAGCAGTCGGCCACCCTCGCCTGCCGCAAGCGCGGTATCGAGCGCGAGAAGATCGACCAACTGGTCTCCGGCGTGCAGCGCCAGGTCGAGACCCTGGGGGAATCGGAAGTCTCCTCGCGCGAAATCGGGGAAATGGTGATGGAAGGCCTGCGCCAGCTCGATTCCGTTGCCTACATCCGCTTCGCCTCGGTCTACCGCGCCTTCAATGAAGCGCGTGACTTCGAGGAATTTGCCGGAACAGTCCGCGATGTCGCGGGTCCGGGCGCCATGGAAGGCAGCAAGAATGACTGACGTGAACAAGCCGGTCGTCGTGCTGGTCCGCCCGCAACTGGGCGAAAACATCGGCAAGGCCGCGCGCGCCATGCTGAATTTCGGCCTCGTGGAAATGCGCCTCGTCTCCCCGCGCGACGGGTGGCCCAATCCCTCTGCCGGTCCGGCTGCGGCAGGCGCCGACGTTGTCCTGGAGCAGGCGGAAGTCTTCGAGACGCTGGCCAAAGCCGTGGCTGACTGCGCCAACGTCTACGCCACCACCGTGCGCAAGCGCGGCGTCACCAAGCCCGTCGTCACCCCCGAGCAGGCCGCGCGTGAAATCCACGCTGCAGCGGAAGCCACCGGCGCCCGCTCGGCCTACGTATTCGGACCCGAGCGTTCGGGCCTGGAGACCGAGGACGTCGCGCTCGCCCGCGCGATCCTGACGGTGCCGATCAATCCCGAATTCGCCTCGCTCAACCTGGCGCAGGCGGTGATCCTCTGCGCCTACGAGTGGTCCAAGGGCGCCGCGGCGTCCGGCGAACTCGCGCAGCCCACGCAGGAGGAACTGCTTCCCCCTGCCCCGCAGGACGAATTGGAAGGCCTCATCGGCCACTTCGAGCAACTGCTCGAACCCAAGAACTATTTCTGGCCCGAAACGCGCGCGGCAGCCAACCGGCTGACCTTGCGCAATCTTCTCACGAAGCCGGGCTGGAATCACCTCGAAGTGCGCACCCTTCGCGGTGTGCTCTCTGCCCTCGGAAACAAGCGTCGCCCGCGAGATTGAATTTTTGCCCGGCTGACGCCGGGTAGCGGCAATGGTTCCCTGTCCACCTAACGCGGTGGAAAAGGGCCGGTGCCGCTACAATCCGCTGCTGCGGATTGTCCAAAAACGCCATCTCGCTTGACATTCCTGCCCGAGCCCGTATGGGGCACCCCTTCACATGGCGCCTGCCTTCTTGACAGGTCTGTCCATTCGGCCCCGCACCCCGGTGAAGCGGCGGCCGCATTCCGCATATTAGGCGGAATGGTGCGCCCCGGGAAAACATGGACCGCTTCCACCGTGGCAGCGGCAGCAGAAAAGGAGAACGACTTATGTCGAAGCGTAAAAGCGCCAAGTACAAACTCGACCGCCGCATGGGCGAGAACATCTGGGGTCGCCCGAAGAGCTCGGTCAACCGCCGCAGCTACGGCCCTGGCCAGCACGGCCAGCGCCGCAAGGGCAAGCTGTCGGACTACGGTCTGCAGCTCCGCGCCAAGCAGAAGCTCAAGGGCTACTACGGCGACGTGACCGAGAAGCAGTTCAAGGCTACCTACCAGGAAGCCTCGCGCATGAAGGGCGACACCGGCCAGAACCTGATCGGCCTCCTCGAGCAGCGCCTGGACATGGTCGTGTACCGTTCGAAGTTCGCGCCCACCATCTTTGCGGCTCGCCAGATCGTTTCGCACGGCCACATCCGCGTCAACGGCGTGAAGTGCAACATCGCTTCGCGTCGCGTGAAGGTCGGCGACGTCATCAGCCTGGGCAACAAGGCCAAGGAAATGGCGCTGATCATCGAAGCCCAGAACCTGCCCGAGCGTGAAGTCCCCGACTACGTCGCTCAGGACGGCACCGACAAGGTGACCTTCGTTCGCGTTCCCTCGCTGGACGAAGTGCCCTATCCGGTGAAGATGGAACCGAACCTGGTCGTCGAGTTCTACTCGCGCTAAGTTTCGGGCCTATCGGCCAGAAATAGGAAGGGCGGCTCCCTCGTGGAGCTGCCCTTTTTGTTGCCCTGCGCAGTCTTATTTTTGCTGCGCCAAAACGCTGAAAAACCGCGCCGAATCGTTGGTTCTGTCAGGGAACGGACATGGAACTTGTGCATTAGACCTGCATCATGTCCCGATATCGTTTCATCACTCCCAATCGCACTGGCAAATGGTACCCCGACCTCGAAACCGCCAAGCAGTTCGCGGCCGAGATCGGTGCCGGATTCCTCGATTCCAGAACCGGACGCTTTGTGACGTACGTCGGCACCAAGCTAGAGATCGGCGCCCTTCATGAGGACCTCGAAGAAGGCCTGGAGCCCGCCTGATCTAGGGCGGTGAGTATGCGGGCCTTTGCGCCTCGCTGACAGCCTTGGATCAGTAGCGCCGGGTTATTCCGGATACTCGAAGCCGCGTCCGCGCGATGCGCCACCAACGCACTGCCGCCTGCCAACGCGATGCGATCTCCGCAAAATGTGATGGCGCCTGCTGATACTATGTCGGTTGCCCAATACACATCGTCGTCGGTTGCCCAATACACATGTCATTGCGAGCGTAGCGAAGCAATCCAGGGGCGGCTCTGCGCGACTCTGGATTGCTTCGCTACGCTCGCAATGACGAAGGGTGTGTGTGGCGGCTTAGGAGAGCGACGAATTGGGCTGGCCTCTTAGGATTAGCCCCGAACATCACCTCCGCCTCGCCCCAAGCTCCCATCATGTCGGAAGGAGACCGGCACGCCCCTTTCAGGCTACCCGTCGCGTCCGCCGAAATAATCGCGGCGGAAATCGGCCGCGAACTGCGCGAAAGTGCCTGCGGCGATGGCGCCGCGCATGCCCTGCATGAGCTGCTGGTAGAACGAGATATTGTGCTCGGTCATCAACATGGCGCCGAGGATCTCGCCGGACTTGACGAGGTGATAGAGGTAGGCCCGGCTGTAGGTCCCGCAAGTCGGGCACTTGCAGCGCTCGTCCAGCGGACTGTTGTCCTCGGCATGGCGGGCATTGCGCAAGTTCAGCGGGCCGTTCCAGGTAAAGGCCTGGCCATTGCGCCCTGAACGGCTGGGCAGGACGCAATCGAACATGTCGACTCCGCGCTCCACCGCGCCCACCAGATCGTCCGGCTTGCCCACGCCCATCAGGTAGCGTGGACGGTCGGCCGGAAGCTGGTCCGGTGCGAATTCGAGCGTAGCGAACATCGCCTCCTGCCCTTCGCCCACGGCAAGACCGCCAATGGCATAGCCGTCGAAACCGATGTCGGTGAGCGCATCGGCGCTCGCCTTGCGCAGGCCTTCGTCGAGCGCGCCCTGCTGGATGCCGAACAGCGCCGAATTGGCCGCATGTTCGCCGCCGCTGTCGAAACCGTCGCGGCTGCGCTTCGCCCAGCGCATCGACATTTCCATCGAGCGCGCGATCACGTCGCGCGGCTGGTCGATCTTCGGGCACTCGTCGAAGCACATGACGATGTCCGAGCCGAGCAGACGCTGGATCTCCATCGAGCGCTCGGGCGTCAGCAGGTGGCGCGATCCGTCGAGGTGGCTGGCGAACGTCACGCCGTTCTCCGTGATCTTGCGCAGATCCGAGAGGCTCATGACCTGATAGCCGCCGCTGTCCGTCAGGATCGGGCGATCCCAGTTCATGAACTTGTGCAATCCGCCAAGCCGCGCGACGCGCTCGGCGCCGGGGCGCAGCATGAGGTGGTAGGTATTGCCCAGGATGATGTCGGCGCCGGTGGCGCGCACGTCCTGCGGCTTCATCGCCTTCACGGTGGCAGCGGTACCCACCGGCATGAAGGCGGGCGTGCGGATTTCGCCGCGACGCATCTTGATGACGCCGGTGCGGGCCTTGCCGTCGGTGGCGTGGATGGAGAATTCGAAACGGGGGTTCATGCGCCGCCCGTTACAGCCTTCAGAAGCCGTAGACCAGTGAGAAGCGCGAGATCGTGTCGGTCCGCAGCGATCCGTCCGGCGGCGAGGTTTCATGCTCGATCGAATAGGACATCCGCGCCTTCAGCCCTTTGGCCATACCCGCTTCGAGGCCTGTGGCCGATGTGAAGGTACTGTTGCCGGTCTCGATGTAGGACGAGGCATCCTGGGTCAGCTTGATCGTCGGCCCGACCTGCCAGTCGAAATCGATCGATGTCAGTCCCGACCATGTCGTTTCCTGCGGCACGGTTACGTAGCGCGTGCGGCGAAGCGCCGGTCCGACTTCCAGCGAGAGCGTCACATTGTCGCGCTTCAGGACGCGGTAGCCGAGACCGCCGGACAGCGAGTAGCGGTCGAGGAAGCCCTGGATCCGGTCCTTTTCGTATTGCACGCGGCCATATGTGAAGAGGCCGTCGTTCAGCGTGTAGCGCGGCTGGTAGCTGGCCCCGTACTGTTCGCGCGAAACGACCCCGCGGTCCTTCTGATAGTCGGCATTGAGCTGCACGGTGTGCTGCCAGTTGAGCCCCTTGCGGTCGAGCTTGACCGCGCCGGTATAGCCGAAATTGCTGGTATTGCCGGTTGCGCGGAAGGCGCCCAGCTCGACCTTGCCGGTCCACAGCTCCAGCAGCGCGGCGCGGCGGATGCGCTCCCTTTCGGCGTTCGCCTTGTCCGCAATCTCCTGGGCGTTCGCATCCAGGAACGCCTGGTGGATCGCGCGGATCTCGTCCTTGTCATAAGGCTGCGTGGAGAGCGCGGCCTTCACCACGGCACCGACGACGGCGGAGTCCTTGGTCTTGACCGCCGCTTCGAGCATCGATTTCACATTGCCCGGCAGGCGCGGCGGCGACACGGCGATGTAAGGCGGCGGAGCGACATAGTCCGGCAGTTCGAGGCGCACCGGCAGTTCCTCGACGGGGAACAGCGGCACCAGTTCCAGCTCGGGGAAAGTCTCGAAATGATAGGGCTGAAACTGAACCGACAGGGGTTCCTGGGCCTGCGCCGAGACGGCGATGAACAGAGCAGGCACACTAAAACAAACAGCCGAACGCATTGTCATGTCACGATATTACCGATTCAGGCGCGCAGGCGCCACCCCGTGCGGAAGATCCAGGCGATGAAGCTGACGCACAGCGCCAGGAAGCCCAGCGTCATGCCCAGCGACAGGCCGATCGGGAAATCGGAACTGCCATAGAAGCACCAGCGCAGTCCGTTGACCAGATAGACGACCGGATTTGCCATCGCCACAGACCGCCAGGGCTCGGGGAGCAGGTCGATGGAGTAGAAGGTGCCGCCCAGGAATGTCAGCGGCACGATGAACAGCACCGGAACGATGCCCAGCTTTTCGAAACTGTCCGCCCAGATGCCCAGGATGAAGCCGAACAGCGAGAAGCTCGCCGAAACCAGCAGGATGAAGCCCAGCGCATAGAACGGATGGGCCACCGTATAGTCGACGAAGAACGTGGCGGTGGTGAGGATGATGGCGGCCAGGATCAGCGACTTGGTGGCCGCTGCACCCACGAAGCCGATCAGCGTCTCGGCCACGCCGACGGGCGCCGAAAGCAGCTCGTAGATCGCGCCGGTGAAGCGCGGCATGTAGATGCCGAAGCTGCCGTTCGAGGTACTTTCGCTGAGCAGGGTCAGCAGCAGCAGGCCCGGCACGATGAAGGCGCCGTAGTTCACCCCGGCCATGCCCGAATCCATCTTGCTGCCGATCGCCGCGCCGAAAACGACGAAGTAGAGCACGGTCGTCAGCACCGGCCCGAGGATCGACTGCATGGCCGTGCGCAGGGCCCGCATGACCTCGCGCTTGTAGATGGTCCAGGTGCTGCGTGCATTGAAGGCGATCATGCCGCCGCTCCTTCCAGAAGGTCGACGAAGATGTCTTCGAGGCTCGATTCGCGAATGTCGATGGCGGTATAGTCGATGCCGTTCGCGACCAGGTCCTTGGTCAGCTGCGCCACTTGCGCCTTGCCGCCGCCCGAACCGTCGCCGCCGCGATAGACCAGTTCCAGCCCGTCGTCCGCGAGCGTGAGGTTGTAGTCCGCCAGGGCCGCGGGAATGGCGGGCAGCGGCACGGGAAGGCCGATATGCGCCTCGGTACGGCCCAGCCGCTTCATCAGCGAGCGGGTGTCCTCGACCATGCGGATGCTGCCGGCCTGGATGATCCCGACGCGGTCGGCCATCTCCTCGGCCTCTTCGATATAGTGCGTGGTGAGGATGATCGTGGTGCCGCGGTCACGGAGTTGGGCGATCTGCGCCCACATGTCGCGCCGAAGTTCCACGTCGACGCCGGCGGTCGGCTCATCCAGAAACAGCAGGTCCGGTTCGTGCGCCAGCGCCTTGGCGATCAGCACGCGCCGCTTCATGCCGCCGGAAAGCGCGCGGATCTGCGACTTGCGCTTGTCCCACAGGCTGAGCGCGCGCAGGATTTCCTCGATCCGCGCGGCATCGGGCGCCAGCCCGAACAGCCCTCGAGAATAGTTGACGGAATGGAGGACCGTCTCGAACATGTCGGTCGCCAGTTCCTGCGGCACCAGACCGATGCGGGCACGCAGTGCGCGCCAGCCGTGAGTCATGTCCTCTCCGAAAGCGCGGATCGTCCCGCTGCTCGGTCGGACCAGGCCRCAGACGGCGCCGATCAGCGTGGTCTTGCCGGCGCCATTGGGGCCGAGCAGTGCGAAGATCTCGCCCTTGTTGATCGTGAGGTCCACGCCCTGGAGCGCGGTGAAGCCCCCGGCGTAAGTCTTGGTCAGGCCGCTGATTTCGAGAATGGGTTCCATGGAGCGCGTGATGCGCGAAACCGGTGACAGTTCCAAGTCCCCTCAGGGTAAAAGTAGACTGGAATCTCCGTAGGAATAGAAGCGGTAACCCTCGCCGATAGCATGGGCGTAGACTTCCTGCATCCGCTCCAGTCCCATCAGCGCCGAGACCAGCATGAACAGCGTGGATTTCGGCAAGTGGAAGTTGGTCATCAGCCCGTCGATCGCCTTGAAGCGGTAGCCGGGGGTGATGAAGATCGCGGTATCGCCTTCGAAGGGACGAATCACATCGTCCTCCCCGGTCGCGCTTTCGAGTAGGCGCAGGCTGGTGGTGCCGACCGCGATGACCCGGCCGCCCGCCGCGCGCGCGGCGTTGAGACGGTTCGCTGTCTCTGCGTCGATCCGGCCCCATTCGGCATGCATGCGGTGGTCCGCGGTCTCCTCGGCCTTGACCGGGAGGAAGGTGCCCGCGCCGACATGGAGCGTGAGCGTCTCGCGCTTCACGCCTGCCGCATCCAGCCGCTCGATGAGTTCGGGCGTGAAATGCAGCGCCGCGGTAGGCGCCGCGACGGCGCCCTTCTCGCGCGCGAACACCGTCTGGTAGTCGCTGGCGTCCTGCTCGTCGGTCTCGCGCTTGCCGGCGATATAGGGCGGCAGCGGCATGCGCCCTGCCCTTTCGAGCAGGACTTCGACGGGCTCGTCGCCTTCGAAGTGCAAGGTCCAGCTGCCGTCATCGTGCCGTTCTTCGGCAAGTGCCGTGACGTCGGCAGGAAATTCGATGCGGTCGCCGGCTTTCAGGCGCTTGGCATTGCGGACGAAAGCCTGCCAGCGGCGCAAGTCCATGCGCTTGTGCAGGGTGGCGCCGATCCGCGCTTCTCCGCGGCGCCCTTCGAGCTGGGCGGGAATGACGCGGGTGTCGTTGAAGACCAGGACGTCGCCGGCCCGCAGTTCGCCGGGAAGATCGCGCACGACGCGTTCGGCCATCGGGCCTGCAGCGCGCCCCTGCACCACCAGCATCCGCGCCGAATCGCGAGGACGCGCAGGACGCAGGGCGATGTTCTCAGGCGGAAGGTCGAAGTCGAAAAGGTCAACGCGCATGGAGCGCCCTCTAGGGGCGCTCACACGCGGCGTCATCCATTTTTCGCGTCAGGTCAGTTCGACTTCGACTTGCTGAGCTGGTCGGCCGTGATCGACTGCGGCGCCGGGGCGACCGGAGCAACCGGCGGCGGTGCCTTGTGCTCGGAAGCCAGCGAAGCCTGGACGATCTTCGTCGGGTTCTGCGGCGGCTCGCCGCGCTGGATCGCGTCGACGTACTGCATGCCCGAAATCACGCGGCCGAAGTTCGTGTACTTACGGTCCAGCGAGAAGCGCGGGTAGAACACGATGAAGAACTGGCTGTTGGCGCTGTTCGGCTCGTTGGTGCGGGCCATCGACACCGTGCCGCGAACATGCGGCATCGCGTTGAATTCGGCGGTGAGGTCGGGAAGCTGCGAGCCGCCCTGCCCGGTGCCCGTCGGATCACCGGTCTGCGCCATGAAGCCGTCGATCACGCGGTGGAAGATCTGGCCGTTGTAGAAGCCCTGCGCCGCCAGCGTCTTGACCCGCTCGACGTGGTGCGGCGCCCATTCCGGCATGAGCCGAATGGCGACGCGGCCGCCGTCCGAGAGATCGAGCAGGAGCACGTTCTCGGGCTGGTGCGTGACGTCGGGATCGACGAAAGTGGGCAGCGCTGCCACCGGCGGCGTCGGGGTCGGATCTTCCTTCTTCTTGGCCAGAGCAGGCGTAGCCGCCAGCGCCAGGCCGATCATCGTCGCGGTAAGGGTCAGGCGAAACGTCATCGAATACTCACAGGAAGGAAGCCGTTCAGGCCAGGGGCGATAGTGCCCCGCTGCTGACGTGACAATGAATGAATTTGTCGCAAGGACCGCGTGAAGGGTTCTGCGAGGTTCTCAGTAGTCGCCGAGGAGACCGTTGCGGGAGACTCTCGCCATCACGTCCTCGCGCACGGCGGGGCTCACGAACTTGGCGATTTCCCCGCCGAACATGGCGATTTCCTTGACCAGCTTGGAGGCGATCGGCTGGAGGCTGACGTCCGCCATCAGGAACACCGTCTCGATGGAAGGATTGAGCTGCTGGTTCATCCCCGCCATCTGGTACTCGTATTCGAAGTCCGCGACGGCGCGCAGCCCCCTCACGATGACGCTGGCGCCCTGCTTCTGCGCGAACTTCATCAGCAGCGCGTTGAAGCCTACCACGGTGACGTTCTCGATCCCCAGCGCCGCCACTTCGCGCTCGACCATGGCCATCCGTTCTTCGGGCGTGAACAGCGGATTCTTCGAAGGGTTCGTCGTCACGCCGATAATCAGGCGATCGACCAGCTTGGCGCCGCGCCGGATGATATCGGCATGGCCCAGCGTGATGGGATCGAAAGTGCCGGGATAGACCCCGATACGTTCACCAAGGCTCATCAATGATCCCTCTCGATGATATAGCGCGCCACGGCACGCAGCAGGTCGGCTTCCTTGCCGTGCTGCGCCAGGTGGCCGATAGCCTGTTCGACCAGCATGCGGGCCTGTTCGCGGGCGCGATCCGGGCCGAGCAGCGAGACGAATGTCTCCTTGCCCGCCGTGGCGTCCTTGCCCACGGCCTTGCCGGCGACGGAAGCGTCGCCCTCATGATCGATGAGGTCGTCCGCGATCTGGAAGGCGAGGCCGATGTCCCGCGCATAGCCGCGCAAGTGGGCGCGGCCTTCCGGCGGCAGGCGCCCGAGGATAGCACCCATCTCCACCGCCGCGCCCAGCAGCGCGCCGGTCTTGAGCTGCTGCAGCCGCGTGACGGTCTGGAGGTCGAATTCGCTGGTCTCGGCCACGAGGTCCATCATCTGCCCGCCGGCCATGCCCTGCGCACCGCTGGCATGACCCAGCGCCTGCACGAGTTCGATGCGGGTGAAGGGATCCGCGCTCGTGGCCGGATCGCTCAGCACCTCGAAAGCGAAGGCATGGAGCGAGTCGCCCGCCAGCACGGCCGTGGCCTCGTCGAAGGCGAGATGAAGCGTGGGCTTGCCGTGGCGCAGGGCGTCATCGTCCATGCACGGCAGGTCGTCATGGATCAGCGAATAGACATGGATCGATTCGATGGCGATGGCTGCGCGAATCGCCGCCTCGCGCACGACGCCGTACATTTCCGCGACCCCGGCCAGCAGCAGCGGCCGCAAACGCTTGCCGCCGCCGATCGCGGCGTAGCGCATGGCCTCCACCAGCCGTGCCCGGGCATCGTCGGGAACCGGCAACAGCGCATCGAAGGCGCCGTCGATTTCCTCGGCTATGCGGGCGAGGCCTTCGGAAAGGATCGGATCGGTCACGGCGACCTCACTCACGAATCAGCGATCCGCCGCGTCGAACGGCTGGGTTCCTGCCGGAGCCCCGTCCGGCCCGGCGACGATGCGCTCGATCCGTGCCTGCGCGGCATCGAGCCGCTTCTGGCAATGCTGGCGCAGCGCTTCGCCGCGTTCGTAGAGCGTGATCGAGTCGTCGAGCGGCACATCGCCGCTTTCGAGGCGACGCACCACGTCCTCCAGCGCACGCAGCGCATCTTCGAAACTCATGCCCGCAATATCCGGGCCGGCACTATTGGGGGCGCCAATTTCAGCACTGTTCTCAGTCATGCCCACCGCAATGGAGCGGCCGCGTTCGGCGGTCAAGGCGGGACTGGGGGACGGCACTTCGGCAAACGGCGAGGGGCACGGCGAAATGGCCTCGTTTTTACGTCTAGCGAAGCGCCACGCTCGGCGCTAAGGCGCGTCGCATGTCCGAAATCACTCCCGATGTCGTCGAGGCGCATGGCCTCAATTCCGAGGAATACGAGCGGGTCCTGAACGCGCTCGGCCGAGAGCCCAACCTGGTTGAGCTTGGCATCTTCTCGGTCATGTGGTCCGAGCACTGCTCGTACAAGTCGAGCCGCTTCCACCTGAAGCAGCTGCCCACGAAGGCTCCCTGGGTCATCTGCGGCCCCGGCGAGAATGCGGGCGTCATCGACATCGGCGACGGGCAGGCCGCCATCTTCAAGATGGAAAGCCACAACCACCCCAGCTACATCGAGCCGTTCCAAGGCGCGGCCACCGGCGTCGGCGGCATTCTGCGCGACGTCTTCACCATGGGCGCCCGCCCGGTCGCCAACATGAACGCCCTGCGCTTCGGCCGCCCCGAGCATCCGAAGATGAAGCACCTGGTGCAGGGCGTTGTCGAAGGCATCGGCTCCTACGGCAACTGCGTGGGCGTGCCCACCGTCGGCGGCGAGACGAACTTCCACAAGGCTTACGACGGCAACATCCTGGTCAACGCCATGACCGTGGGCGTCGCCGATACGGACAAGATCTTCTACTCGGCCGCCACCGGCCTGGGTAACCCCATCGTCTACGTCGGTTCGAAGACCGGCCGCGACGGCATCCACGGCGCCACCATGGCTTCGGCCGACTTCGACGAGCATTCGGACGAGAAGCGCCCGACCGTGCAGGTGGGCGATCCCTTCACCGAAAAGCTGCTGATCGAGGCCTGCCTCGAACTCATGGCCACCGACGCCATCGTCGCGATCCAGGACATGGGCGCGGCCGGCCTCACTTCCTCGTCGGTCGAAATGGCCAGCAAGGGCGGCGCCGGCATTCGCCTGAACATGAACAATGTGCCCTGCCGCGAAGAGGCGATGACGCCTTACGAGATGATGCTCTCGGAAAGCCAGGAGCGCATGCTCATGGTGCTCCAGCCCGGCAAGGAGCCGATGGCCGAGGCGATCTTCAAGAAGTGGGAACTGGACTTCGCCGTGATCGGCGAAGTGACCGACACCGGCCACATGGTTCTCGAATTCAATGGCGAAGTGGTCTGCGACATCCCGCTCGGCCCGCTGGCCGACGACGCGCCGGAATACGAGCGTCCTTACGTTTCGCCTGAAGAATACAAGGCCTGGGCCAAGGTTCCGGCCCTGGGCGACGTGGGGGAAAGCGCCGACATCGGCGCCGATCTGCTCAAGCTGATGGGCACGGTCGACCTCGCCTCGCGCAAGTGGATCTGGGAACAGTACGACAGCCAGGTCGGCGGCGACACGATGCAGAAGTCCGGCGGCGACGCGGCCGTGGTACGTATCCACAACACGCCCAAGGCGCTGGCGATCAGCACCGACTGCTCGCCCCGCTATTGCTATGCAGACCCTTATGAGGGCGGCAAGCAGGCCGTGGCCGAGACTTATCGCAACATCAGCGCAGTCGGCGGCCTTCCGCTCGCCATAACCAACTGCCTGAACTTCGCGAACCCGCAGCGCCCCGAGATCATGGCCCAGATCGTCGGCTGCCTGAACGGCATGGGCGATGCCTGCCGCGCGCTCGACTATCCGATCGTCTCGGGCAACGTCTCGCTCTACAACGAATCGAAGGCCACCGGCGGCGGCTCGGCCATCCTGCCGACCCCGGCGATCGGCGGCGTGGGCATCCTGGCCGACCACGAGAAGATGGCGACCGTCGCCTTCAAGAACGTCGGCGACGAGATCTTCCTGCTCGGCGCGCCTGAGGGCAAGCTCGGTTCGCACCTGGGTCAGTCGCTCTGGCTGCGCGAGATCGCGGGCCAGGAAGCCGGCGAAGCACCCAGGGTCGATCTCACGGTCGAGGCCGAGAACGGCGCCGCGATCCGCGAGTGGATCGGCGCGGGCAAGGTTACCGCGGTCCATGACGTCAGCGACGGCGGCCTGCTCGTGGCCCTGGCCGAAATGGCTCTTGCCAGCGGCCTCGGCTGCAATCTCGACGTGGAACTGAGCACGGCCGAGGCCTTCGGCGAAGACCAGAGCCGCTACCTCGTCACCGCCCCCGCTGGCACCGAACTGCCCGGCGCGCGCCGCATCGGCACTGTTGCAGGCACCAAGGTCGCCGGCAACGAAGTCAGCGATCTTCGCGACGCCAACGAGGCGTTCTTCAGGGACTGGATGGAGGGCTGATCGCTCTTCCTCCCGGAACGGAACCGGAAAAAGGGCGCCCCGACGGGCGCCCTTTTTTTCTGCTCGGTCAACCGCCCCCGGTGGAAGAGGCCAGCACGTTCACCGTCAATGCCAGGATGCCGAGGTTGAAGGCGAAAGCGAACAGGCCGTGGAAGGTGGAAACCCGTCGTAGGTCCGAATCGGTGATCTCGATGTCCGCGGTCTGGCAGGTCATGCCGATCACGAAGGCAAAGTTCACGAAGTCGGCAAAATCGGGCACGCAGCCGCCGGGGAAGTCCAGGCCTTCGTGATCTCCGCCGTCGCGGGAGGAATAATAGAGCCGCGCGTAATGGAAGGCGTAGATGAGGTTGGCGAAAGTCCAGCAGGCCAGCAGCGTCACCACCAGCAGCGCAATCTCGCCGGGCACGAGGCTCTGGTTGTCGAGCACCAGAGTGCCGAGCGCGGCGAGAATGATCGAGGATATCAGCCCGGTCAGCAGAAGCAGCAGGACCTGCCCCGCATCGTCGCGCTTGGCCTGACGGCGCATCACATCGGCCGTGCCGCCGCGCCATAGCGGGATGCAGCTCAGGGTGAAGACGATCACGGCCAGATCGAACGCGGTCACGACCGCCTCGACCTTGCGCATCACGGACAGCAGCGGCCAGGGCGCGAGCAGAAGCGCGGCCAGGAACAGCAGATAGTGCGGGTGCGACAGCCGACTGAGAAAAGAGGTTTCATCGCCGGCCATCATCGTCGCCTTTCCTAGATGCGAACCCATTCCTGCTCGTCGATACCGAGCAGCCGCAGCACGCTGGTGAGATCGCCGCGGTCGACCCAGCCGTTCGCCGCAGCGCGCGCCTTGGGCTTAGCGTGATAGGCGATACCGTAAGTCGCGGCTTCCAGCATGGGAATGTCGTTCGCGCCGTCGCCCGTGGCAAGGCTGGTGACGTCGTCGCCCAGCGCCGCCACCTCGGCCAGCAACGTCGCCTTCTTGACGGCGCTGTCGACGATCGGGCCGGCAAGGCCGCCCGTCAGCTTGCCGTCGGCCACTTCCAGCCGATTGCCGACCACATGCTCGAAACCGAGCTGCGCGGCGACCGGATCGGCGAAGTGGTGGAAGCCGCCGGTCACCAGGACGGTGCGGCAGCCGAACTTCTTGAGCGTCTCCACCAGCGTGCGCGCGCCCGGCATCGGCCGGATACGGCTGGCGAGGCATTCCTCGATGGCGCCGACCGAAAGGCCCCTGAGCAGCCCGACTCGCTCCAGAAGGGCTTGCTCGAAGTCCAGTTCGCCCTGCATGGCCCGCTCGGTGATCTCGGCGATGCGCTCCTTGAGGCCTGCGAAGTCACCCAGTTCGTCGATGCATTCCTGGCCGATCATGGTCGAATCCATGTCGGAGATGAACAGCCCGGGAATCGTCGGCTCATGATCGCAGACCAGGCCGTCGGTCGGCGCGAAATGGTCATCCAGGGCCTTGCGCAGCGCGGCGGCGTCATCGTCAGGCGAGGCAAGCTGCATGGTCTTGCCGCAGAAATCGAGCATCGCCGCCGAAGCGAGCCGCACACCGCTTTCCTGCATTTCGGCCCGCGCCGCATCGATTCTTGCCGAGAGGTGGTCCGGTTCTGCTATCAGCCGCGCAATGAGCACTGCGAATTCCCTTGAAGCTGCGTATGAAAATTCCACGGGCGGCCGCGAAAAGCCACCCCTCGCGCTCATCGCAGGGCCGACCGCCAGCGGCAAGAGCGATTGTGCCGTGGCGCTGGCACAGGAACTGGAGCGGCGCGGTAAGCGGGCCGTGGTCGTCAATGCCGACAGTTCGCAGGTCTATGCCGACCTGACCGTGCTCAGCGCCCGCCCCACGGCGGAGGAAATGGGCGGCATCGAGCACCGCCTGTTCGGCGCCTGGGACGGGGCCGAGACCTGCTCCGCCGCCGAATGGGCCCGCGCCGCGCGCGCGGCCATCGCCGCAATCCATGCCGAGGGCGCCGTGCCCGTGCTGGTGGGCGGCACCGGCCTTTATATACGCACGCTTCTGGACGGCATCGCTCCGGTCCCCCCAATCGACCCGGAAGTGCGCGACGCGGTCCGCGCCCTCCCCGTTGCCGAGGCCTATGCCGCCTTGCAGGGCGAGGACCCTGAACGCGCCGCGCGCCTCGCTCCCGCAGACAGCGCGCGCATCGCCCGCGCCCTGGAAGTCGTCCGCTCTACCGGCCTGCCGATTGCCCATTGGCAGGCCCGGACCAGCGGCGGCATCGGCGGCGATGTCTCGCTTCACGCCGCAATCCTGCTTCCCGAACGCCAGACCCTCTACCGCCGCTGCGACTTGCGGTTCGCGCGCATGATCGAGCGCGGCGCCGTCACCGAAGTGGAGAGGCTGCTCGCCCGCGGCCTCGATCCCGACCTGCCGGTGATGCGCGCCATCGGCGTGCCGGAACTCGCCGCCGTCCTGCGCGGGGAAAGTGTGCTGGAGGAGGCCGTCGCCCGGGGATCGCAGGCCACCCGCAACTACGCCAAGCGCCAGTTCACCTGGTTGCGCCACCAGCCCCCGCAAGATTGGGCAAGGATCGAGTTCGAATATTTCGACCAAAAAACCCTTCAAGATAGATTATTTCACGTTATAGGGTTGACGTAATATTTTCGGCCCCTTAGAGCGCCCTCACCTGCTGATGAAAGTATGCAGGGAGGAGAGGGAGGACCCGGCACGGCGCCCGTCGTGTCGGGTCGGTTTCATTATAGTTCGCCCAAGGGCGCGCTATGGTTTTTTGGTAATGCGCGACCTTCGTGGCGCGCAATATTCGAAGGGCAGCCCTTCCCTCGGGAAACGCCCACGAATCGGTAAAGGAATGTGTTGTGACTGAAGAGCGCAGCGGCGCGAACATCCTGGTCGAAAGCCTGGTCAAGCAGGGGGTCGAATTCGTATTCGGGTATCCCGGCGGCGCCGTGCTACCGATCTACGATGCTCTATTCGGCGACGAGCGACTTCGGCACATCCTGGTCCGCCACGAAGCCGGCGCGGCCCACGCAGCCGAAGGTTATGCGCGTTCGACCGGCAAGCCCGGCGTCGTTCTCGTCACCTCGGGCCCGGGCGCAACCAATGCCATCACCGGTATTGCCGATGCTTTCATGGATTCGATTCCGCTGGTCATCATCACCGGCCAGGTGCCGACGGCGCTGATCGGCTCGGACGCTTTCCAGGAAGCGGACACGGTCGGCATCTCGCGCCACTGCACCAAGCATAACTACCTGGTGAAAGACCCGGCCGAACTGGCAGGCATCATCGACGAGGCGTTCCAGATCGCCACGTCCGGCCGTCCCGGCCCGGTGCTGATCGACATCCCCAAGGACGTCCAGATCGCCTCCGCCGCCTGGAACGATGCCCCGGCGCAGCGCCGCCAGCGCTATTCGCCGCGCACCGAAGGCACGGCGGACGAGATCGCACAGGCGGTCGAACTGCTGGCCAAGGCCAAGGCGCCGGTGTTCTATACCGGCGGCGGCGTCATCAACTCCGGCCCGCGCGCCACCGCCCTGCTGCGCGAGCTTCAGGCCAAGACCGGCGCGCCCGTCACGTCCACCCTCATGGGCCTCGGCGCCTTCCCCGCAGACCACGCCGACTGGCTGGGCATGCTGGGCATGCACGGCACCTACGAGGCCAACCTGGCGATGAACCAGGCCGACCTGATCGTCTGCGTCGGCGCCCGTTTCGATGACCGCGTGACCGGCCGTCTCGACGCTTTTGCGCCGAATTCGACCAAGATCCACATCGACATCGACCGCGCCTCGATCAACAAGACGGTTCGCGTCGACCTGCCGATCATCGGCGACTGCGCCACCGTGCTCGACCAGATCCTGACGCTCTGGGGCGACCGCAAGGGCCAGGATCTGGCGCCGTGGAAGGCCCGCGTGGAGGAATGGCGCGGCAAGAAAAGCCTGTCCTTCCCGCTTTCGAAGAAGGCGATCATGCCGCAGCTGGCGGTCCAGCGCCTGTTCGAGCTGACCAGGGACAAGGACCCGGTGATCTCCACCGAAGTCGGCCAGCAYCAGATGTGGGCGGCGCAGTATTTCCACTTCTTCGGTCCGAACAAGTGGCTGACTTCGGGCGGTCTCGGCACGATGGGCTACGGCCTGCCCGCCGCGATCGGCGCGCAGCTCGGCAATCCGGACAGCCTGGTCATCGACATCGCCGGTGACGCCTCGATCCAGATGAACATCCAGGAACTGGGCACCGCCACCCAGTACCGCCTACCGGTGAAGATCTTCATCCTCAACAACGAGTGGATGGGCATGGTCCGCCAGTGGCAGGAACTCACTTACGAGAGCCGCTACTCGCAGTCCTATTCGGACAGCCTGCCGGACTTCGTGAAGCTGGCTGAAGCTTACGGGTGGAAGGGCATCCGCATCGAGAACGAAAGCCAGCTCGATGCCGGCATCCAGGAAATGATCGACTACGACGGTCCCGTCATCGTCGACTGCCTGGTCGCCAAGGAATCGAACTGCTTCCCGATGATCCCCTCGGGCGCGGCGCATACCGAAATGATCCTCTACGGCGACACCGTGGCCGGCACCATGGACGACGAAGCCAAGGCTCTGGTCTGAGAACGCGCGCGCAGGATCCGAAAGACATATCATGATGCACATCAAGCAAGAGGCCGAGGAACGCCACGTCCTCACCATTACCGTCGATAACGAGGCGGGCATTCTCGCCAAGATCGCCGGCCTGTTCACCGCGCGTGGCTACAACATCGACAGCCTTACCGTGGCCGACATCACCGAGAACCACGCGGTGAGCCGGATCACGATCGTCACGCACGGGCCGCCGAGCCAGATCGACCAGATCCACGCCCAGCTCGAACGCCTGGTGCCGGTGCACAAGGTGGTCGACCTCACCGAGGTAGGCCCCCACGTCGCCCGCGAACTGGCGCTCATCAAGGTGGCGGGCCTGGGCGAGAAGCGCGTCGAGGCACTGCGCCTGGCCGACATCTTCCGCGCCAAGGCGGTGGACACGACCACCGGCAGCTTCATCTTCGAACTGACCGGCGCGCCGGACAAGATCGATACTTTCGTGCAGCTGATGCGCGACCTCGGCCTCGTCGAAGTCGGCCGTACCGGCATCGTCGCGATGATCCGCGGGCCGCACGAGGCTTAACCCATATCCTCCGGCCAGAAACCGGAACCAACCGACCATGCGCCACCGGCGCAAATCAATTAGGCCCCGCCTCACGGGGACGGGCCGTCGAAAGGGTAGTACAATGAAGGTCTATTACGACGCCGATTGCGACATCAACCTGATCACCGAAAAGAAGGTCGCGATCCTCGGCTACGGCAGCCAGGGTCATGCCCACGCGCAGAACCTGCGCGACTCGGGCGTCAAGGAAGTGGCCATCGCGCTTCGTCCCGGCTCGCCCTCTGCCAAGAAGGCCGAAGGCGCCGGCTTCAAGGTGCTGGCCAACGCCGAAGCGGCCGCATGGGCCGACGTGCTCATGATCCTGGCGCCCGACGAGCACCAGGCCGCGATCTACGCCGCCGACATCCATGAGAACATGAAGCCCGGTGCAGCGCTGGCCTTCGCCCATGGCCTCAACGTCCACTTCGGCCTGATCGAACCCCGCGCCGACATCGACGTGATCATGATCGCGCCGAAGGGCCCGGGCCACACCGTTCGCGGCGAATACGTCAAGGGCGGCGGCGTGCCCTGCCTCGTCGCGATCCACCAGGACGTGACCGGCAATGCGCAGGATGTGGCCCTGGCCTACGCTTCGGGCGTCGGCGGCGGCCGTTCGGGCATCATCGAGACCAACTTCCGCGAGGAATGCGAAACCGACCTGTTCGGTGAGCAGGCCGTGCTCTGCGGCGGCACCACCGCGCTGGTCCAGGCCGGCTTCGAAACGCTGGTGGAAGCCGGCTACGCACCGGAAATGGCCTACTTCGAATGCCTTCACGAGCTGAAGCTGATCGTCGACCTGATGTATGAAGGCGGCATCGCCAACATGCGCTACTCGATCTCGAACACCGCCGAATACGGCGACATCAAGACCGGCCCGCGCATCATCACCGAAGAAACCAAGAAGGAAATGAAGCGCGTTCTGGAAGACATCCAGTCGGGCCGTTTCGTGAAGGACTTCGTGCTCGACAACCGCGCCGGCCAGCCGGAACTGAAGGCTTCGCGCATCGCCGCCAAGCGTCACCCGATCGAGGAAACCGGCTCGAAGCTGCGCGCCATGATGCCCTGGATCGGCGCCAACGCCCTGGTCGACAAGGCGAAGAACTAAGCCTTGAGGTTCAAGGCAGAGAACTGATTTCTCTTACGCATTTCGCGTTTGACGAAGGTTCGGAGGCGGCGCAGAAATGCGCCGCCTCTTCTTTTTCGGGAGCATACCCAATGCGCCGCATCCATATCCCCCTCGTCCTCGCCGCCGCAGCCGCTCTCGCGGCCCCCGTCATCGCCCAGCCGGGCCCCGGCGGCCCGGGCGGCGGCCGCGAACGGATGGAAATGCTCCACGGCGCCGGCGCACCCACGGACGTCAAGGCGGGCACTTACGCCGTCGAGCCTGCTCACACCCAGGTCACCTTCAGCGTCTCCCACATGGGAATCTCGCCTTTTGCGGGCACGTTCTCCGGCGCCAGCGGCTCGATGACGCTCGACCCCAAGAACCTTGCCGCCACCAAGCTCAACGTCACCATCCCGGTCACTTCGGTACAGACCACCAGCGACAAGTTGACCGAGGAACTGCGCAGCGCAGACTGGCTCGACGCCGCCAAGTTCCCCACCGCGACGTTCGTCGCCACTTCGGTCACGCCGCGCGGTCCCGATGCCGCCGCGATCGACGGTACCCTCACGCTTCACGGCGTCAGCAAGCCGATCACCATCATGGCACGCTTCTTCGGCGCCGCGCAGAACCCGATGAGCAAGAAGGATTCGGTCGGCTTCCTGGCCCGCGCGATCATCAAGCGTTCGGACTTCGGCGTGACCAAGTACGTCCCGGTCGTCTCGGACGAGACCGTGCTCGTCATCAACGCCGCGTTCGAGAAGCAGTAACGCGGGCGTCATCGACCGTTCACGGCGGATGGGCCATAGTCGCGGGATCAGACACCCCGAAAGGAGACCGGCATGAAGGCCAGACTGTTCGCGACCATTGCCCCCGCCCTCACCCTTGCAGCCGCCCTTTCCGGCTGCACCGGCACAGGGAGCGACAATGTGGCCGATGCCAGCCCACCGCCGTCGTCGATGGAACCCAGCTGCGGCGCCGACCAGCTTGCCTCCTACGTGGGCCAGCCCGCCAGCGACGAAGTGATCGCCAAGATCACCGTGTGGCGCGGCGACAAGCCGATGCGCGTCCTGAAGCCCGGCATGGCCGTGACCATGGACTATCGGCCCGACCGCCTGAACGTCCAGGTGGATGAGGACGGCAAGATCAAGGGCTTCACCTGCACCTGACCCATACCAAGCGATATCTTGATCCGGGCGTCCCTGTCGGCCAAGTCTCTTTCTCGGCCGGACATCCTTGCCGAATTGAAACGGCCAGAATCTGAACAGGGACGCCCGATGAGCGAAGCAGACGAAATCGACCGCGAGGACGGCCTCACCCGTGTCGAGGCCTTTTCCGACGGCGTCATCGCCATCATCATCACCATCATGGTGCTGGAGCTGAAGACCCCGGTCACCGAGGGCCTCGGCGCGCTCTGGTCGCTCTGGCCGATCTTCATCGCCTATGTGCTGAGTTATGCCTACGTCGCGATCTACTGGGTGAACCACCATCGCCTACTCGGCCATGCGCGGCGGGTGACCAGCGGCCTGCTCTGGTCCAACATGCTGCTGCTCTTCACCCTGTCGCTCATCCCCTTCTCCACCGCCTACCTGGGAGAGCACCACTTCAGCCGCGAGGCCACGCTGCTCTATCTGGTGACGATGCTGACACCGGCCCTTGCCTATATCCTGCTCCAGGGCCGGATCGCGGCGACCGGCGCGCAAAACGTGGCGAGCCGGCGCTATCACAAGGCCTCGCATCGCAAGGGCATCGCAGCCTCGGTGGTCTATGCGCTCGGTCTTCCGCTGACTTTTCTTTCCCCCTGGCTCGGCATCGCCTGCGCGGCGCTGGTCGCGGTGTTCTGGATGCTGCCCTGGAGCGTGCTCGATCGGCTGTTCCTCGACCGCCATCCGCCCGCCGGCTCCTGACCGCGACAGTTTGTTGCGCACCGGGATAGCTGCGCGCGGGATCGGCCGTGCCGCAAGCGGGCGCCCTTTTCGCTTTACTTCGGCGGCCCGAATGCCCATAGGCAGCGCCATGACCCTTCGTCTTGGCCTAACCCTGCGACTTATCCGCCCTTGGGCGTGAGGTGACGCGTCGGTCCTGCGGCGCGCTCGGCGCTCAAGGGGACCTGCAAAGACCGGCCAAACGCAGGCCGGCAAGACGCAAGCAGGCTAGCCAATGGCAAAAAGCCAGCGACACGAAGATCATTTCCGAGCGAGATTACCCATGACCATGCTGAAAGACCCTTCGGTCAAGTACCGTCCCTTCCCGCAGATCGACCTGCCGAACCGCCAGTGGCCCTCGCAGGTCATCACCAAGGCGCCGCGCTGGCTCTCGACCGACTTGCGTGACGGCAACCAGGCGCTGATCGACCCGATGGGCGCGGAAAAGAAGAACCGCTTCTTCGACCTGCTGGTCAAGGTCGGCCTGAAGGAGATCGAAGTCGGCTTCCCCAGCGCGGGCGCGACCGAGTTCGATTTCATCAACGGACTCGTCAGGAACGACCGCATTCCCGAAGACGTCATGGTCCAGGTGCTGACCCAGTCGCGCGAAGACCTGATCACCCGCTCGTTCGAGAGCCTGGAAGGCGTTCACGCCGCGATCGTCCACCTCTACAACGCCGTCTCGCCGCTGTGGCGCACCGTGGTGTTCGGCATGGAAAAGCACGAGATCCGCGGCATCGCTGAAAACGGCGCCAAGATCATGCGCGACCAGGCGGCGAAGTATCCCGGTACCCAGTGGCAGTTCGAATACTCGCCCGAGACGTTCTCCACCGCCGAACTCGATTTCTCGATCGAGTGCTGCGAGGCGGTGATGGAAATTCTCCAGCCGACGCCGGAAAACCCGATCATCCTGAACCTGCCGGCGACGGTCGAGGCGGCGACGCCCAACGTCTATGCCGACCAGATCGAGTATTTCTGCCGCAACCTGCCGAACCGCGAATCGGCCGTGATCTCGCTGCACACCCATAACGACCGCGGCACCGGCGTGGCTGCCGCCGAACTGGGGCTGATGGCCGGCGCCGACCGCGTCGAGGGCTGCCTGTTCGGCAATGGCGAGCGCACCGGCAACTGCTGCCTCGTCACCGTGGCGATGAACATGTACACGCAGGGCGTGAACCCGCAGCTGGACTTCTCGGACATCGACGAAGTGATCCAGACGGTGGAATACTGCAACCAGCTCAAGGTCGCGGAACGCCATCCCTACGGCGGCGAACTGGTGTTCACTGCCTTCTCGGGCAGCCATCAGGACGCGATCAAGAAGGGCTTCGCGGCGCAGGAAAAGCGCAACGACGAGATCTGGGCCGTGCCTTACCTGCCGATCGATCCGGCCGATCTCGGCCGCGACTACGAAGCGGTGATCCGCGTCAACTCACAGTCCGGCAAGGGCGGTTTCGCCTGGGTTATCGAGCAGGACCAGGGCCTCAAGCTGCCCAAGCGCATGCAGGCGCACTTCTCGAAGCACGTCCAGGAACTGGCCGACGAACTCGGCCGCGAACTCCAGGCCGCCGACATCTGGAACGTGTTCCGCAAGGCCTATCGCATCGACGATCCGCAGCACTTCCAGCTGATCGACTGGGAAGAAGCCAAGGCCGCCGACGGCACCCGCGTCTTCGCCGGGAAGATCGGCGTCGACGGCAGGGAGCAGTCGGTATCCGGTCGCGGCAACGGCCTGATCTCCTCGGTCACCGCGACCCTGGCGGAAAGCTTCGGCGTGACGCTCGACGTGCGCGACTATGCCGAGCATTCGATGGGCAAGAGCACTGACGCCCGCGCCGCCGCCTATGTCGAATGCGTGACGCCCGATGGGCGCGTGATCTGGGGTGTCGGCATCGACGAGGACGTGGCGACCGCCAGTGTCCGCGCGGTGCTGAGCGCTGCCAACACGGTGCGTGGCTGAGTATCCGTCCACGCTCCGGCCTTTTCGGCAATGCATTGAATTGAATGAGTTGAAATCGATTGAGGCGGGGGTCTGCGGACTCCCGCCTCAGTCGTTATGTGCACAGGGAACGGAGCGAAACGACCGGCCATGGAGGTCGCACGGCTCATCTTGCGTACGCAAATTAACGATGAATTTTTAGGAACCGTTTAGAACCGTCGACAATTTTTTCCGGCAATTCTAACGAGAACCGGGATGCCTGAATGCAGTTCTACCTCGCAACGTCCTTCATATTTCCGCGCTCGCTGCGATTGCGCATCTTTGCCATCTGCTTCCTCGCCACTCATCTTCCGCTGATCGGCTATTGTGTGTGGGGCCTGTCGACCGGGCGGATCGCCCTGTTCGAATTCGTCCTGCTTACCCTGGCGACGGTCCTGGGCACCGCCCTCGCCCTGTTCGGCATAGGGGCCCTGCTCGACCCGATCCATGCCCTGGCGGCCGCCCTGAATCCGAAGGAAGAGGACGGCGCACCGCTCCCCGAAGTGGGGGACGTGATCCAGACGCTTTACGCAGGCGTCCACCGCGCAGCCACCGCCACGCGCGCACAGATGGAAGACCTCAGCATCGCGGCACTGGAAGACCCCCTCACCGGGATCGCCAACCGTCGCGGTTTCCTGGAGCAGGTCCAGGCCCTGCCCGCCCACCAGCGCAAAGGCTGCCTGGCCATCGTCGACATCGACTTCTTCAAGCAAGTCAACGACCGGCTCGGCCATGACGAAGGCGACCGGGTGCTCTGCGCATTCGCGGACCGGCTCTCTTCACAGATACGCCGCGCCGACATGGTGGCTCGCTGGGGCGGTGAAGAGTTCGCCATCCTGTTCCACGAATGCATCGAGGACGAAGCGGACTGGACACTTGCCCGGCTCGCCGCCCGCATGCGCGAGGAGCCGATCGGCACCGTCGATGGGCGCCCCATCACCTTCTCCGCCGGCCTCTGCTGCTGGAACGACGAAGACATCGAGGCCGCGTTGCACTCTGCCGACGAGGCCCTTTATGAAGCCAAGCGATCGGGCCGCGACCGGACCTGCCGCGCCGCCTCGGTGGCCGGGCAGGAAGTCGGCTCCTGACGCAGGACGGCCGGATCCGAAGGTCGGACTTCGGTTGATGGAAACAAAAAAGGGCGGCCCGAGAGCCGCCCTTTTCCTGTATCGGTCCGTTTCCCGCGGCGATCAGTCGCCGGTCAGGATGCGATCGACCAGTTCCTTCACCGTCGGCGTGAAGCCGTTGGAATAGAACGGGTCCTGCTTGAACTTGTAGGCGGCATGGCCGGCAAACATCAGGTTTTCGTCGATCGGGCCGCCGTGAGCGATGTCCTGGAGCGTCTTCTGGATGCAGAAGCTGCGCGGATCGGCGAGACGGCCGGTGGTGTAGTCGTCATGGTCCTTCCACGAGGAGAAGCCGCAATGCGACAGGCAGCCCATGCAGTCGGCCTGGTCCTTGCGGATATCGTCGCGCTCGGCAGGATCGACGAAGATGATCGTGTCGTCGGGTGTGCGCAGGCCATCGGTGAAGCCCTGCGCCGACCATGAACGCGCACGGTCGAGATCCTTGGGCGCGACCCAGAAGTTCTTGCCCTTCACGCCGACGTCGAGACGCACGGTATGCTCGCCGGCCTCGACCTTCGAGTAGGGAATCTGGCGCTCCGAACGCGCCTCGAGATTGCGCAGGAACGGGTTGCGTACCGCCGAGGAATAGAACCCGGTCGGCGAGAAACGGTGCAGCAGCACGTCGCCCGGCTCGAGAGTGCGAAGGTGGTCCTTCCACGCCTGCGGGATCGGGCTTTCGTGCGTCAGCAGCGGACGCGTGCCGTACTGGAAGGCGATCGAGCCCAGTTCCGGATTGTCGATCCAGTTTTCCCAGTCGCGCAGGAACCAGACGCCGCCGGCCATGACGATCGGCACGGTGTCGGCAATGCCTTCCGCCCGCATGGTGTCGCGCAGCGCCTTGACGCGGGGATAGGGATCTTCCGGCTTGAGCGGGTCTTCGGCATTCGACAGGCCGTTATGGCCGCCGGCGAGCCAGGGATCCTCATAGACCACTGCGCCCAGCAGGTCGGGCACCTTGTGATAGGCGCGCTTCCACAGCGCGCGGAAAGCGCGGCCGGAGCTGACGATCGGCAGGTAGTTGACGTTGAAGCGGGCCGCGATCTCGGACAGCTTGTAAGGCATGCCCGCACCGCAGGTCACGCCCGTGACCATGCCGCGGGTCTGCTCCAGAACGCCTTCGAGGATGGTCTGGGCGCCGCCCATTTCCCACAGGACGTTGATGTTGATCGCGCCCTTGCCGCCGGAAATCTCGTAGGCACGTCGAACCTGCTCGACAGCGCCGTCGATGGCGTAGTCGATCAATTCCTGGTGCCGCTCCTTGCGGGTAAGGGCGTTGTAGACTTGCGGGACGATCTTGCCCTCGGCATCATAGCTGTCGGCATTGACGGCGCTGACCGTACCGATGCCGCCGGCCGCCGCCCAGGCGCCCGAGCTCATGTGGTTGGTCGCGGCAACACCCTTGCCGCCCTCAACGAGCGGCCAGACTTCGCGTCCACCATAGACAATCGGCTTGAGACCCTTGAAACCCATTTTCTCTTTCGTCTTTCCCCCGGCGTGAGGCACGCCGGTTCAGCGGCCCTGTATACGCCCTGTGCTACTGACGCACTACTTTTGCGTCATGGTGTTGCCGGATATCCGGCAAGGTACGATGTTTGCCGGCTCCGGACGCGGACCGGCGACCTCGAACTGTGCGTAGTAGCCCTGGAGCTCCGGCTTACGGACAAATTCCGTCAAACGAAAGCCCATGGACGCAAATTCGCAGAAAAGGAGTTGCGGCGGAATGCCGTGGCTGTCGCTGGCGCGATCGACGTCGACAACGACCACGCGCCCGCCCTCGCGCAGCGAAGGCCGCAAATGCCAGAGGAACGCGTAAGGCTCCGTCACTTCGTGGTACATGTGCACCAGGAAGACGCGATCGAAGCTGTTTTCCGGCAGTTTCGGATCGTCCGGCGTGCCGAGCTTGATGGAGACGTTCTCCAGTTCCTCGCGCATCACGCGGTTGCCCAGCCGCTCGTTCGCCGCGCGGTCGATATCCTCGGCCAGCACACGGCCCTTGGTCCCGACGCGCTGGGCCAGGCGAACCGTGTAGTAGCCTTCACCCGCGCCGAGATCGGCAACGCTCATGCCCGGCTCGATCCTGGCCAGGTCCATGACGACTTGCGCCTCGTTCAGGCTGTCGCGCTGGACTTCGGTGCCGACGGCGCCGTCGGGCGTCCTGGAAACCGGGCGGTCCGCCACCGGAAAGGCGCGCGCGCTTTCGGCCCGCGATTCGTCGACCGGCTCGCGGTGGCACCCCCCCAGAACCAGGCCGAGCGCGAGCGTCGACACCGCCAGGGCGGAGCGGCAGGAAAGGGGGAAGGACAAGCGCATGCGGCCCTTTAGCGGTTCGCCCCGCGCTTGGCAAAATCGCTGCCGAAGCGCGGGTTCGAATTCCGCTACCGATCTCAGTCGACGTCTTCCACTTCGACCTTCTCACCCGTCACGCGCTGCGAAAGCGCGGCGGCCATGAAGGGGTCGAGCGCGCCGTCAAGCACGTCACCGGGCGCCGTCGAGACGACGCCGGTGCGCAGGTCCTTCACCTGCTGGTAGGGCTGAAGAACGTAGGACCGGATCTGGTGGCCCCAGCCGATGTCGCTCTTGCTGGCGTGTTCGGCACTGGCCGCTTCCTCACGCTTGCGCATCTCTTCCTCGAACAGGCGCGCCTTCAGCATGCCCATCGCGATTTCGCGGTTCTTGTGCTGCGAACGGTCGATCTGGCTGGCGACGACGATGCCGGACGGGCCGTGCGTGATGCGCACTGCCGAGTCCGTGGTGTTGACGTGCTGCCCGCCCGCACCCGAAGCGCGATAAGTATCGATCTTCAGGTCCGCCGGGTTGATGTCGATCTCGAAGCTGTCGTCGATCACCGGGTAGACCCAGACCGAGGAGAAGCTGGTGTGGCGCCGCGCCGAACTGTCGTAAGGGCTGATGCGGACCAGGCGATGGACGCCGCTTTCGGTCTTGGCATAGCCATAGGCGTTCTCGCCCTTGATCAGCAGGGTGCAGCTCTTGATGCCCGCGGCTTCGCCCGAGTGGTAGTCCACCAGTTCGACCTTGTAGCCGTGACGCTCCGCCCAGCGCGTGTACATGCGCTGGAGCATTTCGGCCCAGTCCTGGCTTTCCGTCCCGCCGGCACCGGCATGGACTTCGAGATACGTGTCGTTGCTGTCGGCCTCGCCGGAAAGCAACGCGGTCACCTTGTCCTGGTCGGCGCGTTCGGCAAGAGCGGCGAGCGTGGCGATACCTTCGTTGATGGTATCCTCGTCGTCCTCCATCTCGCCCAGTTCGACGAACTCGATGGCGTCCTGCATTTCGCGGCCGATATCGTTCACGGCACCGATCGCAGCCTCAAGACGGCGACGCTCCTTCATCACCGCTTCGGCTTCCTTGGGCTTGTCCCAAAGCGTGGGGTCTTCGACACGCGCGTTCAGCTCGTCGAACCGGCGCAGGGCGCGGTCCCAATCGAGGAACTTGCGGACCAGCGCGAGGGCCTTCTCGATACGCGCAATGTGGGCCTGCCCTTCGGCACGCATGACTTGAAACTCCCAAGAAGCGACAGCGCGCGCATAGCGCAGCGACGGCATATGTAAAGCGCGCGAGCAAAGTGGCGCGCGGAAACGGCGCTCTTACCCGCCTATGGGGGTGCTGTTCAAGGCTGGAGTGCGGTTGTTCACCCGGTGAAGGTTCCAGGCCGCCTCAGCCCGCTGCAATAAGCGCGACCCTCAGCCCTTTAGCTTCTTCACGGCTTCAAGGGTGAGCTTCACATGGTCGCGGTAGTCGAGTTCCGAATGGACCATGACGATGCGCCCGTCCTGCGCGATCACGTAGCTGGTGCGGTCGGTCATGCCGGCCGGCACGCCTTCGCGCTTCATCGCGACATCGTAGGCCTTGGTGATCGCCGGCGTGGCGACGGCGACGGCGAACTTGTCCCGGCAGGCTTCGGTCGAGAACTTCTGCAGCGTCGGCAGGTCATCGGCCGACATGCCCACCACGGTGGCGCCCAACTTGGCGAAATCGGGGGTCGCATCGGCGAACGCATGGGCTTCCAGCGTGCAACCCTGCGTGAAGGCCTTGGGATAGAAGTAGAGCACGACCGGCCCCTTCTTCAGCGCCGCCTTGAGGTCGAAGGCCATGACCTTGCCGCCCTTCGCGCCCTGCGTCGAGAACGCGGGAGCCTTGGCTCCGACGGGCAATGCTGCCTGAGCGGCACCGGCGGAAACAGCGAGGGCGAGAGCCGCGATGGCGGCGGGCAGGATCTTGCGCATGGCGGCAATCTGAACTTCGGAAAGGGACCTGTCCAGCCCCTTCCCGGCCCCTATCGCGCCTCCGTTCCTGCCGCTTATTCGATGTAGCCGAGCACCGTGCCGACCTCATAGGTCTCACCCACCGCTGCGACGATCCGCAGGGTGCCCGAGGCGGGCGCCTCCACCTCATTGGTGGACTTGTCAGCTTCCAGCGAGAACAGCGGCTCGCCTTCGGTCACGGCGGCGCCATCGCCGACCAGCCATTCGGCAACCTGGCCTTCTTGCATCGAGAAACCGATCTTCGGGAGCAGGATTTCAACGGCCATGGTACTTCCAGTCCTCCAGGATTTCGCGTGCCCGAGGCCCCTGCCCCATCACGGCGATTTGCCATTCTGACTAGCGCAAGGCGCGGGGCAGGCAAGCCGCCCACCCCGCTATCCGCGCCGGCGATATGAGAGCCTCAATCCGGCTTGCCATCCTCATGCGCCATCCAGTGGACGAAGCGGTGAAGCGGATACATCGCATCGTGCGGATTGCCGATCGTCGAGGGCCCCGCCTCGCCCAGATGGACCACGCGCTGCGCACCGCCCGCCGCCAGCCGGTCGCGGTAATCGGCCATGCGGTCGAAGGGATAGAAACCCACCGTCTGCGTGGCGACATTGATCCACTTCACCGCTTCATCAAGGCTGTCCACCCGCACGACGTTGGCGGTCTTGTTGATCGGATGGAAGTCGACCGGCTCTTCGGAGCGGATGACGAGGCCCTTGCCGTCGGTCCGCCCCCAGACGCCGTATTCGTCGTCCATCAAGGTCATCGTATCCACCGCCTCGCGCATATCACGATCGAGCGGACGCACGTCGCCGCTCTCCGCCGCACGGCGGGCGATGTGGTGGTGGAGGCGCTCGCAGAAGCGGTCCACTTCCTCCTCGCTGCCCTCCACGAACTGGAAGCGGCTAGCGACGCAGGCCTCCTGGTTCAACGTCATGACGTCAGTGGAACAGAGGTCCGCCACGCGGTCCACCGTCGCTTCGTCTACCAGCCCCTCGCGCCCGACCATCGAGATCGAGGTCTTGGGATCGAAGGAAACGAGCTGAAAACCCGGTCCCAAATACTTGATAACGTTGTTTATCGCATCGCCGCCGCCCCAGGCGACGATCTTGTCGAAGTACTGCGGGCGATAGAGCACGCGCTCCGTCGCGTCGTCGCCGCCGCGCCAGTAGACCGCCGACATGGAACGGACGATGGGATGGTTCGCATCGATATCCGCCATGGTCCGCAGGATCGCGACCGTGGTGAAGGGATCGGCGCTGCTCATCTTGAACAGGTTCACGCCCTTCACCATCGATCCCTGCGCCACCGACTTCACCGCCACGCCCGGCGAATTGCCCGGCAGCACGTGGATCAGGCGGGGCGCGAAGGCGCGCACGAAGCTCTTGCGGCCGGTGAAGTCCTGCTTCGGCACCCACTCATCGAGCGCGCGCGGATCGGGGAAGTTCTGCTCCACCTCCGCCATCAGCACGCGCTTGTCGAGATAGGCTGCGGCATGGCGCGCGGTGTTCTCGACCACGGCGCGCGGCAGGATATGCGTGCGACACATCCGCTCAATGCATTCCTGCATGTGGTCGTTGTCAGGCGCGATGAGGCGCTGGCCGGTCTCGACAAGGAAGTCGATGATTTCGGCCAGCGGCACGTTCAGCAGTGGCGGCACCTCGGTGCGCGGCGGCACGGCGCGGTCGAAGGGTATCCTGGGCGTCGCAAAAGTCACGCCGAGGTCGCGCGAGGTCTGGATCACGTCGGTGCCGTGCAGCACCTCCCCGCGCAGGAAGAACGGCGCCGAAACGAGTTCTTCGTTTTCAGCAACTTGCGTCACGGAGTTCATGCTACACCTCGCACATAGGCGTCGACCGTGCCCGCGCAGCCGATCTTGTCGTCCCCTTCCAGATCCGCGTAGCGAACGATATTGTCGCGGATCGAAGGACCATGGTTGCCGCACTTGCAGGGGCCATGGTCGAGCGAGATCCGATCGCCGGTAATCACCCCGCCCCAGCGCCCGTCGAGCGACAGATCGAAGAACGCGGCGCGACCTTCCATTTCACCTGAAGTGTGGTCGAGGGCTCCCTCGACAAGAGCGTCGCCCGACTTGTCGAGCAGCACCGGCACGATCCACGGCGACACATGATAGCGCCCGCCTTCGCGGCACTTCGGCATGCCGGAATTCAGTTCCTGCATCGAGTAATTCTGGAAGTGACGATCCTCAGGAATGTTGAAGGTATCGAACACATATTCCTGATAATCATCGGGAAGTTGTGCGCGCTTCAGCCCGCCACCGACATAGATCGAGTTGTCCGGATCGAAGTCTGCGCGGCCATAGCCCGCATCCCGTACCGCCTTGGCGACCTGCCATAGCCCGCTCCACAAGCCCGAAAGCTGGAGCTTGCGATGGCGGTTCTCGATGATGAACTGCGCCGTCGCCGGGATGGCGTCGGCCACCGCCTTGGCGCGCGCGGCGGAGGTTTCCTCGAAAGCCGCGATCTCGTCGGGACGGGCAGTGCCATCGGCGATCTTCTTGCGCATCACCACCATCGCGGTCAGCGAGCCCACGGTGATCGGCGGCACCGGATAGTGCCAGCGCGGCGCGCTGGGATCGGCAAATGCCTCATACTGCGCCTGGGCGATCGTGGCGTTCTTCGGCACGGTCGCCACCGGGGCACAGCCGACGATCACGCGGTCCTGCGCCGGAACCACGCCCGAGCCCCAGGCAAAGACGTTGACCGTATCGATCTTCGACCAGTCCATGTCCTTCTGCGAGGCGATCAGCATGGCCGACTTGCCGGTGGTGCCGCTGGAGCAGGAGATGAAATAGCCCAGCGCCGCCAGCCGCTCGATCCAGTCGTCGATGCCCTCCACATCTTCGAGGTCCAGCCCCTCGATCGGGTAAGGCGAGATCGTGCCGAGCCACTTGGTCAGCCGATCCCAGCGCTCCTCCATCAGAAAGCTCTCGGGGTACGACTTGTAGGCGGTGTGCGGGAACAGGAGCGGCACCATGTCCGCCACGGACCCAATCTTATCGATCCCGGCATCACGGGCACGCAGAGCCAACAGCTTGATGCGATCCCTCCGCTCCTGAAAGCGCTCGTCGAGCGCGGCAACCTGCGTTGCGCGCAGTTCCTCGGCACTGAAACTGAAACGCTGCGGAGCGGCGACCAGCGCCATGAGCCTGTCGACGGCTTCACCCATTCGTTCTCTCCCGGATCGCCGTGCGCTCCGCCTCCAGTGGACAGATCCGCACGACTCGATTAATGACAACTCATGCGTATCATTATTCACGATCCTCTTGGCAGCGCAAGCGCGATCGGCTCGAATGGCCAGATGCCCGAGACGATCCAACCCAAGCGCATCGCTGCCACCGACGCCCCGCCCTCGCCCGTCCGCGCCGGTCGGCCCACCCGCGAACAGGCCCAGGCGCGTCATGCGCAGCTGCTCGACTGCGCCTTCGACCATTTCCTCGACAAAGGGTTCGAGCCGACGACGATCGAGGCACTGGCCGCCGAAGTCAGCATGACGAAACGCACCGTCTATGCCCGCTATCCGGACAAGGCCTCCCTGTTCCGCGCCGCCATCCAGCGGGGGACCGAACGCCGCGCCGCCAGTGCCGAAACCATCGCGGCGACCCGCGCAGATACCCTGGAAGAGACGCTCGTGGGGATAGCCATGCTGCGCATCCAGCTCGCAGGGTCGCCGGAGGGCGTGAAACTCCAGCGCCTCATCAACACCGAGGCCTACCGCTTTCCGGACATCTTCCAGACCTATTACGAGATCGCCGCCCTCCCCACCGTGCAGTTTCTAGCGGATATCCTGGACGAAGAGACCCGCGCGGGACGCCTGGCCATCGAGGACGCGATGCTTTCGTCCACGGTGTTCATGAGCATGGTGGTCAGCGCCCCCGTACGTTTCCTGATTTCGGGGAACGAGCTTCCGGCGCAGGATGTGGACCGAAGGGTTCGCTTCGCCGTGAGGCTGTTCCTCAAGGGCGCTCTCCCACGCTGAGAGCGCCGCGCCGAACCGGATTTCATCAGGGAGAACAGAACGATGCCGCAAGAAGACGATCAGCCCGAGGTCCGCCAGCGATGCGTCGTCGTCACCGGGGCGAGTTCCGGGATCGGCCGGGCCAGCGCCGCGGCTTTCGCCCGCATGGGCTGGCACGTCATCGGCACGGGCCGCGACCGCAAGCGCAGTGAGGACGCGGAGGCCGAAATTCGGGCGGCAGGTTCAGAAAACGCCCGCGTCGACATGCTGCGCGGCGACTTTTCGGAAATGCATGAGGTCCGCCGCGTGGCCGGAGAAATTCGCGCGCTCACGGACCGGGTCGACGTGCTCGTCAACAATGCGGGCGGTGTCCGCGACGGATTCCACGCGACTTCGGAAGGATTGGAGGCGACCTTTGCGGCCAACCACCTGGCACCGTTCCTGCTCACGCGGGAACTTCAACCCTTGCTCGAACGCGCGGCCGGCGATGCCCCGCCGGGACAAGTGCGGATAATCGCCGTCTCCTCCAGCGGCCACCGGGCCTGCGCCGGCATGCGCTGGTACGACCTCATGATGAAGGCCGCCTTCGAGCCCGGCACGGCCTATTGCCAGGCCAAGCTCGCCAACCTGCTTCATACGCGGGCGCTGCACAGCCGGCTGATCGACAAGGGAATCGTCGCCCTTGCCATGCATCCGGGCCGGGTCGGCTCCAACTTCGCCAGCCACGGGGACGAGGCCATGCAGGCCTACATGGCCGCCAACGAATGCGCCGCGCCGGAACAGCCGGCCCGCACGATCGTCTGGCTGGCGACCGATCCCGATCTGGGCGGCAAAGGCGGCCACTACTTCCACGATCTTGCCGAGGAAACGCCGGCCCCTCAGGCGCTGGACGATTTCGAAGCGGAAAAACTCTGGCAGGAAAGCGAGCGCATTCTGGAGCAAGTGCTGGAAGCGCCGCTGACTCTATGAGACCGGGGCTTTCCGCAACGGGTCCCCCATAAAAAAACCGTCCCGCGCCGCTTCTTCGTGAAGCGGTCGCGGGACGGCTGTGCGACCCGTAAAGGGCTATCGCAGCGTGAGCCGAAAAGTTCCGGCCCGCGCGTTCTTCGATCGTGGAGGAGGAGGAACGATCGAATACGACGGCGCGCTGCTACACGAACTTTCAAACGTTTGCACTACCCGGCAGCCCTGTAGCAACATTCAAGGCGAATTTTTTCTCGGGCGCCTCCATCGCTGCGGGGGTCTCGACCGACGTCAAGAGCCGTGAGCCTTGACCTGCCTGCCCGGCTCCGCAATGCCTCCGCCAACTGCGAGGAGCCCTGCCCGATGACCGTCTCTTCCTCTGATACTGGCACGCACCATGGCGCGGAGCGTCCCCGGCGCAGCGCCCTCTATCTGCCCGCCTCGAACGCCAAGGCCATCGCCAAGGCGCGCACCCTGCCCTGCGACATGGTCGTGCTGGACCTTGAGGACGCCGTCGCGCCGGAAGCGAAGGAGGCCGCTCGCGCCGCCGCCATTGCCGCCGTCGCGGAAGGCGGTTTCGGACAGCGCGAGGTCGCCATTCGCGCGAACGGCATCGACACCGAGTGGGGCGCCGCGGACCTAGCCGCCATCGCCGCTTCGCAAGCCGATGCCGTGCTCGTGCCCAAGGTGGATTCGCCCGAGCACATCGCACGCTATCACGCCGCCCTGTCCGGCGCGGCGCCGCGGATGCAGCTCTGGACGATGATCGAGACCTGCGAGAGCGTCGGCAACCTTCCCGCAATGGCCGCCATGGCCCGGAGCACCCGGCTCTCCTTGTGGATCATGGGCACCAACGATCTCGCCAAGGAAATGCGCGCGCAGCTCACGCCGTGTCGCACGCCGTTCCTGCCGTTCCTGGCCATGGCCGTCGCCGCCGCGCGCAGCCACGGCCTGTCGATCCTGGACGGCGTCTGCAACGAGTTTCGCGATCTCGACATATTCCAGGCCGAGGCGCGGCAGGGCCTGATGTTCGGCTTCGATGGCAAGAGCCTGATCCACCCCGCCCAGATCGACCCCTGCAACACGGTGTTTTCTCCGAGCGAAGCCGACCTGGACTGGGCGCGGGGCGTGATCGAGGCGTTCGCCCTGCCGGAAAACCAGGGCAAGGGCGCTATCCGCGTCGAGGGCAAGATGACCGAACTGCTGCATCTGGAGCAGGCACGGCGGCTGGTGGAGATCGCAAGGCAGATCGGCGTGAGGTAAGAAAGCGGCGGTGCATGCGCCAAATCGGAGGCCGCGCCAGCTGTTGGAAAGAAACGGGATCCTTGCCTTGGCGAGGATAACGAGGCCGGGACGAGATCAGCCTGGTCGATAGCGAGGAGACGATGATCGTCGCCTCGCCAAACCGTCAGCCTTCGCCCTTCGAACCTGGCACCCGCGCGATCGCGCCGGGCTCGTTGGCGATCACTTTCAGCACGGCCGTCCAGGCATCCACGTTCTGCTGAAGAGCCGCCGGATCGACCTTGTCCAGCGTATCGTCCGGCGTGTGATGCAAGTCGAAATAGTGCATGCCGTCCTGCCCAAGATCGACGACGGCCAGTTCCTGCTTGGCGATGATGCCCGAGACATCGGCGCCGCCCGTGGCCGCCCCTTCGTGATAGACGATGCCCATCGGCCAGAGCGCCGCCTTGATCCGTTCCGCCATCGCCTGGTTGCTGTCGGCGAGCGTCAGGCGGAACTGCCAGACCTTGTCCGCCCCGAAATCGCTTTCCATCGCCACGGCATGGGGCTCGTCCCCATGCATCTCGGCATAGGCCTTGCTGCCGCCGCCGGTGACGCCCATTTCCTCGTTTCCGGCCCAGAGCACGCGGATCGTGCGCAGGGTCTTGCCCTCCTTCTGCGCGGCCAGTGCCGCGGCCGTGACGATGCCGCAGCCCGAGGCGTCATCGATGGCGCCGGTCGCCAAATCCCAGGAATCGAGATGGCAGGCGAGCACGATCTTGGGCAGCGAGGGGTCGCGGCCCGGAAGGTCGGCGATCACGTTGCCCGAGGGAGCATCCGGGAACGGCTTGCCGAGCAGGGTCAGGTCTATCTTCATCGGCTTGCCGCGCCCGGCGATGCGCGCGATCAGGTCTGCATCGGGATTGGAGACGGCGCCAGCCGGAATGCCGGTCACACCCTTGGCAAACACGGTGACGCCCGTGTGCGGATTGCGATGGTTGTCCGTGCCGGCCGAGCGGATGACGATGGCAGCAGCGCCTTTCTGCGATGCGATCGACGGTCCCCGGCGGCGCACGTCGCCATAGGGGCCGTATCCCGAGCCGTCCTGCGCCGGCCGCATCGCATGGTCCACGAAGGCCACCTTGCCCTTCAGCGAGCCGTCCGGCGCCGCGCGCAGCGCGTCGAGCGTCGGGAAATAGACGAGTTCGGCCTGGAGGCCCTTGGCCGGCGTGGGCGTAGACATGCCCAGCGCGGCAATGGCCAGCGGCTGCGCATAAGGCGCCGTGAGTTTCGCGTGCTCTTCGCCGCGCGTCCAGGCGAGAGTCTTGAACGGCTCCACCTTGACGTTCTGGAAGCCCAGGGCGTTCAGCCTGGCTTCGGCCCAGGCGCGTGCCTGTCCTTCCTGCGGCGACCCGGCGAGGCGGGGACCGATCTCGGTGGTCAGGCCCTCCACGATCTCCCAGGCGACGCCCGAACCCTCGGCGGGGGTGGCTTGTGCGGGGCACGTCAGCAGCGGAGCGGCGACGAGGAGCGGAGAGACGGCGAGAACCGCCGCGCGGGAGAATCTGCGTTGCATGGCAGATGCGTAACGCGCCCTGCCGCTCCTGCCAACCGGTCCATCCCGATTGCCTGATGAGGTTCCGGCCGCGGCGGAGCAGTGGAGGCCGGGTGCGGGCACGACAGGGCGGGCCGCCGCTTCATCACGGCTTGAAACTTCGCCGTCACGGCACAATCTTGTTCTCATATGTAACCCGCCGCGTCAGGCGCCCGGCACTGCCAATGGCCACTGCCAACGACGCCGGCAAGCGCTCCGGGCCGCTGCCCTTGGCAACAGGCCCGCGCGCCTGTAGAGCGGGCCGCAAATCTATCCGATCCAGATCCTATTTCCAGAGGAAACCGATGGCTGCCCAATACGCCTTCGTCATGAAGGGCATGACCAAGACCTTCACCGGCGCTCCGAAGCCGGTGCTGTCCGACATCAACCTGCAATTCTACCAGGGTGCCAAGATCGGCATCGTCGGTCCGAACGGCGCGGGCAAGTCGACCCTGATCAAGATCATGGCCGGCATCGACACCGACTACACGGGTGAAGCCTGGGCCGGTGAGAACATCACCGTCGGCTATCTGGAGCAGGAACCGGAACTCGACCCGACCAAGACCGTCCTCGAGAACGTCAAGGACGGCGCGCGCGCGACCGCCGACATGGTTGACCGCTTCAACCAGATCGGCATGGAAATGGGCGAGGAAGACGCCGATTTCGAAGCGCTCGGCGCCGAGATGAGCGAACTGCAGGACAAGATCGACGCAGTCGATGGCTGGACGCTCGACAACCAGCTCGAAATCGCGATGGAAGCGCTGCGCTGCCCGCCGGGCGACTGGCCGGTGGACAAGCTATCGGGCGGTGAAAAGCGCCGTGTGGCCCTCACCCGCCTGCTGATCCAGAAGCCGTCGATCCTGCTGCTCGACGAACCGACCAACCACCTCGACGCTGAATCCGTCGAATGGCTGGAAAACCACCTCAAGGAATACGCGGGCGCGGTGTTGATGATCACCCACGATCGCTACTTCCTCGACCATGTGGTGGACTGGATCCTCGAACTCGACCGCGGGAAGTACTTCCCCTACGAAGGCAACTACTCCACTTACCTGGAGAAGAAGGCCAAGCGCATGGAGCAGGAGGACCGCGAGGAATCCGGCCGCCAGAAAGCGCTCAAGGACGAGCTGGAATGGATGCGGCAGACCCCCGCCGCCCGCCAGACCAAGTCGAAGGCGCGTATCCGCAAGTTCGAACAGCTCCAGGATGCCCAGGCCGGCCGCAAGCCCGGCAAGGCCCAGATCGTCATCCAGGTGCCTGAGCGCCTCGGCGGCAAGGTCATCGAGGTCAAGGACATCTCGAAGGCTTACGGCGACAAGCTGCTGTTCGAAAACCTCTCGTTCATCCTGCCGCCGGGCGGCATCGTCGGCGTGATCGGCCCGAACGGCGCCGGCAAATCCACGCTGTTCAAGCTGCTCACCGGCAAGGAAACGCCGGACGAGGGTTCGATCGAGATCGGCTCGACCGTGCATCTCGGCTTCGTGGACCAGAGCCGCGACCACCTCGATCCGAAGAAGAACGTCTGGGAAGAAATTTCCGAGGGTCATGACTACATGACCGTCAACAAGCACGAGATGTCGACCCGCGCCTATGTCGGCGCGTTCAACTTCAAGGGCGCCGACCAGCAGAAGAACGTCGGCAAGCTCTCGGGCGGTGAACGCAACCGCGTCCACATGGCCAAGATGCTGAAGCTGGGCGGCAACGTGCTCCTGCTCGACGAACCGACCAACGACCTTGACGTCGAAACGCTGGGTGCGCTTGAAGAAGCGATCGAGAACTTCGCCGGTTGCGCCGTGGTCATCAGCCACGACCGCTTCTTCCTCGACCGTCTGGCCACGCACATCCTGGCCTTCGAGGGCGACAGCCACGTCGAATGGTTCGAAGGCAACTTCGAGGCCTACGAAGAAGACAAGCGCCGCCGCCTGGGCGATGCGGCCGACCGTCCGACCCGTCTGGCCTACAAGAAGCTGACGCGCTGACCCGCAGAGGCTCGAAGCCGACGCGCCGGTTCATGGCGCAAGGCTGAAAGATCCAAAGCCGCCGTCCGGGAAAGCCGGTCGGCGGCTTTGTTCATTTCAGCGCGATCGAATATGAACAAATAGCCACATCCCGGTTCACCATTCCGACAGTGCATTTCCCCTAGGGGTATGCATTAGGATGAACCGTCATCGCCGGGCGGCAAATCCGGTTTTGGAGACCGGAAAATGAAGAAGGAACATACACTGAAGGCGAGAAGGCTTCTCTCGGCCGGCGCATTTGGCGCCATGGCAGTCGCCGCCGTCGCGCTCACCCTTCCGGCCGCCGCCATGGCGGAACCCCGGCAGGAGCGCGCCCGCAGCGAAGGCCGCAGCGGCGGAGAACGCCAGGGCGGCAACGGGGGCGCCTATCGCCCTGCGCCTCAGCCGCAACAGGCCCGTCAGCAACCCCAGCAGGCTCGGCCGGAAATGCCGCGTCCGCAGGCAGCCCAGCGCCCTTCGGCCTGGCGCGGCGGTGAGCAGCGTCAGCAGCCCCAACAGGCGCCGCAGGGTGGTCGCCCCGGTAACGATGCCCGTCCGCCCCAGCAGGCGGGCCAGTCGCAGCGGCCCGATCGCGGTGTCGTGCGTGGCAATCCGAGCTGGACTTCCGACGTTCGCTGGAACAACGGCGCTACGCCGGATAACCTGCGTGGGTCGTCCCGCAACGACGACCGTCGCTGGAATGGCGGAAATCGCCCGGATCGTCCGGACGTTCGGCCGGGCGAGAACCGTCCCGACGGCCGTCCCGGCTGGAACAACGACAACCGCAACGACAACCGGCCCGACCGCAATGCCTGGGGCAAGGACCGCCGCGACAACGACCGCCGCTGGAACAACAACGACAATCGCCCGGACCGCAACGCCTGGGGCCGGGATCGCCGCGACGACGATCGTCGCTGGTCCGGCAACGACAACCGCCGCTGGGACCGCAACGACTGGCGCCGCGACAACCGCTACGACTGGCAGCGCTATCGCGACCGCAACCGCTCAGTCTACCATATCGGCGGCTACTACGCGCCCTATCGCGGCTACGCCTATCGCCGCCTGAGCATCGGCTTCACGCTGGGTTCGATGTTCTACGGCAACAACTACTGGCTCGACGATCCCTGGCAGTACCGCCTGCCGCCCGTCTACGGTGCCTATCGCTGGGTCCGCTACTATGACGACGTGCTGCTGGTGGACACTTACTCCGGCGAAGTGGTGGACGTGATCTACGACTTCTTCTGGTAACACGATGGAGCCCCCGGATTTCGCGATCCGGGGGCTCTTTTCGCAAGTCAGCCACAGTTTCCTAAGGCAGTGCGATTGATCCGCGGCAAGGCGCCGGTACTCTCGCCGGACGATGCCGAACTCCGCCCATCCTGACTGCGACGCCCTGGCCAGGATCGGCATCTCGGTGCGCGAGCGCCTGGCCGGAAACACTGCCTTTTCTCGCTTTCCCGTGGAAGGTGCGGAAATCTACAGGGCCGCCGAATTCCTCAGCGAGGCGCATTGCCGCCATGTCATCGGCCTGATCGATGGCGTCGCCTGCCCTTCGCGCCTCGTCGACGAGGACGACTGGGACGGCTACCGCACCAGCTTCTCGGGCGACATCAACCCCCGCGACCGGATCGTCCGCTCGCTCGACGCCCGGCTCTGCAAGCTGACCGGAATCGATCCCGGCCACGGCGAGTCCACCCAGGGCCAGCGCTACCACCGGGGCGAATTTTACCACGATCACTGGGACTGGTTCGACACCGATGCCCCCTACTGGGGGCACGAAAGCCGCAACGGCGGTCAGCGCAGCTGGACGGCGATGGTCTACCTGAACGCCGTGGACGAAGGCGGAACGACGGATTTCGTCCATCTCGACCTGAAGGTCGCGCCTGCCGCGGGATCGCTGCTGATCTGGAACAATGCCCTTCCGGACGGCACACCCAACCCGCTGACGATGCACGCGGCGCGCCCGGTGGTGAGCGGGGTCAAATATGTCGTGACGAAGTGGTTCCGGGCGCGCCATTGGCGCTGAGGTCCAAGGCTCCCTTCTCTGTTGCCGATCGGCATTGGCAGGGAGATGTCGGCCGCTTTCGCGACTGTCTTCCCGCGCGGGTGGAGCCGACAAGCACAACGAGAGACTGCGAGGGCTAGCGCTCGAATGACTACCCGCAGGTATGGCCGCCGTCGGCCTGGGACTGACTGCCGCTCGGCACCTGGCATTCCTTGCCATCTTCGGCAGAGCGACGCGCTTCGAAATACTCGGCGAACCGGTCGAAACGGCGGTGCAACCGGATGATCTCCAACTGCGTGCGGAGGTTCACCTCGTAATCGTGGCGCGCCGTGATGCGATCCTTGTCGGCCTGGCGGTTCTGGCTCATCATGATTACCGGCGCCTGGATCGCGGCCAGCATCGAGAGCATCAGGTTCAGGAAGATATAGGGATAGCCGTCGAAGGGCCTGATACCCAGCGCCTGGAGGATCGCGCTGTTGAGCAGCATCCAGCCAAGCAGCACCACGGCAAAAGCCATGATGAAGCCCCAGCTGCCACCCACCGCCGCCACCCGATCGGCCAGACGGTCCGCGCGGGTGGCATGGGTCGCGGCCAGTTCGTCGGCATCCAGCCCGATCACCGTACCCGAGGCGATGCGGCAGAGCACGCGCTGCTCCTCGCCTCCCAGTTCCGCGAAATTGCGCCCGAGCAACTCTTCGGCAAGTTCCTCGGGCGTTCGCGGATCCTTGTGCATCGCCGCCTCGATCCCCGACGTCAGCCCGCCGCGGAAAGAGCCTCGGCGATCAGCTTGCGCGTTTCCGGCACGCCGTAGAGCGCAATGAAGCTGCCCATGCGCGGACCCTGCGAGGAACCGAGCAGCGTTTCGTAAAGCGCCTTGAACCAGTCCCGCAGGCTTTCGAACTGATAGGCCTCGTTCTTGCCGATCTCGTAGACCACGTTCTGCAGCGCTTCTGCGGTGGCTTCGGGTCCGGCCTTTTCCAGTTCGGCATCGAGCACGGCGAGCGCTTCCGCCTCATTGGCGGTGGGCGCGCGGCGCTGGAGGGTGGGCGCAATGAAATCGCGGTTGGTGGCAAGCGCGGCCCGCACCATCTCGCCGAGTTCCGGGTGCGCCTCGGGGGTGGCGTCGGCCACATAGTTACCGAGGTAGGACCAGACCTGGTCGGCCGTCGCATCGGCACCCAGCACGCCCACCAGGTTGAGCAGCAGCGAGAACGTCACCGGCACGGTATCGCCCGCGCCTTCCGTGGCCTCGCCCTGGTTGCCGCCCGCCGTGCGCAGCAGGTGCCAGACCGGATTGCCCAACTGCTTGTCGAGCGCCTGTCCGGCCAGATTGCCACGGAACTGCCAATACTCGTCCACAGCCTTGGGGATCACGCCGACATGAAGCTGCTTGGCGCTCTTCGGTTCGCGGAACAGGTAGAACCCCAAGGACTCCTCGGTGCCGTACGTCAGCCACTGCTCGATGGTGAGGCCGTTGCCCTTGGACTTCGAGATCTTCTCGCCATTCTCATCGAGGAACAGTTCGTAGATCAGCCCTTCCGGCTTGCGGCCGCCCAGAACCTGCACGATCTTGCCGGACTGGGTGACCGAGTCGGTCAGGTCTTTGCCGCACATTTCGTAATCGACGCCCAGCGCATACCAGCTCATCGCCCAGTCGACCTTCCACTGGAGCTTGGCCTTGCCGCCAAAGGCCGACTGTTCGACCACGGTGCCGTCCTCGTCCGTGAAACGGATCAGGCCGGTGGCGGGATCGAGCACTTCGACCGGCACCTGCAGCACGACGCCGCTGGTGGGCGAAACCGGCAGCACCGGCGAATAGGTCTTGCGGCGCTCCTCGCGCAAGGTGGGGAGCATGACGTCGAGGATGGCCTGGTTGCACTCCAGCACCCGCGTCAGCGCGGAATCGAAAGCACCGGAATTGTAGCGATCGCTGGCCGAGACGAATTCGTAGTCGAAACCGAAACGGTCGAGGAAATCGCGCAGCATCGCATTGTTATGATGCGCAAAGCTCTCATGCCCCTGCTCGCCTTCATGGCCGAAAGGATCGGGAATGCGGCTGAGCGGCTTGCCGAGATTGGCGGCGAGCACTTCGGCGTTGGGGATATTGTCCGGCACCTTGCGCAGCCCGTCCATGTCGTCCGAGAAGGCGACAAGGCGCGTGGGCGCGCCGCCCGTCAGCGCTTCGTAGGCACGGCGCACGAGGGTGGTGCGCAGAACTTCCTGGAACGTGCCGATATGCGGCAGGCCCGAAGGACCGTAGCCAGTCTCGAACAGCACGGGCGCGCCGCCGGGTTTGCCCTGAGGAAAACGCTTCAGCAGCTTCTGGGCCTCCTGGAAGGGCCAGGCCTTGGATACGCGTGCGGCTTCGATCAGGGCTTGTTCAGTCATGCAGCGCTCTTTGGCGAAAAGCGCGCATTTCGCAAGGGCGAAGGCGCAAGCACGGCCTGTGAAATTGCCGCGCCCCGGACTCGATCGGCAGCCGCCATCGGCCCGGAGGCGCCTTGCGAAGGGCAAAGCGCGCCCGGACCAGCAGCCCCGGATCGCACCCGGGATGCGGTATGGAGTTCAATCTTCCCGCCACTGCCAATCGTAGGCCAGCGGCGCCTCGCGGAAGGCGAAACGGTCAATGTGGCGGGCGACCACGTCGGTCAAACCCTCGACATCGCTGCGGTTTTCGCCGGTGATGGCGATGGAGATGCCCTCCCCGTCGGCCGCCATGGTGGCAACGGCCGTGGGGAAGGTCACCGTGCCGGTATCGCCTTCGACTTCGGTCTGGAGCTTGTGGCTCCAGTGCTTGCAGAGCTGGCGGACGTACTTGCCGCCATTCTCCGTGGGCACGCGGGCTGCGATCGTGCTCAACCTTCGATCCTTTCGATCTTGCGGGTCGCCTCGTCGAGGGCATCGGCAATCTGCAGGATCACCTCGCGATTGGCGCCGTCCTTGGAGAGACGGTCGAACATGGCGATCTTCAGCGCATGCATCGCGCGGCGGACCGGGGCAGGATCGACCTTCTCGCGTGCTTCGGCCAGAGCCGAGAGACGCAGCTTCAGCGCAGCGGCCTTTTCGGCATCGGCGTCGGCCTGGGTCCGGCCCTGCTCGGTCGCTTCATAGGACTTGCGCGAACCTTCCTCGGCGGTCGGAGCGATCAGCCCCGATTCCTCCATGTACGTCAGCGCCGGATAGACGACACCCGGGCTCGGCGCATAGTCGCCGCCGGACAGCGTCTCGATCTCGCGGATCAGGTCGTAACCGTGGCGCGGCGCCTCGGCGATCAGCGCAAGCAGGAGCACCTGGAGTTCGCCCTGATCGAACAGCCGCTTGCGGCGACCGCCACCGGGGCGACCTCCGAAGCCGCCACCAAAACCGCCGCCGAAGCCGCCCCCGAAGCCTTCCCCGCGGCCGCCGCGACCCCGTCCTCGGCCACCGGGGAAGCCGTCTTCGAACCCGTCGCCATCGCGGCCGAACGGTCCGCGGGCCATGCCGAAGCCGCCGCGACCGCGCATGCCGTGTTCTTCATGGCGATGACCGCGATGGCCGCATCGGCCGCCGCCCCGCTCCATGTCGTGTTCCATGCCATCGCGCATGCCGCGATCACGGCCGAAGCCGCCATGTCCGTAAGGATTGTTGATGTTTCTCATTTCATCTCTCTTGTTTCTCATGATGGCCACAAGATATATCTTAAATCGATCTTCGCAAGGCACTAAAATGTATCTTGATGTATTTTTCTGCCGGAGCGCCGGGTTTTCGACCGCGGAGGCCGGTTCAGAGGTTTCCCTTTTGTCCGCGCCTTGCCTAAGACGATCACCATGGCCGCCCTGCCCCTCCCCGCCCTTCACGCCAGCCATGGCGGTTCCTGGATGCGCGACGGAGCCGGCAGAACGCGTCCCGTTTCCAAGGGTGAGGCGGTCATGTCGGCGGCGGACACGCCGCTGCTGATCCTCAACGCTCCGCTCATCGCCACGCGTCTCGGCTATCCCGATCTCTCGGGGCTCGACCTGCTGGAACTCTACGCCTTCATGCACCCGGCCCGGTTCGTGGTGCCGACGCCCAAGGGCCTTGCCCATGCGCTTGGCCTCGAAGAACCGAAGGACGATGCCGACGTGCCGCGCCTGCTTCAGGAAGCGGCCGGCGCCCTGCTCGACATTTGCGAGAGTCCCCACTGGCCCGAGCGCGAAGGCGCCTGGACCGCACTGCAATCGCTCACCCGCATGCGCTGGCCCTGGGCTACCCTGCTCAACCCGCGTGTCGCCCGGCCCGAGCGCGCCGAACGCTGGCTCTTCACGCGCCTGCCCGAATGGGAGGAGAGCCCGGAACTGCCCCAGCCCCGGCAAGTCACGCTGGAACGCGGCGAAGTGCTGCAACGCCTTGCGGAGCTGACCGGCAGCGACGCGGAGCAGAGACCGACCCAGCAGGCCTATGCTGCCGAGGCCGCCGCCGCCTTCGCCCCGCGCCAGTCCTCGGGCCGCCCGCACGTCCTCCTGGCCCAGGCCGGAACCGGCATCGGCAAGACGCTTGGCTATCTCGCGCCGGCTTCGCTCTGGAGCGGCTTGTCGGGCGGCACCACTTGGGTTTCCACTTATACCAAGGCCCTGCAGCGCCAACTTCGCAAGGAAAGCCGCCGCGCCTGGCCGGACCGGCGCGCGGACGGCTCGCGGCCCGTCGTCGTGCGCAAGGGGCGCGAGAACTACCTCTGCCTGCTCAATCTGGAAGATGCGCTGCAAGGCGGTTTCGCCGGCCGCGCGGCGATTCTCGCGCAGCTCGTGGCGCGTTGGGCCGCCTATACCCAGGACGGCGACATGATCGGCGGCGACCTGCCGGGCTGGCTCGGCACGCTGTTCCGCCAACGCGGCATCACCGCGCTCACCGACCGCCGCGGGGAATGCGTCTATGCGGGCTGCCCGCATTATCGCAAATGCTTCATCGAGCGCGCCGCGCGCGCCAGCGCCGGGGCGGACCTGGTGATCGGCAACCACGCGCTGGTCATGATCAACGCCGCGCGCGGGCGCGATCACGCCGCGCGTCCCACGCGCATCGTCTTCGACGAAGGCCATCACGTCTTCGACGCCGCCGACTCGACTTTCGCGGCAGCCCTCACAGGCAGCGAGGCCATCGAACTGCGCCGCTGGGTGATCGGCCCCGAGAAAGCCTCGCGCGGCAGACGCCGCGGCCTCTCCGCCCGGCTCGCCGATGTCGCCAGCTACGATGAAGCCGGCGCCAAGGCGATCGAGGCCGCGCGCGCCGCCGCCGAGGCGCTTCCCGGTGACGGCTGGATGCAGCGCCTGACCGAAGGTGAGCCTTCCGGTCCGATCGAGGAACTGCTCGCGGCGGTACGCGCCACCGTCTACGCGCGCGACGAAAGCGGCGGACAGGAGGCCGGCTACGGCCTCGAAACCGAAGCGGCGGGGCTGGAGGGCGCCTTCGCGGAAGTGACCGAGGCAGCGCGCGAGGCGCTTGGCGAACTGCGCCAGCCCCTCGTCCGGTTAGGGCTGCGCCTTGAAGCCCTGCTGGAGGACGGACCTGACTGGCTGGACGGCCAGGGCCGCGCGCGGATCGAAGGCGCGCGCCAGTCCCTGTCCTGGCGCGTCGACTTGCTGCTCGCCTGGGAATCCATGCTGGGCCGCCTCAATGGACCCGCCGATCCCGAATTCGTCGATTGGCTCGCCCTCGATCGTTCCGAGGCGCGCGAATACGACGTCGGCATTCATCGCCATTGGCTGGACCCGATGAAACCCTTCGCCAGCGTCGTGCTGGAACCCGCCCACGGCGTCGTCATGACTTCGGCGACGCTGCGCGACGGCGAGAGCTGGGACAAGGCCATCGCCCGTTCCGGCGCCGCCCATATCGAAGTGGCGCCCCGGCTTTCGGAGCATCTCAGCCCGTTCGACTATGCCGCCCAGGCCGAAGTGCTGATCGTCAACGATATCCCGCGCGGCGATATTCCGGCGCTGGCCGGGGCCTATGCGCGGCTGATCGAATCGGCGGGCGGCGGCGTGCTCGGATTGTTCACGGCGATCCGGCGCCTGCGCGCGGTCTACGGCCGCATCGCCGATCGACTCGCCCGCGCGGGCCTGCCGCTCTATGCGCAGCACGTCGATCCGATCGACACCGGCACCCTGGTAGACATCTTCCGCGACGATCCGGCCGCTTCGCTGCTGGGCACCGATGCCCTGCGCGACGGAGTGGACGTTCCCGGAGAATCGCTGCGACTGGTCATCATGGAACAGGTCCCCTGGCCGCGCCCGACCATCCTGCACCGCGCGCGCCGGCTGGCCGGCGGCGGCTCCTCCTATGACGACAGCCTGATCCGCGCCAAGCTGGCCCAGGCTTTCGGCCGGCTCATCCGCAGTCGCGGCGACCGCGGGCACTTCGTGGTACTGTCTTCGGCATTCCCGTCGCGGCTGCTCAGCGCCTTCCCGGCCGGCACGCCGGTGCTTCGCATTTCGCTGGAGGAAGCCTTGCAACGCGTGAGCTGGAATGGTTCAGGAGAGAACAGTTCAGCAGGGAGCAGTTCCGGGGGGAGCGAAAAACCAGACGAGGCAGCCGGCACCGCCGAAGCCCCGCCCAGCCAACCGCCCATTTGACCGATCAGCGAACCGAAAGTCTCGATGAAAACCCTCGGAATCCTAAGACACGCCAAATCGGACTGGCACGATGCCCGCCTCCGGGACTTCGACCGCCCGCTCAACGGGCGCGGCCGCAAGGGCGCCGCCCTGATCGGCCTGCACATCCGCGACCACGCCGTGGGCTGGAAGCGCATCCTCGCCTCCCCCGCCGTTCGCGTCACCCAGACGATCGAATTGGCCGGAGAAGCCGCGGGCGAGATGCCGCCGATCACCTGGGATCGCCGGATCTACCTTGCCAGTTCCGCCACCTTGATCGATCTCCTGCGCGAACAAGCGGGCGATCCGCGCTCGATTATGCTGATAGGGCACAATCCGGGCCTCGAAGACCTGATCTTCGATCTCGTGCCGGACGACGGCAGCAGCCCGATGCGCGACGTGGTCGAGGAAAAATTTCCCACCGCCGCTTATGCCGTGGTGGAACTGGACATCGAATCCTGGGACGAGATCGCCGAAGGCACAGGCCGGCTGGTGCATCTCACCCGTCCACGCGACCTCGATCCCGAACTGGGGCCCAGCGCGCTGGATTAAGCCGGAACTCGGCGTACCGCCTCGGCCCTGTCAGGCCGCGGCCAGCGCCCGTGCCAGTCGAAGGCGAATTCCGAGCAGTTCCTGAATGAGGGAATCGGACGCGCCTGCAGGCGCCGCCTCCGCGAGTCGATCGCTCTCCGCGCCGGTCTCCGCCGATGCCGGCTCCTCAAGAGCCATGCGCGCGCCGCGCAAGGTATAGCCCTCGCGATTGACCAGTCGGTCGATCTCGGCGATCAGCAGGACGTCTTCCGGCCGGTAATAGCGACGGTTGCCGCTGCGCTTGATCGGCTGAAGGGCAGGAAACTGCTCTTCCCAGTAACGCAGGACATGCTGGCGAATGCCCAATGCCTTCGTCACTTCACCGATCGTGCGCAGCGCATCGTGCGCCTTGCCGTCGTTGAAGACCCCCGTCCCGGACGCTCCATCATTGACGATGGTCGCTTCCGGACGGTTCGCTTCGATCGCAGTCATGGCAGAATTCTCCGTATAACCAACGTGATGCCGGAACCGGATCAGTCGGTAATGCGGTCCTTCAGCATCTGACTGGCCCGGAATGTCATGACCCGGCGAGGCGTAATCGGCACCTCCACGCCGGTTTTCGGATTGCGGCCGATCCGTTCGCCCTTGTCGCGAAGCAGGAAAGTCCCGAACCCGGAAATCTTGACATTTTCGCCCTCCGAAAGGGCTTCCGACATATGCTGCAGTATAGCTTCGACCATCGCAAGCGACTCGGATCTGGACAATCCCAGCTTCCTGTGGATGGCTTCAGCGATTTCGGCCCTCGTCAATGTGTCCGTGGAGCGCATAAGTCCCGCATCCCCTCCGTGCGACAACCCCCCGGACAATATTATGAAAAAATGCGGGAAAAGCAATGCTCCCCCACATCAGTTCACCCGATCCTCCATAACGGAGCACCGAATCAGATCCGAACGACGCTTGCGCCCCAGGTGAAACCGCCGCCCATCGCTTCGAGGACGACAAGATCGCCCTGCACGATGCGGCCGTCGCGAACGGCCTGGTCGAGCGCCAGAGGCACCGAGGCAGCTGAAGTATTGGCGTGCTGGCCCACCGTCATCACGACCTTTTCGGCCGGCAGATTGAGCTTGCGCGCCGTCGCATCGAGGATGCGGGCATTGGCCTGGTGCGGCACCAGCCAATCGATATCGGAAGGAGAATGTCCTGTTTCCTCAAGGACTTCCCTGAGAACTTCGGCCAGGTTCACGACAGCATGCCGGAAGACCTCACGGCCCTTCATGCGCAACTTGCCCACGGTGCCGGTCGTCGAGGGACCGCCATCGACATAGAGCAGTTCGTTGTGTGCGCCATCGGCATGAAGCCGCGTCGCCAGGATACCGCGCGAACCCTCTTCGCCCTGCTCCTGCGCTTCGAGAACGATCGCCCCGGCGCCATCTCCGAAAAGAACGCAAGTGGTGCGATCTTCCCAGTCGAGAATGCGGCTGAAGGTTTCCGAACCGATGACGAGTGCCCGCTTGGCCATGCCGGTGCGGAGCATCGAATCGGCAACGCCCACTGCGTAGAGGAAACCGGAGCAGACGGCGGCGACGTCGAAAGCGATTCCGCCGCGGCAGCCGAGGTTGTTCTGGACGATCGTGGCCGTGGCCGGGAACGTCTGGTCCGGGGTGGCCGTGGCCAGCACGATCAGGTCGATCGACGAAGCTTCGAAGCCGGCCGCCTCGATGGCCTTGCGGGCCGCATCGGTGGCCAGGCTAGAGGTCGTTTCGTCGGGCGCGGCGATATGGCGATTGGAAATGCCGGTACGCTCGACGATCCATTCGTCGCTGGTGTCGACGCGCTCGGCGAGTTCGGCATTGCTGACCGCGCGTCGCGGCAGGGCCGAACCCGTACCGACGAGAACCGAACGAATCATCAGGCACTCTCTTCCTGGACGCGAGGCTTGCGCAGGGACGTCCCGCCCAGACGGGCAAGGTCCGCGGAAATCCGCTCGGTCACGTTTTCCTCCAGGAGGCGCGCGGTAACCGCCACGGCATTGGCGACGCCTGCGGCGTTCGCACCGCCGTGGCTTTTCACCACGATGCCGTTGAGGCCCAGGAAAACCGCGCCGTTATGATTGTTGGGATCGAGGTGATGCTTGAGCAGCTCGGTGGCCGGCTTCGAGATCAGGAAACCGATCTTCGAGCGCAGCGAACTCGAAAAGCCGCGACGCAGCAGGTCCGCCACGAAGCGCGCCGTGCCTTCGACAGCCTTGAGCGCGACATTGCCCGAAAAACCGTCGGTCACGACGACGTCCATGTCCCCGCGGCCGAGCTTGTCGGCTTCGGTGAAACCGTCGAACGAGATCGACAGGTCGGCGGCCGAGGCCTTGAGCATCGCCGCAGCGTCGCGCAAGTCTTCGGTGCCCTTGGTTTCCTCGGTGCCGATGTTCAGCAGGCGCACGCGCGGGTGCTCGCGGCCCGTGGCGACGCGGGCATAGGCAGCGCCCATGATCGCGAACTGCACGAGATTGCGCGCATCGCACTCGGCATTGGCGCCGAGGTCGAGCATGACCAGGTCATGATCTTCCAGAGTCGGCAGCAGGGCAGCCAGCGCCGGGCGATCGATGCCGGGCATCGTGCGCAACGCGAGCTTGGAAATCGCCATCAAAGCGCCGGTATTGCCGGCACTGACGGCGGCTCCGGCGTCACCCGCCTTCACCGCCTCGATAGCGCGTCCCATCGAGGTACCCTTGGCCCGGCGCAATGCCTGGCTGGGCTTATCCTCGCCACTGATAACGCCTTCAGTGTGCAATATCTCGGAACTTGCCCTGAGATTCGGATGGCTTTCGAGCGCGGCCTTGATCCGCGGCTCGTCACCGACCAACAGGAACTTGAAGCGATCGTGACGACGGCGCGCGAGAGCAGCGCCTTCAATCATGACGCGCACGCCCTCGTCGCCGCCCATCGCATCGACAGCGATACGCGGCAAACTCATGGGCAACCTCCGAAAATCGTCTTGGTCTTAAGCTTCGACCGCGACGATCTCACGACCGTTGTAGTGGCCGCAAGCGTTGCAGAGGTTGTGCGGGCGCTTCAGTTCGCCGCAGTTCGGGCATTCGTGGAATGCTTCGACCTGCAGAGCATCGTGGCTGCGGCGCATGCCCCGGCGGGACGGGGACGTTTTTCTTTTAGGGACAGCCATTTCGGCACCTGTTCCTGGAATTGAATGTCAAAAAGGCCGCCGGAAACCGTGTTCGCGGACCGGCGGCTTGCGAAGGCGCGCCTATAACCGATTTCGCACGAGTTGCAACCCGTTCCTCCCCGCAGCATGAACGTGAAATCCACCTAGGGGGAATTCGAACCATGATTCTGCAGACAACTTTGTGCCTCGCGGCCGCGGCCGGCGTGATTACCTTCTGGCATATAGCGCGTATCGGCCAGATGCGCATGCGGGAAAAGGTGCTGTTCGGCGACGGAGGTCACGATCCTCTCGCACGGCGCATGCGGGCCCAGCTCAATTTCGTGGAAAGCACGCCTTTCGTGCTGATCCTGGCCGCAGCGATCGAAATGACCGGAAAGGGCGGCATCTGGCTGGCCATCGTCGGCTCGCTCTTCATGCTGGGCCGCGTGTCCCATGGCCTGGGCATGGACATCGACAGGCCCAACCCGCTGCGCATGGTCGGCGTTCTCGTGACCGTCCTCACCTTGGCCGGACTGTCCGCCGTGGCCGTGCTGATCGCCCTGGGGTGGTTCTAAAACGAAAAGGGCGGTGCACCGGCACCGCCCTCCTACTAATAGCGTGAGGAATGGCGCAGCCCTCAGCCCGGCAAGCCGTGCTCCAGCGCCGCGTCGCCGACATAGGGATTGCTCGCCCGCTCGTCTCCGAACGTGCTGATAGGTCCGTGGCCCGGGACGAACGTCACTTCGTCACCCAGCGGCCAGAGCTTCGCGGTGATCGATTCGACCAGGTCCTGAAGATTGCCGCGCGGGAAGTCCCACCGGCCGATGCCGCCCTTGAACAGCACGTCTCCCACCATCGCGAACTTGCTGGGCGCATGATGGAACACGATGTGCCCCGGCGTGTGCCCCGGGCAATGGACCACATCCAGTTCCAGCTCGCCCACGGTCACCCTGTCGCCGTCTTCGAGCCAGCGATCGGGCTCGAACGTCTCGGCTTCCATGTTCCAGCGCGGACCGTCGTCGTCCAGTTTGGATATCCAGAACCGATCCTCTTCGTGAGGCCCCTCGATCGGGACGCCCATTTCCTTCGCGAAGATTCCCGCCATGCCGCAGTGATCGAGATGGCCATGGGTGACGAGTATCTTCTCCAGCGTCACCCCGGTCTTTTCCAGAGCCTGCCGCAGCTTGGGAAGGTCTCCTCCCGGATCGACGAAGGCACCGCGCATGGTCTTGGTGCACCACAGCAGTGAACAGTTCTGCTGGAGCGGCGTGACGGGAATGATGCCGACACGCATCGACTGTTCCTGAGGCTTCTCGCTGGTTTGGGTCATGGCTGCGGAAATGGCCGCAAGCCGGGAGGAATGCAACCTTGCGCCCCCTCCCCGTCAGGCCTGCGAGCCGTTCAGATTCGCCCGCCCTTCCACACGACGCGGCCGATCACCTCGATTTCCTGGAGATCGCATTCGATAGGCCGATAGGCCGGGTTATCGCTCAGCAAGGCGATGCGTCCGGCCCGCCCGGCCTCCAGTCGCTTCACCAACACCGTATCGTCGAGTCGGACGACGTGGATGCCGTCCCGCAGCGGCCGCCAGTCGCGGTCCACGAGGATTTCGTCGCCATCGCGCAGCACCGGCTCCATCGAATCGCCGCTGACCACGATGGCCGAGAGCATCTCCGGGCGCAGCCCCATCGAACGCAGCCAGCGGGGGGAGAAACGGATCGTTCCGAACACGTCCTCCCCGTCCGGCAAGGCGCCCGGCCCCGCGGAGGCGCCGATCGAAAGACGCGGGACGTCCACCCAGTCACCGGCGTAGGAATTTTTGTCGTTTACGTAGGATTTTTCCTTCGATTTCCCGAATTCCGATTCGTCCACTCCGAAGAACCGTGCAAGCTGGCCGCGATCCCCCTCCTCCAGCTTCCTCGGGCTACCCTTTCTTATAAATTGCTGAAGATAAGTGGTATTTTTTCCGATCATTCGCGACAGGGATGAGAGGCTCGCACCGCGTTCCTCAGCAAGTTCCAGCAAACGGCGGCGAATTTCGGCGTTTTCCATAATGTAATCCTAGTCGTAGGAAATTTCCTAGACAAGCCCCATTCGATTGGAACATATTAGGAACACGAGTCGCGAATCCCACTCACCGGAGCACACGGTTCCATGCTTTTACGCCAGATAGAGCGCTTCCTGCGCCTCACCCGGATGCCGTGGACCAAGTTCGGGCGCCTCGCTGCACACGATCCGCGATTCGTCGGCGATTTGCGCAACGGGCGCCGGCCGCGCGCCGGGACCGCGGCACGCATCCGACTTTTCATGACGACTTACCTGGAGAGCCCACATGCACGTTAATTTTGCCCATGACCGCGCGATGCTAGCATCGGCTCGACAGGCCCTGGGCGACGGTGCGCAGCGCTGTGCGGCGCGCGGACCATGGCTGCCCTTGATTGCGGCCCTGCTCAAACTCGCCGGTTCCCGCGCCGAGTTCCTGCGCCACGCCGAACGCCCTTGGACGAGCGCCACTTTCGCCGGCTCTCGTCATACGGTGGCACTGTCCTTCGCGGGCGAGGACGCCATCGAGGACGGAGAGAACCTGATCGCGGCTCTGCCCGACCATGAATTCACCATTTCCGGCCACCTGGTGGCGGACGCGGTGGTGACCGAAGCCGACCACCGGGCAGGTCTGCCGCCCAGCCTGACCGTGGAAATCGAACTTCTGCTGCTCGAAGACTGCTGATCGGGAAAAAGCCACGATGCGGGAAGGCAGGCGCGCGCCCTGCCTTCCCGTTTTCATTCAGAGGGCCAGCGAAAGCTCCCTGATCTCGCTGTTCAGGATCCGATCGTTTTCCGAATAGTCGACCGGGCAATCTATCACATGGACGCCCGGTGTATCGCGGCAGTGGGCCAGCAGTGTCTTGAGATGGGCCGCGCTCTCCACCCTGTGGCCGCTGGCGCCATAGCTCTCTGCATATTTCACGAAGTCGGGGTTGCCGTAAGTCAGCCCGAAATCGGCAAAGCCCATGTTGGCCTGCTTCCAGCGAATCATGCCGTAGGCATTGTCGTTCAGGATCAGCACGGTGAGGTTGAGGCCCAGGCGAACCGCCGTTTCCATCTCCTGGCTGTTCATCATGAAGCCGCCGTCGCCGCAGACTGCGAAGATCTTGCGGTGCGGATAGACCATCGCGCTGGCCATGGCAGACGGCAGCCCTGCTCCCATCGATGCCAGCGCATTGTCTAGCAGCACGGTATTGGGCTTGGACGCGCAATAGCCGCGGGCAAACCACAATTTGTAGACGCCGTTGTCGAGGCAGACGATCGCGTCGTCAGGCAAGGCGCCGCGAACCTGTTTCACGAGATGCGGCGGGAAGATCGGGAAGCGCTCGTCGGCAGCCAGCCTTTCGGTATGCTCCACTTCGGCCTGGCGATAGCCGAGCATGGCATCGAAGTTCCATTTCGCGGAAGGCGCGATGGCTTCCTTGATCTGCCATACGGCGTTGGCGATATCGCCGATCACCTCGATATGAGGGAAATAGACCGGATCGACTTCCGCGGTCTTGGTCGAGACGTGGATCACCACGCGGTCGTTTCGCGTGCCGTCGTTATGCATGAAGAACGGCGGTTTTTCGATCACGTCGTGGCCGATATTGACGATGCAGTCGGCGTCCTCGATCGCGCGGTGAACGAAATCGCCCGAGGACAGCGCCGCGCAGCCCAGGAAGCGCGGATGGCGCTCGTCGATCACGCCTTTGCCGAGCTGCGTGGTGAGGAAAGGAATTCCGGTCTTCTCGACGAATTCGCCCAGCATCTTGCTGGTCATCTTGCGGTTGGCGCCTGCACCGATCACCAGCACCGGGCGCTTCGCCTTCTGCAGGGCCTCCACCGCCTGTGCGATCGACTTCGCGTCAGCTGTCGGCCGCCTCACTGTCGAGCGCGGAATCGGGCGCGAATCGGTATATTCGTCGGCAATGTCCTCGGGCAGTTCGACATGGGTGGCGCCCGGCTTCTCTTCCTCGGCGATGCGGAACGCCTCGCGGACGCGGCTCGGGATATTGTCCGAACTGGCCATCTGGTGCGCGTACTTGGTGATGGGCTGCATCATCGAAACGACATCGAGGATCTGGAAGCGCCCCTGCTTCGATTTCTTGATCGGCTTTTGCCCGGTAATCATCAGCATCGGCATGCCGCCAAGCGTCGCATAAGCCGCGGCGGTCACGAAATTGGTCGCGCCCGGGCCGAGTGTGGAGAGGCAGACGCCCACTTTCCCGGTATGGCGGCCATAAGTGGCCGCCATGAAGCCCGCCCCTTGCTCGTGCCGGGTGAGGATCAGCCGGATCTGTTTGGACCGCGAAAGCGAATCGAGGAAATCGAGGTTCTCCTCACCCGGAACGCCGAAGATATATTCTACGCCCTCCGCTTCCAGGCATTCGATGAATAGATCGGACGCCTTGCGCTTGTCGCTCTCTGCCATGTGCATCTTCCCTCCGCTTGATCCCGAATTCAGGTCGTAGTGTCAGGGCATGTGGCGAAGAATTCAACGCCGGGCATCTGGCCAAAGTAGTGGCCGGTCAATAACCCCGCGACAGATCGACGACATGGTCCAGGGGCTCGCCGCGCACGAAGTGCTGAAGATTGGCGAGAAATCGCGCCGATCCGCGCTCGTACAGGGTGTCCTGCGCCCGGCCGGCCAGGTGCATCGAAATATGGATATTTTCGCGCGACCAGAGCGGATGGTCGGCCGGAAGCGGCTCGGGCTCCGTCACGTCGAGGAAAGCGCCGACCAGATGGCCCGAGTCGATGGCGGCCAGCAGGGCGTCCTGGTCGATCACCGTCCCGCGCGCGAAGTTGAGGAAGACGGCGCCGGGCTTCATCGCGGAGAACTCCGCCTCACCGAACATGCGCTGGGTTTCCGGGGTCGAGGGCACGATGGCGATGACCCAGTCAAATCGGCCGAGTTCAGCGCGCCAGGCATCCGACGCCAGGTCGCCCGGTCCCGGACGGCGGCGCACGCCCGTCACGTCCGCACCGAACACGCGCAGGAGTTCGGCGATCCGGCCGCCGATCTCGCCGGCACCGACCACCAGGACTTTCGAATCCAGCAGTTCGCGCTTGCCGGGCGACTGGGCCAGCCACTGGTGCCGATCTTGCGCCCGCACCACCTCGCGCCAGCCCTTGGCGACCGTCAGCATCCCCATCACCGCATATTCGGCCACCGACTGCGCATGAATGCCCGAACCGTTGGTAAGCTGGACGCCGCGCTCCGCCAGGAGTTTCAGGGGAAGCCAGTCGACCCCAGACGACAGCGCGGTGTACCAGGTCAGCTTGTCTGCGGCGGCAATGAACTCGGCCGCGATGGCAGGCGATACGGGATCGAGCCAGGCGATCTCCCCGCGCGGCGCCAGTTGCAGCAATTGCGCATCGCTTTCGAACCAGAGCGGCTCCACGCCCTCGGGCAAGCGCCCTTCAAGAAGGGCACGCGACTTGGCGTTGATCACGGCGGCGGTCATGGACGGACTCCGATTGGCGGCCCATTTCAGGCCTTTGCACCTTGATCGGGATGGCCAGCAGGGATGACAAGGGGGGCTGGCCCGCGCTTACTGCAAGCCCGGTCCCGCCCCGCTCAAGCGGTCAGCCGAGCTTCCATTCCCAACCCAGCGGATCGCCGTCCATCACGTCCACGCCCTTCGCGGTCAGCGCGTCGCGCAGGGCATCCGATGTCGCGAAATCCTTCTGCGCGCGCGCTTCCTTGCGCTGGACGAGGACGCTCTCGATTTCGGCCTCGGTGATCTCGGCCGCCTTGGGCCGAAGGCGAAGATCGGCGCGGCTGGTGCCGAACAGGTCGAGGCCCAGCACCGCGTCCATCGCCTCGATCACGGCCCGCTTGGCGCCGGGATCGACTTTCTTGGCGGCCAGAACGTCTTCCAGCGCGGTGAGCGCCACGGCGGTGTTCAGATCCTCTCCCACCGCCTTCTCGAAAGTTTCGAGCATGGGCGCGAGCTTGGGATGACCGGCATCGCCCGGCTCCACGTCGCCCAGTCGCTCGATCACGATGATCATGCGCTTGAGGCGAACCAGCGCGGCGGCCAGCCCATCCCACGAAAACTCCAGCTCCGAGCGATAATGCGCCTGCAGGCACATCATGCGGTAGCCGAGCGGGTGGTAGCCCTTGTCGATCAGCAATTGCAGCCGCAGGAATTCACCCGAGCTCTTGCTCATCTTGCCTGAGCGTTCGACCAGAAAATTGTTGTGCATCCATATCTTGGCACCGGAATTTGCAGCCACGTCGAGGCCGTTGGTGCAGCAGAATGCCTGGTTCTGGGCAATTTCGTTGGGGTGATGGATCTCGCGGTGATCGATGCCGCCGGTGTGGATGTCGAAGGGAAAGCCGAGCAAGTCGCCGGACATCACCGAGCATTCGAGATGCCATCCCGGAGCACCTTTGCCCCAAGGCGAATCCCATTCCATCTGGCGCGTCTCGCCCGATGGAGTCTTGCGCCATATGGCAAAGTCCGCCGCATTGCGCTTGCCCGCGACGGCCTCGATACGCCCCTCCCCCTCGTCCGTGACGGCACGGGCCAGGCGGCCATAGTCGGATACGGTGGAAACGTCGAAGTAAAGACCACTTTCCAATTCATAGCAGTGAGTTGGAGCGATCTTTTCGGCAAATTCTATCATCTGCGGCACATAGTCGGTCGCGATCGACCACTTCGCCGGCTGACGGATATTGAGGGCCTTGATGTCGGCCCAATAGGCCTGGGTGTAATGGGCGGCGATGTCCCAGATGGACTGCGCCTGGGTGCGCGCCATCTTCTCCATCTTGTCCTCACCGGCATCGGCGTCGTCGGTCAGGTGGCCGACATCGGTGATGTTGATGACGTGGGTGAGCTTGTAGCCCTTGTGGCTCAGCGTCCGGCCGAGGATGTCCGCGAAGACATAGGCGCGCATGTTGCCGATATGGGGGTAGTTGTAGACCGTCGGCCCGCAGCTGTAGACCCGCGCCTCGCCTTCATGGACGGGCTGGAACGGCTCCAGCTGGCGGGTGAGGCTGTTGAACAGGGTAAGGCTTTGGGTTTCGGTCATGCGCCGCGGCATAAGCGGCTGGCCGAGGCGAGGTCAATCCTTGAGGACGCCGACCCGAGCGGATCCCGATGGCGGGAAGCTCCCGCGCAAGCGACACCCCGAAGAAAGGCCGGCAGTCCCGGACCCGGTCCGGGACGCCCTCATTTCCTGCCCTTTTCCTCTTCGAACAGTCCGGCGAGCTGTTCGATCATGGTCCCGCCGAGCTGTTCGGCGTCCATGATCGTCACGGCGCGGCGGTAGTAGCGCGTCACATCGTGGCCGATGCCGATGGCGACGAGCTGGACCGGGCTCTTGGTCTCGATCCACTCGATCACGCGGCGAAGGTGCGCTTCGAGATAGCCCGCGGAGTTCACCGATAGCGTCGAATCGTCCACCGGAGCGCCATCGGAGATCACCATCATGATCCGCCGGTCCTCAGGCCGGGCCAGCATGCGGTTGTGCGCCCAGAGCAGCGCCTCGCCGTCGATATTTTCCTTCAGCAGGCCCTCGCGCATCATCAGGCCCAGATTCTTGCGCGCCCGGCGCCACGGCTCGTCGGCCTTCTTGTAGATGATGTGACGAAGATCGTTGAGGCGGCCCGGATGCTGGGGGCGCCCGTTCGACAGCCAGGATTCGCGGCTCTGCCCGCCCTTCCAGGCGCGCGTGGTGAAGCCCAGGATCTCCACTTTGACGCCGCAGCGCTCCAGCGTGCGCGCCAGCACATCCGCGCTGATCGCCGCGATCGAGATCGGACGACCGCGCATCGAGCCGGAATTGTCGAGCAGCAGGGTGACGATGGTATCCTTGAACTCGACGTCGCGCTCGATCTTGTAGGACAGCGACTGTCCGGGCGAGACGACCACGCGGGCGAGCCGCGCGGCATCGAGCATGCCCTCTTCCTGGTCGAAGTCCCACGAACGGTTCTGCTGGGCCATGAGGCGGCGCTGGAGCCGATTGGCAAGGCGCGTCACCACGCCCTGCAACCCCTTGAGCTGGGCATCGAGATAAGCACGCAGACGGGTCAGTTCCTCGTCGTCGCACAGTTCGGAAGCGACCACCACTTCGTCGAAGGCCTCGGTGAAGACCTGATAGTCGAAGCTGTCGGGAATGTCGGTCCAGGGCCGGTTCGGGCGCACGGGCATCATGCCCTCCTCGCCTTCCTGTCCCTCTTCGCCGTCCTCCATCTCGTCCGAGTTCTCGCCCTCGGCCTCGCTCTCGCCCTCGTCCTGGCCGCTCGACGGCTCGGCAGCCATCTCGGTGGACTGCTCCTCCTTGCCGCTTTCGTCGCCGGTTTCGTCTTCCTCGGTCTCCTCGTCGCCATCCATGTCCTCGGGCTCTTCGGGCGGCTGTTCGATCTGCTCGGCCTGGGTCATCTCCAGGTGCATGAGCATGTCGAGCGAGAGCTTCTGGAAGGCTTTCTGGTTCTCGATGGAATCGGCCAGCGCCTCGAAATCGTCACCCGCCTTGGATTCGATCCAGCGGCGGACCATGTCGACACCGAACTGGGCCGATTCCGGCACTGGCTGGCCGGTCAGACGCTCGCGGAGCATGAGCGCCAGCGCAGTCGGGATCGGCACGCCGTCCGGGCTGTCCGCCCGCGAGATCGGATCGCTGGCGATGCGCGCTTCCAGCGACGCGTCGAGGTTGGCGCGCATGCCCTCGTAGTGATTGGCGCCCAGCGCCTCGTAGCGCACGGCCTCCACCGCATCGTAGCAGGCCCGGGCCGAAGGATCGGCGGGCGCATTGCGCATGTGCAGCCTGTCGTTGTGGTGGCGCAGCCTGAGCGCGAAACTGTCGGCATAGCCGCGCGCCTGCATGGCGGCCGCCTGCGGAATCGAGCGGCCCGGCATCGGCACGCGGAACGTCTGGCCGGTGGAGCTTGGAGCGTCGGCGGTCCAGTTGACCTCGACTTCGGCATCCTGCGCGATGGCGCGCGAAGCGCCGGTCAGGGCCAGCTTGAAGCGATCGACGGGTGTTTCATCGGACATGACCGCTCAATGGCGACATAGTCCGCCGGGTGCAAGCCGGGAAGGATCGGTTGGGAGCAAGAGGTCGTCCCGGACGCGGTCCGGGACGACGATCCATGCTGCCCTGACCTCGGGCCGGAACGGCTTCAGATCAGAGCGGCGTCAAATCAGAGCGGCGTCAAATCAGAGGGACTGGCCGGTCTTGGCCCAGTCGGCCATGAAGCCTTCGATGCCCTTGTCCGTGAGGACGTGCTTCACGAGGTTCTTGATGACGGCCGGCGGCATCGTCGCGACGTCGGCGCCGATGCGGGCGCATTCGAGGACGTGGACGGGGTGGCGGATCGAGGCCGCGAGGATCTCGGTCTCGAAGGCGTAGTTGTCGTAGATCAGGCGGATGTCGCGGATCAGGTCCATGCCGTCGAAGCCGTTGTCGTCATGACGGCCGACGAAAGGCGAGACGAAGCTGGCGCCAGCCTTGGCCGCGAGCAGGGCCTGGTTGGCCGAGAAGCAGAGCGTGACGTTGACGAGCGTGCCGTCGCTGGTCAGCTTCTTGCAGGTCTTCAGGCCATCGATGGTGAGCGGCACCTTGATGCAGACGTTGTCGGCGATCTTGCGGAGGATTTCGGCCTCGCGCATCATGCCTTCATGGTCGAGCGCGACGACTTCGGCGCTGACCGGACCGTCGACCAGACCGCAGATTTCCTTGGTGACTTCCAGGAAGTCGCGGCCGGACTTGGCGATCAGCGAGGGGTTGGTGGTGACGCCGTCGAGCAGGCCGGTGGCGGCCAGATCGGCGATGTCGTTGGTGTCTGCGGTGTCGACGAAGAACTTCATGGCGCGGTTCCTGTGGGTGCGGGGCTGCGACGGGCGGCGTCGCGCTGCCCGTCGATTCTGGCGCCCCCTATAGGGAAGCGCGCCCTTCCCCGCTACCCTGCGCCTTGCGGCCGCCGGAGCGGCCGGCCGGTCAGGCCTTCTTGAACGCGCCGATCAGTACGGCATCGTTGGTATCGGCCGGATCCTGGCGGATTGCCGCCTCGGCCGCACCGATTTCGTACCAGATGCCGTTGTCGGCATCGAGCGCGAGGGCATGGGCGGTGTCCTGGACGGTCACGCCCTTCAGCGCGGCGATCGCCTGGTTCAGCGTGGGGTCCTGCGCCTCCTTCATGGCGCGCTCGATCTCGGGGATCATGGCGTTGACGAGAGCCGGCCCCATCGCGCGGCGCAGCAGCGTGGTGGCCGCGGTATTGCCGCCTGCCATCACTTCGGCCGGATTCGGGATGGCGACGCTCTGCACGGTCTTGAGCACCAGCGGACCGGCCACGCGCGCGCCGGGCGTCGCGAAGAGGTTGAGCTGATACTGAAGCTTGTCGCGGAAGGCCTTCGACTTGAGCACGCCCGTGGTGGTGCGCCCGGGGCGGTCGAACAGCACCGGCATCGGGATGCGGGCCACGGGGCTGGTCCAGAAGCCCTCGGGCTGGCCGAGCCAGGCGAAAGCCCGTTCCGAGGAAAAGCGCATGAGGCGGCGTACCGGGTCCGCGCCGGCGGAAGAGCCCGAGCCCAGGCCCGAACCCGCCGCGAGAGTCGAGCAGCCCGGCAGCATCAGCACTCCGGTTGCAAGCATGCCGATGAGCACGCCGCGGCGGCTCCAGTCGGACCGAAACGCGCTTGCCGCGCCGGTTTCGACATGCATGTCCGCTTCCGCCGAAGCGCCCATGGCTGCCGAATTATCCCCTGTTCCCCAGTTCACCATCATCAACTCCTTCACGCCCCCGGACAGCAGTGCCTATATGCAACCTACATGAAACGCGTCCGAATCCTCGTCTTCAACGCCGCACTGGGCGTCCTCGACTACCGCGTCCCCGAAGGCATGGCGATAGAATTCGGCTCCGTGGTGGTTGCGCCCCTCGGGCCGAGGCAGGTCCTCGGCATCGTCTGGGAGCCGCAACGCCTGAACACGCAGGAAGTGCCTGAATCGAAACTGCGCCCCCTGCTGGAAGTCATGCCCGTGCCGCCCCTGCCGGAGCGTCTGCGGCGCCTCATCGAATGGACCGCGGACTACTACTGCGCCTCGCTTTCGTCCGTGGCGCGCATGGCGCTGGGCAGCATGGCGGCGCTGCGCGGCGGCGGCACCACCACCGAATACCGCTTGACCGGACAGGAGCCCGCCCGGCTCACCCCGCAACGCGCCGCCGCGCTGGACGCACTCCAGGGCGAGCAGGCCTCGATCAAGGAACTGGCCGAGCTGGCCTCGGTGTCGGACGGCGTTCTGCGCGGCATGGTCGGCGCGGGCCTGCTGGAGCCGGTGGTCGTCGATCTCGACCGTCCTTATGCCCGCGCCCGGCCCGAACATGCCCAGCCCATGCTGTCGGACGGTCAACAGGAAGCGGCCGACATCTTCGTCGAGGCCGTTCGCGCCGATGCGTTCGCGCCGTTCCTGCTCGACGGCGTGACCGGCTCTGGAAAGACCGAGACTTATTTCGAGGCGGTGGCCGAGGCGCTGCGGCGCGGACGGCAGATCCTGGTCCTGCTGCCCGAGATCGCGCTGACCGAGAATTTCCTGCGCCGCTTCGAGCACCGCTTCGGCGTGCCACCGATCCTCTGGCATTCTTCGCTGAAATCCAGTGAGCGGCGCCGCGCCTGGCGCGCCATCGTGGCGGGCGAGGCGCAAGTCGTGGTCGGCGCGCGCTCGGCGCTGTTCCTGCCTTATGCCCGCCTCGGCCTGATCGTGGTCGACGAGGCTCACGAAGTCTCGTTCAAGCAGGACGACGGGGTGCGCTACAACGCGCGCGATGTGGCGGTGATGCGCGCCAAGTTCGAAGGGATACCGGTCGTGCTCGCCAGCGCGACACCCGCGCTCGAATCGATGCAGCTGGCCGAGGCAGGCGTCTATCGCAAGGTCGACCTGCCCTCGCGCTTCGGCGGCGCGCAGCTGCCCGACATCCAGATCCTCGACTTGCGCCAGGAGCCGCCCGAGCGCGGCAAGTGGCTCGCCCCGCGTCTGGTGGAGGAAATGAAGGCGCGGCTGGCGCGCGGCGAACAGTCCCTGTTGTTCCTCAACCGCCGCGGTTACGCGCCGCTGACGCTCTGCCGTCACTGCGGCTACCGTTTCCAGTGCCCGAACTGCACGGCCTGGCTGGTGGAGCACCGCTTCTCGCAGCGCCTGGCCTGCCACCACTGCGGCCATGAAGTGCCGGTGCCCGCGGCCTGCCCCGAATGCGGCACCGGAGACTGCCTGGTCGCCTGCGGGCCGGGGGTCGAGCGCATTGCCGACGAAGTCGCCGAGATCCTGCCCGAGGCCCGTGTCGCGCTCGTCACGTCCGATACGATGAACACGGCCGAGGCCGTCGGCGAATTCGTCGCCAAGGCGGAGGGTAAGGCGATCGACGTCATCGTCGGCACGCAGCTCGTGACCAAGGGCTACCACTTCCCCGATCTCACCCTGGTGGGCGTGGTCGATGCCGACCTGGGCCTGGAGGGCGGCGACTTGCGGGCGGCGGAGCGCACCTACCAGCAGGTCGCCCAAGTCGCCGGACGCGCGGGCCGCGGCGAAAAGCCGGGCGAAGTGCTGATCCAGACGCGCCATCCGGAAGCCTCGGTGATCTCGGCGCTGGCCGCCGGGGACCGGGACGCATTCTACGCCGCCGAGACCGAGGCCCGCCGCGATGCGGGTGCGCCCCCCTTCGGACGCTGGGCGGCGATCATCGTTTCCTCGGAAGACCAGTCCGAGGCGAAAGCCGCCGCCCGCGCCATTGGCGGCACGGCGCCAAACCATCCCGACATGCTGGTGCTCGGCCCGGCCCCTGCCCCGCTATCGCTGCTCCGCGGCCGTCATCGGTTCCGCCTGCTGATCAATGCCCGTCGCTCGGCCGAATTGCAGAAGACCTTGCGCGAATGGCTGGAACCGCTGCAGTTCCCCCGCGGTGTGCGGGTGAACATCGACATCGACCCTTATTCGTTCGTGTGAATTTCACCGCGCCGGATCGATGCGCGGCGAAGGCCTTCGTTCACCCCCGCTCCCGCTTGAGCAGTTCCCGCTTGATCTCCTCGCCGTAAGCATAGCCGCCGATCGACCCGTCGGTGCGGATCACTCGGTGGCAGGGAATGAGCACCGCGACATTGTTGGCCCCGTTCGCCGAGCCTGCCGCGCGCACCGCGCCCGGCTTGCCGACCGCCGCCGCGATCTGGGCATAGCTGCGCGTCTCGCCGGCGGGAATGCGCTGCAGCTCGCGCCAGACCGCCTCCTGAAATGCCGTGCCCTGCACATCGAGCGGGATCACCCGCGACTGCCCCGGCTGCTCCACCGCCGCGACGACGCTTGCCAGCAGGTGCGCAAAGTCGCTGCCTCCTTCCACCAGTTCCGCATTCGGAAACCGCGCCGCCAGTTCCTCGCACCCTTCCTCGAAGGAGAGCCGGCACACGCCCTTGCCGGTCGCCGCCACCAGCATGGCGCCCAGGCTGGTGGGAACGACGGCCCAGTGGATGGTCACGCCGCGCCCACCTTCGCGCCAGGCCGAAGGCGTCATGCCCAGCCTGCCCTCGCTTGCCTCGTAGAACCGCGAGCTGGCGCCGAACCCGGCCTCGTAGATCGCCTCGGTCACGCTCGCGCCGCTGCTTAGGGCATCGCCGGCCCGCGCGACCCGCTTCGCCCGGAGATATTCCGCCGGCGACAGACCGACCGCGCGCTTGAACACCCGCTGGAAATGCGTCGGACTATAGCCCGTCGCCTCGGCCAGTTCGGCAAGGCCCGGCGTTCGCTCCTCATCGGAATCGAGCAACCGCAGCGCAATCGTCACCGCTTCCTCGTCGCGCGAGACATCGTTGGGCCGGCAGCGCATGCAGGCGCGCAGGCCGAACTGCTCCGCTTCGCCGGCATCCGGGAAGAACCGCACATTCTCGCGCCGGGGGTGCCGCGCCGAGCAGGAGGGGCGGCAGTAAATGCCGGTGGTCAGCACGCCGGTGACGAAGCGGCCGTCGAACGTGCGGTCGCGCGACTGCACGGCCTGCCAGGCGCGGTCCTCGCTTACGGGGGTGTCCAGGACGGTCACTGCATCTCTCCATGGCGTTCGATCCGCGCGGCAAAGCAGCCGTAAGCGGCATTGTGAGCGTGAATCCCGGCAATCGCGGGATCTTCGAACAAGGCCCCGATCGCTTTCTCGATCTCGCCCGGTCCTGCCAGTCTGGCCCGGACCAGCATCCCCTCCCGGTCGAAGCCCCGCAACGAAAGCGTGCGACCGGCGAACACCGGTGGCAGCCGGTCGACATGCGGCTCGGTCTCCGCCGCGTTCTCCCTTACATATATCGCATAGGCGCTGCGATAGGGACCGGCGACATCATGGCTGACGAAATTCGCCAGGATCAGGCTTTCGCCCGGCTCGGCATCCTGCAGGCTGACACGGCATGGATAGCCCGGGCGGGAGGTCGCCATCACGCGCCGCATCCCGTTTTTCTCCAGTTCCTGCGCGTCCATCGCGAAAAACGGTGCGAACCGATCTTTCGGCAAACCGATGATTCGATAGGTCATGGCAAACTCCATTGGTTCGTTTGTCCCAACCTTGCAGCAGCCGCTGCGGCGATACTTCCCGCCCCTTGCTTTTAAAGCGCTTTCCCAACCATTGTGGTCAGGCCGCCTCCCATAGCTTGCATCGTAACACTATCGTCGCTATGCGCGCCCCGTCTGCGGGCCGGGGGGCACGTCATTGTCGTGCGCCCCAAAGTGTCCCAGCCCACCCGATGTAAGGATAGGACACGCGTGGAGAATTCCGGCGGCATCAAGGCCAGCTTGCAAGGACGCTACGCTTCGGCGCTGTTTGATCTTGCCAGCGAGAACGGCGTCGTAACGACGGTCGAATCCGACCTCGAAAAGATCGCCCTCGCCATCAGCGAAAGCGCCGATCTGGCCGAGCTGATTCGCAACCCCGAAATCAGCCGCAAGGCTGCCGGCGCGGCCATCGAAGCCGTTGCCGATGTCCTCGGCCTTGCGCCGCTGACCAGGAACTTCCTGGGCGTTCTGGCGGCCAATCGCCGTCTCGTCGCCCTTCCCGAGATCATCCGCGCCTTCGCTTCGATCGCCGCCGCCCAGCGCGGTGAATCGACCGCCGAAGTCACGTCGGCTCACGCCCTGGACGACCAGCAGGTCGAGCAGCTGCGCCAGAAGCTGGAACTGCGCGAGGGTCGCAAGGTCAAGGTCAGCACCAAGGTTGATCCGGACCTGCTCGGCGGTCTCGTCGTCACCATCGGCTCCAAGCGCATCGACAGCTCGATCCGCACCCGTCTCAATTCGCTCGCCCAGGCCATGAAGGGCTAAGAAAGGCAGAACAATGGATATCCGCGCAGCAGAAATCTCGAAGGTCATCAAGGACCAGATCGCCAGCTTCGGCACCGAAGCCCAGGTTTCCGAAGTCGGCTCGGTTCTGTCGGTCGGTGACGGCATCGCCCGCATCCACGGCCTCGACAAGGTCCAGGCCGGTGAAATGGTCGAATTCGCCAACGGCGTTCAGGGCATGGCCCTCAACCTCGAAGCCGACAACGTCGGCGTCGTGATCTTCGGCTCGGACGCCGAGATCAAGGAAGGCGACAGCGTCAAGCGCACCAACACCATCGTCGACGTTCCCGTCGGCAAGGGCCTGCTCGGCCGCGTGGTGGACGCCCTCGGCAACCCGATCGACGGCAAGGGCCCGATCGTCGCCGAGAAGCGCGCCCGCGTCGAAGCCAAGGCTCCCGGCATCATCCCGCGCAAGTCGGTGCACGAACCCGTGCAGACCGGCCTCAAGGCGATCGACGCGCTCGTTCCCGTCGGCCGCGGCCAGCGCGAACTGATCATCGGTGACCGCCAGACCGGCAAGACCGCCGTCGCCATCGACACCTTCATCAACCAGAAGGAAGCGAACGCAGGCGACGACGAATCCAAGAAGCTCTACTGCATCTACGTTGCCGTCGGCCAGAAGCGCTCGACCGTCGCGCAGATCGTGCGTCAGCTCGAAGAGAACGGCGCGATGGAATACTCCATCGTCATCGCCGCCACCGCTTCGGAGCCCGCTCCGCTGCAGTACCTCGCGCCCTACACCGGCGCCGCGATGGGCGAATTCTTCCGCGACAACGCGATGCACGCCGTGATCGTGTATGACGACCTTTCCAAGCAGGCCGTCGCCTATCGCCAGATGTCGCTGCTGCTGCGCCGTCCTCCGGGCCGCGAAGCCTATCCGGGCGACGTGTTCTATCTCCACAGCCGCCTGCTTGAGCGCGCCGCGAAGATGAACGACGAGAACGGCAACGGCTCGCTCACCGCGCTTCCGATCATCGAAACGCAGGCCGGCGACGTCTCGGCCTACATTCCGACCAACGTGATCTCGATCACCGACGGCCAGATCTTCCTGGAAACCGGCCTGTTCTACCAGGGCATCCGTCCGGCCATCAACGTGGGTCTGTCGGTGTCGCGCGTCGGCGGTTCGGCCCAGACCAAGGCGATGAAGAAGGTTGCCGGCTCGATCAAGCTGGAGCTGGCGCAGTACCGCGAAATGGCGGCCTTCGCCCAGTTCGGTTCGGACCTCGACGCCTCGACCCAGAAGCTCCTCAACCGCGGTGCGCGCCTGACCGAACTGCTCAAGCAGAAGCAGTTCTCGCCGCTGTCGTTCGAAGAGCAGACCGTGTCGATCTTCGCCGGCACCAACGGCTACCTCGACGGCCTGCCGGTCGCCAAGGTCACCGAGTATGAAGCCGAAATGCTCGACTTCATGCACGAACAGCATGCCGACGTCCTCGCGCTGATCCGCTCGACCAAGGACTTCGGCGACGAAGCCAAGAGCAAGACCAAGGCCGCGCTCGACGCCTTCGCCAAGCAGTTCGCTTAAGAGAAACCGTCATCCCGGTGTAAGCCGGGATCGCGGGCCATCATCGGGACCGACCTCCCTGCGAGGCACTTCCTGAAGATGGCCCACCGGTCCCGGACCATCCCGGGAAAGACGAAACGAGGAACAACGAGTGGCTTCGCTCAAGGAACTCAAGGGCCGCATCAACTCGGTCAAGTCGACCCAGAAGATCACCAAGGCCAAGCAGATGGTCGCCGCGGCCAAGCTGCGCAAGGCGCAGGCCGCCGCGGAGTCCGCGCGTCCCTACGCCGCCCGCCTCGCAGAGGTCATGGGCTCGCTCGCGTCCAAGATCACCGTCAGCGAGAACAGCCCCAAGCTGCTCGCCGGCACCGGCAGCGACAAGGTACATCTGCTCGTCGTCGCGAACTCGGACAAGGGCCTGTGCGGCGCGTTCAACTCGAACATCGTCAAGGCTGCCCGCGTCAAGGCGCGTGAACTGGAAGCACAGGGCAAGACCGTCCTGTTCTACCTCGTCGGTCGCAAGGGCCGCGCGCCGCTGCGCCGCGAGTTCCCGAAGCAGATCGCCCACATGTTCGACACCACCGATGTGCGTGACCCCGGCTTCGACGAAGCCGAGCGTATCGCCAACGAACTGGTGGCGATGTACGAAGCCGGCAAGTTCGACGTGGCGCATCTGTTCTACTCGAAGTTCCGGTCGGCCCTGCTGCAGGAGCCGACAGACCAGCAGATCATTCCCGTCCCCGCTCCCAAGGCGGTGGCCGCTACCGCCGGTGCGGATGCGGTGACCGAATACGAGCCGGAGGAAGAGGAAATCCTCGCCGCGCTGCTGCCGCGCTACTTGCGCACCCAGCTGTTCGGCGCCCTGCTGGAAAACGCCGCGTCCGAACAGGGTGCGTCGATGACGGCGATGGACAACGCCACCCGCAACGCCGGTGACCTGATCAAGAAGCTGACCATCGTCTACAATCGCACCCGCCAGGCTGCGATCACCACCGAACTCGTCGAAATCATTGCTGGCGCGGAAGCGCTTTAAGTCATCGCAGGCAAGGAMACCGAAATGGCCACTGCACCCGTGCTCAACCAAACTTCTACCGGCAAGATCAGCCAGGTCATCGGCGCCGTCGTCGACGTGACCTTCGAAGGCGAACTGCCCGCCATCCTCTCCGCGCTGGAGACCGAGAACAACGGCCAGAAGCTGGTTCTCGAAGTCGCCCAGCACCTCGGCGAGAACACCGTGCGCACCATCGCCATGGACGGCACCGACGGTCTGACCCGCGGCCAGCCCGTGTCGAACACCGGCAAGCAGATCTCGGTGCCGGTCGGCCCCAAGACGCTCGGCCGCATCATGAACGTCGTCGGCGATCCCATCGACGAGCGCGGCCCGGTCGGCTCGGACATGTTCGCCCCGATCCATGCCGAAGCCCCGCCCTTCGTCGATCAGTCGACCGAAGCGGCGATCCTGGTCACTGGCATCAAGGTCATCGACCTTCTCGCGCCTTACGCCAAGGGCGGCAAGATCGGCCTGTTCGGCGGCGCCGGCGTGGGCAAGACGGTTCTCATCCAGGAACTGATCAACAACATCGCCAAGGGCCACGGCGGCGTCTCGGTCTTCGCGGGCGTCGGTGAACGTACCCGTGAAGGCAACGACCTCTACCACGAATTCCTCGACGCCGGCGTTATCGCCAAGGACGCCGAAGGCAACGCCGTGTCGGAAGGTTCGAAGGTTGCTCTCGTGTTCGGCCAGATGAACGAGCCGCCGGGCGCCCGTGCCCGCGTCGCGCTTTCGGGCCTGACCATGGCCGAGTACTTCCGCGACCAGGAAGGCCAGGACGTTCTGTTCTTCGTCGACAACATCTTCCGCTTCACCCAGGCGGGTGCGGAAGTGTCGGCGCTGCTCGGCCGTATTCCTTCGGCCGTGGGTTATCAGCCAACCCTGTCGACCGACATGGGCCAGCTGCAGGAACGCATCACCTCGACCACCAAGGGCTCGATCACCTCGGTCCAGGCGATCTACGTTCCCGCGGACGACCTTACCGACCCGGCGCCGGCCACCTCGTTCGCCCACTTGGACGCGACGACCACGCTGAACCGCGCCATTTCGGAACTGGGCATCTACCCGGCCGTCGACCCGCTCGACTCGACCTCGCGCGTTCTTGAGCCCCGCGTCGTCGGTGCCGAGCACTACGAGACCGCCCGCCGCGTTCAGGAAACCCTGCAGAAGTACAAGTCGCTTCAGGACATCATCGCGATCCTGGGCATGGACGAGCTTTCGGAAGAAGATAAGCTCACCGTCGCCCGCGCCCGCAAGATCCAGAAGTTCCTTTCGCAGCCGTTCCACGTCGCGGAAGTCTTCACCGGCATCCCGGGCAAGTTCGTCCAGCTCGAAGACACCGTGAAGTCGTTCAAGGCCGTCGTCGAAGGCGAATACGATCACCTTCCGGAAGCAGCCTTCTACATGGTCGGCGGCATCGAGGAAGCGGTCGCCAAGGCCAAGAAGCTGGCCGAAGAGGCGTAATCGATCATGGCTCTGCACTTCGAACTCGTCACGCCGGCCAAGCTCGTCCGCTCGGAAGACGTCCACATGGTGGTCGTCCCCGGCACCGAAGGCGAGTTCGGCGTGCTGGAGGGCCACGCGCCCTTCATGTCGACGATCGCCGACGGCGCGCTCAAGGTCTACCGGACCGAGAACGCCACTCCGGAAGAAATCCGCATCACCGGCGGCTTCGCCGAAGTGGGCGACAAAGGCCTGACCGTACTCGCCGAGCACGTCGGCTGAACCAGCTTTCCTTTTATTAAGGGCTCGTAGCTAAACCGCTTCCATGACCCTTGCGAAAGCGGAAAATTCCGAGGCGATTGCGGGTAAATCCCGCAATCGCTTCGATTCCTTGTCGAATTGCCTCACCGCAATCGAAGCGAGCTCGACGCTTCAATTTATCGTTCTGATCGCAATTGCCTTTGCAGTACGAGCATCGGTTTTTGGGGACTGGACCTATCATACCGACGAAGAATTCTATTCGGTCGCCGCCCAGCGGATGCTCGAAGGGAAGCTTCTTTACGTCGATATCTGGGACCGGAAGGGTCCGGTTCTTTTCCTCATTTATGCCGCCTGCGCATTGATCTCAAGCAGCGTGCTGTCTTACCAGATCGCGGCAACCATCAGCGCGGCACTCGGAGCATTCCTCATCACCCGGCTGGCTGCCCGGCTGACCGAAGTGCGATATGCGTTACTGGCCGGCATAGCTTATTATGGGCTCCTCGCCCATTTCGGTGGCGGCGGGGGGCAATCACCGGTCTTCTACAACACGCTGATGCTTCACGCAGCTTACGCGATCGGAAGCAGCCTTGACAGGCTCCGCGACGGTCAGGTTCCACCGAGAGTCTACTTTGGAATATTCTGCGCGGGTCTCGCGATGGCGGTCAAGGCAACCGCTGCCATCGAGGGCATATTTTTCGGCCTTGTTATTCTGTGGCTGCTCTGGCGCTCGAACTGTACCAAACCACGTCTGTTGGCACGCGTCGTCGGATTAGCGATTATCGCTCTCGCGCCCTACCTGATCACATTTCTGTATTTCACCTGGCTCGGACATTTTGGCACGGTTTGGAATGCGCTCGTGCTGTCCAATTTCAATCGTGCCTATGAGACGCTCTACGAACGCATGTGGCGATCGGGTGTCATGTTGGGCAGCCTAGCGCCCATTCTCGCTTTCGCCGCGATCGGATGGCATCTCTCAATGCTAACACGCGGCAGGTCACTGCTAACCTTGTTTCTCGGATGCTGGGCTGCGGTCGCCATGGCCGCAGTACTGATTTTCCCGAATATCTATTTGCACTACGGCCTCCCTGTCGCAGGGGCGTCGTGCATCCTGGCGGCGCGCTATTTCGCGCGAGGACTCATCGGATTGGCGGCCTTTGCCGTGTTGTCGATTTATAACTTCGCGGTCGGCGGTCAGTTCGATCTTGCTTTCCGTCAGGATGCCTTGCGGAGCGGCACAGAGTTAGCCTCTTATGTTCGTTCGGAAACGCCGAACCGGAAATTATTCGTCTACAGTTCAGCCAACTATTTATACGCTCTGACGGACGCCCCCCTGCTCTCTCGGATAGCCTTCGCCCACCACTTTTTCGACGATGCCGAATCCGGCGTCACCGGCATGGACGAGCACCGCGAACTTCGCCGGGTTCTCGAATCCCGGCCGGAAACCGTAGTCTATGAGGCCAATCTGGATTATTGGACGCCGCAGAATTTGGTTAACAACGAAGCCGTGCGGCGGTATTTGCGCAGTTGCCGGAAGAAGCGGTCCATTGTCATCCATACGTTTGAAGAGCCGCAACAGGAACAGCGTGTCTACAGCCGCTGCGGCGGCAACTAACGGCGAGCGCTGCCTCGCCGCTCATGTTCGGCATTACAAAAGTTGCATGAATAGCGCGGCGGAACGTGGGCTGGACGGCACGTTTCCGAGCTATCCCGGCGTGTCGGTATCGAAGCCGACAGATCGGGATAGGAAGCTCCAGACGCTTCACCCCATTCGTCACCCATTAGGAAGTTATCAAAGTTTCAACCTTAATCCTTTGCTTATCGCGGGACGCCACCGGGCCAGACCGGAGCGTTGAAAGGGTTTGACGAGACAATGACTGCATTCGGGCGGCGCAACGGAATCGGCGGTCTGGGCCAGGGTGCCAGGCCCGCATTCGGCGTGGCCAAGCCGCTGAAGGTAGGGGCTGCCGATAAGCCCGTGGCACCCGGCAATGCCGACCCTGCCCCGTCGGAAGCCGCTGCGCCGCAAAACTCCCGCGACGATGCGATGTCGCGCCTCGCGGACCGCGCCAATGCCGTGCATGATGGCCAATCCGAGCAGAGCGGCTTCGAGGCATCGATCCACAAGATCAAGGAGCAGGTCCTGCCGCGCCTGCTGGAGCGCGTCGATCCGGAAGCCGCCGCCACGCTGACCAAGGACGAACTGTCCGAGGAATTCCGCCCGATCATCATGGAAGTCCTCGCCGAGCTGAAGATCACCTTCAACCGCCGCGAGCAGTTCGCGCTGGAGAAAGTCCTGATCGACGAGCTGCTGGGCTTCGGCCCGCTGGAAGAGCTGCTCAACGATCCCGACGTCTCGGACATCATGGTCAACGGTCCGAACCAGACCTACATCGAAAAGAAGGGCAAGCTCCAGCTCGCGACGACCAAGTTCCGCGACGAGCAGCACTTGTTCCAGATCGCCCAGCGCATCGTCAACCAGGTCGGCCGCCGCGTCGACCAGACCACGCCGCTGGCCGACGCCCGCCTCAAGGACGGCAGCCGCGTCAACGTGATCGTGCCGCCGCTTTCACTGCGCGGCACCGCCATCTCGATCCGTAAATTCTCGGAGAAGCCGATCACCATCGACATGCTCAAGGACTTCGGTTCGATGAGCGAGAAGATGGCGACCACGCTGAAAATCGCCGGAGCCTGCCGGATGAACGTCGTGATCTCGGGCGGTACCGGGTCCGGCAAGACGACGATGCTCAACGCGCTGTCCAAGATGATCGACCCCGGCGAGCGCGTGCTCACCATCGAGGACGCCGCCGAACTGCGCCTGCAGCAGCCACACTGGCTTCCGCTGGAAACCCGCCCGCCGAACCTCGAAGGCCAGGGCGCCATCACCATCGGCGATCTCGTCAAGAACGCACTGCGCATGCGTCCCGACCGCATCATCCTGGGCGAAATCCGCGGCGCGGAATGCTTCGACCTGCTGGCCGCGATGAACACCGGCCACGATGGCTCGATGTGCACGCTTCACGCCAACAGCCCGCGCGAGTGCCTGGGCCGTATGGAAAACATGATCCTGATGGGCGACATCAAGATCCCCAAGGAAGCGATCAGCCGCCAGATCGCCGAATCGGTCGACCTCATCGTGCAGGTGAAGCGCCTGCGCGACGGTTCGCGCCGCACCACCAACATCACCGAAGTGATCGGCATGGAAGGCGATGTCATCGTCACCCAGGAACTTTTCAAGTTCGAATATCTGGACGAGACCGACGACGGCAAGATCATCGGCGAATTCCGCAGCTCCGGCCTGCGCCCCTACACTCTGGAAAAGGCGCGCCAGTTCGGCTTCGACCAGGCCTATCTCGAAGCCTGCCTCTAACCCCTGAACAGATCCTTCCCAACCACCCCCAGCAGCAGTACCGCTGCCATGAGGGCGAAGAAGAACACGGGCGTCCAGGGCATGAAGCCCACCCGGTCGAGGTCGCGGCGCTTCATGCGGCGGCGGTCGCCCAGCCAGGCCACGGCCGCCAGGGCAACCGCCAGGCCGCCGATCACGGCCATGATCTTATCGGAATCGTTCATGGCCCGCCCTTGCCTCCTTCCGCCGCCAAGTTAAAGCCCTGGCGGTGAACGCCGCCCGCCCATCATCGAAAACATCCCGGCCCGACCGCCCGATGCTGGCCATCACCCTGCGCCTGATGGCGATGGTGATGCTCTCGACGATGTTCATGCTGGTCAAGCTGGCAGGGCGCAGCGGGGTCTCCGCAGCGGAGATGGTATTCTGGCGCCAGGCCATGGCCGTGCCCCTCATCGCCGGAGGACTGTTGCTGACGGGCCGCCTGCCGATGTTGCGAACACGGCGCCTCGGCACTCACGCCGCCCGCGCGACCACAGGCACGCTCGGCCTGGTCTGCAACGTCACCGCAGCCATGCTGCTGCCGTTGCCGGTGGGCACGACCCTGGGCTTCACCGCGCCGCTCTTCGCCGTGCTCATCACTGCGCTGGTCGTGCGCGACATAGTCGGACCTTGGCGCTGGCTGGCCGTGGTCCTGGGCTTCCTGGGGGTGCTTGTCATCACCCGGCCCGATGCGCCGGTGCAGGACCTGCCACTGGTGGGGCTGGCCGCCGGACTGGGCGCCGGCGTCATCGTCGCCGTGGTGAGCTTCCAGATCCGCGACCTTGCCCGGACCGAAGAACCCATCGCCTGCGTGTTCTGGTTCGCCTTCTTCGGTTCGCTCTTCGCCGCCGTGCTTCTGCCCTTCTACGGTCGCGCTCACGAACCCCAGATATGGCTGCTGCTTGTCGCCGTGGGGGTTACCGGAACCCTGGCGCAACTGCTCATCACCGCGGCGCTGCGCCACGGCGCGGTCGCCACGGTGGTGGTCATGGACTACACCGCCCTCATTTGGGCAACCACTTACGGATACACCGTTTTCGGCGACGCGCCGCCGCCTTCGATCTGGTTCGGCGCCCCGCTGATCATCGCTGCCGGGCTCGTCATCACCTGGCGGGAGCACGTCCTGAGCAAGCGGATCTCCCCGACTTCCGCCCTGGATGAAAGCGCGATCGAAGAATCCGTGCTGCCTTCGCGCTAGCCTCCGGGAACCGGGGGCTTCACCGAGAGTTGCCTCCAACGTTCCCGCTTGAATGATCGGGATTGCGTAGAAAGGAACCTCACATGGTCAAGAATCTCGTTCTCGCGCTGGTCGCCGGAAGCATCGTCTTCTCCGCCGCAGCCTGCAACACCGTGAAGGGCGCGGGCAAGGACGTTGAATCGGTCGGCCAGGCCGGCGACGACGCCATCAACAAGTAATTCGCCCGAGGCGTCCGGCACCGCTGCTCCGATGCGGCGCAACGCCGTATCGGCGCGGCGGATAGCCTGCTGACCTGACCGCGAGCCCCTTTCTCTCCATCGGAAGATGGATTAGCGACAGCGCGAGGCATCCGCCTCGGACATTGTTCGTTGAAGGGTCAAGCAATCATGATCAGGAAAGCGGTTCTGGCGCTTGCAGTTTCGGGCCTCGTGCTCAGTGCGGCGGCCTGCAATACCGTTCGCGGCGTCGGCCAGGACATCGAGTCTGCCGCAAACGCGGTTGACCGCGCGACCTGAGGTCTCCGAAGGTAATGTGGCGCGAAACGGTCAGCCGCTTCGCGCCACAAGCTTTTCCTTTGAAGATCAGCTGTCCGAGATGTGGTTCGCCACCATGGCGCGCGCCCTCTGCCACAGGATCATGCGGCTGATCACCACCATCCCAAGCACGAAGCCGAGCATGGCATCGGTCATCAGCAGGGCATTGGCAGCCGGATGGCCCGCCCCGATCGCCATTCCGCCCGGCAAGATCATCCGCCGCAAGGCGAAGACGACCAGAATCAGCACCAGCGCCAAGGGCGACTGGCGCATCATTACCCGGGCCTCGTCCCCCTCACCCTCGACATGGAGCCGCATGAGGCGCGAACGCTGCATGCCGATCCCGCCGCCGATGGCGAAGCCGGCGGCCAGGGCCATCCAGCCCAGCGCGCCCGGCGGCATGCCATAAAGCGCCAGGCTGACGGTCGCTCCGACGATCAGCGGCGCAATCCAGAGAAGGGGGAGACGGAGCGGCCGCGCCTTTTCAAGGCTGCGAAAACGCCAGGCCATCACTGCTGCGAAAATCAGCAGCGGCAGCCAGGCCGCATATCCGTTTCCCCCCATAGTCTCAGCTACCCCCGATTTCGCTCAGCGAAGGCGTGCCCGGCTCACCCGGGGCGCCCTGCCATACGAGCACAGGCTTGCGCGCCGCGAGCGTTTCGTCAAGGCGGCGACGCGGTGCGAAGTGCGGTGCGCTGTGGAGGCTCTGGTCGCCATCCTTGGCGCGCTGGGCCAGGCTGCGCAGCGAACCGATGAAGCGATCGAGGCCGGCCTTGCTTTCCGTCTCGGTCGGCTCGACCAGCATCGCGCCCTTCACCACCAGCGGGAAGTAGACGGTCATCGGGTGGAAGCCCTCGTCGATCAGGCCCTTGGCGATGTCCAGCGTGGAGAAGCCCTCGGCCAGACCCGCATCGCTGAACAGCGCCTCGTGCATGCACGGGCCGCTCTTGGCGAAGGGTGCCGGCAGCAGATCCTCGCACGAACGCAGGACGTAGTTGGCGTTGAGCACCGCGTCCTCGGCCACCTGGCGCAGACCGTCCGCGCCGTGGCTGAGGATGTAAGTCAGCGCGCGGGTGAACATGCCCATCTGGCCGTGGAAGGCGACCATGCGGCCGAATGCCTGCGCATGGCCCTCGCCCGCGTTCTCTTCCTCGACCAAGTGGACGCGGCCATCTTCACCGCGGCTGACGAAGGGCAGCGGCGCAAAGGGCGCCAGCGCTTCGGACAGCACGACCGGGCCGGCACCGGGTCCGCCACCGCCGTGCGGGGTGGAGAACGTCTTGTGCAGGTTGATGTGCATGGCATCGACGCCAAGGTCACCCGGGCGAACCTTGCCGACGATGGCGTTGAAGTTCGCGCCGTCGCAATAGACGTAGCCGCCGGCTGCGTGAACCGCATCACCGATCGCCTTCATCTCCGGCTCGAACAGACCGCAAGTGTTCGGGTTGGTGATCATCACGCCAGCGACGTTCGGGCCCAGCTTGGCCTTGAGCGCCTCTACATCGACGCGGCCTTCCGGGGTCGCCGGGATCGACTGGACCTTGAAGCCCGCGAAAGCGGCGGTCGCCGGGTTGGTGCCGTGGGCGCTCTCGGGCACCAGCACAACGTCGCGCTTCTCACCGCGCGCGTCGAGCGCAGCGCGGATGCAGAGCAAGCCGCAAAGCTCGCCGTGCGCGCCGGCCTTGGGGCTCATCGCCACAGAGGCCATGCCGGTCAGCGTGATCAGCCAGTCGGCCAGCTGCTCGATCACTTCCAGCGCGCCCTCGACCGTCTTCTGCGGCTGGAGCGGGTGAACGTCGGCAAAGCCCGGCAGGCGGGCCATCTTCTCGTTCAGGCGCGGATTGTGCTTCATCGTGCACGAACCGAGCGGGAACGGCCCGAGGTCGATCGCGTAGTTCTGGCGCGACAGGCGGGTGTAATGGCGGACGGTTTCGGGCTCGGTCAGGCCGGGCAGCGCCGGAGCCGACTTGCGCAGGAACTTCGACAGGCCGGCCGCTGCCGGACGGCTGGGCGTGTCGAGATCGACGCCGCATTTCTCAGACGAACCGAGTTCGAAGCTCAGTGCTTCTTCCAGCATCAGGCCATAATCGCCCGAGGCGGTCTTGAAGCCAGCGCCCTCACCGACTTCACCCATGCTCGGGCGCCAGCCGCTTGCGTTTACCGCGTTCATGCCAGCACTCCTTCAAGCTCACGGGCAAAGGTTTCGATATCCTCGTCGGTCACGGTCTCCGTCGCCGTCACCAGCAGGCCCTTGTGCAGATCGCTGTCCTCGGGGAACAGGCGGCCGAGCGAGACGCCGCCCAGAACCTTGCGGTCCGCCAGTTCGCGAACCACTTCGCGGGCGTCGCGGGTCAGGACCAGCGTTGCTTCGTTGAAGTATGCCTGGTTCAGCACCGTCACGCCCGGCACTTTGGCCAGACGCTCGATCATTGCCTGCGCCTTGTCGTGGTTCACGGCGGCCAGCTGGGCCAGACCTTCACCGCCCAGCAGGGTCAGGTGAATACTGAAAGCCAGCGCACAAAGCCCTGAATTCGTGCAGATGTTGCTGGTCGCCTTCTCGCGGCGGATATGCTGTTCACGCGTCGAGAGCGTCAGCACGAAGCCGCGCTTGCCTTCGGCGTCCACGGTCTGGCCGCAGAGACGGCCCGGCATCTGGCGCACGAATTTCTCGCGGCAGCCGAACAGGCCCAGGTAAGGCCCGCCGAACTGGAGGCCGACGCCGATCGACTGGCCTTCGCCCACGACGATATCGGCACCCAGCGCGCCCGGCGCCTCGATCATGCCCAGCGCCACCGGCTCGGTGACGACCGCGATGAGCAGCGCGCCCTTGGCGTGCGCGGCATCGGCAATCGCGGCGAGGTCGGAAATGCGGCCCATCACGTCCGGATACTGGACGACGACGCAGGAGGTCTTGTCGTCGATCTGAGCGATGACAGCGGCGTCATCGGGCTCAGCCACGAGTTCGGCCTTCAACGAGACGATGTCGTCTTCGGTGAACTTGGCCATCGTGCGCACGACTTCGGCGTAGTGCGGATGCAGGCCGCTGGACAGCACGGCGCGGGTCTTGCGGGTGATGCGGCTGGCCATCAGGATCGCTTCCCAGCAGGCAGTCGAGCCGTCGTACATCGAGGCGTTGGCAATGTCGGTGCCGAACAGGCGCGCGACCTGCGTCTGGAACTCGAACAGCACCTGCAGCGTGCCCTGCGCGATTTCCGGCTGGTAGGGCGTGTAGGCGGTCAGGAACTCGCCGCGCTGGATCAGGTGATCGACCGAGGCCGGAACGTGATGGCGATAAGCGCCAGCGCCGATGAAGAACGGCGCCGTTCCGGCCGAGAGGTTCTTGGCCGCAAGCGCGGACATGTGCCGTTCCACCGCCATTTCGCTGGCGTGGAGCGGCAACCCCGCGATGGGACCGGAAAGACGGGCCTCGGCGGGCACGTCGACGAAGAGGTCGTCGACCGTGTCGGCACCGATGACGCCGAGCATCTCGGCACGATCGGCGGGAGTCAGGGGCAGGTAGCGCAAGCGGCGATACTCCGTGAATTCTATCGGTAAATCAGAGGCTTTCGACGTACTGCTTGTAAGCAGCCTCATCCATCAGCGCGCCGAGTTCGGAAGCGTCCGAAAGAGTGATGCGGAACAGCCAGCCGCCGGTTTCGGCCTGGGTATTGACCAGTTCGGGCTCATCGGCGAGCGCGCCGTTGGCTTCGGCGATGGCGCCGGAAACCGGGGTGTAGACGTCCGAAGCGGCCTTTACGGAGTCCACCACGGCGACCGAGTCACCCTTGCCGAAGGCGGCGCCGGCTTCGGGCAGATCAACGAAGGTGATGTCGCCAAGCTGGCCCTGCGCATAGTCGGTGATGCCCACGGTGCCGAGGTCGCCCTCAATTTCGATCCACTCGTGTTCCTGCGAGAAATAACGGGTCATGGGTAGGTATCCTCAGCGGTGATAGCGGTTGGGGACGAAGGGCATGGCTGCGACGGTGGCGTCGAGCTTCTTGCCCCGCATTTCGATGGAAAGGGCGGTGCCGTCGGCGGCAAGCGCCGCGTCGACATAGGCCATGGCGATGGGATGCTGGAGCGAAGGCGAGAAACCGCCTGAAGTCACCACACCAACTTTCTGTTCGCCCTGGAAAACCTTGGCGCCTTCGCGGGCAGCCTGACGGCCTTCGAGCTTCAGGCCGACGCGTTTCTGCGCGGTGCCTTCGGCAAAGTCGCGCTGGACGCGGTCCGCGCCGGGGAAGCCGCCTTCGAGGCGGCGGCGCTTGTTGACGCCGAAGGCAAGACCGGCCTCGACCGGGCCGCGCTCGGGGTCCATGTCATGGCCATAGAGCGGCAGACCGGCTTCGAGGCGCAGGGAATCGCGCGCGCCAAGGCCGATCGGCTTCACTTCGGGCTGGGCCAGCAGCAGGTCCGCCACGGTGGCGGCAGCTTCGCCGGGGATCGAGATTTCGAAACCGTCCTCGCCGGTGTAGCCCGAACGGCTGATCCAGGCATCGACGCCGCCCAGCGTGAAGCGGCCGCCTTTCATGAACGTCAGCGCTGACAGCGGGTATTCGCCCTCGGCCACGCGTTCCAGCGCGGCGAAAGCCTTGGGGCCTTGCAGCGCCAGCAGCGCGCGGTCGTCAAGGTGGTTGAGCGTGACGTCGTCCGGCAGATATTCGCGCAGCGTGCCGATATCGTCCCACTTGGTGGCGCCGTTGACGACGATGTAGAAACCGCCCGGCCAGCGCGAGACCATCAGGTCGTCAAGGATGCCGCCGTTCTCGTCCAGCAACAGCGAGTAGCGCACCGCGCCCAGCTTCAGGGTCGAGAGGTCGATCGGCAGCGCAGCTTCCAGCGCAGGCTCGATATCGGTCTGTGCGTCTTCCTCGCCGGTGACCAGCAGCTGGCCCATGTGGCTGACGTCGAACAGGCCGGCGTTTTCACGCGTCCAGAGGTGTTCGGCCATGATGCCTCCCCCTGCGACGTCGTACTGCACAGGCATCATATAGCCGGCGAACTCGACCATGCGGCCGCCCTGATCGCGGTGCCAGCCATTGAGCGGCAGCAGCATCGGTTCGAGGGGGGCTTCTTCCTGATCGGAATCGGTAATCGGATATTCGCTCAAGACATGACTCCGCACAGTTCGGTACACCATTCCAGGTGCCCCCTCTGTCACGGAAACCTGAGAGCTTCCCTTGGCCAACCAAAAGGCTTGACCAAAGTTACACCGTCGGCGGCCTCATCCCAAGGGATGAGACACTTTCCAGAGTCTCGCTATCGACGCTGCGCGGTCCTTTTGCCTGAGAGATTCCGGGGCGGTTGCTCCTTCGGCGCCTGCATGTTTCCGCATGTGCGAATCAGCAGGTCTCTCCCGCGCTGTCAGCGATACCTCGTCACTTGATTGAGCGCCGCGCCCAAGTCAACGCAATCGCGCTGCGGCGCATCATAATTTCCACCGATAGCCGCGAGGCCGACGGTGGGGCCTTCAGCGCAGGACCGCCGCCATGGAATCGTGCTCATGAACGAAAATTCCAGGTGCCTCCTCGCCGCTCAGCGCGAGGATGACCTGCGCGAGGCGCACGGCCGCGATGGAGCGGAACCGGCGCAGCCTGGCATGGAAAACCAGCAGATCTGCCAGGGGAGCGATCACCTGCCCCGCCATTTCCAGCGGACGATCCTCGATCCGCCGCCCGCGCAACAGGCCGGGCCGCAGGATATCGAGCCGCGCGAAGCCCAGTTCGCCCAGGGCCTTTTCCACTTCGCCTTTCGTGCGCAAGTAGAGGTTGGTGCTTTCGGCATCGGCACCCACGGAGGAGACCAGGATCATCCTGTCGATCCCGGCCGCGCGGGCCGCCCGAGCCGTCTCCAGCACGAGGTCATGATCGACCGCCCGAAACGCCTCGTCGCTGCCGGCCGCCTTGCGCGTGGTGCCCAGAGCGCAGACGAGAACGTCGCCATGCGCGGCCTCGATCAGCGTCGGCCACTCGCCGGTACCGCCGACCAGGATTTCCAGCCGCGCGCCCGCCGGCAAAGGCACCTCGCGCCGCGCGACGCCGATGATGCGGACATCCGGACGCCGGATGCTTTCCTCGATCACCGCAGCCCCGACCAGCCCGCTCGCGCCGACGAGGCAGAGACGCCGCGCGGCCACGATCGTATCAGACATTGCGCAGCCCTTCCGGGGTGCTGCCATATATCTGGGCGTGGCAGGAGATGGCGTWGCGGTCCGTCATGCCGGCGATGTAATCGGCGATGTGGCGGCTGCGGGCCGGTTCGTGGCGGGGCAAACCGTCGATCCAGCTTTCCTCCATCAGCACCGGCTCCTGCGAATAGGCCGAGTAAAGCTCCGCCAGCAGCGCCCGCGCACGACGCGCCGTTTCGAGTTGCTCTGGATGGTAGTAGAGCTTCTCGTACATGAAGCGCTTGAACTGCCGCTCGCCCTCCTCGACCTCGGGCGAGAAGGCCACCAGTTGGCGACCGGCAGAGCGCACCTGATCGATGCTATCGATGCCGACCAGCCGCTTCTGCGTCTCGTCCAGCAGGTCGTTGACCATGAAGCCGATTTGGCTTCGGATCAGTTCGGCGAGCTGGCGATCGCGCGGAACGCCCGGATAGCGGCGTTCCACGTCGGCCCAGCGCGGCACGATGAAAGGATGGGCGAGCAGTTCGTCGAGATCGAGGAAACCCGCGCGCAGGCCGTCGTCGATGTCGTGGTTGTCGTAGGCGATATCGTCGGACAGCGCCGCGACCTGGGCTTCGAGCGAGGCATAAGTGCCCAGTTCCAGGCCATAGGCCGCGTCCAGTTCCGCCAGCGCCCAGTTCGGCTCGGACACCGGTCCATTGTGCTTGGCGAGGCCCTCCAGCGTTTCCCAGGTCAGGTTCAGCCCGTCATGCTCGCAATAGGGGCTCTCGATCCGCATCAGGGTGCGCAGGCAATTGGCGTTGTGATCGAAGCCGCCCGCCTTGTGGAGCGCGGCGTCGAGCGCTTCCTCTCCGGCGTGGCCGAAAGGCGGATGGCCGATATCATGCGCAAGGGCGAGGGCTTCGGTAAGGTCTTCGTCGAGGCCGAGGATCCGGGCGATCACGCGGGCGACTTGCGCCACTTCCAGGCTGTGCGTCAGGCGCACGCGGTAGTGGTCGCCATCGGGCGCGATGAACACCTGGGTCTTGTAGCGCAAGCGGCGGAAAGCGATCGAATGCACGATCCGGTCGCGGTCACGCTGGTAGGGGCTGCGCTGTCCGCGCGGCAGACCGGTGTCCACGGGGAACTCGCGGCCGCGCGAGCGAGCCGGATCGGAGGCGTAAGGTGCAAGGGTCAAGCTGAAGTCTTTCCCGAAAGCAGGCTTGCTCTCGGCGCCCTACTAGCGAGCAAGACCCGTCTTGCACAAGGCCGCCGAGGAAGTGGTCACGAGAATGGCCTGGCTGTCGTTCACGGCTTTCACGCCGCGAACCCAGGCTCCCGGCGTTTTCTTGTCGCCTTCCAGTTTCTGCAGCTTGATCAGCTGCAGGATGCCCAGCCGCTTCACCATGCGCTTCGACATGCAGGTGGCCACGCGGTCCGACATCCCGGCCTCCACAAGGGCCGTGCGCAGGCGCCAGCCGGCATAAAGGTGGACGCCGAAAGAGAGCACGGCGACCAGGCCGACGAGCAGAAGGGCAGACTTGAGGAAGCGCAACATGGCAGCGCCCTATAGGGCGCCGCGATCAGTCCGCCAGCGCTTTCACGATGTCCTCGACCATCTTCTTGGCATCCGCCAGGAGCATCATGGTCTGGTCCATGTAGAACACCTCGTTGTCCACCCCGGCATAGCCCTGCCCGCCCATCGATCGCTTGATGAAGAAGATGGTCTTGGCCTTCTCTACATCGAAGACCGGCATGCCATAGATCGGCGAGCTTTTGTCGGTCTTGGCGGCAGGGTTCACCACGTCGTTCGCGCCGATGATGAAGGCGACGTCGCACTGGGCGAATTCGCCGTTGATGTCCTCCAGTTCGAAGACTTCGTCATAAGGAACGTTGGCTTCCGCCAGCAGCACGTTCATGTGGCCGGGCATGCGGCCCGCGACCGGATGGATCGCGTATTTGACGCCGACGCCGTGCGCCTTGAGCCGGTCCGCCATCTCGCGAAGGACATGCTGGGCCTGGGCCACCGCCATGCCGTAGCCCGGGATGATGATGACGTTCTCCGCTTCCTTCATCAGGAACGCGGCATCTTCGGCCGAGCCGCGCTTCCACGGCCGGTCCGATACGGCAGCGCCGCCGCCTGCGCCAGCCTCGGCGCCGAAGCCTCCGGCGATCACCGAGATGAAGCTGCGGTTCATCGCCTTGCACATGATGTAGCTCAGGATCGCACCCGAGGAACCCACGAGCGCGCCGGTGATGATCATGGCGGTGTTGTGCAGCGTGAAGCCCATCGCCGCCGCGGCCCAGCCCGAATAGGAATTGAGCATGGACACCACCACCGGCATGTCCGCTCCGCCGATCGGGATGATGAGCAGGAAGCCGATGGCAAAGCTGAGGAGCACGATCGCCCAGAACAGCGCGGGCGTGTTCCAGTGGAACAGACCGACGAGCACGACGATGGCCACCAGCGCCGCAAGATTGATGACGTGCCGGCCCGGTATCAGGATCGGCGCGCCGCTCATGTTGCCGTTGAGCTTGGCGAAGGCGATCACCGAGCCCGAGAACGTCACCGCACCGATGGCGACGCCCAGCCCCATCTCGATCCGGCTTCCCTTCAGGATGTCCAGGCCGCCCGCTGCGAGAATGCCGAAAGCGGCGGGATTGTAATAGGCCGCGATGCCGACAAGCACGGCGGCCAGGCCGACCAGCGAGTGAAACGCCGCGACAAGCTGTGGCATCGCCGTCATCTGGATCCTGCGCGCGATCACGAAGCCGATGCCGCCGCCGATGGCAATCGCGCCCAGGATCTCCGGCAGACTGGCGATCTCGTGCGTCAGCAGCGTGGTGGCCACGGCGATGGCCATGCCCAGCATGCCGTAGCGATTGCCCGCGCGGCTGGTGGAGGGAGACGATAGCCCGCGCAAGGCGAGGATGAAGCAGATGCCCGCAACGAGATAGGCGCCGGCGACCCAGGGGTTCAGGGCATGGGCTTCCATCAGCGCTCGCCTCCCGCCTGGGCGGACGGCGGAGCCTGCTTCGCCTTGGCGGCCGGCTTGTCCTTCTTGCGGTACATCGCCAGCATCCGCTCGGTGACGGCAAAGCCCCCGAAGATGTTGACGCTGGCCAGCACCACGGCCCCCAGCCCGAGCCATTTCGCCAGGGGCGATCCCTGTGCCGCGCTCGCCACCAGCGCACCAACGATAATCACCGAGGAAATCGCATTGGTCACCGCCATGAGCGGCGTATGCAGGGCCGGCGTTACCGACCAGACGACGTAGTAGCCCACGAAGCAGGCCAGCACGAAGATCGACAGGATCGAGACGAAGTCCATGAACTCGCTAGCCCCTTTTCAGCGCCCTTCCGGCGCGCTTCTCATCCGAGCAGCCGCTCGTGGACCACTTTGCCGCCCTGCGTCAGGCGGATGGCATTGCCGATTTCCTCGTCCAGCACGGGCTTGCCCAGATCCTTGTCCCAGAATGCCGAGAGGAAATTGAACAGGTTGCGCGCGAAGAGCGCCGAAGCGTCAGCGGGAAGCTGCGCGGGCGTGTTGGAATAGCCGACGATCCTGACGCCGTGCCGCTCCACCACCTGATCGGGAACGCAGCCCTCGACATTGCCGCCCTGCGGAGCCGCGAGATCGAAGATCACGCTTCCCGGTTTCATCGTGGCGATCTGCGCGTCGGAGATCAGGCGGGGTGCGGCGCGGCCGGGAATCAGCGCCGTGGTCACGACGATATCCTGCTTGGCCAGATGGCTGGATACCAGCGCGGCCTGCGCCTGCTGGTATTCCGCGCTCATTTCCGTGGCATAGCCGCCCGAGCCTTCGCCTTCGATGCCGCCGACTGTCTCCACGAAGATCGGCTTGGCGCCCAGCGAGAGGATCTGCTCCCGGGTTGCCGCCCGCACGTCCGTGGCGGAGACTTGCGCGCCCAGACGCCGCGCGGTGGCGATCGCCTGGAGACCGGCCACACCCACGCCCATGACGAAGGCCTTGGCGGCGCTCACGGTGCCGGCCGCAGTCATCATCATCGGGAAAGCGCGGCCATAGAGGTTCGCGGCCACTAGAACGGCTTTGTATCCGGCGAGATTGGACTGCGAGGACAGGATGTCCATCGATTGCGCCCGCGTGATGCGGGGCATGAACTCCATCGCCAGAGCCTCCAGCCCGGCCGCGCCGTAGTCCGTCACGCGCTGGCGCTGCACGAAGGGATCGAGCGCCGCCACCACCCAGGCGCCGGGCGAAACCGGCCCCAGCAGGGCGGGATCCGGCCCCTGAACCCCCAGAACGATATCGGCGCCCGCCAGAACCTGCTCGGCCGATCCCAGTTCGGCGCCGGCAGCCTTATAATCCGCATCGGCGATGCTTGCCCCGAGCCCGGCCCCGCTCTCGACGGCCAGCGCCGCGCCCAGCCCGACAAGCTTGCGGACCGTTTCCGGCGTGGCCGAAACCCGCGTTTCGCCGGATGCGCGCTCCCGTAGGACGGCGATCCGCGTGCCTTGCGCCACGGATTACCGAGCGATCAGGCTGACGACGAAAGCCACGATAACGACGATGATGCCCGTGCTCCAGGCCGTGACCTTGACGAAGCCGTTGTAGGTTTCGGTCGCCGCCTTGATGTCCTTGCCTGAAGCCATGAAACGGAATCCTCTGTGATTATTGCTGTTTGATCCGGGATATTTAGCGTTGACGGCCCTTGCGCTCAAGTGCGAAGCGGCGATGTCTTGCATTGATCAAGAAGCGCCGGGCATGCTCAAGTTCGATGCCGAACCTGCGCTTTCGAAGCGCGGCACGGCAAACTTTGCACGGACCGTCTTTTCGATGAAACGAGCGGAGCCTTAATTTCGTCTTTACCGGTATCTTCTAGATCCGGATCGTAACACCAGGGAGGCGACACGCGCGGGCATTATCATGGCGGAACAGGAACAACGCCTCCTCATGCTCATCGACGATGAGCCGGCGCAGAGCCGTCTGATCTCGGCGCTCGCGGCGCGGGAAGGCTGGCGCACGGTGATCGCCCGCGATTCCGAGACCGCCATCGCGACGCTCGGCACCCGCCAGGGCATGCAGCTTTCCGCGATCATCCTGGACCAATGGGTGCCCGGCGACGATGCCTGCGCCCTGATCGCCGAGTTGAAGTCCCGCCGCCCCGCCCTGCCGATCCTGATGCTCACGGCCAGCACCTCGCCGCTGCTCGCCGTGGAAGCGATGCGCGCCGGAGCGGCAGACTATCTCGTCAAGCCGGTTGCGCCGGACCGTCTCATGCACGCGCTCCGCTCCGCCACGACCCGCGAAGCGCCGCGTGACGAACTGGCCCCGCTGACCGAGAAAATGCCCTCCAACCCCGATTTCGAATCGATGATCGGGGCCGCACCGAACTTCCGCAAGGCCCTGGCCGTCGCTGCCAAGGCCGCACGCGGGCACGGCCCGGTGCTGATCGAGGGCGAGACCGGTTCCGGCAAGGAAATGCTGATCCGCGCGATGCATGCGGCCAGCCCGCGCGCCAAGTCTCCGCTGCGGATCGTCAACGTTGGCGGCCTGCCTGCAAACTCCATCGAATCCGCCCTGTTCGGGCACGAAAAGGGCGCTTTCCCCGGCGCTTTCGATCGCCAGATCGGCGCCCTGCAGCACTGCGACGGCGCCACCCTGGCGCTCGACGAAGTGGACCGCCTGCCGCTCTCGGTGCAGGAGCGCCTGCTCGAATCGATCCGCAAGAGCGACGTGCGCCCCATCGGCGCGCGCCATTCCTTCCGCATCGATGCGCGCCTGATCGCCGCCAGCAACCTTCCGCTTCAGGACCTGGTGACTGAAGGCCACTTCCTGCCCGAACTGCTGGAAGCGCTTTCGCCCACCAAGGTCAGCCTGCCGCCGCTCCGCGAAAGGACGGGCGATATACCCGCCCTCGCCCGCTTCTTCCTGGCCCGCATCGGTGAACAACCCGGGCTGCGCGAACTCGGCATAACGGACGGCGCGCTTTCCCTGCTGGCCGCCTACGATTGGCCGGGCAATGTCCGCCAGCTCCAGGCCGTGCTGTTCCGCGCCGCGGTCTTCTGCGACGGCGGCGCGCTGACTTCCGAGGATTTCCCCCAGCTCCTGAACATCCTCGGCTCCGGCCCGGCCACGGCCTCGGGCAATCCGATGCAGGAAAGCTCGGGCGTCATGCTCTACACACCAGACGGCAATTTGCGCCCGCTGGACGAGATCGAGGCCGACGTCATCCGTCTCGCCATCGGCCTCTATCGCGGACGCATGACCGAAGTGGCGCGGCGGCTCGGCATCGGGCGCTCGACGCTCTATCGCAAGCTGGGCGAACTCGGGATCGACAACGCGGCCTGAGGCTGCCGGCAACATGACGCCGGTGTCTGGCTGATGCCCACGCGAAAATGCCGGCGAGCCTCAGGCGCGCCGGCATTCCGGTTTCGGTGGATCGAAGTTACAGGTTCTCGAAGTAGACCTGCGGCACGCGATACCCGCGCTTGCTCATATAGCTCACGTACTTGCCGCGTTCCTTGTGCAGCTCGGTGCCGTATTCCTCCCAGGCATCGCGCTGGTCCTCGATGTCGGTGGCACGGCGCAAGTCGCTGGTAAGCTCCTTCTGGCTCTCGTTCACATTGATGCGGTAGTCGTACCACTTGCTGTTCTGGACGCCGCCGATCGGGTTCTGGATCACCAGCGACTCTTCGTGACGGGCGACCTGCTTCTCGTACATCATCGGCTGCACGGCCATGGCCACGGCCGGAACGACAAGAGCCGGAACGGCGACGAGCGCAACGAGAGCCTTGGTGGGGCGGATGGTGCGGGTGTTGTTGGTCTGCTTCATGGGAAGGTTCCCTTTCGCTTGACGACGCGGGCTCCATTGCCTGCGTTTGGAAGTGCAACGAGCGTGCCCGCCGTTTTCCTCCCGCCCTTGGGACGAAACGGGCCGCTGCCGGGACGCATTGGTGCTTGCGTTCACGGGTTCACACTCCGCCGCAGGCCGGTTCATCGCGGAGCAAGGCGCCGTTCATCTGACCGCCAGATTTGTCGCTGTTTTCAGGCCTCTCCGGCTGCCGGTTCACGCGCCGCGCTTTGCAAAAAGGTCATCCGGCATGGCGAGAACCCGGCCCCCGCTCCCGCGTTGAGCCGGTGACCGAGGAGACGAAGATGATGGATTTCAAGGACAAGGCCGGAATCGTGACGGGTGCAGCTTCCGGCATCGGTGCCGCTGTTGCGCGCGAACTGGTGAACCAGGGCGGCCGCGTGGTGATCGCCGATTTCGATGAGGAAGCGGCGCGCGCGCTCTCGCAGGAACTGGGGCCGGAAAGCACGGCCGTCTTCCGGCTCGATGTGGCCGATCCCGCTGCCAACGAGGCGCTGGTCGCCTTCGCTCTCGGGACGTTCGACCGGCTGGACTTCGCCGTGAACAACGCCGGGATCGGCGCGCCCTCCACGAAGCTGGCGGATATTCCGCTCGATTCTTGGTCGCGGGTGATCGATGTGGACCTCAACAGCGTGTTCTACGCCATGAAATACCAGATCCCGGCCATGGTCGCGCGCGGCGGCGGCTCCATCGTCAATATGGCCTCCATCCTGGGCGCGGTGGGCTGGGCGGGCTCCGCGGCCTATGTCACCTCCAAGCATGCCTTGCTGGGCATGACCAAAGTGGCGGCGCTCGACTACGCCGATGCCGGGCTGCGCATCAACGCGGTGGGGCCGGGGTTCGTCTCCACGCCGGCGCTGGAAAAGACCATGACCGAACAGGAAATGGCCGGTCTGGCCGGCAAGCACGCGCTCAACCGCCTGGCGCGGCCGGAGGAGATCGCCATGGTCACCAGTTTCCTGCTATCCGAGCGGGCCTCCTTCGTGACCGGCACGTACTATCCGGTCGACGGCGGCTACCTGGCGATCTGAACCGTCACGCCATCTGCGCGAAGTCAGTGAGAGCGGCATCGCGCAGTCCCCGCCAGACGCGGGCGGCCTGGACGGTTTCCGCCACGTCATGGACGCGGATAATATGCGAACCCGCGTCCATCGCCTTCAGCGCCAGCGTGACCGAACCGCCGAGCCGCTGGTGCGCGGGCGCCTCGTTCGAGAGCGCACCGATCATGCGCTTGCGGCTGGCCCCCACGAACAGCGGATGGCCAAGCCCATGGAACAGAGCCAGGCCGTTCATGAGCTGGAGGTTCTCGGTAAGCGTCTTGCCGAAGCCGATGCCGGGATCGAGCAGGATCTTCTCGGGGGCGATCCCGGCCACCACGGCCTTGTCGCGGCAGGCGCCCAGCCAGTCGAACACGTCGAGCACGACATCGTCGTAGCGGCCGTCCGCGTGAAGATCGTCCCCATCGCCCGGCGCATGCATGAGCACCACCGGTGCGCCCGAGGCGGCCGCGAATTCGAGGCTGCGCGGATCGTGGCGCAAGGCGGAGACGTCGTTGATGATGTGAGCGCCGGCCTGCAGGGTCGCTTCCATCACTGCCGGGCGGCGCGTATCGACGCTGATCGCCGCGCCCATCGCCGCCAGCCGCTCCACCATCGGCACGACGCGCTTCAGCTCATCGCCTTCCCACACCGCAGCCGCACCCGGCCGCGTCGATTCGCCGCCAATGTCGATCATCGCCGCGCCGGATTCCAGCATGGCGGCGGCATGGTCGGCGGCGATCTGCGCGTCGTCGAGGAAGGCGCCGCCATCGGAGAAGCTGTCGGGAGTTATGTTGAGGATGCCCGCGATCTGGGGCTGCTCCAGCCGGATCGAGCGGGCCCCGCAGATCAGCGGGGCGTGCACCTTGCGCAAGTTCGACCACTGGAGTTCGGCCGCGGCGCCAAGATCGGCCGGAAGCGCCGCCAGCGCCTCACCCGCCTCTGCCGCGCCGAAGCGCCTGCGCGAGAGCACCTGGCCGTTTTCCCGCACGATCAGCGCGAAACGGCTGGCCCATGCCATCGACCCGCCGAGACGGATCGCCTCGCCCTCCTCGCTCTGGGGGCTGTCGGCAAGGGCGATCGGGCGAATGTAAACGGTTCGGGTCATGACCGCCCCTTAGCCCGGTGGCGCCCGGCGCAGAACAGGATTTACAGGCTGCCCGATTACCTCTGGCTAATCGGGCGATAGGTCTCGGCCAGGTGCGCGGCCGAAGTCCTCATGGTTCGGTGGCGAGCAGATAGAGCTGGCGGATCGCGTCGATCGGCTTGATCTGGCCTTCGTGCTCCAGGTGCCAGTACGTCCAGCCATTGCAGGAGGGCGCGCCTTGCAGTTCCTTGCCCACGCCGTGGATCGAACCGTTGAGCGCGCCGCTCACCAGCGAACCGTCGGCACGGACCAGGGCTTCGAAACGACCCTTCTTGTCGGTAAGCCGGGTGCCGGGAGCGATCCAGCCGGTTTCGATCAGCGTGCCGAACGCCACCTTCGGCGCGCTGCGCTTGGACTGCATGGTCTTGAGAGTCGATTCGTCGAGCGGCAGCGCCATCTCGATGCGTTCCAGAGCGGCCTCGCGGTAGTCGCCTTCGCGCTCGCAGCCGATCCACTCGCGGCCGAGACGCTTGGCGACGGCCCCCGTGGTGCCGGTGCCGAAGAAGGGATCGAGCACGACATCGCCCGCATTGGTGGTGGCCAGCATCACGCGGTAGAGCAGCGCTTCCGGCTTCTGCGTCGGGTGAACCTTGCGGCCGCTCTTCTTCAGGCGCTCGGCGCCGTTGCAGATCGGCAGGACCCAGTCCGAACGCATCTGCAATTCGTCGTTGAGCGTCTTCATCGCGCGGTAGTTGAAGGTGTACTTCGACTTCTCGCCCATCGAGGCCCAGATCAGCGTCTCGTGCGCATTGGTGAAGCGGGTGCCCTTGAAGTTCGGCATCGGGTTGGCCTTGCGCCAGACGATGTCGTTGAGGATCCAGAACCCCATGTCCTGCATGATCGCGCCGAGGCGGAAGATGTTGTGGTACGAACCGATCACCCACAGCGAGCCCTCGGGCTTGAGCACGCGGCGGGCCTCGGTCAGCCAGTCACGCGTGAACTGGTCGTAGACGGCGAAGCTGGAGAACTTGTCCCAATCGTTGGTGACGGCATCCACATGGCTGCCGTCCGGACGTGAAAGGTCGCCGCCGAGCTGGAGATTGTACGGGGGATCGGCGAAGACCATGTCGACGCTGGCGTCGGGAATGGAGCGCATCGCCTCGATGCAGTCGCCCGGGATGATCTGGCCAAGGGGCAGAAGTTCCTTCGGCGTCGGCGCCGGTGCGCGCGCGCGGATCTTCTGCTTGACGAGTAGCTGGCCCATGTATGCTCCGGGAAATTTGAACTGTGGATTGACTCCCTAGTGAGTCTTCCGGGACTCGCCGTCAAGCCGCGACTCGGCGGATTCCCTTGCGATTCAGATGTTCAGCAAATGGAACAAAACGAATCCGACACAAGATGTCGAGTCATGATCGACTCGGCAGACTCTAGATATGGGGGTTGTGACTCGATGGACTCAGGGCAATTTTTATTGCGCCGAAAGAGTCAGAGCCCCGCCAGGCCGCAGTCGATCCCGGTCATCTGCACGCTCACTTCCCAAAGCCGGCGCGCTGCCTGCGGATCGCGTGCGGCGGCATTGCGGCGGGCGATGCCGGAAGGCCCGGACATGCCGCCGAAGCGCTGCGGTCCGTAATATTGCCCCGGCTCGGCGGCGGGATCGGTTGCCGCCTGGAGCGTCGGCCACGCCCCTTCTTCGGCCGTGTTGAGGACGGCGCCCGCGATCGGGAACAGCGCCCGGAATGCCAGCGAATGCCGGCCGAGGTCGGTCGAGGCGATGCCCGGATGGCAGGCATAGGCGCTTACCGGCGATCCTGCGGCGCGCAGGCGGCGGTCCAGCTCGAACATGTGCAGCAGGTTGGCGAGCTTGCTGTCTCCATACCGCTGCCGCGCCTTGTAGCTGTGCCGCGCGTCGAGATCGTCCCAGTCGATCCGGCCGCGTCCATGCGCCAGGCTGGCCGTGATGACCACGCGCCCGCCGGGCGTCTCGGCCAGCTTCGGCAGGAGCAGCCCGGTCAGCGCGAAAGGCGCCAGGTGGTTCACGCCGAATTGCAGTTCGTGGCCCTGCACCGTCCTTTCGAGCGGCGGGACCATGACGCCGGCATTGTTCACCAGCACGTCGAGCCGCGGTTCATCGCGGGCGACTTGCTCCGCGCATTCGCGCACGCTGAACAGGTCCGCCTGATCGAGCGGCACGAAGGCGAGATTGGCGCCCGGCACGTCCATGCGGATGTGTTCCATGGCCAGCCGCGCCTTTTCCTCGTTGCGACAGGCCATCAGCACCCGCGCGCCATGAGCCGCGAGCACCCGGGTGGCCTCGAAGCCAAGCCCGGTATTGGCCCCGGTGACAAGGAAGCACTTGCCCGCCTGCCCGGCGACCGAGGCGGCGGTAAAGCCCTTCAAAGCGCCATCTCCAGCTGGGCGACGGGAGAGAAGCTGCGCCGGTGGTGCGGGGTCGGGCCGTGCTTGCGCAGGGCTTCCAGGTGCTGCGCGGTGCCGTAGCCGGCATTGCGTTCCCACCCGTAGTGCGGATGTGCTTCGGCCAGAGTGCGCATCATGCGGTCGCGGTGCTCCTTGGCGATGATCGAAGCGGCCGAAATGCAGGGTTCGATCGCGTCCCCGCCAACGATGGCGCGGGCCTGCCAGCGCCAGTCCGCCGTGCGGCCCGCCGGGGTGAGATTGCCGTCGATCAGCACCTCGTGCGGCTCTTCGTCCAGCCCGGCGCAGAGTGCGGACACGGCCCGGGTCATGGCCAGCATCGTCGCGCCGAAGATGTTGAGACGGTCGATCTCTTCCACGTCCACCACGCCCACGGCCCAGCGGCAGCGGCGCTTGATCGTGGCTTCCAGCTCGCCCCGGCGTTTGCCGGAGAGCTTCTTGGAATCGTCCAGCCCCGAGGGTCGGGGCTTGCACAGCACCACCGCGCCCGCCACAACCGGGCCGGCCAGAGGCCCTCGCCCCGCTTCATCGACCCCGATGACGAGGCGGTTGGCACCCGTGCCGGGCACGATGACAGACAGGGATGCAGTCGACATGACCAAGCCGGTGAACTCCAGATCCTTCCTTGCGGCGGTATCGCCCGTCGCTTTCGCGCTCGCAAGCTGCGGAGCGGCGGCCACGGGGGATAAGGCCTCGGCCAGCGCTTCCGAAGAAATCTCCTTCAAGACCGAACAGGTCGCCAGCTTCGACGAACCCTGGGCCATGGCGATCGACAAGGCAACCGGCGCGATGATCGTCACCGAGAAGAAGGGCACGATCAAGCTGCGCCTCCCGGACGGCACGCTTGGCGCCGTCTCGGGCGCCCCGAAAGTCGATTACGGCGGCCAGGGCGGCCTTGGCGACGTGATCTTCGCGCCGGACCAGAAAGGCGCCTCGCTTGACGGCCGCGTGATCTATCTGAGCTGGGCCGAAGCGGGCGAAGGCGATACGCGCAGCGCCGCGGTGGGCCGCGGCACCCTCTCCTGCCCAGCGCCGGCCACCTGTTCGATCGAGGGCCTCTCGGTGATCTGGCGGCAAGTGCCCAAAGTGACCGGCCGCGGGCATTATTCGCACCGCCTGGCCTTCTCGCCCGATGGCAAGTATCTGTTCGTCAGCTCGGGCGAGCGGCAGAAATTCACGCCCGCGCAGGACCTCGGCACCAATCTCGGCAAGATCGTCCGCCTCCTGCCCGACGGCACGCCCGCGCCGGGCAACCCGTGGGCCGACAAGCCCGCGCCGACCAACCAGATCTGGTCCTATGGCCACCGCAACGTGCTGGGCCTCGCCTTCGACGACCAGGGCCGGCTCTGGGATCTGGAGCACGGCCCGGCCGGCGGCGACGAGCTGAACCTCGTGAAGCCCGGACAGAACTACGGCTGGCCACTGGTTTCGGACGGCGACCATTACGACGGCAAGCCGATCCCGCGCCATTCCACCCGGCCGGACCTCGCCGCTCCGGCCATCAGCTGGAACCCGGTCATCGCGCCCGGCGACTTCATCTTCTACAAGGGCCCGCTGTTCCCGCAGTGGAAAGGCCAGGTGCTGATCACCTCGTTCACCCTGCCCGGCCTGGTGCGCGTCAGCATCAAGGGCGAGAAGGCGACCGAGGAAGCCCGCTACCCGATGGAAAATCGCATCCGCGAAATCGAACAGGGCGGAGACGGCACGATCTGGCTGCTGGAAGACGGACCGGCCGGCGCTTCGGGCCATCTGCTGAAGCTGACGCCGAAGTCCTGACCCACCAGGAGCCTTGCAGCAGACGGGCAAACGGCGTGGCAAAGGGTCTGGCAGCCATCCGACCGCCGCCGAATTGAATCGACAAATGCGCCCGCCGCACCTAGTGGCGCGCGCCATGTCCGATGCTGCCACGCTCATCCCGCTCGACAATGTCGATCCCGTTCTCGTCGAGTCCCTGCTCGACAGCGCGTTCGAACCGGAGCGTCACCGCCGCACCGCCTACAAGGTGCGCGAAGGGGTAGACTGGCTTCCCGGCCTCAGCTTCGCAGCGCTCGATGGCGAGGAGATGCTGGTCGGCACGATCCAGTGCTGGCCGGTCGCGCTCAACGATGCCGAGGGCCGCGCCCATCCCATGATCATGGTCGGCCCGGTCGCCGTCATGCCCGGCCACCAGGGCCAGGGTTATGGCCAGGCGCTGATGTCGGCGGCGATGGCGGGCATCGACTCGCGGGCACCCCTGCCGCAAGTCATGGTCGGCGACCCCGAGTATTACGGCCGGTTCTGGGGCTATTCCAACGAATGGACGCAGGGCTGGAACCTCCCCGGCCCGTTCGAGCGTCACCGACTTCTGGTCCGCTGCGAGAATCCCGCCGTCCTGCCGCGCGAAGGCATGCTGGGCCCCTGGCTCCGCTAGACCGCCGGCCGAAGTCACGAGCCTGGACGACAAGCCTGCGCAGTGAACCCGCGCGCCGGGCCTCGTTGCTCTTCGCGCATGACGCTGCGCACTGGACCTTGGCGCGCGAAGCCCTATCTGGCATCGCAAGCCCATGCCTTATGAACCGCCGCCCGAACTGAACGCCCTTTCGCTCGCCCAGGTCGCCGAGCTGGTCGCCGCGCGCAAGCTGCCGCCGGTCGCAGAGTGGGCGCCCGCCAGCAGCGGCGACAGCGAGATGGTCATTCGCGCCGATGGCCGCTGGTTTCATCAGGGCGGCGAGATTCGCCGTCCCGCCATGGTCCGCGCTTTCGCCTCGCTGCTGCTGCGCGACGCCGAGGGTCGCCACTGGCTGGTGACACCCGCCGAGAAGCTCTCGATCGAGGTCGAGGATGCGGCCTTCATCGCCGTCGACGTGCGGCAGGACGGGGATACGCTGGTGTTCCGGCTCAATAGCGACGATCTCGTGGTGGCCGGGCCGGACCACCCCATTCGCAGCGTGGGCGATCCGGAGACGCCCGCACTCTACCTCGGCGTGCGCCATGGTACCGAGGCACGCCTCAATCGCAGCACTTATAGCCAGATCGCCGAGATCGCCCTTGCGAGCGGCGACCTCTCCGTATCCAGCCAGGGCGCGACATTCTCGCTCGTTCCCGCATGAACGGGCTGTTCGACGACGTATCGCGCCGCTTCGAGGCCGGACGTCACGGCGCGCCGGACGCGCTGTGGATCGACCCGCGCATCCACCAGATCGAAACGTTCAAGCCGGCCGCCGTGCTCATCACCCTGACCGAGCGCCCGCGCCCCGGCATGCTGATGCTGCACCGTCCCTCTACCATGCGCGCCCACCCCGGCCAGATCGCGTTCCCGGGCGGCCGCCTCGATCCCGGCGAGACCGCCGTGGAGGGCGCCCTGCGCGAGGCGCACGAGGAACTCGGCATCAGGCCCGGTGACGTGAAGGTGATCGGCACCAGCGATCTCTATCGCACCGGCAGCGGCTATGAGATCACCCCCGTGATCGGCATCATCCCGCCCGACCTGCCGATCATCCCGAACCCCGCCGAAGTGGCGCAGTGGTTCGAAGCGCCGGCCGAATTCGTGCTCGACCCGGTCAACCAGAAGACCAGGTGGATCGAGGCCGAAGGCAGCCGCCATGCCTTTGTCGAGATCACCTGGCATGACCACCGCATCTGGGGCGTTACCGGTGCGATCCTCCACAATCTTGCCCGCAGGCTGAACTGGAATGACTGAAAGACTGACTGCCCCGTGGATGGAGCGCGAAGACCTTGCCGCGCTCGTCGCCGCACTGGGCCACGGAAACGCGCGCTACGTCGGCGGGGCGGTTCGCGATAGCCTGCTCGGCCAGCCGGTGAAGGACATCGACATGGCTACGCTCCTCACGCCCGAGGACGTCATGCAGCGCCTCTGGGACGCCGGGATCCGCCACGTCCCCACCGGGATCGAGCACGGCACCGTCACCGCGGTGCTGCCGGGCAGCCCGGTCGAGATCACCACCTTGCGCCACGATGTCGCCACGGACGGCCGCCGCGCCACCGTGGCTTTCGCCACCGACTGGCGCGAGGACGCGGCCCGGCGCGACTTCACCATCAACGCGCTCTACGCCGACCCGGCGAGCGGCGAGATATTCGACTGGTTCGGCGGGCTCGACGACCTTGCCGCGCGCCGCGTCCGCTTCATCGGCGATGCCCGTCAGCGCATTCGCGAAGACCACTTGCGCATCTTGCGCTACTTTCGCTTCCAGGCCCGCTTCGGCACCATGCCCGCCGATCAGGAAGCGGAAGGTGCCTGCGCCGAACTCGCCTCCACGCTGAAGGGCCTTTCGCGCGAACGCGTGGGCATGGAAACGATGAACCTGCTCGGCCTGCCCGATCCAGCGCCGACCGTGGCGCGCATGGCGCAGCTTGGTGTGCTGGCGGTGATCCTGCCCGAGGCACGGCCCGAAGCGCTCGCTGCCCTCGTGTCCGTGGAACAGGCGCAGGAGATCGCCCCCGATGCGATCCGCCGTCTTGCCGCGTTGCTGCCGCCGCAAGTGTCGCTGGCAGAACAGGTCGCCTCGCGCTTCCGCCTTTCGGGTGCGCAGAAGAAGCGCCTCGCCGTGGCTGCCGGGCGGGACGAAGCCCTGGGCGAGCCCCGCGCGCTCGCCTATCGCCTGGGCATCGAAGGCGCGCTCGATCGCTTCCTGATCGCAGGCGAGGACACGGCGGCGCTGCGGGACTGGGACATACCGGCCTTTCCGCTGAAGGGCGGCCAGATCGTCGCGCGCGGTGTCGGCGCCGGCCCCGAAGTGGCGCGCCTGCTGCGCCGGGTCGAGGATCGCTGGATCGCGGAAGGCTTCCCGGACGAAGCACGGGTTTCCGCCCTGCTCGATGCCGAACTTGCCGGCCAAAGCTCGTGAACCTCGGGCAGCTGACCGATCTGTTCTATGCCAAGCCGCTGCTGGCGCTGACCATCCTGGCCATTCTCGTCGCGGTGCTGGCCGGGATGCTCGCCGGCCGCCGACCGCGGCTGGGCCAGTCGCTGCGCAACCTTTCGCACCTCGGACTGGTCGCCGCGCTGCTGCTGACCGTGACGCAAGTCGCGCTTCACAACACCCGCTCCGAAGCCGCGCTCTGGCTGGACGAGACGCGCCCGCCTTCGGTCGAGGGCGGCGAGACGGTGATCCCGCTTCGTGCTGACGGGCATTACTGGATCCAGGCCAGGCTCAATGGCGAGCCGGTGGATTTCCTGATCGACACCGGCGCAACCTACACCGGCATCTCGAGGTCGGTGGCCGAACGCGCGGGGATCCAGCCCGATGGCGACGACCAGGGCGTCATGCTGGAAACCGCCAACGGCACCATCGTCGCGCGCATGGCCAGTGCCGCCTCGCTGGCGTTCGGTTCGATCGAGGCGCATGCCTTGCCAGTCGCCATCGGACCGGACAACGAGGTGGAAACCAACGTCATCGGCATGAATCTGCTCTCCCAGCTTGCCGCCTGGCGGGTGGAAAACGGCCGCCTGATCCTGGTGCCTCGCCAGGCGGCCCCGCACGCACCCTCGGCCTCCTCCTCGCCCAAATCGTGATCCTGTCAGCATTCCGACAGGATGTTCCTGTTATGACCTGTTGATGGACTTTCCTCAGCTCCTGTCTTTCCTCGCCGGTCAGCCGCTGCTGGCCCTGGCATTGGCGGCGATCTTCGTCACCGTGCTGGGCGGACTGCTGCGCGGCCCCTTGCCGCTGCTGGGCGGCTTCGTACGCGGGCTCGGCAACCTGGGACTGGTGGCCGCCCTGCTGCTGACCGTGGTGCAAGCGACGCGCCTGACCAGTGGTACGGACTTCGCCCTGCCGGGAATAGAACTGCCGGAGCTGGGCCTGTCCCGCCAGAGCGTGAGCGGCGGGGAAACCCGCGTGCCGATGGCGCGGGACGGTCACTTCTGGGTCCATGCCACGATCAACGGGGTCGAAGGCGATTTCCTGGTCGACACCGGCGCGACGCTTACCGCGATCTCCCCGCGCCTGGCCAACAGCGCCGAAGTCCGCGCGCAGCCACTGCGTCAGAACATCGCCATGCGCACGGCCAACGGCACGGTCGCGGCGGAGCTGGGCACGGCGGACGAACTGCGCTTTGGCAGCGTCGTCGCGCGGCAGCTGGACGTGGTCGTGGCGCCGGGTCTGGAGGACCAGAACGTCATCGGCATGAACCTGCTCTCGCGGCTGGCAAGCTGGCGCGTAGAAGGCCGGACGCTCATCCTCGTTCCCCATCACCCTCAGCCGGCAAGCTAAGAAACCGCGTCGCCCCGGATCGAGTCCGGGCGACGCGTTTCGAATCACCCCTGGAACTTGTTGTCGCGCGGGAAGCCGACCGGCGGCAGGCGGCCCGCGGCGCCGCGTGCGACCTTCCACATGACCATGTCCTTCTCGGTCCGGGTGCGGCCGGTTTCGCCGCCCATGGTCCAGGAAAGGCCATCCTCCAGCTTGAGCGTGATGATGTCGGAAAGTCCGCCATCGCGGTAACGCTGCAGCGTGACCCCCTGCCCCTTGGCCATGACCGGCAGCTCCTCGAGGCTGAAGATCACCAGCTTGCGATTGTCACCGACGACCGCGACGTGATCGTGCTCCGCCGGGATCTCGCGAACGAAGGCCAGTTGCACACCCGGCTTGGTGGACATGACGGCGCGGCCCTTGCGGGTCTCCGCCAGCAATTCGTCCGCCTCGGCGGCAAAGCCGCGCCCGACGTTGGAGGCCAGCAGCAGCTGCGCCTTGGGCTTGTAAGGCAGTGCCGCCACCAGATGCGCATCGGCATCGATGTCGACCATGGTGCGGATCGGCTCGCCGAAGCCGCGCGCGCCGGGCAGCTTGTCCGCGCCCAGCGTGTAGAAGCGCCCGTTGTCCGCCGCGATCAGGATCTTGTCGGTGGTCTGCGCATGGAAGGCGAAAGCCGGGCCGTCGCCTTCCTTGAATTTGAAGTCGCCGCCCTTCGCATCCTGGCCGAGGGGCACATGCCCCCTGGCCGCGCGGATCCATCCCTTGGCCGAGAGGATCACCGTCACCGGCTCCTTCTCGATCATGGCGTCCATCGAGAATTCCACGGTCGGCGTAGCCTGCGCGATCGTGGTGCGACGGCGGCCGAGAGCGGTGTCCTCGGCGTAGTCCTTGCGCAAATTCATCAGGTCGCGCTTCAGGCGGGTGCGCTGGCGGGCCGGGCTCTCGAGCAGCTTGTTGAGGTCGTCTTGCTCCTTGAGCAGGTCCGCGTGCTCCTTGCGCAGCTCCATTTCCTCCAGCTTGCGCAAGGAACGCAGGCGCATGTTGAGGATGGCTTCGGCCTGCCGATCGGTCAGCTCGAACTCGGCCATCATCACCGGCTTGGGCTCATCCTCGGTACGGATGATCTCGATGATTCGGTCGAGGTTGAGGTAGGCGATGATGTAGCCTGCCACCAGCTCCAGCCGCGAGGCGATCTTTTCCAGCCGGTGCCGGGTGCGGCGCAGCAGGATGTCGATCTGGCTGTAGACCCATTCCGACAGGAGCAGCTTCAGCCCCAGGACCCCCGGCGTGCGGTGCGAGTCCAGCACGTTGAGGTTGAGCGAGAAGCGGCTCTCCAGATCGGTCAGCCGGTAGAGGCTTTCCTTCAGCAGCTCYGGATCGACATTGCGGCTCTTGGGCACGAAGACGATGCGGATCTGCTCGTCGCTCTCGTCGCGAATGTCTTCGAGGATCGGCAGCTTGCGGTCGGCGATGAGCTGGGCGACCTGCTCGATCAGCTTGCCCTTGGCCAGCATGTAGGGGATTTCGGAAATGACCAGCTGCCACTGGCCGCTGCCGAGTTTCTCGACCCCGGTTTCCTCCCAGTTGCCCGCCTCGTCCTTTCCGCAGGAAAACCGCCCGCGCACGCGGAAGGCGCCCTTGCCGGTCGCGTAGGCGTGGCTGATCGCCTCCGGGCTGTCGACCACCATGCCGCCGGTCGCGAAGTCCGGTCCGTGGAAGACCTGCATGAGCTGGTCATGCTCGGCATGGGGATTGTCGATCAGCATCATCGTGGCGTCGATGATTTCGGCGACGTTATGGCTGGGGATAGAGGTCGCCATGCCCACGGCAATGCCGGTGGAACCGTTCGCCAGCAGGTTCGGGAACATGCCGGGGAAGATTTCCGGCTCGCTTTCCTCACCATTGTAGGTGGGGACGAAATCGACAGTGCCCTCGTCCAGGCCGGACATGAGGTGGATTGCCGTGCGCGTCAGGCGCGCTTCGGTGTAGCGGTAGGCTGCCGCGTTATCGCCATCGATATTGCCGAAGTTGCCCTGCCCCTGCACCAGCGGATAGCGCAGCGAGAAGTCCTGCGCGAGGCGGACCATGGCATCGTAGACCGAGGCATCGCCATGCGGGTGATACTTACCGATGACGTCGCCGACCACGCGGGCGGATTTCTTGTAGGCACTGGCCGGGTCGAGCTTCAGCTGCCGCATCGCCCAGAGCAGGCGGCGGTGGACCGGCTTCAGCCCGTCCCGCAAGTCCGGCAGCGAACGCGCTGTAATCGTGGACAATGCGTAGACGAGGTAGCGCTCGGAAAGCGCAGCATCGAAGGGCGCATCGACGATGGCGTCGAAGGGATCGGAGTCTTCGTCGGTCGTGGTCACCATGACCAGCAGGCCTAGCAACGCGGCGAGCCGAGCGGAACCACCGGAACGGAAGTTTTCCGCCGTTCATTCCTTTTGCAAACCCTAGACACTGGAGAATTTTCCATGACCAAGCGCGTGCTCATCGTCGCCACCAACGGTTTCGAGCAATCCGAACTCACCGGCCCGCGCGACGCGCTGAACCAAGCCGGCATCGAAACCGTGATCGCCAGCCCCGAAAGCGGCGAGATCAAGGGCTGGCAGCACACCGACTGGGGCGACAGCGTCAAGGTCGACGCTTCGCTCGACTCCGTCAGCGCGGGGGACTTCGACGCCCTCGTGCTGCCGGGCGGTCAGATGAACCCGGACGTCCTGCGCACCAAGCCGGAAGCGGTTCAGCTCGTGCGGGACTTCCTGGCCGCGGGCAAGCCGGTCGCGGCGATCTGCCACGGCCCGTGGCTCCTGGTGGAAGCCGACGCCGTGCGCGGCAAGACGGTGACCAGCTGGCCTTCCATCCGCACGGACTTGCGCAATGCCGGCGCGAACGTGGTGGACCAGGAAGTCGCCGTGGATGGCCTGCTCATCACCAGCCGCAAGCCGGACGACATTCCAGCATTTTCCAAGGCCGTGATCGAGGCCGTGCAGGACGCGGCAGCAGACGCCTGACCCTTTGTCGTCCCGGATCGTCGTCCCGGATCTGATCCGGGACGACAAGCTAGATCTCTCAGTCTATCTGCATATCCCGCGCCAAGCCCGGAATACGCACTTCCAGGCCGTCCATCGCGTCGGTCAGCTCGATCTGGCAGGACAACCGGCTGGTTCGCGCCACGCCGGCAGCAAGGTCCAGCATATCCTCCTCGTCCATGGAGGCGGGTTCGAGCTTGTCGAACCAGTCGGGCGCCACGATCACATGACAGGTCGAGCAGGCCATCTGCCCCTCGCAGGTTCCTTCCAGCGGCATGCCGGCGCCCTGCGCCACGCGCAGAAGCACGTCTCCCGTCTCGGCTTCCGCCAGGACGAGTTTTCCTTCCGCGGTCAAGAACCTCACGTTCAGCAATTCAGACTCCCTGCACCGCCGCTGCGGCTTCTATTCGTTCGCAGGCATCCACAAGCTCCCCAAGGTCACTATATCGCCCGAATCCCAGACGGATAGAGGCTTTGGCTTCTGAATCGGACAGTCCGATCGCCTTGAGGACGTGGCTCGGCCGTCCCGAACCGCTGGCGCAGGCGGAACCGGCGGAAAAGGCCACGTTCCGAACGTCCGACATGAGCCGGGCAAGATCCAGCCCCGGCAGCCGCAGGTTGAGGTTTCCGCGCCAGCGATGTTCCGGCGACCCGTTGAGCGTCCAGCGCGAGAGGATATCGCGCGCGGCATTCCACAGGGCATCGACGGTCCGGGCATCTTCCTCCATGCGCGCGGCCGCGATGGTCGCCGCAGCCCCGAAACCGGCGCAGAGTGCCGGGCTGAGGGTGCCGGAACGCAGGCCCTGCTCCTGTCCGCCGCCATGGATCAGCGGCGCAAGCGCCACGCCGTCCCGCACCCAGAGCGCGCCGATTCCCTTGGGGCCGTAGAGCTTGTGCGCCGAGATCGCGATCATGTCGGCGCCGGCCGGCGGGGCCAGCTTTCCGGCGCCCTGCACGGCATCGCAAAGGAACAGCGCCCCGGCCGCATGGGCGGCCTCGGCCAGCGCCTCCACCGGCTGGACCGTGCCGATCTCGTTGTTGACCTGCATCACCGCGACAAGGCCGGTCCCCGTCGGGATCGGCCGCGCAGGATCGACCAGCCCTTGCGCGCTCACCGGCAGGATCGAGACCGCGGCATCGATCGCCCGCGCGCTATCGAGAACGGCGGCATGTTCGATGGCCGAGACGGCCAGTCGCGTGCTGCGGCTTCCCGCCAGGGCGAGATTGAGAGCTTCCGTGGCTCCCGAAGTGAAGATCACCCGCCCACCGGGTGGCAGCAGCGCAGCCACCTGCTCGCGCGCCACTTCGACTATGGCGGCAGCGGCTCGGCCCGGACGGTGCGGGCTATGCGGGTTGGCGAAACCCATGCCCTCCGGCCCGCCGAGCCAGGGCAGCATCGCCTCCCGCGCTTCAGGGGCGAGCGGGGTGGTGGCCTGATAGTCGAGGTAGATCACGCATTCACCTGCGACCAGGCCTCGGCAAAGGCGTCCAGATCGGCGGGCGTGGTGTTCCAGCCAAGGCTGACGCGCACGGTGCGCCGGGCCAGATCCTCGTCGATGCCGAAACCCTTGAGCACCCTGCTCTGCTTGAGCGTACCGGACGAGCACGCGCTTCCGGCCGAGATCGCGAAACCCGCCGCGTCCATGCGGATCAGCATGGCCGTCGCCGCCAGACGCGGCGCGGCCACGGCAAAGATGTGCGAGCACTGCATGCCCGGCTGGAGCACTTCGCCATACCGGGACAACGCCGCCCTGAAATCGAGGCGCTGCTCCGCCGTGGTCGCCCAACCCTCCAGCCCCATCGCTTCCAGGGCCGCCGCGAAGCCGAGAGCGCCCGGCAGATTCTCGGTCCCTGCGCGGTAGCCGCGCTCCTGCCCGCCGCTCGGTGCGAGCATGGCGAAATCCCTGACGAGCAAGGCGCCTATGCCGATGGGTCCGCCCAACTTGTGCGCCGAAAGCACGATCATGTCCGCATCGGGCAGCGCCGCCTTGCCGGCCGACTGTGAACAGTCCGCCACGACCAGCCCTCCCGCGGCGCGCACTTGCTCCACCAGCGGATTGCGAGCGTAAGGCAGGAGAACGGTGCCGGTCTCCGAATTGATCGACTGCACCGCCACGACCGCCCGGCCAGGCATGGCCAGCGCCCTTGCCAGGGCATCGCTATCGATTTCACCCTCCCGCATGGGCAGTTCCTGCGCGTCCGGCGCGGCGCGGAACACGGCATCGTGCTCCACGGCCGAGACCAGCCGCCGCTCTGCCCTGGCCCGGCCGAGACCGATCGCCAGGGCTTCGCTCGCCCCGGACGTGAAGATCACCTCGCCCTGCCAGCCGAGCGCTTTCTTCACCCGCTCGCGCGCGTCCTCAAGGCTGGCGCGAGCGGCGCGGCCCTGTTTGTGCGGGCTGGACGGGTTGGCCCAGAGCGCCGCCCCTTCCAGCCACGCCTCGCGGGCCTGAGGCAGGAGCGGCGTGGTCGCCGCATGGTCGAGATAGATCTGTTGGGCTGACATCGCTTGAAAAGTTGTTTTTGGAGCGAAGGTTTCTATATAGCGATCTTCCCTTTTTCCACTCCCGCGATGGCTGGCGAGAAATTCGCCGCCGTTTTCGCGGGAGTTTCAACAGGTCAGGTTCGCGAAACTTATGCCCGCAGTCATCTTCCCCGGACCCGAAGGCCGCCTCGAAGGCCGCTTCCAGCCGGCGCCGCGTCCGCGCGCGCCCGTGGCGATGATCCTTCACCCGCACCCCCAGGCCGGCGGCACGATGAACGACCGCATCACGCAGCACCTCTACAAGACTTTCGTGAATCGCGGCTTCGCGACGTTGCGCTTCAACTTCCGCGGCGTCGGCCGCAGCCAGGGCAGCTTCGACAACGGCGTGGGCGAGCTTTCCGACGCCGCCGCCGCGCTTGACTGGGTGCAGTCGATCCACCCCGAAGCCTCGACCACCTGGATCGCCGGCTACTCGTTCGGCGCGCTGATCGGCATGCAGCTCTTGATGCGCCGCCCGGAAATCCGCGGCTTCATCTCGGTTGCCCCGCCTGCCAACATGTACGATTTCTCGTTCCTCGCCCCCTGCCCCGCATCGGGCATCCTGATTCAGGGCGCGGCAGATACGGTGGTGACGCCGAACGCCGTACAGAAGCTGGTCGACAAGCTTCGCACCCAGAAGCACATCACGATCCACCACGACGAGATCCCCCGCGCGAACCATTTCTTCGAGAACGAGATGGACGACCTGATGCGGTCGGTCGACAATTACCTCGACATGCGTCTGGCACCGGATTGCCCGATCAAGTGACGGGTTCCTAGGGCCGAAGAACCAGGCCCTTCAGAGCGAAAAAGGCGTTGGAGTCACTCCGACGCCTTTTTCGTATCCCCAGCCTTGGCCAGCGTGTCGCCCTGCGAATTCGGCAAAGTCCAGATCGCGACGTTCACGGTCAACACGCCCGCCAGCACCAGCATCAAAGCGGCCTGCTTGCGGTAGCCCCCGCGCCGAAAGAGCGCGACGGCCCCCAGCACGAGCAGAACAATGGTCAGGATCATGAGAGATAGGGCGAAGTCCATGGCTTATCCCCTAACGCACTCGCCTGGCCGGCGCGAGCGGGTTTGACAGGCGGGAACGTCGCCGCCAGATTTCGCGGCCATGAAGAACCCTGACATGACGGCCGCAGCACTCTCGCGGCGCACCACGCTCCAACTCCTCGCCGCCGGAACTGCCGGCATCGCCCTGCCCGGCGTCGCCCGCGCCGCGGCGGCCAGGCCACAGGACGCGGCCGCCCTGCTCGATTCGATCGCCTGGAGGCTGCTGGAGCACAATCCGGAAGGCGCAACCGGCCTGGGCATCGACGTGGGCGCCCATGCCGCCTTGCGCTCCAAGGCGGAGGACCGCTCCTTCGCGGGCAAGGCCGCGCTCGCCAAGACCTTGCGCGAAGACCTCGCCCGCGTGGAGGCATTCCCGGTGTCCGGCCTGGACCATGCGACGCAGACCAGCCTTGCCGTGGTGCGCAGCGCTTACAAGACCTCGCTCGACGGTTTTGCGCAGCCCTATGGCGATGTCGCCGTGGGCGGCTGGCGCAACACGCCCTATGTCGTGATCCAGAACGTGGGCGCCTATCTCGACACGCCCAAATTCCTCGATGCCGACCATCCCGTGAAGTCCGCCGCCGATGCGGAGGCCTACATCTCGCGCCTGTCGCAGTTCGACAACCAGCTCGACGGAGAGCTGGAGCGCATGCGCAAGGCCACCGACCAGGGCCTCGTCCCGCCGGACTTCCTGCTGGACCGCGCCATCGCGCAGATGACCAGCACTCTCGAGGATGCCCGCAACAACGGCGGCGGCCTCGTCAGTTCGCTGGTCGATCGCACCAAGACCATCCCCGGCAACTGGGAGGATCGTGCGAAGGCCATCGTTTCCGCCGAAGTCGTGCCCGCGCTGGAGCGCCAGCTCGCCGAACTGAAGCGCCAGCGCGGTGTAGCCAAGGGCGACCCGGGCATGCGCGAGCGTCCTCATGGCGCGGAATTCTACGCCTGGGCCCTGCGCGCCAGCACGACCACCACGGTGCCCGCCGCGGAGATCCACCAGCGCGGGCTTGAGGAACTGGCCGCGCTCCATGCCCGCATGGACCCGATCCTTCAGAAGCTGGGCTATACCACCGGCACCGTGGGCGAGCGGATGACCGCGCTCGGCACCGACAAGCGCTTCATGTTCCCCGAGGGCGATCCCGGCCGCACCGAGATCATGGCCTTCATCCGCCACCGCATCGACTGGATCCGCGCCCAGATGCCGCGCGCCTTCCGCGATCCGGTGAAGGGCAATGTCGAAGTGCGACGCCTGCCGCTGGCCGAGGAACCCGGCGCGCCGACCGCTTACGGCGGCGCCGGCTCGATCGACGGCTCGGTTCCGGGCAAGATGTGGATTAACTTGCGCACCACGGACCTGCACCGCAAGTACGACCTGCCCACACTGGTCCACCATGAAGCGATCCCGGGCCACGTCTGGCAGGGCGAATATGCCAACCGCCTGCCGCTGATCCGCTCGATCCTGGCCTTCAACGCCTATTCGGAAGGCTGGGCGCTCTACGGCGAGCAATTGGCCGACGAGCTTGGCGCCTATGCCGACGATCCGGTCGGCCAGCTGGGCTATCTCCAGTCGATCGCGTTTCGTGCCTGCCGCATGGTCGTCGACACCGGCCTCCATTCCAAGGGCTGGAGCCGGGAAGAGGCCGTGCGCTTCTTCATGGAGAAGAACGGCAACAAGCGCGAGGAAGTGGCCAACGAAGTGGACCGCTACTGCTCCTGGCCGGGCCAGGCCTGCGGCTACAAGATGGGCCATTCCGAGATCAATCGGCAGCGCAACCGCGCGCAGGCGGCGCTCGGCACCCGCTACGACTTGCGCGATTTCGACCAGGCCGTGGTCGACGGCGGCAATGTGCCGCTGGACGTGCTGGCGAAGAATATCGACAGCTATATCGCCACCGGCAAGGCCGGTTGATGGTAACGTCGTCCCGGATCGGATCCGGGACGACGATAATTCACGAGTTGGGCCGTTCGCTTACTTCTTGCCGAAGAAGCCCTTGGCCATGTCGGTCAGGTCGTCGATCACGCTGCCGTCCCCGTCCTTGTCGAGGAACGCGGTGAACTTCGAAGGATCGCTGCCGACCAGGCTGGCGAACTGACCCAGCGAGCCTTCGCCGCCGATGGCCGCGATCACCTGCTGGATCGTGCCGACGCCGAGACCGGTCTTCTGCGCGGCCAGCTGCGCCGTGTCGCCCTCTTCCTGATGCGCCAGTCCGAGCGCGGCAATCGCCTTTTCAGCCTGCGCCGGCTCGATGCCGAGCTTGGAGGCGAGGTTCGCGATGTCGGGGTGGTCGCTGACTTGTCCAAGGATGCCGTCGAAAAGTCCCATGGTCTTTCTCCTGGAGAGAGGGGGAAGAGGAGGATGCACTGTCTTGATGACAAAACAAGGGCCTCGAAACCGAAGTTCCGAGGCCCCCTGTTTATTTCAAGCCGGAATGCCTGATTCACGTAGAACCAAGCGCTTTCGAAGCAGGATTGTCCAAGATCAGGCCGCGACCGGCGCCGCCTTGCGCACGCCTTCGTCGACATGCTCTTCGAACTGGGCGAAGTTTTCGATGAACTGGCGCACCAGCGTCTGCGCCGTCTTGTCGTAGGCATCGCCGTCGGCCCAGGCGCCGCGCGGGTCGAGCAGCTTGCTGTCGACTCCCGGAACCGCCACCGGAACCTCGAAGCCGAAGTTCGGATCTTCCTTGAACTCGGCATTGTTGAGGCTGCCGTCGAGCGCGGCATTGAGCAGGGCGCGGGTGGCCTTGATCGGCATGCGCTTGATGCCTTCCATCGTCGCCATGCCGCCCGACCAGCCGGTGTTCACCAGCCAGCACTTCACGCCGCCCTTGGCGATGCGCTCCTTGAGGAGATTGCCGTAGACCGAGGGATGGCGCGGCATGAATGGTGCGCCGAAGCAGGTGGAGAACGTCGCTTCCGGTTCTGTCACGCCGATCTCGGTGCCGGCAACGCGCGCGGTATATCCCGAGAGGAAGTGGTACATCGCCTGGTCCGGGGTGAGCCGCGCGATCGGTGGCAGCACGCCGTAGGCATCGGCGGTCAGGAAGATGATGTTCTTCGGAACCGGGCCGAGGTTCTTCTCCGAGCAGTTCGGAATGAAGTCGATCGGGTAGGATCCGCGGCTGTTTTCGGCCAGGCTGTTGTCGTCGAGGTCGATCTGGCGCGTCTCCGGATCGATCACCACGTTTTCCAGCACCGTGCCGAAGCGCTTGGTGGTGGCGAAGATTTCCGGCTCGGCTTCGGCCGAAAGACGGATCATCTTGGCGTAGCAGCCGCCTTCGAAGTTGAACACGGCGGTATCGGACCAGCCATGCTCGTCGTCACCGATCAGGGTACGCGAGGCATCGGCCGAAAGCGTGGTCTTGCCGGTGCCGGAAAGGCCGAAGAACACGGCAGTATCGCCCTCGGGACCGATATTCGCCGAGCAGTGCATCGGCATCACGCCCTTGGTCGGCAGCAGGTAGTTGAGAATGCCGAAGACCGACTTCTTCATCTCGCCTGCATAGGAGGTGCCACCGATGAGGATCAGCTTCTCGCTGAAATTGACCGCGATCACCGTCTCGCTGCGCGAACCATGGCGCTCGGGATCGGCGCGGAAGCTCGGCAGGTCGATAATGGTGTATTCGGGCACGAAGCTTTCCAGCTCCGTCTCGGTCGGGCGCACCAGCAGCGTGCGGATGAACAGGTTGTGCCAGGCGAACTCGTTGATCACCCGCACTTTCACGCGGTGTTCCGGCTGCGAGCCGCCGAACAGGTCGGCCACGTAGAGCTGATCCTTCTCGGACACGGCGGCCAGAAAATCGGCCTTGAGCGCGGCGAAATGTTCCGGCGTCATCGGCACGTTGGTCTTGCCCCACCAGACCGTATTTTCGGTCTCGGCGTCCTTGACGATGAACTTGTCCTTGGCCGAGCGCCCGGTGTGCTTGCCTGTCGCCACGACGAACGGGCCGTCCGCAGCGAGCATGCCCTCGCCATTCTTGACGGCTTGCTCGATCAACGGCGCGGTGCCGAGGTTCGCGAGCACTTTCGCGCCTGTTTCTATGCCTTGACTGGCGAGCGGATAGTTAAGGGAAGCGGCCAATGTCATCTCCTCCATTTAAGGCGGGACCGGCGGGAACCGGGCACGCCCCGACATTTTTGCGCAAGAATCGGCTGGCGATTATTCGCCCAGCCCCTTTTCCGTCAAATTTTTGCAAAAATAAATGGAGCGGGGGAGGTAGGACGAATGCACCTCGACCATTCCGGGGCAAATTCGGGACGAATCGCAAAGGCGTGGACGGCCAGGCCGGCAGCCGCTAGTCACGGCGTTCGATTGCACGGAAGGAACGCAGCGCAATCCATGGTTGAATCCACGGCATCTTCCACGCCAGGCCCGGCCGGCTCCCCCGCCACGGGCAGCCCTTCCTCCGAAGAGACCCTGCCGGCACCCGTCCGCCAGCAATCGATCGCGCTGGTGGACGACGACCGCAACATCCTGACCACCGTGTCGATCGGTCTCCAGGCCGAAGGCTTCGCCACCCGCCTCTATACCGATGGCGAAACGGCGCTGAAGGCCCTGCTGGAGAATCCGCCGGACCTGGCCATCTTCGACATCAAGATGCCGCGCATGGACGGGCTGCACTTGCTCCAGGCGCTGCGCGAACAGTCCAGCCTGCCGGTGATCTTCCTGACCTCCAAGGACGAGGAACCGGACGAGGCGCTCGGCCTGGCGATGGGCGCGGACGACTACATCACCAAGCCGTTCAGCCAGCGCCTGCTGATCGCCCGCATTCGCGCGATCCTTCGCCGCAGCGAACTGGCGAAGACGTCCAGCGAGGAGACCGTGCAGGAAAACCTGCCCGACCCGGTGACACGCGGCCGCCTCAGCCTCGACCCCGCGCGCCATCAGGTGACCTGGAATGGCGAACCGGTCTCGCTGACCGTTACCGAGTTCCTCATCCTGGAAGCGCTCGCCTTGCGGCCCGGCGTCGTGAAAAGCCGCAACCAGCTGATGGATGCGGCTTATAGCGAGGACGTCTACGTCGACGACCGCACGATCGACAGCCATATCAAGCGCCTGCGCCGCAAGTTCCGCGGGGTCGACCCCGAATTCTCCGCCATCGATACGCTCTACGGCGCCGGCTATTCGTTCACCGATGGCTGAACCGCATCGCCGCCTCCGGCCCCTCGCCAACCCGCCCGCGCCTCTGCACCCCTCCGCCCGGCCGTGATGTCCAGCCCCACCCGCAAGCGACGCAAGGCCCCTCTGCCGGTCAGGCTCGGCCTGTCCTGGCGCGTCTCCCTGACGGCGCGCATTCTCGCCGTGAACGTGATCGCCCTGGCCCTGCTGGCGGGCAGCCTGTTCTACATCGACAGCTACCGCCGCGAATTGCTGGACGAACGCTTCCGCCTGGCCCGCGCGGAAGCCGAAGTCGTCGCCATCACGCTGAACGGCGAACAGGCCGAGCGCCGCCGCGACCTGATCGCCCGCATCGGCTCCGGCCAGGCCTTGCGCCTGCGCCTGTTCGACCGCAACGGCAAGCTCGCGGCAGACAGCTTCACGCTGGCCAGGCCCTCCTACACCCTCATCGATCCCGCCACGGAGCCCTGGTTCCAGGATGCCGCCCGCGCGCTGGACAAGGGCATGGACTGGGTCCTCGGCTCACCGCCGGTCGCCGATTACCACGATGCGCCCGGCGCCGGCGCCTCCGCCTGGCCGGAAGTGGCTGCCGCTCTTGCCAGCGGACGCACCGAAGTCAGCCACAAGGCCGCGCCTGACCGTACACCGGTGATCATCGCCGCAACGCCGGTCGGGCACCGCGGAGAGGCGCTGCTCGTCACCCGCAACGCGCGCGACATTACCGAAAACGTGCGCATGGCCCGCCAGACGCTCGCCATCATCGTCGGCGCCGCGCTCACCGTTTCGATCCTGCTTTCGCTGTTCCTCGCGCGCACCATCGTCGAGCCGCTCCGCAAGCTGGTCCGCTCCGCCGTGCGCGTGCGGCTCGGCCGCGACCGCAGCGTGATCGTGCCGCGCCTGCCCGACCGCCGCGACGAGATCGGCCTGCTCGCCCGCGCGATCTCGGACATGAGCGGCGCCCTGCGCCAGCGCATCGACGCGGTGGAGAGTTTCGCGGCCGATGTTGCCCACGAACTGAAAAACCCCCTCACCAGCCTGCGCAGCGCGCTTGAAAATCTCGACCGCGTCGATGAGCCTTCCTTGCGACGCCAGTTGATCGGCATCGCCAAGGACGACGTGCGGAGGATCGATTTTCTCGTCACCGAAATCGCCGATGCCAGCCGCATCGACGCGGAACTCAGCCGCACGACGTTCGAGCCGGTCGACATGCTCCGCCTCGTCCGCGCGCTCGTCGCGGAACGTGAGCAGCGCGGCGTCAACGGCGCCTGCCCGGTCCGCATCATTCGCGAGGCCGACGGCGACCTCCTGGTTCCCGGCGACGCGTCGCGGCTGGAACGCGTGCTCCAGAACCTGCTCGACAACGCCATATCCTTTTCGCCGGGCGGCACGCCGATCGAAGTCGCGGTGGGCCGCAGCGAGGGCCGCGTCACTCTCTCCGTGTCCGACCACGGCCCCGGCATCCCGGAAGCCGCCCGCGAGCGCATCTTCGAACGCTTCCATTCGCTGCGGCCGAACAGCGAGGAGTTCGGCAAGCATTCGGGTCTGGGCCTGGCCATCGCCCGCACCATCGTGGAGGCGCATTACGGCAAGCTGCGCGCCACGGACCGCACGGACGGCACGCATGGCGCACGGCTGCTCCTCTCGCTGCCCGCGTGGCAGGGGGAATGACGATGACCGCGCCTTTCGCCCGGCAGTCCACCTGCGTCGCCATCGCGGACTGCGCAGTGCTGATCGAAGGGCCATCGGGCACGGGCAAGTCTGGCCTGGCCCTCGCGCTCATCGACCGCGGCGCCCGTCTGGTGGGTGACGACGGCATTCTGCTGCAAGCGACAAGCGGCCGCCTCTGGGCGCGGCCGCATCCCCACACGCGGGGCCTGATCGAAGTGCGCAATCTCGGCATTCTACCCTTCCCCTGCGCCGACGAGGCGCCGGTGGCCCTGCTGGTCACGCTCGACCCCGCCGCGCCGCGTTTCATCGAAGCAGCGGAGACCATCGACCTCGGCGGCATCGCCATCCCCGCGCTGCGCCTTTGGCCCGATGCCGGGCCCCTGGCGCTGAAGGTCGAGCTGGCGTTGTTGCATTATGGTCTCACCGGGTGACAAACCTGTAAGATCGCCCCTTTTCTTTCCCCGCGCCGGGGCGCAAACAGCCCCGGATGCAGGACGATCTCCCCCCCGGAGCGGCTTCCCCGGCCCCTCTCGACCCGACTCAGCCCGCCCGCCGACAGAAAGTGTTGCTGGTGACCGGCATGCTCGGTGCCGGCAAGACCACGGTCCTGCGGGTGCTGGAGGATCTCGGCTGGGAAATCATCGACAATTTCCCGGTCCGTCTGCTGGAGCGCATGATCGAGGGCAAACCCTCGGACGACCCATCGCCGCTCGCGATCGGCTTCGATTGCCGTACCCGCGGTTTCAATCCCGAGCGGGTCATCGCACAGGTCAAGGCGCTGGGTGAACGCGCGGATCTGGAAGTCACCACGCTGTTCCTCGACTGTTCGAGCAAGGAGCTGGAGCGCCGCTTCAACGAGACCCGCCGGCGCCATGTCCTGGCGGCCGACGCACCGGTGGACAGCGGCATCCGGGCCGAGCGCGAACTGCTCGCGCCGCTGCGCCGCTGGGCCGACATCCTGATAGAAACCACGGAGTTCACGTCTAACGACCTGCAACGCGCGATTCGCGAGCGGTTCGCCACTGACGAGCCGGAAGACCTGACGATCACGGTGTCCAGCTTCGGCTTCTCGCGCGGAATGCCCCCGCTGGCCGACTTCGTCTTCGACATGCGCTTCGTGGAGAACCCGCACTGGGATTCGGAGTTACGCCCGATGACCGGACAGGACGCCCCGGTGGGCGACTATATCCGCAAAGACCCTGCTTTCGACGAAGCATTTGCGCGGATTCGCGACCTTCTGCTGCTCCTGCTTCCGCGGTACCGCGCCCAGGGCAAGGCCTATCTCCACATTGCCTTCGGGTGTACCGGAGGGCGACACCGCTCCGTTTTTACCGCCGAGCAAATGGCAGCGGCCTTGCGCGAAGCGGGTTTTTCGCCCACATTGTTGCATCGCAACCTGGGCTCGCGGGCTGCTGATCTGCTCGAGGGGGGAAATTCTCGAAGGGGTCCGGTGGCGTGAAAGAAGATTATATAACCCGGTCGCATTCGCAGGAAATTCGGAGCCTAACCCCAGCATGATCGGCATGATCCTGGTCACTCACGGCAATCTTGCCGAGGAATTCGTACACGCGATGGAGCACGTCGTCGGTGACCAGTCCGCGGTCGCCACCGTCTGCATCGGTCCCAACGACGACATGGAGCGCCGTCGCAGCGAGATTGCCGAAGCGATCACAGCCGTGGACAGCGGCGAAGGCGTCATCATCCTCACCGACCTGTTCGGCGGCACGCCTTCGAATCTCGCCATCTCGCTGATGCAGGCCGGCAAAGTCGAAGTGATCGCCGGAATCAACCTGCCCATGCTGATCCGCCTCGCCAAGGCACGTGCCTGCATGTCCGTGCGCGACGCTGCCGCAGCCGCGCGCGATGCCGGGCGAAACTACATCACGATCGCCAGCGAATACCTCGGGCAGGACGCCGCATGAGCGCTGCGCGTGAGACGGTGCTGATCGTCAACAAGCGCGGCCTTCATGCCCGCGCCAGTGCCAAGTTCGTCAACCACGTCGCCGAACTGCCGGAATCCGTACTGGTCACCGTCGGCAAGGACGGGACCGAAGCGGCCGGCAATTCCATTCTCGGGCTGATGATGCTCGGTGCCGCCAAGGGCGACAGCATCGAGATCGCCTGCCAGGGCGAAGGCGCGCAGGATGCGCTTGCGGTCCTCGCCACGCTCGTGCGTGACGGTTTCGGCGAAGAATGACGCCTTCCGACCGCGCGGTCTACCGCCGCACCATTACCGGATTCTCCAACCCGCTGGTCAAATTCCTGCGCTCTCTGCGCGAGAAGAAGCACCGCAAGCGGGAACAGCGCTTCCTGGCCGAGGGCCTGCGCCTCCTGACCGATGCCCGCGAATGCGGCATCGTGCCGGAGATGCTCGTCATGGCCATTGGCCGCGATCCACACCCTCTTCTCGATGCGCTCGAACAGGCTGTCGCGGAGGCTGGCGGCGATATCGTCGAAATGGACGAGGAAATTCTTGCCAAGGTCACCGGCAAGGACAATCCGCAGGCCGTCGCGGGCGTTTTCGCCGAGTTCGACACGCGCATTGCCAATCTAGACCGCGCTTCGGCCCCGATCTGGCTGGTGGCGCAGGCCCTGCGCGACCCGGGCAACCTCGGAACGATGCTGCGAACGGGCGATGCCGTCGGTGCCGGCGGGCTGATCCTGCTTGACGACTGCGCCGATCCTTTTTCGGTCGAAGCGGTGCGCGCCAGCATGGGAGCGATCTTCACGCAAAAGATCGCGATCGCCCGGTGGGACGAATTCCAGGACTGGTTGCGGGCCGGCGATGGCCAGCTCGTCGCGGCCTCGCTGCGGGATCCCACGGATTATCGCCAGGCGCCTTACGCCGCGCCGTGCTTCCTGATGGTCGGCAACGAATCGCAGGGCCTGCCGCAAGCCTACGAGGAAGCCTGTGACTTGCGCGTCACCATTCCCATGCGCGGGCGGGCGGACAGCCTGAACGCCGCCGTGGCGGGTGCCGTGCTGGCCTACGAAGCCCTGGCGCATCTTGACGGACCCCATCGTCAGGACGGTAACTGAAAAGGGCGTTCATCCGGGCATCATCTGGGACGTGTAGAGTGCGCCGCATCATGCGTGCCGCTCTGCTATCTCTCTGCCTCCTGTCGCCCCTCGCTGCCTGTTCCATACAGGGCGACGATTCGCCCCTGGCCCGCACGACCTGGCGCTTTGCCCTGATCGACGGGCAACGCCCCGATTCCACGGATGCGCGCCTGACCTTCGAAGGACGCAAGGTCGGCGTTCAGGTCGGTTGCAACCGCATGGACGGCCCTTGGCGCATCGACGAGGAGCGCCTGATCGCCGGGCCCCTCGCCCTTACCGAAATGACCTGCACCGTTCCCGCCTGGGACCAGGAAAAGGCCGTGAACGCCCTGCTCGTCGCAACGCCCCGCTTCGCCGTCGAAGGCAATCACATGATCCTGCAATCGAGCGGGCACACGGCCGAACTGGTTCGCGAAGGCGGCCCCATCGAACGACCGACACGCACCGCTGACGGCAGCTGAGGTCTATTCGGCCGCTTCCGACAGGGGATTATCCGCTACGGCGGGCCGGGTCTCGGCAATGGCCTCGATCTCCTCGGCCACGGCTTCGGCACCATAGCGCGGCGTCGATTCGATCTGCGGCACGTCGTCGATCTCGCGCTTGCCGATCTCGATGTGCTTGTCGCGCAGGCGGCGGCCCGAACTGAGTACGTTGCGCTCGAAGCTGCCTACGAACTTGTTGTAATTGTTCACCGCCGATTCGAGACCCGCGCCCACGCGCTTCATGTGCTCGCTGGCCGTGGCCAACCGATCGTAGAGTTCGCCGCCCATCCGGCCGATCTCGCGCGCCTCGCGCGCCAGGCCGTCCTGTCGCCAGACTTGCGCCACGGTGCGGGCGATGGCGACGAGATTGGTCGGCGTGGCCAGCAGCACACGGTTGCGGAAAGCGAAGTCCCAGAGTTCGGGATCCTGCTCCAGTGCAGCGGCCACGAAATGCTCGCCCGGCACGAACATGACCACGTAATCCGGCGCATCCTCGAACTGGCTCTGGTAGCTCTTGGCGCCCAGGGTCTGGACGTGATTGCGCATCGAGGCGACATGCTGGCGCAGCGCGGCGTCACGCGTCGTTTCGTCCTGCGCCTCGAAGGCCTCCTGATAGGCATTGAGCGAGACCTTGGCATCGATCACCAGCCGCTTCTGGCCCGGGATGTTGACGATCGCGTCCGGCCGCAGTCGGCCTTCCTCGGTGTCGATCGAATGTTCGGTGACGAAGTCCGTGTGCTCGGCAAGACCGCATTGCTCCAGCACATTGCGAAGTTGCTGCTCGCCCCAGCGCCCTCGCGCCTTGGGGGCATTGCGCAGAGAATTGCCGAGCCGCTGCGCTTCCTCGCGCACCTTTTCCTGCCCTTCGCGCATCGACTGGATCAGGCCGGTGAGCTGGCCGAACGAATCGACCCGCTTGGCTTCGAGCGCGGATACCTGCAGTTCGTAGGACTTGAGGCGCTCGCCGACCGGCGCCAGCAGCGTGGCGATGCGCTCGGCGTTGGCTTTCTCGCTCTCCTCGAACCGCGCCCCGGCGCGGCGCAGGAAAGCATCCTGCGCGCCTGCGAGCACTTTCGCGCCCGCATTTTCGAATTCCTTGCGCAGCGCTTCCTGCGCTTGCAGCAGAAGCCGCTTCTGTTCGTCGAAATTGGCGGATTTTTCGCGCAGCGTCGCGAGTTCGGAAGCCAGTTCGCGCTGCTCGCGGCGCAAGCCATCGACCAGACCGGCATGCTCGGACCGCGTGTGGTCCATAACCTGGGTCAATTCGCCGCGCGTGCGGTCCAGTATCTGGACATGCTCGAAGCGCAGGCGCTCCACCGTCTCGCCATGGTCCTTGCGCAGCTGGTCCACCGCCAGGCCATGTTCGGCCCGCGTGCGTTCCAACGAAGCCGCAAGGTCATCGGCCCGGCTGGCGCGCTCCGTGGCGCCTGCCAGGTCGCGAATCGCTGCCCGGAAGCGCTCGTCGAGATCGCGCGCCTCACGGTCGCGCGTCTCGTGGCGGGCACGCCATTCGGCGCCGGGCCGGGAGCCGAAGAACCAACCGGCCCCCAGGCCGACAACGAGCGCAAGTATGGCGACGACAGCGATTTCCATATTTATCCAATCCGCCAGAAATGCCGGCGAGCGAACTCGCCGGCATCCTGTGTTGCTTCCTTCAGATATAAATCTGAAGGTCCCGAAGCGCCTGTTCTTCCGTTGCAAAGCCAAAGGCAGAGCACCGGAGAATTTCACCACTTGGCGAGATCACCAGCCAATGAAATCCGTCGCTTAGGCAACACAATGAGTACAACTGTTCAATCACAGCGTATCCCCTTGTGTTTCGGGCTAATCTGTTAAAGCGGTCACGAAATTGACGTGGTCGGCCTAACGCGCTTTTTCTCAAGAGGGCAACTTCTCTCAAGAGGGCAACGATCAGCACAAAGAGACTAATGTTCAATCTCGCGACGGGCCCGCTCAGGTTTAGCAGCGAATCTGCACTTCACTCGCCCTAGTGGATGAAGTGACGCCATCATGCAGGAACGTATGAAGAACGCAAGCGGGCCGTGGAATTATCCACGGCCCGCAAAAAAGCAGCCAACTGAAGGATATTTCACGCCGCCTTGCGCAGCTTGTCCAGCTTCTTGAGCGCCATCTGGCGCTTGAGGCGCGAGAGGTGGTCGATGAAGAGGATGCCTTCGAGATGGTCCATCTCGTGCTGAAGGCAAGTGGCCATCAGGCCTTCCATGTCTTCCTCGTGCACGGTGCCGTCGAGGTCCTGCCAGCGGGCACGGATGCGCGAGGGGCGCTCCACGTCGGCATAGATCTCTGGGACCGAGAGACAGCCTTCCTGGTAGACGGTATGCTCTTCCGAAGGATCGAGGATTTCCGGATTGATGAAGATCCGGGGCTCGTTCCTGGTCGGCTGGTGCGTGTGGTGATGATCACCGTGAGCGGTGCACACTTCCGGCTCGGCATCCTCGTCGTCCGGCTGAAGGTCGATCACCAGAACGCGCAGGGGAACGCCCACCTGGATGGCGGCCAGGCCGATGCCCGGTGCGTCATACATGGTCTCGAACATGTCCTCGACGAGCGTCTTGAGCTCGTCGTCGAACTTTTCGACGGGGACCGAAACCTGCTTGAGACGCGGATCGGGAACTTCGAGGATTTCACGGATAGCCATGGGGCGCAGATAGTCGCGATGGCGGTTTTTCGCAAGATGGACGCTTCGATGACAGTGATCGGCTAGCTCACAGGCCGTCGTGCCCGGATCGCCTGGGCCAGCGTACCCTCGTCCAGATAGTCGAGTTCACCGCCCACCGGCAGGCCGTGGGCAAGCTGGGTAATGCGCACCGGAAGCCCTTCAAGACGCTCGGCAATGTAATGCGCCGTGGTCTGCCCTTCGAGCGTCGCATTCATGGCCAGCACCACTTCGTCGATGCCGCCAGCCTCCACCCGCACGAGCAGCCGGTCGATCGTCAGATCTTCCGGCCGCACGCCGTCGAGCGCGGAAAGACGACCGCCGAGGACGTGATAACGCCCGGTGAAGAGCCGCGCCCGGTCGAGCGCCCAGAGGTCCGCCACTTCCTCCACCACGCAGAGCGATCCGGCGTCGCGGCGCGGATCGGCGCAGATGCCGCAAGGGTTGGTCGTGTCGATATTGCCGCAGGTCGCGCACTCTACCAGCGCTTCCTTCACGGCGCCGAGTGCCTCCACCAGTTGCACCAGCGAGGTCTCGCGCCGCTTGATGAGCCAGAGCACGGCCCGCCGCGCGGAACGGGGGCCAAGTCCGGGAAGGCGCGACAGCGCGGCCGTAAGCGTCTCGATCTCTTGCGATGCCATGGCGCCGGGGATAGGGCCTCCAGAGCCTTAGAGGAAGTGTTTCGGAGATTTCCCCACACCATGCGTATCGTCTTCATGGGAACGCCCGACTTCGCAGTGCCCGCACTGGTCGCGCTGGTGGAGGCCGGGCACGAGATCGTCGCGGCCTACAGCCAGCCCCCTCGCCCCGGTGGCCGGCGCGGCAAGGAGTTGACGCCCTCGCCCGTGCACAAGGAAGCGGAGATGCGCGGGATCGAAGTGCGGCACCCCGTCTCGCTGCGCAGCGCAGAGGAACAGGACCGATTCGCCGCGCTGGAGGCGGATATCGCCGTGGTCGCCGCATACGGATTGTTACTGCCGCAGGCGGTGCTGGACGCGCCGCGCCTGGGGTGCCTGAACATCCACGCCTCGATCCTGCCGCGCTGGCGCGGGGCGGCGCCGATCCAGCGGGCGATCCTCGCCGGCGATCCCACCACCGGCGTCACCATCATGCAGATGGAGGCCGGGCTGGACACCGGGCCGATGCTGTCCACCCTGCGCACCACGATAGAGCGCAAGACGGCGGGCGAACTGACAAGCGAACTGGCGGAAAAAGGGGCGCAACTGATGGTCGGCACGCTGCGCGACCTGGCCGTCCATCGCCACGTTTCCCAGCCGGAAGACGGCGTCACTTACGCAAAAAAGATCGACAAGGCCGAAGCCCGGCTCGACTTCACGCAGGCCGCCGAGCAGGTCGAGCGTCAGGTTCGCGCCTTCATGCCTGCGCCCGGCGCGTTCTTCGAACTTGAAGGTGAGCGCTACAAAGTGCTGGCGGCCGACGTCGCCGAAGGTTCGGGCGAGCCTGGCCTGACGCTCGACGAAGTGCTCACCGTGGCGTGCGGTGCCGACAGCGCCATCCGCGTGACCCGCATCCAGCGCGCCGGGAAGCCTGCGATGGACACGGCCGACCTGCTGCGCGGCCGGCCGATACCGGCAGGCACGCGCCTCGGCTGATCGTTACGACGGCTCGGGCGCCTGGCGCTCGGGCAACTGGCCGCCAGAGAGACGGGGAGCGGGCGGCGGCTCGTTCGCCCATCTGGCTTGCGCGTCGCGGACCCGCTCGGCGGCGCGGGCCCAGCCTGCCGGCGACTTGTCGCGCACCCGGATATCGAAACTGTCGGTAGCGCGAAACTCCAGGACTTCCGCGCCCTCCGGCCCGGCCATATAGGCATAGGGCACATCGCTGCCCACGAAGAAGCCGTCGCCTGCCGACAGCGTTTCGGTGCCGAGTTCGACGCTGCCCGCGACGATATAGTACAGGCAATCGCAGTCATGGCTGTGCAGCGGCAGGGCGAAGCCGCTCTTCAGCTGGAGCCGCGCCAGGCTCATGCCCGGCCGCCGGTAGGGCACGTCCACCCGCTCCCCGGTCTCCGGCCCGGCGCTCGCGAAGAGCGGCAGCGCCGCAAGCATGTTCGGCGCCTCGCCTGCCAGGGTCATGCAACCGCATTCGTCCAGCGAAAGCGCCGCGCCGCCGCGAAACGTCTCGAAACGGGGCCGCTCGGCGATAGTCCTTTCGTCGCTCATCCTGCCTTCTCCCATGAAGCGCCCGTTAGGATGCGCCGCTTGCAGCCGTGAGCCAAGGCGTTTGCAGTCCGCGCACAGTCCTGTATCGGCGGCGCGATGACCCGCTTTGCCCTCACTCTCGAATTCGACGGCGCCCCCTACATGGGCCTTCAGCGCCAGGCGCACGGTCCTTCGGTGCAGCAGAGCGTCGAGGAAGCGGCTTTCGCCCTTACCGGCGAGACCACGAGCATGCATGCCGCCGGGCGCACTGACGCGGGGGTCCATGCTCTGGGCATGAGAGCGCATATCGACATCGCCAAGCCCTTCACCCCCTTCCAGTTCATGGAGGGCATGAATGCGCGGCTGCGGCCTCATCCGATCGCGGTGGTCGCCTGCGAGATCGTGCCGGACGACTGGCATGCGCGATTCGCCTGCATCGGCCGCGCCTATGTCTATCGTATCGCCAACCGCCGGGCCCCGCTCACGCTGGAGCGCGGCAAGGCCTGGCAGGTGCCCAAGCCGCTCGACGCGGCCGCCATGCACCGCGCGGCGCAGACGCTGGTCGGGCTGCATGACTTCACGACCTTCCGCTCGGCCCATTGCCAGTCGCAAAGCCCGCTCAAGACGCTCGACCGGCTCGATGTGCGGCGCGAAGGCGAGATGGTGCTGATCGAGGCCGAGGCGCGCAGTTTCCTGCATCACCAGGTCCGCTCGATGGTCGGCTGCCTGGCGCTGGTGGGCATGGGCCGCTGGACGGAAGCGCGGGTTGCCGAGGCGCTGGAAGCGCGCGACCGGCAGGCGCTCGGCCTGAATTCGCCGCCGGACGGGCTCTATTTCGTCAAGGCCATCTACCCGGAGAGCTGACGAAGCCTTGAGGCGTCGCGATCCTAGGCGAGCATAAAAAAAGGGAGGCCGCAGCCTCCCTTTTCCTGTTTCGCAATTCGAAGGTCAGACCTTGCCGACCACGCTCTCGGGCAAGTCCTTGCCGAAGACGCGCTGGTAGTATTCGGCCACCATCACGCGCTCGGTCTCGTCGCACTTGTTGAGGAACGAGAGGCGGAAGGCGAAGCCCACGTCGTTGAAGATGGCCGAGTTCTGCGCCCAGGTGATCACCGTACGCGGGCTCATCACCGTCGAGATATCGCCGTTCATGAAGCCCTGGCGGGTGAAGTCCGCGACCTTGACCATGTTGGCGACGACCTTGGCATCCACCTGCGGCACCTTCTTGGTGACGATGTCGGTTTCGACCGGCTCGGGCAGGTAATTGAGGCCGACCACCAGGTTCCAGCGGTCCATCTGACCCTGGTTGATCTGCTGGGTGCCGTGATAGAGTCCCGAAGTATCGCCGAGGCCGACCGTGTTGGCGGTGGCGAACAGGCGGAAATTGCGGTCCGGACGGATCACGCGGTTCTGGTCGAGCAAGGTCAGCTTGCCCTCGGTTTCAAGAATGCGCTGAATGACGAACATCACGTCCGGGCGGCCCGCGTCGTATTCGTCGAACACCAGCGCCACCGGGTGCTGGAGCGCCCAGGGCAGCAGGCCTTCGCGGAATTCGGTGACCTGCAGACCGTCGCGCAGGACGATGGCGTCGCGGCCGATCAGGTCGATGCGGCTGATGTGCGCGTCGAGGTTGATGCGGATGCACGGCCACTTGAGGCGCGCGGCGACCTGTTCGATGTGAGTCGACTTGCCGGTGCCGTGATAGCCCTGCACCATGACGCGGCGATTGTAGGCAAAGCCCGCCAGGATCGCGAGCGTGGTGTCCGGGTCAAAGACGTAAGTCTCGTCCAGATCCGGAACGCGCTCGTCGGCGACGGAGAAGGCGGGCACCTTCCAGTCGATATCGATTCCGAAAGTCTCGCGCACGTCGAGTTCGATGTCGGGAGCAGCCAGCACGGTGGCGTCTCGGTTCTCGGCTTTCATGGTCTCGGTCTCAGTCATCGTTGCACTCGCGTAGACAAGCGAGCGCTGCACCGCAACAGGCTTTGCGGCTTATGGGTAAAACCAGGGCGCGATGCCGACAGGCGCTGCTTCCGTGAAAGGTCGGGGTCGTCCGCCGCCAAGAGCATTGGTCACGCTTGTGATGGCGACGGGCCTCAATCCCCTGCATCGTCGGCGCGCCCGAGTTTCCGCGGCAGCGCGAACAGATCGATGAAACGCGCAGCGAGCGCCGGGTCGCCCTCTATCGACAATCGCCCCCCCGCCTCTTCGGCCGAGCGCTTGCCGTAGAACACCGGGAGAAAATCGGTCGCGGTTTCCGCAGCGAAGCGCAAATCGACAGCCCCGACCTCTTCCCCGGCCGGGGCGATGCCCAGTTCCCCCCGCCCCAAAGTGCCGACGAAGGCCTGGCCCGCCACATCGAACACCACCCGCAAGGCAAGCGCGCCGATCCGCGCCGGCTCGATCATCGTGCGCAGGGAAAGCATGAAAGCCACCGGCGTCAGCGGCAGGAAGGGGTCGTGTCCCGGCGAGCGCACCGCCCAGCGGCCCAGCTCCTGCATGACCGGCTCCAGCGCCAGCCCCCACTCCGTCAGCGCATAGACCTTGATCGAAGCCGGCGGCGGAAGTTCCGCGCGCCGCACGATGCCCGAAGCCTCCAGACTGCCCAGTCGCTCGGTCAATATTTTGGCGCTGATTCCGGGCAGCGAGGCGCGCAACCCGTTGAAGCGCCGCGGCCCGAGCATCATCTCGCGCACGATCGGCAGGGTCCAGCGCTCGCCCACGAGTTCCATGGCGAAAGCCGCGCCGCAGGCGTCGCGATACCAGCGTCCGTGCAATGCGGCCTGCGTGCTGGTATCTTCCGGTTCGTTCACCGCGCCGCCCAGCCGCTTCGACCCGGCGCCGGTTTCCTTTTTCAACTTCATAGTTGCTTTTTGTAACCTGATTGCCCAGGCTCCTGCAATAACGAATCGCCCGGCCCAGGGCGACACCGATCGGAGCCCGCAACGGGCGCCGTTCATGGCTGTGCCGCACAGGCCGCGGTCATGGGAACAGGAGAGTGTCGATGCCTCGAAGCGAGACCGCTTCCACCGTCTTCACGGCCTATGCCGACGTTCCGCCGCCGGTTCGCGGGCAGGTCCGCGATCTTCGCCTGCGCTGGGCGCACGAAGAGCTGGGCCGGGACTACCGGGTGGAGGAACTCGACGTCTATCACCCGCGCCCCGATGCCTACCGGGAATGGCAACCCTTCGGCCAGGTCCCCGCCTTCGACGACGGCACGCGCAAGCTGTTCGAAAGCGGCGCCATCCTGCTCTACCTGGGCGAGCAGGACGAACGCCTGCTGCCCGCCGAGCCCGGCGCACGCTGGCTGGCGATCACCTGGCTGTTCGCCGCTCTCAACAGCGTGGAGCCCTTCGTCGCGCAGATCGGCGCGCTCGATATCTTCCACGCAGGCAAACCCTGGGCAGCCGAAGCGCGGCCAAGCGCGGTGAAGCTGGCGCAGTCGCGCCTCGCCGCCACCCAGACCGCGCTCGGCGACAAGGACTGGATCGCCGGAGATTTCTCCATTGCCGATATCCTGCTGGTCACCGTGCTGCGCAGCCTGGACCATACCGCGATCCTCGCAGAGTTTCCCGCGCTCGCCGCCTACAAGGCGCGCGGCGAAAACCGTCCGGCCTTCCGCCGGGCCCTTGCCGAACAACTCGAAAGCTACGCCTCTCCCGCCACTTAGGAGAATAGCCATGCCTTACGTCGATGGTTTCGTGATTGCCGTCCCTGCCGCCAACAAGGACAAGTTCATCGCCCACGCCCGGGAATTCGACACTTACTTCATGGAGTACGGCGCCACGCGCATCGTCGAATGCTGGGGAGACGATGTCGAGCACGGCAAGCAGACCGACTTCTTCCGCGCCGTCGCGGCGAAGGAGGACGAAGTGGTCTGCTTCAGCTGGATCGAATGGCCAGACAAGGGCACCCGCGATCGCCAGATGGGCCTGCTCATGGAACTGATGAAGACCGACCCGCGCTTCGACCCCGAGAAGAACCCCATGCCGTTCGACGGCGCCCGCATGATCTTCGGCGGCTTCCAGTCCGTCGTCGTGCTGCCCCAGACCGAACAGGGAGAATGACCGTGGCCAATCCCGTCGGAAGCTTCATCTGGTACGAACTGCTCACCAGCGACATYGAGGGCGCCGCCGCCTTCTATCGCGAGGTCGTCGGCTGGACGATCGCCACTCATGCCGATCCCGAGGCAGGAGGCCTCGACTACCGCATGATCGTTCGTGACGACGGCGGCATGGCCGGGGGCGCGATGGCCATCACCGAGGACATGGCGCAAGGCGGCGCAAGGCCGATCTGGCTCCCCTATTTCTACGTGGAGAACGTGGATGCCGCGGTGGAGGCGATCACTTCCGAGGGCGGCAAAGTGCAGATGCCGGCCACGGACCTCCCCGTCGGCCGCATCGCCATGGTCGCCGATCCGCAGGGCGTGCCGATCTATCTGATGAAGCCGGTCCCACCTGCCGACAAACCGGATGCCGCCAGTGACGTCTTCTCCGTCACGGAGAACCAGCGGGTGCGCTGGAACGAACTCGCCAGCCCCGACCAGGCCGGGTCCATGGCCTTCTACGGCAAGCACTTCGGCTTCACGTTCGACGAGAAGATGTCGATGGGCGAGATGGGCGACTATTGCTTCATCGGGCACCACGGCCAGACGCTGGGCGCGATCATGCAGCGGCAGGAAGAGAGCCAGCCGTCGGTCTGGATGTTCTACTTCGGCGTGCCCTCCATCGCACAGGCGAAAACGGCGGTGGAGGCAAATGGCGGCAAGGTCCTGATGGGACCGCACGAAGTGCCGGGCGGGGAGTGGATCATCGTCGCGCTCGATCCTCAGGGCGCCGGCTTCGGACTGGTGGGGCCGAAAGGCGACTGATCCCCGAAAAAAGACCGGGGCGCGACAGGAACGAAAGGCCATTGACGGCGGAACGATGTTCCATGATTGTTCCGCCTTCAAGCAAGACGATGGAGTAGGATCATGGCCGACTACACCTTCTATACCAATCCCATGTCGCGCGGGCAGATCGCGCGCTGGGCGCTACACGAAGTCGGGGCCGATTATCGGCAGATCCTGATCGACTGGAAGGACAAGCCGGAGAGTTTCCTGGCGGTCAATCCGATGGGCAAAGTGCCCACCATCGTCCACCATGCCGAAGACGGAGACCGGGTCGTCACTGAAGCGGCGGCGATCTGCCTCTACCTGGCGGAAATGCATCCCGAGGCCGGGCTGCTGCCGAACGATGCCGAAATGGCGGACTATTACCGCTGGACCTTCTTTGCCTCCGGACCGGTCGAACAGGCGATCACCTCCCGCCACCTCAAGTGCGAACCCACGCCCGAGCAGGAGCCGATGGCCGGCTGGGGCAACTTCGAGCGCACGATGAACGCGCTGGAGAGCCATTTCGACCAGGCCGACTATGTCTGCGGCGGACGCTTCACCATGGCGGACGTCTACGTCGGCAGCGCGGTCGACTGGGGACTCACGTTCGGCACGATGCCGCCGCGCCGGGCTTTCGTTGCCTACGCCGAGCGTTTCCAGGCGCGGGAAGGCTACAAGGCCGCCAAGGCCGTGGACAACACCCTGATCGGGGAGATGAAGAAATGACCGCCGGGCGCCCTGCAAAGAACCGCGTCTGCCTCTGGTACGACGGCGCGGCGGAAGAGGCGGCGAATTTCTATGCCTCGGTCTTCCCCGACACCCACGTCACCCGCGTCGTCCAGTCACCCACGGACTATCCGGACGGGAAACAGGGCGAGGTCATCACCGTGGAATTCACGGTCATGGGCATTGAATGCATCGGCCTCAACGGCGGCCCGACTTTCCAGCATTCGGAAGCCTTCTCCTTCCAGGTCGAAACCCTGAACCAGGAGGAAACCGACCGTTACTGGGATGCGATCGTCGGCAATGGCGGGGCCGAAAGCATGTGCGGCTGGTGCAAGGACAAGTGGGGCCTTTCCTGGCAGATAACCCCCAAGGCGCTCAGCGATTCCCTTACCAATCCGGACCGCGCGGCAGCGAAGCGGGGGATGGAGGCGATGATGACGATGCGCAAGATCGACATCGCGGCGATCGAGGCCGCCGTCGCCGGTCATGACGGGCAAGGAACCGGCGCATGAATCCGGAACCGAGCCTGGAACTGTTCGGCCATCCGTTCTCGTCCTACACCTGGAAGGCGCTGATCCCGCTTTACGCCTATGAGGTGCCTTTCGCGTTCCGCATTATCGATGCCGAGCACCCCGAACATGCCGAAGTCGTCCAGACCGCCGGCCCGCTCGGCAAGTTCCCGGTGCTGCGCGATGGCGAGAACCTTCTGTTCGAAGCGACGACGATCGTCGAATATATCGACCGGCATCTCATCGCGCCCGGCACGCTGGTTCCCGAGGATCCCGATGCGGCCACGGCGATCCGGATGCTTGACCGCGTGTTCGACAACTACGTCATGAACGTGATGCAGATCGTCGTGAACGAATATATCCGCGACAGCAAGAACCCCGACCTTGCCCGCTGCGCGGAAGCGCGCGCCCAACTCGACAGGGTCTATGCCTGGCTGGAAGGCTGGCTGCAGTTCTATCCGCCGATGGATCAGGTCACCCTGATCGAATGCGCGGCGGCGCCATCGCTGTTCTATGCCGACTGGGTCCACCCCATCCCGGAAGACAGGCCGCGCCTGCGGCAATGGCGCGCGCATCTGCTGTCCCTGCCCTCCGTCGCGCGCTGCGTCGAGGATGCCCGACCCTTCCGCGCCTACTTCCCGCTAGGCGCGCCGGACCGCGACTGAACGATTCGCGATTGAGGAGATTGTCCGTGAACGATGCCAGCAACGAACTCTCGATCACGCGCTTCATCGACGCTCCCGTGGAGAAAGTCTGGGACGTCATGGCCAATCGCCAGGAGGAATGGTGGTGCCCTCGCCCCTGGCGGGTCGAGATCGACGAGCAGGACAAGCGCGCCGGCGGCGCCTGCCGGATGACGATGTATGGCCCCGACGGTGAGGAAGCGCCGCAGAACGGCATCTATCTCGCCTACGAGGAAGGCCGCCGCTTCGTGACGACCGATGCCGTCACTGCCGATTTCCAGCCCTCCGGCCCCTTCATGATCGGCATCTGGGAAGTGGCAAGCGAAGGCAACGGCACTCGCTACACCGCTGCCGCTCGCCACTGGAGCAGCGAAACGAAGAAGCAGCACGAAGAGATGGGCTTCGTGGACGGCTGGTCTGCCTGCGCCGATCAACTCGCCGAAATCTGCGAGGCGGAGGGAGCCTGAGCAGGCTCGCATCCGCCGCAAGTTCTCGATCCCCCGGCTGAACGCCTATCCGGCCGAAGCCATTGCCGAAGACTTTCGCAGCAGCTGGTAGGCCTCCACTACGCCTTGCAGCCGCTCGGCGTGGCTGTGGTCTCCGCCATTGTGATCGGGATGATACTGCCGGAGCAGCCGGGTATAGCGCAGGCGCAAGGTCTTGCTGTCGATGTCACCGTCCAGTCCCAGGAATTCCAGGGCGCGGCGCTCTTCCGGCGTGAAGCGGATGTTCTGCGGCTTCATGTCGGCCTGGCGCTGCCGGACATGGGCCCTCGCCCGCCCGCTGATCGCTTCCAGCGGGTCCGCGAAATCGGCCCACCGCGGCGTTCCGTCCACACCCGCGTCCGGCCGGAAGGCACGACTCTGCGCTTCCCAGCCATGAAGCGGCGACTGGGCACGGAAGATTTCCTCCGCGCTCATGCCGTCGAAATAATCGTATCCCGAATTGAACTCGCGAACGTGGTCGAGGCAGAACCAGCGATAGTCGCCCGGCCCGTCGAAACCCGGCAAACGAACGCCCGGCGCGCGAAACTCGCCCGCTTCCTCACATCCCGGCCAGTTGCATTCGCGTCCGCCGGATTCGACCCTGCCATGAAATCTAGAATGTCTCACCGGCTTCCAGATGGGATAAGCTGCGTCTAAATGGAAGACATGACCGGACCGATCGCACAGGAAATGCGGCAGCTTCTCGAAGCCGCCTTCGCCCCCACCCACCTCGCGGTAATCAATGATTCCGCCAGCCACGCCGGCCATATGGGCGACGATGGCACCGGCGAATCGCATTTCACCATCGAGATCGAAACCCCTGCTTTCACCGGCGTTTCCCGCCTCCAGCGCCAGCGTCTCGTCAATGCCGCGCTCGGCGACATTCCCGGAACGCGCGTCCATGCCCTTGCCATCAAGGCCCGCGCCCCAGGCGAATAACAGGCCGGGTCGTCAGACGCCCGTTATCCCCGGTTGCCCTTTGCGCAATGGCAGCCTAAATGCGCGCACCATGCCGACAACCCTGACATTCGCCGTGCCCAAGGGCCGAATCCTCGACGAGGCGCTGCCGCTGATGGCGCGCGCTGGCGTGGTGCCCGAGGCGGAATTCCACGACAAGAAGTCTCGCGCGCTCTCTTTCGCCTGCGAGAACAGCGACACGCGCCTGATCCGCGTGCGCGCTTTCGACGTGGCGACGTTCGTGGCCCATGGCGCGGCGCAAGTCGGGATCGTCGGCTCCGACGTGGTCGAGGAATTCGCCTACCCGGACCTCTACGCGCCGGTTGACCTCGATGTCGGACACTGCCGCCTCTCCGTGGCGGAGCGCGAAGGCGAAGTCGGGGGCGCGCTGCCGTCGCACTTGCGCGTCGCCAGCAAGTACCCGAACCTCACGCGCCGCCACTACGAAAAGCTGGGCGTGCAGGCCGAAGTCGTGAAGCTGAACGGCGCCATGGAACTGGCGCCGACGCTGGGACTGTCGAGCCGCATCGTCGATCTCGTTTCCACCGGGCGCACCCTGAAGGAAAACGGCCTTGTCGAGACCAGCCGCATCCTCGACATTTCGGCCCGCCTGATCGTCAATCGCGCAGCGCTCAAGACTGACGAGCGTGTGGCCGCACTGGTCGAACGCTTCCGCGCGCTGGTGGCCGAAAATGCCCGGACGCGCGAGGCGGCCGCCTGATGCTGCGGCTTTCCAGCAAGGACGCAGGCTTTGCCGAGGCGTTCCAGCGTGTCGTCGCCGACCGCCGCGAAAGCGCTGTCGATGTCGCGCGCGACGTGGCCGAGATCCTCTCCGCCGTGCGTGAGAACGGCGATGCGGCCCTGGCCGAATATACCGAACGTTTCGATGGCCACGACCTTGACGAGAGCGGCTGGCAGATCGATGCCGAGACCTGCCGCGCCGCTTTCGATGGCCTGGAGCCGACCCTGCGCGATGCGCTCGAACTGGCTGCCAACCGCATCCGCACCTATCACGCCGCCCAGCTCCCGGAAAACCGCGACTATACCGACGAAGCCGGCGTGCGCCTCGGCGCGATCTGGCGCGCGGTCGATGCCGCCGGGCTCTATGTGCCGGGCGGCCGCGCGGCCTATCCTTCCTCGATGCTGATGAACGCGATCCCCGCCAAAGTGGCCGGCGTGGAGCGTCTCGTCGTCGTCACCCCGACGCCGAAGGGCGAGGTCAATGCCCTGGTGCTCGCCGCCGCGCATCTCGCGGGCGTGGACGAGGTCTGGCGCGTGGGCGGTGCCCATGCCGTCGGCGCACTGGCCTATGGTACCGAGCGGATCGCCCCGGTCGATGTCATCACCGGCCCCGGCAATGCCTGGGTGGCCGAGGCCAAGCGCCAGCTCTACGGCGTCGTCGGCATCGACATGGTGGCCGGTCCCAGCGAAATCCTGGTGATTGCCGATGCGAAGAACGAACCGCGCCGGATTGCCGCCGACCTGCTGAGCCAGGCCGAGCACGACCCGACTTCGCAATCGATCCTCATCACCGACGACGCAGCCTTTGCCGATGCCGTGGCCGAGGCCGTGGAGCTGGAACTTTCCGCGCTCGCCACCCAGGCGACCGCCCGCCAGTCCTGGAACGAATACGGCGTCATCGTCGTCGTCGAGAGCCTGGAACAGGCGCCGATCCTGGCCGATGCGCTTGCCGCCGAGCATGTCGAAATCGCGACCGACGATCCCGAAAGCCTGTTCCGCAAGATCCGCCATGCCGGATCGGTATTCCTCGGCCGCATGACCCCCGAAGCCGTGGGCGACTATGTGGCCGGCCCGAACCACGTCCTGCCCACCGGGCGGCGCGCGCGCTTCGCCTCGGGCCTCTCGGTCCTCGATTTCATGAAGCGCACCAGCTTCATCCAGCTCGATCAGGCGGCGCTTGAGGCCATTGGCCCCGCCGCCGTCGCCCTTGCCGATGCGGAAGGGCTTCCTGCGCATGCGCGCTCCATTTCCATAAGGCTCGGCCAATGACGAATTATTCCAAGCAGGCCCGTGCGGCCGCCCGCCTCGCGGCCGTTCAGGCGCTCTACCAGTTCGAGATGGAAGCGACCCTGCTTCCCACGCTGCTGGACGAGTTCCACCGCCACCGCCTGGGTGCGGAAATCGACGAAGACCAGTACGCCAAGGCCGAAGTCGCGTTCTTCGACGACGTGGTGAAGGGCGTGATCGCCCGCCGCGACGAGATCGACGAACTGATCACCGGCAAGCTGGCCGAAGGCTGGGCACTGCCCCGCCTCGACAAGACCATGCTGCAGATCCTGCGCGCCGGCGCCTACGAACTGATGGCCCGCCCGGACGTGCCCACGGCGGCTGCGATCAGCGAATATCTCGACGTGGCCCATGCCTTCTTCGACGCGCGCGAGGCGAAGTTCGTGAACGGCGTGCTCGATGCCGTGGCGAAGTCGGTCCGCTGACGCGCCGCGCTGCGTGTTTCGCGCGGCATGATCCTCAAGGCCTGATCTCGACAAGGGGCCCGGCGCGGCCCATGGTCTCAGCGTGAGCCGCGAATTCGCCTTCATCGACGCCTTGCGCGCCATTGCCGTCAGCCCCGCCGCACGCGGGCTGGCGGACGATGCCGCCGTCCTCGAACTCGGCGGACAGAAGCTGGTCCTGACCATGGACACCCTGGTGGAGGCCGTGCATTTCCTGCCCGGCGATCCACCCGAAGATGTCGCGTGGAAGCTGGTGGCGGTCAACGCCTCGGACCTGGCCGCGAAAGGCGCCGAACCGCTCGGCTGCCTCAAGTCGCACGCTCTGGGCGAAGAGGACTGGGACCGCGCGTTCCTGGCCGGGCTCGAACTCGCCTGCCGGCATTTCCGGCTGCCGCTGCTCGGCGGCGACACCGTACGCATGCCCAAGGGTTCGGCGCGCAGTTTTTCGCTCACTGCCCTCGGCCGCGGGCCGGAAGATTGCCCCGTGCCCTCGCGCAGCGGGGCGCAAGCGGGCGATCTGCTGTGGGTCAGCGGCACGATCGGCGATTCCGGGCTCGGCCTGGAGCTGCTGACGTCGGGAGGCCGGGTCCAGACGCCCGAAGCCGGCTGGCTGATCGACCGGTACCACCGCCCCATGCCCGAGCCGGCGCTGGGCGTGGCGCTGGCCCCCCTGGCGACCGCCATGATGGACGTTTCCGACGGCCTGCTGGTGGATGCGCGGCGCATGGCCGATGCCAGCGGCGTCTCGATCGTCATCACTGCCGACGACGTGCCGCTGTCCAGAGCGTTGGTCGCCACTGTCGGCGATGGTCTGGAACAGAGGCTCCAGGCCATGACGGCGGGCGACGACTACGTGTTGCTGTTCACCGCGCCTGCCGTGAACAGCGCCTATGTGCGTGCGGCGGCCGCAGCGGCGGGCTCGCATGTCCGGCCGATCGGCGCCGTGGCAGAAGGCGCGGATATTGCGCTGGAGTGGCAGGGCCAGCCCACGCCCCTGCCAGAGCGCTTGGGCTACCAGCATTGAGCGCCCCGTCGTACCTTGCGACGGAAACCTTACTAACCCGGCTTATCAAGGCGCTTGCCACTAGTCGAGCTTCCCTATAGCCCTAGTCGTATCGAGCGGGAAAACCCGTCGTTACATATTGGGAAAAGGGGGCGTTTTGTGAATCCAGTCACGATCGCAATTGTCCTGGGGCTTCTGGCCATTCTCTATGGCTTCGTCACCAGCCGCCAAGTGCTCGGCTCTCCAGCCGGCAACGAAAAGATGCAGGAAATCGCCGCCGCCATTCAGGAAGGCGCACAAGCCTACCTGAAACGGCAGTATTCGACGATCGCCGTTGTCGGGATCGTCGTTGCACTGATCATCGTCGTCACGCTCGGGACCGTTTCGGCCGTGGGCTTCGTGATCGGCGCGATCCTTTCCGGTTTTGCCGGTTTCATCGGCATGAACATCTCGGTCCGCTCCAACGTGCGCACCGCGGCCGCCGCGCAGACCGGCCTGCAACAGGGCCTGACCCTGGCTTTCCGTGCCGGTGCGATCACCGGCATGCTGGTGGCCGGCCTCGCGCTGCTCGCCATCGCCGTGTTCTACTGGTACCTCACCGGGCCGGGCGGACATACCGTGGGCGGAGAAGACCGCACCGTGGTCCAGGGTCTCACCGCCCTCGCCTTCGGCGCGTCCCTGATCTCGATCTTCGCCCGCCTCGGCGGCGGCATCTTCACCAAGGCGGCCGATGTCGGCGCCGACCTTGTCGGCAAAGTCGAAGCCGGCATCCCGGAAGACGATCCCCGCAATCCCGCCGTCATCGCCGACAACGTGGGCGACAACGTGGGCGACTGCGCCGGCATGGCTGCCGACCTGTTCGAGACTTACGTCGTCACCGTCGGCGCCACCATGGTGCTGACCGCCCTCCTCATGAAGGGCATCGACAATTTTTCCGGCCTGATGGCCCTGCCCCTGCTGATCGGCGGCGTCTGCATCGTCACCTCGATCATCGGCACATACTTCGTCCGCCTCGGCGGATCGCAGAACATCATGGGCGCCATGTACAAGGGTTTCCTTGTCACCGCCGTGCTCTCGGTGCCGGCCATCTGGTGGGCGATCGACTATTCGCTCGGAGATATGAACGCCCTCATCGGCGAAACGGACTTCTCCGGCCGCACGCTGTTCTACTGCTCGCTGGTCGGGCTGGTCATCACCGGCCTCATCATCTGGATCACCGAATATTACACCGGCACCGGCTACCGGCCGGTCCGCTCCATCGCCAAGGCCTCGGAGACCGGACACGGCACCAACGTCATCCAGGGGCTTGCGATCAGCCTTGAGGCCACCGCACTGCCCACCCTGGTGATCGTCACCGGCATCATCGTGGCCTACCAGCTCGCGGGACTGCTCGGCATCGCCTATGCGGCTACCGCCATGCTGGCGCTGGCAGGCATGGTCGTCGCCTTGGACGCCTATGGCCCCGTCACCGACAATGCCGGCGGCATCGCCGAAATGGCCGGTCTGGACGACGCCGTGCGCGAGAAGACGGACGCGCTGGATGCGGTGGGCAACACCACCAAGGCCGTGACCAAGGGCTATGCCATCGGCTCGGCGGGCCTCGCCGCGTTGGTGCTCTTCGCGGCCTATACCAACGATCTTAGGGAGTTCTTCCCCGGCCTGAATGTCGATTTCAGCCTGGAGAATCCCTACGTCATCGTCGGGCTGCTGCTCGGCGCGCTGCTGCCCTATCTGTTCGGGGCCATGGGCATGACCGCCGTGGGCCGCGCGGCCGGCGATGTGGTGGTGGACGTGCGCGAACAGTTCAAGGCCAATCCCGGCATCATGACTTACGAGTCCAAGCCCGATTACGCCCGGACCGTGGACCTCGTGACCAAGGCCGCGATCAAGGAAATGATCGTGCCCTCGCTGCTGCCGGTGCTGGCGCCGATCGTGGTCTACTTCGTGATCTCGGCGGTCGCGGGCACCGAAAACGGCTTCGCCGCGCTCGGCGCCTTGCTGCTGGGCGTGATCGTGGGCGGCCTGTTCGTGGCGCTCTCGATGACCTCGGGCGGCGGCGCCTGGGACAATGCGAAGAAATACATCGAGGACGGCCATCACGGCGGCAAGGGCTCCGAAGCTCACAAAGCCGCGGTGACGGGCGATACGGTCGGCGATCCCTACAAGGACACGGCCGGACCGGCGGTGAACCCGATGATCAAGATCACCAATATCGTCGCCCTGCTCCTGCTCGCCGCCTTGGCAGCAGGCTGAAACGACAAGACCATGATGGCCGGCCCCGGCGGAGCGATCCGCCGGGGCTTTGGCATGGAAGGCGGCGTTAGCACTTCCTTGATGCCGGGGCGCTAGAGGCTGCTGAAGGATAAGCAGGCTCGCAAGCACCATGTTCGACCGCCAGGCCCATTCGGTTCGCAGGGACGTCGCTCCGGCGGCGGCGCCCTATTCGCTGCGCTGCGTCCCGTGGCGTGCGCTGGAGGCCGAGATCGCCGCCTGGGACCGGCTCGCGCTGGATGCGAGCGAGCCCAATCCCTTTTTCGAAAGCTGGTATCTCCTGCCCTCGCTGCGTCACCTCGCGCGCGGACAGGACGTGATGATCCTGCGGTTCGAGCGGGCCGGGGAGCTGGCCGGGCTTCTGCCGATCCTGCAAACACCCCGCTACTATCGCTGGCCGGTGCCGAACCTGACAAGCTGGCTTCACGACAACTGCTTCTGCGGCGTCCCGCTAATCGCACGGGGCGCGGAGACCGCGTTCTGGCGCGCGGTGCTGGACTGGGCGGATGGTCACGCGGGACAGGCGTTGTTCCTCCACTTGCGCGGCATTCCCGTCGACGGCCCCGTTCACGCCGCCCTTTCGGCGCTGCTTGCCGCAGAACCGCGCCAGTCCGAAGTGGTACACCGCGAGGAACGCGCCCTGCTCGCCTCGGACCTGACCGGCGACGCCTATCTGGAGGCCTCGCTATCGGGCAAGAAACGCAAGGAACTGCGCCGACAGGCCAGCCGCCTGGCGGAACTGGGCACCGTGGATGTCGAGCGACACTCGGGTGAGGACGGCCTGGCCGCATGGTGCGACGCCTTCCTCGCGCTGGAGGCTTCTGGCTGGAAGGGCAAGGCCGGATCGGCGCTGGCCAACCACCCTGAAACAACCGCCCTGCTGCGTGAAAGCCTGGAAGGCGCGGCCCGGCGGGGCCGTCTCGAACGTCTCTCGCTCATGCTCGACGGCCGGCCCATCGCCATGCTGGCCAGCTTCCTGACCCCGCCGGGCGCCTATTCCTTCAAGACCGCTTTCGACGAAGGCTACTCCCGATACTCGCCGGGGGTCCTGCTCCAGCGCGAGAACCTGCGCGTGCTGGACCGCGACGACATTGCCTGGACCGACAGCTGCGCCGCGGCCGACCACCCGATGATCGACCATCTCTGGCGCCAGCGCCGCACGGTCGCGCGAATTTCGATCGCCATCGGCGGTCCGCTCCGCCGCCGCTTGTTCCGCCACTTCGTCCGCGCGGAAATCGCGCGCCGTCCCGCAGGAGGGAACCTGTGAACCTGTTTTCCAAGACCGGAGGCGCTGCCGTCTTCTCCGAAGAGGCGCGCGCCCGCTTTTCCGCCAATTACCCCGAAGTGCCGCACAAATTGACCCATGCCCTTGGCGAGCATCCGCTGATGGCGCTGGAAGCGCTTGCCGCCCTTGCGGAATCGCTGCCGGCCGGGTCGGTGGAGTACAATTTCGGCAATCAGCCGCTCGGCATCGACGGCAAGCCCGCGCCCACCGGCATCCCCATCGGCCGCACGATCCGCGAGATCGAGACGACCAACTCCTGGGCCGTCATCAAGAACATCGAACAGGACCCCGATTACGCCCGCCTTCTGGGCGAGCTGCTGGACGAGCTGCGCCCCGCCATCGAGGCGAAAACCGGCCGCATGATGAAGCTTCAGGCCTTTGCCTTCGTCACTTCGGCGGGCGGCGTCACGCCCTATCACTTCGACCCCGAACACAACATCCTGCTGCAAGTGCGCGGCACCAAGGTCATGACCCAGTTCCCCGCCGGCGATCCCCGCTTCGCGCCGGACCGGGTCCACGAGACCTACCACACGGGCGGCGGCCGCGAACTCAAGTGGCACGACGACCTCCTGCCCGGAGGCACGGAGTTCGCCCTGAGCGCAGGCGAGGCGGTCTATGTCCCGGTCATGGCGCCCCATTTCGTGCGTAACGGCGGCGCGCCATCGGTTTCCCTGTCGATCACCTGGCGTTCCGAATGGAGCTTTGCCGAGGCCGATGCGCGGGCCTTCAATGGCTGGCTGCGGGGGTTCGGCCTCTCGCCGGGACGAACGAAGCGCTGGCCCGCGCGGAACCGGATAAAGGCTTTCGGGTGGCGCGTGCTTCGCAGGTTCGGCAAATAAGGAAGAGGCAGGGGATCCAGGCCCCCCTGCCTCTCCTGTTCTCCGCCCTGCCCGGCAATGCGGGATGTCGCCATTACGAGGGCCCGGGGGTCACCCCCCGGAATTGCGCCCCCTTACTTAGTCTTCTTCACCCAGGCCGCGACCTCGACGCGCTGGCGGGGGCGATTGGCCAGACGCTCCTTGAGTCCGGTCAGCGCCTGCACCACCGGCTTGGCCTCATCCGCAGGAAGCGTTGCGGCATAGGCCTCGATCTTCCCGACCATGTCCGGGTTCGTGCTCGACGCGACGATGCGCGCGAAGAAGCGGGCGCGACCGGAGTGCTCGATCAGCCCGTCGATCGCCTGCTGGTGCGCGCGAACGAAGTCGAACGTCATCTCCGGATGGGCGCGGCCGACCGTGGTGATGATCTGCGAGGCGCTGGTCGCATCGGGCGTGCCGGAAATGGCGAGCGCGAGAGCGTCCTTGGCGATCGCTTCGTCCCCGGCCATGCCAAGGTCCGTATAGTAGAGCTGGCGTTCCACGAAGCCGGTGGCCTTGGCGGCCTGCTGGCGCAGGAGATCCCAGTCGGCACGGTTGGCATTGGCCGCAGCCACGCTCAGCCAGGTGGCCTTCATCGGACCGTCAAGCGACTTGGGATCGGCAGCGAGCCCCTGGAGCCGGCGGCGCGCCTCGGCAACGACACGGGCGTCGCCGATCGTGCCGAGCGTGTCGATCAGCTGCGAGCGCAGCTTGGTGTCGGTGAGCGGCTCGCCTGCGACCGGGTCGAAGCCCAGCTTGTCCAGTCGCGGCGCCCAGGTCTTCGAAATCCGCGCGGCGAGCCTGGACTTGACCTTGGCATCGTCGAGCAGGCCGTAGACGCCTTCCCACTGGCCGACGACTTTGCCCGAAAGCGTGGCATCGGCCGTCGCGGGTACGGCCGACAGCAGGCGCAGGCCCGCCGCCATGTCCTGGTAACCCGCCAGCGACAGCGAAAGGTTGTCGCGCAGGAGGCCGTACTGGTCGATCGGCGCCAGCGACGCGAAACCGGAAACCAGCGCATCGAGCGCCTTGCCATCGTAGAGCGTCCGGTAATAGCCGAGCTGGCCCGCATTCACGAGCACGGCATCGCAGCTGTCCAGCGTGACGCTGTCGGTCCTGCCGGTCATGAGATGGCGCATGGGCTCCCCGTTTCCGGCGCGGATCAGCAGCGGCATGGGCCAGGTCGGCGCCTTGCCGCCGCGGGTCGAGGGATCGAGCGAGAAGGCGTCCTGCGTCAGGTCGAGGCGCGTCTTGCCGGCCGCGCAGGCGGATACCTTGACGCGCAGCAGCGGTACGCCCGGGGTATGGGTGAACGCCTCGGCGATCAGGTCCACGTCCTTGCCGCCCGCCGATTCCATGGCCGCCCAGAGGTCCTTGCTGACCGTGTTCGAATAGGCATGGCTGCGCATGTAGGTTTGCATGCCGGTGCGCCAGGTATCGGCGCCGACATAGTCCTCCAGCATCGAGATGACCGCCTGCCCCTTCTGGTAAGTGATCGAATCGAAGGCCTGCTCCATCTCGGAAACCGTGCGGACCTTCTGCACGACGGGGTGCGTGGTTGGCAGGGCGTCGAGCGCCATGGCGCCTTCGCGGCCGTCGATGCCGCCCAGTTTCCAGTTCCATTCCGGGTTGAAGTGATCGGTGACCTTGTCGGCCATCCAGCTGGCGAAGCCTTCGTTCAGCCAGATATCGTCCCACCAGGCCATCGTCACGAGATCGCCGAACCACTGGTGCGCGGTTTCGTGCGCCTGCACGCTGTAGATGCTCTGCTTGCCGGAAGGGCTGGTGACGGCGGGATCGAGCAGCAGGATGCGCTCGAATGTCATGATCGCGCCCCAGTTCTCCATGGCGCCGAAGAACTGCGAGGAGCCGGGCGCGGCAATGTTGTCCAGCTTGGGCAGCGGGAACTTCACGCCGAAATAGTCGTCGAACCAGGGAAGGATCTGGGCGAGGCCGTCACGCGCGTAGTCGGCCTGAGCGCCGCTGCCCGCGGGCGAAATGATGCCCACGTCCACGCCGTCCGCCGCCTTTTTCGCGGTCCGCTCGAAATCGCCTACACCGAAGAACAGCAGGTAGGAACTCATTTTCGGAGTCGTGCCGAACGTGACGCGCTTGAGCCCGCCCGCCAGCATTTCCTGCCCCTTCACCGGCATGTTGCTGATCGCCATGCGGTCTGCGGGGACGACGGCGGAAAGGTCGAACGTCGCCTTGTAGCTCGGCTCGTCGAAGCTTGGCACGAAGCGGCGGGCGTCAGGCGCTTCGAACTGGGTGAACAGCCCGCGCACTTCGCCGCGGTTGCCCGCGCCGGTCCGCTTGTCGGGATAGTCGAGCGCGAAGAAGCCGGAGGGCTGAGTGCCGATCTTGCCCGCATAAGTCACATCGAGGCGGTATCTGCCCGGCGCGAGCGTCTTGCCGGCGGCGAAGCGCAAGGTCTGCGCGTTCTCGTCGGCACTCGTCTGGAGCGGAAGGGTGACGCCATTGGCGGCGACCAGGCTGGCGGACGATACCGCCAGGCCATTGCCGTGCAGCGTGAGTGCGTCGGTGGCGGTGAAGACGGTGAGGTCGATCGAGGCGATGCCGCTGAAGGTCAGTGCCTTGGCATCGGGGGTCACTTCGATGCGGTAGTGGCTGGGCCGGGCATTGCGCGGTAGGTCGCTGGGGACGGTTTCGGCCAGCGGCACGGCCTCGGGCGAGGCGGCCGGAGGAACGGCGGCAGGTGCTGCGGCGAAGGCCTGCGCGGAAACGACAAGGGCAATCACGGCGCCGGCCGTGGCGAGATTACGCAAGGAAGAACGCATGAGGGGCTGAAGCTCCGGAAATCGGCTTTGTTGCGGATGCGCAGGGCTGCCCCCGCGCGCCAGCGGATGCGCGCGTCCTAGCGCGAACGTCACCGCAGTGTCACGCGAGGCTCATGTCGTTCGTCGATGGGAGTCGGCTGTTGGTCCTTCGGCGCGGAGGGTGGGGCCGCGGCTATCGGCCTCCTTCGCAGCGCCCCGTCAGCCGTTCGGATGATAGAAATCGTAGATCGTCTGTGCCACCGCCGCGCTGACGCCGGGCGCGCGCTGGAGGTCTTCCAGGCTGGCGGCGCGCACTTTGCCGGCGGTGCCGAAGTGCAGCAGCAGCGCGCGCTTGCGGGCCGGGCCGATGCCGGGAATTTCGTCGAGCGGGCTGGCGGTGATCGCCCGGCTGCGCTTGGCGCGATGCGCGCCGATGACGAAGCGGTGAACCTCGTCGCGCAGGCGCTGGAGATGGAACAGCAGCGGCGAGTTCACCGGCAGCATCTTTTCGCGCCCGTCGGGGAAGTGGAATATCTCCCGCCCCTCGCGGCCGTGGTTCGGCCCCTTGGCGATGGCGATGAGGTTCACGTCCTCGATGCCGAGTTCCTCCAGCGCGTCCTTCACCGCGCTCATCTGGCCCTTGCCGCCGTCGATCAGCACAAGGTCGGGCCACATACCGCTCTCGCGTTCGGGGTCCTCTTCCTGCACGCGCCCGAAACGACGGGTCATGACTTCGCGCATCATCGCGAAATCGTCGTTGCTCTGCGCCTCGCGGATGTTGAACTTGCGGTACTGGCTGGTGAGGAAACCCTCCGGCCCGGCCACCACCATCGCGCCGACCGCCTTGCTGCCCTGGATATGCGAGTTGTCGTAGACTTCCACGCGCTGCGGCAGGTCCGGCAGTTCGAGGAATTCCGTCATCTCGCGCCAGATCTTGGCCTGCGAGCCGCGCTCGGCCATGCGGCGGTCCAGCGCCTCCACGGCATTGCGCACCGCCTGGTCCATCAGGCGGCGGCGGCTGCCGCGCTGGGGCACCGATATTTCCACCTTGCCGCCCGCCAGTTCGCGGAAGGCCTCGGCCATGAGTTCGGCCTCGGGCAGTTCGCGGTCGACCAGGATGGTTCGAGAGGGAGGCACTTCCTCGTAGAACTGGGCAAGGAAACTCTGGAACACTTCCTCCTCGGACAGCCCTTCGGTATGCGTCGGGAAGAAGGCGCGGTGACCCCAATTCTGGCCGCCGCGAATGAAGAAGGCCTGCACGCCGATCTGCCCGTTCTTGCAGGCCATGGCGAAGATGTCGGCACTGTCCATGCCCTCGGCGTTGATCGCCTGGCTGCCCTGGATGAATGTGGCCGCGCGCAGGCGGTCGCGCAGCATGGCCGCGCGCTCGAAGTCCAGCGAGGCCGCGGCTTCGGCCATCTGGCTCTCGATCTTCCTCTGTACCGCGTTGGACTTGCCGCCAAGGAAGTCCTTTGCTTCCTTCACGAGTTCTCCGTAGCCCGCCTCATCGATCCGGCCGACGCAAGGCGCGGAGCAGCGCTTGATCTGGTAGAGCAGGCAGGGCCGGTCGCGCCGGGAGAAGAAGCTGTCGGTGCAGCTGCGCAGCAGGAACAGCTTCTGCAGGGCGTTGATCGTGGTGTTCACCGAACCGGCGCTGGCGAAGGGGCCGTAATAATTGCCCTTCATCTTGCGCGCGCCGCGGTGCTTCATGATGCGCGGGAACTCATGTTCGGACCGCAGCAGGATGAAGGGGAACGACTTGTCGTCGCGCAGCAGCACGTTGTAGGCGGGGCGAAAGCGCTTGATGAGCTGCGCTTCCAGCAGCAGCGCCTCGGCCTCGGAATTGGTGGTGACGATGGTCATGCTGCGCGTCTGGCTGACCATGCGCTGCAGGCGGCCGGGCAGCCGCTCCCACTGGGTATAGTTGGCGACCCGGTTCCTCAGCACCCGCGCCTTGCCGACATAGAGCACGTCCCCGCGCGCATCCTGCATGCGGTAGACCCCGGGCTTGGCCGGCAGAGTCCGCAAGGTTTCCCGGATCGCCTCGACCCCCTGCTGGAGATCGGGCTGTTCGGAGCCGCGCAGGGTGAAAGTCGCCCGCTCCTCGTTGAAGCGTTCGGTGCCTTGGGGGTGTTCGGGAGTGCCGGCAGGTGTTCGCGCCATCAGGGCCAGATAGAGATTGAACGGCCGAAGGGGAAGCGGTCTGCGAAGGGGATTTCACCGTCGTCCCGGATCTCCCGCCGCTGGGCCGATGGGCGGCGTTCGCCGCTGGCCAATGGCCGGCAGGCCAGTCCGGGACGACGGCGTGATCAGAACATCTTGCGGAAATCGATGCCCAGCACCCTGCCCTGCGGCTCACGATAGGCCGCCTGGTAGGCGATCGGCACTTCCCCGTTCTGGTCTGTAACCTTCTGCCGCGAATCCAGCAGGTTGTCCGCCACGAGCGACAAGCGCGTGCCCTTGAGGAACGGCACTCTGGCCACGAGATCGGCATTCTTTCCCAGATCCGCGAAAATGCGGAGCTTGACGTCGAACGTGCTGCCGAAGCGCAAGTCCGAGCTGCCCGGCAGGCCGGTGCCGTCCACCCGCGTCGGCGCGTCCCATTCCGCCTTGAGGCGGAAGCCGTAGCCGTTCTTGAACATGCCGCCTTCGGCCTCGATCGCATGGCGCGGGACGCCGCCGGCCGTCAGGGCCTCGCCGTTGAGCTGGTCCAGTTCCGGCACGCCGTCGGCGATCTTGACGCGGTCGGTGAAGCGCCAGGTATGATAGACCGACAGATTCCAGCGGCCGCCCTTGCCGCCGGGGCCACCCGGACCGCCCGGCGGTGGACCGCCGCCACCCGGACCGGGCCCGCCGCCGCCGCCTGCCTGGTGGCCACCACCGGAAGCGCCGCTACCGGAAGCGCCCGAGGGACGAGCGCCGCCGTCACCACCGCGCGCTGCGCCCGGAGGCGGAGGCCCGCCGAATGCACCCTGCCCGCCGCCGGTCTCCTTCTTGCCGAGATTGCCCGAGAGATTGAGCCCCCAGCGGATACGCGAACTGGTCTCCTCGTCGAAGGTCACCGCGCGCCGGTCGACGTAGACGAGGTTTCCGGAGGCATCGCGCTGCACCCGATCCGGGAACGCCGCCTCCACCGCCGAAGTCAGCATGGGGAAGGATTCGCTGACGTTCGAGGAGCGGTTGTGGAAGTATTCCAGGATGAGGTTGGAGCGCTCCATGAAGGGCAGTTCCCAGGTCGCCGAGAGCTTGATGTCGCGCTGGGTTTCCTTGCGCAGATCCTGGTTGCCGCCAGTCAGCACGGTCACGAGCGCGGTGGAATTCGTGGTGAAATCGTAGACCGAGACATTGTAGGTCAGCACGCTCGGCGCGCCCAGCTGCGCCAGGGTCGGCGCTTCCTGGTCCACCAGGTAGCTTGCCTGGAAAGTCAGCTTCTCGGTGGGAGACCAGGTGAGTCCGGCGCTCCAGTCGGTCAGCGTGCCGAAGTCCGACAGGTGGTTCAGCCCAGCACTGACGTTGAGCGCGAGATCGCCGATGCCGCCCAGGAAATCGCCGCGGCTGGTCAGCGGGATCGCCAGGTTGACGCCGCCCGAGACATCGCCGCGCGTCAGCGTACTGGCGGCGGAGGTATCCGAATGGGTCTCGCTCTGCACCCGGCTGAAATCGTAGCCGCCCTTGAAGGTCAGGTTGGCATCGCCTGCCGGCATGATGAAGGGCGTGCCGGAGAGAGTCGCCAGGGAACTGAGCGAGAGCGTGCGGCTGCGCGCGGTGTCTACGCCCGCCCCGGCAACCACGGGCAGCGCGCCGGCAATGTCGAGCGTACCGGCCGCGGCCGCATCCTGAAGCCCCGTAAGGTCGCGCTTGCGATCGGTGCGCGTGCCGGCATCGGTATAGCTGCCGTCACCGGTGACGTTGAACATCCAGCGGCCGACCATGGTGTTGTAGCCCAGCCCCGCCTCGAACGTGTCGGTAACGACGCGCGAGGTCAGCGGATCGGGCAGCGTGCGCACTTCCTGGCTGCCGGCAGGCGACGTCAGCGTCACCGTGTCGAGCCCCGAAAGCGAGGTCGATACTTCGTGCGTGAAGGCGCCGTTCGCGGTGATCGAACCGGCCATGCCCTTGTCGCCAAGGTTCTGCGTCATGTTGCCGCCCACCGTGAACTCGGAATCCGCGGCTGCCAGACTGCGATAGCGCGCCGGCTCGGGATCGCCGGCCACCGTGGGCTGCGATCCGTCCTCCTGCCGCACATTGCGCTCGTCCTCGGTGAGCATCGACGTGTCTGTATACTTAGCGTTGAAATTGTACCGCCGCGGCCCGGCGATCTTCACGATGCCGCTTTCCAGCTCGTAATTGTCGTAGCCGCCGCGCGTGGGATTGTTGAACTCTCCGGCGACGGTCGTGGCCGAGAACTTGTCCTTGAGGATGAGATTGACGACGCGCTGGTTCGCCGGATAGCCGAAGCGCAGCGCCACTTCCTCGGGCAGCACTTCCAGCTTGCGGATCGCCTCCGGCGGGATGTTGCGCATCTCGCGGAAGCTGGTGATGCGCTGGCCGTTGACGAGAATGACCGGCGTACCGCTGCCGCGCCCTCGCCCGCTGCCCGTTTGCGGCGAGATCGCATCGATCAGGTCTCCGATCGAGTCCACGCCGTAAGCGGCGATGTCGTCCTCGTCGAACGTGGCGATCGGCTGGTTGGGAACGTCCAGCTGGCCCAGGATGCGCGGGGCGACGACGACGATGTCCCCCCCGGTCACTTCCAGCGGATCGTCGTCCTTGTCCTCGTCCGGCGGCACCGATGCGTCACTGGGGTTCACAGCCGCGGCGATCCCGGCGCCGGCAACGGCCGTGCTGGTGGCGGCGCTGGTCATCATCGCGGCCTCTGCACCTGCCGGCGAAGCCGGGACGACCTGTGCCTGGGCCAGCGCCGGCAGGCACACGCCGGCAAACAGTGGCCCAACCCATGGGACCAGATGCACGCACCGCAAATCAAACCTCCGATTGAAAAAGATATTTCCCGCCAATGAGCCTTGTTCTCGGCCCGCTGCGCTGATGCCGCGACTGCGAACATGCCGCAAGGTCGGGGCGGGTAACTTTTTGTCGCAACAGAATATGCATTTGTCGCAGGACAGTTCCGGAAGCGTTCGGCCAACTATTCGCAGGCGCATCCGCCCAAGCGACATGTCGTGTGCGGCATTTTTGAAACGACAACCGGCGAAAACGGGCTATCTGCTGGCCCCGTTCAAGAGTTCGCCAAGCAAGGCTTCCATTTTCGACGAGTCGTGGTTATGGCGCGCCCCAATCATGCAGCAGGCTTACGGGTATTGATCGCCAATGGCGAAAGAAGAACTCCTTGAAATGCGTGGCCGGGTCATCGAACTCCTGCCGAATGCGATGTTCCGCGTTGAGCTGGAAAACGGCCACGAGATCCTCGGGCATACCGCCGGCAAGATGCGCAAGAACCGCATCCGCGTGCTGGTCGGCGACGAGGTGCTCGTCGAGCTGACCCCTTACGACCTTACCAAGGGCCGTATCACCTACCGCTTCATGCCGGGTCGCGCTGGCCCCGGTCAGTACTGATCGTGACCCCTGCCGAAAACGCCTCCGCAGCCCGGCACGACCCGCAACTGGTCCTCGCCTCGGCCAGCCCGCGCCGCCGCGAGTTGATCGCGCGGCTGGGCATCGTTCCCCACGCCATCATCGCTGCCGATATCGACGAGGCGCACGGAGACCGCGAGGTTCCTCGCGAATATGCACGCCGCATGGCGCGGGAGAAGGCACTCGCCGTGGTGCTTCCGGCCGAAGCCGGCGATGCTCATGTCCTGGCGGGCGATACCGTCGTCGCCTGCGGCCGCCGCATCCTGCCCAAGGCAGAGGATGAGGCGACCGCGCGCGCCTGCCTGGCCCTGCTCTCCGGCCGCCGCCACCGCGTGCTCTCCACCATCGCCCTCAAATCGCCCGACGGCACGCTTCGCGAAAGGCTGTCGGAAACGATCGTGCGCTTCAAACCGCTCACGAAGCAGGAAATCGACGCCTACATCGCCGGCGGCGAGTGGGACGGCAAGGCGGGCGGCTATGCCATCCAGGGTAGCGCCGAGGGCCTCATCGCCGCGATCACCGGCAGCCATTCCGGCGTCGTCGGCCTGCCCTTGTTCGAAACCCGTGCATTGCTGCAGGCAGCGGGCTTCGCGATTGGCTGAGTGGCTCGTCGAGGACGGGATCGGCGAGAGCCGCGCGATCCTGGTCGAGAATGGCGAGGTCCTGGCTGCCCGGCTGCAATGGCACGGCCGCCTCGCCCCCGGTGAAGTGGCCGACGCGGTGCTGCTCTCCCGCACGAAGGGCGCGCGGCGCGGCACGCTCCGCTTCGCTTCCGGCGAAGAAGCGCTGGTCGACGGCCTGCCGCCGGAAGCCAGCGAGGGCGCCACGCTGCGTGTCGAAGTGACACGCGCGGCCATGGCGGAAACCGGCCGATTGAAGCGCGCGCAGGCGCGGCCCAGCGCCGCGCCGATCCGTCCCGCGCCGACACTCGCGGAATCGCTGCGCGGCGGCGGCCTCCCGGTCCGCACGCTCCGCGCCTTTCCGCAAGACCCCTGGCCGGAGCTTTTCGCCGAAGCGCTGGACGGCGAACTGGCCTTCGACGGCGGCGCGATCCTGGTGATCCCTACTCCGGCGATGACCCTGATCGACATCGACGGCACCCTCCCCCCGCGGGCCCTGGCGCTGGCGGCGATCCCCGCGATAGCACGCGCCGTGGGCCTGCTGGACCTTGGCGGCTCGATCGGCATCGATTTCCCCTCGCTGGAGCGCAAGGAAGACCGACGCGCGGTGGACGAGGCGCTGGCCGCGGCGCTGGACCACTGGCCGCACCAGCACACGGCAATGAACGGGTTCGGCTTCGTCCAGTTGGTGGCGCGGCTGGAACGGCCCTCGCTGCTCCACCGCCTGCGCCACGAACCGGCCGGCGCCTGTGCGCGGCTGCTTCTGCGGCAGGCCGAACGCGTCCAGGAGCCCGGAACGCTCCTGCTGACCGCCCATCCGCGCGTCCGCGCCAAAGTGCGGCCGGAATGGGAAGCCGAACTGGCACGGCGCACCGGACGCATGCTGGCCTGGCGCGAAGACCCGGGCCTTGCACTGGCGGGCGGTTTCGCGCAGGCGATCACCTCATGAGCGACGATACAAATCCAAGCACGGCCAAAACCGCGGGCCAAGGCGCTGCCAGCAGGCCCAATCGCAAGTGCCCGATCTGCGGAAAGCCGCGCGCGGTCGAACATACGCCCTTCTGCTCCAAGCGCTGCCGCGACCGCGATCTGCTGCAGTGGCTGGAAGACGGCTATGCCCTTCCCGGCCCGCCCGCGCCTCAAAATCCGGACTCGGACCTTTATCCACAGGACGATTGAAATGATCGTGTCATTTTAGGGTTGCCAAGCCGGTTCATGTTCTTCATAGGCCCGCCACCAGCAGCGAACGGCCGCCTCGGCAGCCGAAAAATTCGCTGAAAAGCTTGGTCTCGCACGATGACCAAACTCGGTTTGGTAAGCCCGGGTAGCTCAGTTGGTAGAGCACATGACTGACAATCATGGTGTCGGCGGTTCGATCCCGTCCCCGGGCACCACTCTCTTCGGAGGGTGGTGCCTTTTCCTTTTGGGCCTCCCCTCACATAGCCTCTGGACATCTCCGTTAGCTTTCTCGCATTAGTGAGGGGCGTACCCGCGCGCGTGTTCCAAAGTGAACATATGTATCCTCGCGGTGACAGAATTGCGGGCCGAATCGAAAAATAAACTGCGATTGCAGGATTTTCGGACCGGGATTTCACGTATAAATACGATGTTAACCATTAGTTGTCAGTCCTGTTCGGGCAACAACGGGGATTGTCATGCGCATTGATGCCAGGAATTTGCTGGACCGCTTGGGCCGCAACGAATTCGCGTACAAGGAATTCGAGGATCGCTTTTCCGACCTCGAACTCTGGCCGATCCTCGAAGCCCTGCTGCGCGATCCACGCCTTCAGACGCTCGACCAGACGGCTGCCGAAGCGCCGCCTGTCGAGACGGAAAATTCCGACCCGGAACTCGCTGCGGAGCCGCTGAAGAACCTCTTCAGCCGCTATGAGCAACATTCTGTTTCACCATCGATTGCAAAATCAGTTGTTGAAGAGCCCGTTCGCGATGTACGAGCGATGTTGCGCCATTTGTCGGACCTTGGCGCCCGGGGGGAAATCTGATGCCGATGATCGTCTGTCACGGTCCCAAGGGGGGGACCGGGAACACTTTCGTTGCCGCTCATCTGGCGATGGGTCTGTCGGCGCAGGGCGCGGACGTGACCGTGGTGAGTGTCGCCGCGCGCGATTCCCTGCCGCTTCACTTCGGCCTTTCTCCCGCCACGTCGCTTCCCGCGATCACCGCGCCGGCCGACGAGGCGGTGCTGGTGGGCGGCATCAACTTGCGTAGCTGGCGCCGCGCGGCCGAAGATCTCGACTTCGTGCCGATGCTGAACGAGCTGGGTTACTTCCAGCCCGGCAAGGAACGCGTCCTGGTCGTCGACGTGCCCTCAGGCGACACGCGCCTGGCGCGCCGCCTGATCGAACACGCCTGCGCGCACGTCTGCACCATCAATGCCCAGCCCGACACCCTGGCCCTGCTGCCGCAGGTCTTCGGCGAAGCCGGCCCCGAGGGCCTGGCGCGCACCGCTTTCGTGATCAATGCGCTCGACGAAACGCGCCGCCTTGGCCGCCACGGTGCCGCCTTCATCCGCGAACTGGCCGGACAGCGCCTGATCGGCCGCATCCGCATGGACGAAGCCGTGCCCGAAGCCATCGCCACCTTGCAGATGCTCGGCCGCTACGCGCCGGCCAGCGTGGCCCTGGCGGACGTGCAGCAGATCGCGGAGGCCATCGCGCCCACCCTCGATTCCACCACCAACAGCTGGGTCGCGCCGGTGAGCCTCGCCGCATGATCCGAAATCTCGTTTCGCACCGCGCCGTCAGACTTCTGGCGATCGTTCCGATCGCCCTGATCGCGGCCATGGTGATCGGGGTCCCTCTCGACACCAATGCCCAGTGGATGTTCGCGGGCGTGACGATCCTGGGAACGCTGGTGATGAAGCGCTGGCCCGGCCGCAAGGGCGCGCTCGCGCTCGGGCTGCTGGCCGTGCTCATGTCCACGCGCTACATGTTCTGGCGCACGACGCAGACGCTGGCTTTCGGCACCCTGCCCGAATTCCTGTTCGGCACCGGGCTCTACTTGGCCGAACTCTACGCCTGGGTGATCCTCATCCTGGGCTTCATCCAGACGAGCTGGCCGCTGGACCGCCCGGTGATCGAGCCCAAGGGCGATCCCGAGACCTGGCCCACCGTCGACATCTACATCCCTACCTATAACGAAAGCCTGGAGATCGTGCGCAACACGGTCTTCGCGGCGATGGACCTCGACTATCCGGTCGACCGCTACCGCATCTTCATCCTCGATGACGGCAAGCGTCCCGAATTCCGCGCTTTCGCCAAGGAAGCCGGCTGCGGCTACCTGACGCGCGACAACAACCTTCACGCCAAGGCGGGCAATCTCAACGCGGCGATGAAGAAGACCGACGGCGAACTGATCGCCATCTTCGACTGCGACCACGTTCCCACCCGCGCCTTCCTGCAGCTGACCGTGGGCTGGTTCCAGACCGACCCGCGGCTAGCGCTGCTGCAGACGCCGCACCACATGTATTCGCCCGATCCCGTGCAGCGCAACCTGGCCTCGACCATGGGCGACATGCCCGGCGAGGGCGATCTGTTCTACGGCGCGGTCCAGGGCGGCAACGACCTCTGGAACGCCACCTTCTTCTGCGGCTCCTGCGCAATCATCCGCCGCGAGGCGCTGATGGAAACCAACGGCTTCGCGGGCGAGACCGTGACCGAGGACGCCCATACCGCGCTCAAGCTGCAGCGCACCGGCTGGAACACTGCCTATATCAGCGCCCGCCTTTCGGCCGGCCTGGCCACGGAGCGCCTCGTGCTCCACGTCGGCCAGCGCATCCGCTGGGCCCGCGGCATGACGCAGATCCTGCGTATCGACTTCCCGCTGACCGGCAAGGGCCTCACCTGGCAGCAGCGGCTTTGCTACCTCAACGCGATGCTGCACTTCCAGTATCCGCTGCCCCGCATCGCCTTCCTGACCAGCCCGCTCGCCTACCTGATCTTCGGCCAGAACATCATCCAGGCTTCGGCCTCGCTGATCTTCGCCTATGCCATGCCGCACCTGTTCTGCTCCTCGATCGCGAACGAGCGCACGCAGGGCGGAGACCGCCGCCCCTACTGGGGCGAAGTCTACGAAACGATTCTGGCCTTCCACCTCGTGAAGCCCACGGTCATGACCTGGCTGCAGCCCCGCAAGGGCAAGTTCAACGTGACCGACAAGGGCTCGCTGCTCGACAAGACCTATTTCGACTGGGCGATCGTGCGGCCGCATCTCGTCTGCATCGGCCTGCTCGTGGGCGGCATCCTGCTCGCCGTCGTGAAATGGGCCTTCTTCCCCTACATGTTCAACATCCAGACCGATACGCTGGTGCTGAACTGCGCCTGGGCGACCTTCAGCCTCATCATCCTGCTCGCCGCCGTCTCGGTGGCGCGTGAGACCCGGCAGGCGCGACAGGACATTCGTATTCCGGTCTCGCTGCCGGTCACGGCCTACCTCGCTTCCGGCCATGTCGTCAGCGCGACCACCATCGACATCTCGATGGGCGGCGCCGCGCTCTCGCTGCCGCCGGAACTGCCGCTGCGCGATGTCGAGGTGACGCACATCACCATGGCCATGGGCGACGAAGTGCTCTCGATCCCGGTCAAGACCATGCGCACCCGCTCCAGCAATGCCTACGTCCGCTTCGAACAGCTGGACATGCTGGCAAACCGCCACCTCGTGCGCGCCGTCATGGGCCGTGCCGACGCCTGGCAGCCCACCGGCCCCAACCCGCAGGTCAGCGCGCTTCGCTCGCTGGCAGATATCATTCTTGTCGACATGGTAACGATCAAGCGCATGCTGCGTCTCAATTTCTCCGAACGTCGGCAAATGGCCGAGATCGCTGCCCGTATGCCGGCCCTGCCCGCCCCCGAGGTGACGAAGGAAGCCAAGGGCATGCGTTCGCTGCTGCCGCTGGCCAAGGCGGCCGGCGTGGCCGCCGCGCTTGCGCTGGGCGTGGCCACCGTGCTGTTCGGCAGCCAGGAAGTCCACGCCGCGCCGACCCGGTCCGCAGCGGCGCCTGCGCAGGAAACCGCCGCGAACGGACCGGCCGATGCCGCCGCCCCGCCGCGCAGCGGGCTTGACGAGCGCCTGACCTTCAAGGACATGCGCGTCACCAGCCCGATCCGCCTCCAGGGCACCCAGGGCGAAATCGGCATTCCCTTCGGCATGCGCCAGGACCGCGTCGTGACCTCGGCCGTGCTCACGCTGCAGCTCTCGTGGTCCGCCCAGATGCTGGACGACATCAGCCAGCTTGTGGTGATCGTGAACGGCGAAGTGGTCCAGGCCGTGCCGCTGACCCGCGGCGAGGCCGGCGGCCACGTCCTGCGCATCCCGATCAACGCCGCCCTGCTCCTGCCGGGCGACAACCAGCTCAACATCCGCTTCCTGGGGCACTACGCGCGCGATTGCGAGGATCCGTTCCACAGCTCGCTCTGGGCGAACATCAGCAATACCCGCTCGTTCCTCGAGGTCGAATACCAGGCGCTGACCTTCCAGCCCGACCTCTCGCGTCTGCCGCTGCCGTTCTTCGACAAGGGCCAGAACGTGCCGCTGCGCATGCCTTTCGTCTTTGCCGGACAGCCGCACAAGGGCGAGCTTGAGGCCGCAGCCGCCACGGCATCCTGGCTCGGCTCGCTGGCCTCCTATCGCGGCTTCTCGTTCAAGCCGGTCTACGGCTCGCTGCCCAAGGGCAATGCCGTGGTCTTCCTCAAGGCAGGCCAGTCGATCCCCGGCCTGGATATCGCACCCGCGACCGGTCCCAGCGCCGCGGCCGTGCGCAACCCGGTCGATCCCACCGGCACCCTGCTGGTGCTGATGGGCCGGGGCGACGCCGACCTTCGCATCGCTGCCGGTGCCGTGGCCCTGGGCCGCGGCGTGTTCGGCGGACAGCGCATGTCCTTCGACGGCGTGCGCATCCCCGCCTGGCCGCGTTACGGCGCCTTGCGCTGGATCTCGACCGACAAGCCGGTGCAGCTGGGCAAGATCATGCCCGCTTACGCACTGCAGGGCATGGGCTTCCGTCCCGGTCCGCTCACCGCCAGCTTCCGCGTCGCGCCGGACTTGTTCTTCTGGCCCCGCGAAGGCGGCCGCCTGAACCTGACCTACCGCTATCCCACGGCCGACTGGCTCGACCAGCGCGCCTCGCGCCTCGATGCCTCGCTCAATGGCCAGTACCTCAAGACGCTGCCGCTCAGCTCCACCTGGTGGACCAACCTGTTCGGCGCGCGCGGTGCCAAGAGCGAAGACTCTTCGGCCACGGTCGTGCTGCCGCGCTACAACCTGTTCGGACAGAACGAGCTGGCGCTCGACTACAACCTCATCATCGCCGACAAGAAGAAGTGCACCGGCACTCTTCCCGAGAACGTGCGCACGTCGATCGACCCCACCAGCACGATCGACCTGACTTCGGCCTACCACGCGATCCTCATGCCCGACCTGGCGACGTTCGCCGGCGCCGGCTTCCCCTTCACCGCGGCGCCCGACCTTGCCGAAACCACGGTGGTGATGGCTGCCAATCCCTCACCCTCCTCGGTCGAGGCCTTCCTCGCGCTGATGGGCCGCTTCGGCGACTCCACCGGCGTTCCGGTAACCGGGATCACCGTCAGCTCCTCGGCCAGCGCCAGCGAGTTGCAGGACCAGGACGTGCTGGTCGTGGGCGGCGTGGAACTGGCCTCGGCCGGCTCGCTGTTCGACAAGGCGCCCGTGCGCTACGTCGGCGGCCACCTCGAAGTGACCGAACGCTCGCCCCTGCAATATGCCACCTCGTTCTTCGGCGGCACCGAGCGCAACGACCCGATGGCCGCTGCACCGCTCGTCTACAATGCGCGGGGCTTCTCCGGGATCGTCAGCTTCCGCTCGCCCTATTCGTCCGACCGCACCGTGGTCGCGATGCTGGCCGACAACGCCGGCGCGCTGCCCACCCTGGTCGACGGCATGTCCGACGTGAAGATCAACGCCGCCATCCAGGGCGACCTCGCGGTGACCAAGGGCGACGGCATGACCAGCTTCGCCATCGGAGACCGCTACTGGGTCGGCTCGCTGCCGGTCTGGATGAAGCTGGCTTACTGGTTCAGCCAGCGTCCGATGCTGATGGGCCTGTTCTCGCTGTTCCTGGCCGCCATCCTCGCCGGCCCGACCTACCTCTACTTCCGTCGCCAGGCGCAGCGCCGCCTCGGCCACCAGGACGACAACGCATGAGTTCCGCGAAGACCCGCCTGCGCCTCGTCGGCCTGGCCCTGCTGCTCTCCACCGCGGCCGCCGGCGTAAGCCCGGTATCGGTTCATGCCCAGGCGGCCGGGGTAGACGCCCTGTTGCAGCAGGCGAAGTACTGGCGCTCCAAGGGGCGTGAGGATCTGGCCCAGCAGGCGCTGCGACGCGCCAAGGCGCTCGATCCAAACAGTGCCGCGGTGAACCAGGCGCTCAATGCCCGGCCCGCAGCCCCGAAGCCGGCGCCGCAGCCCGCTCCGAAGGCCGCGCCCGCACCGAGGCAGGCAGCCGCCCCGAAGCCTGCGCCGGCGCGCACGCCGGCCCCGCAGCCGGTGCAGCAGCAGCCCGCGCGCGTTGCCGCGGCGCCGACGCGCAGTACGCCGGCACCGACCTCTTCGGCCAACCGCGCCGGTCAGGCCCGCGTAGCGGGCTTCGACGCGTTGGAGGACGGCAATCTCGCTTCGGCTTCCAGCCAGTTCCAGCGCGCGCTCTCGGTCAATTCCCGCGACCCCGACGCCCTGGGCGGACTGGGCCTCGTGCGCCTGCGCGAGAGCAATTTCGCCGAGGCGGCCAATTACCTCGAACAGGCCTCGCGTTACGGCAAGGCCAGCCAATGGGCCGAAGGCCTTGCCTCCGCGCGCTTCTTTGCCGGGCTGGCCGATGCCCGCAATTTCGTGGCCCAGGGCCGCCTTGCCGATGCACAGTCGGTGACCGAGGGCCTGATCCGCTCGGGCTACAAGGAACCGGCGCCCGCGCTCGAAATCCTGGCCGACATCTACGAGAAGCAGGGCCGCTACGCCGACGCCGCCGATCTCTACCGCCAGGCAGGCCAGGGCGGCGGTTCCGACGACAAGCGCCTGCAGATGCGCGCCGCCCGCGGCCGGGCCCTGGCCGCGGCCGCCAATGGCGATGACATGGGCGCCATGCGCGAGTTCCAGAACGGCCTCGTGCTCGATCCGACCGACCCGTGGATCCGCTACGAATTCGCCGAGTTCCAGATCCGCCGCGGCCGCATTCCCGAAGCGGAATCGCTGCTGCGCTCGCTGACCTCGATGGGCCAGCCCGACGCGCTCTACGCCGCCGCCCTGCTCAACAACGATCTCGGCCGCGCGCCCGAAGCCGCTCGCCTGATCGACATGATCCCAGAGGCACAGCGCACCGCACCGATGCGCACTTTCGCCATCGGCGTGAAGAGCGATGCCGCGATCGCCCGCGCCAAGGCCATGGCCGCCAGCGGCCAACAGGCCCAGGCCCTCGCCTCGCTCCGCCAGCTGGGCGCCATGTCGGCCATTCCGGTCGGCAAGCAGGCCGCCGTCGCCAATGCCCTTTACGATCTGGGCGATGCCCAGGGCGCCGCCGCGGTGGCGGAAAACGCCATGCAGGGCCAGGTCACGGGGATTGCCGACTACGAGGGCCTGATCAGCGTCCTCGCCCGCGTCGGCCGCGATGATCTCGCGCAGCAGGCACTCCAGCGCGCCAGCGCCATGGCCGGCACTTCGGCCGAGGGCCAACAGGCCTATGCCCGCATGAACGCCGCCCTGCTCGTCAGCCAGGCAGACCGTTCGCGCCAGGCAGGCCGCTTCGCCGAGGCCTTCGACATACTGCAGAGCGCCTGGAGCGCCTCTCCGCAGAACATGGACATCCTTGCCGGTCTCGCCCGCCTCTACCAGGGCGGCCAGATGCCCGCACGCGCGGCCCAGACCTGGCAGCTCGTGCTGGCGCGCAAGCCCGGCGACAAGGACGCCCTGCTCGGCCTGGCCGAAACCGCGCAGGCGGCCGGAGACAACGATCTGTCCCGCCGCGCCCAGAACGACGTGCTCCGCGCCTTCCCGCAGGACTACCAGGTCCGCCTCTCGCTCGCCAATGTGGAGCGCGCGCGCGGCAACGACCGGGCAGCCATGAACCTGCTCAAGGATGCGCAGAACCTTTATGCGCGCGGCCAGGGCGGCACCTCGATCGAGGGTCTTGCCGGCGGCAATCCTTTCGCGGCCATGACCCCGGCCGGCGGCTCCAACCCGTTCCGGGGCCGCGCCGTCGCCGCGCCTCAGCCAGTCAACCCCTTCGCTCTGGGCAGCGGCACCCGCGTCCCGAGCGCGCCCGCCGCAAGCTATGGCTCGGCCGCAAGCTACGACGCGCCTTCGAACTATGGCGCGGCACCCAGCTACGGCGCGTCCTCGGGCTACGGCGCCCCCGCCATGGCCGCAGCGCCCTACCCGGCAGCCGGCAACGGCAGCTATGGCGGCAACACGTATGGTGGCGGCAGCTACGGAAGCGGACTGGCCGACGCGGGCATGGATGCAGGCTCGGCCACCGCTTACTCGGCCGATCCGGTCATGGCCCAGATCCAGTCGCAGATCGCCGACCTCTCCCAGGACAGCGGCCCCCGCGCCGACATCGTCACCGGATACCGCCGCCGCTCGGGCGAAGCGGGGCTCAGCCAGCTGGACGAGATCAAGGGTTCGGCCCGCTTCTCCACCGATGCGCCGGGCGGCCGGGTCTATGCCAAGGCGGAAGCCTCGGTGATCGATGCCGGACGGGCCAACCAGTCCGGTCAGGCACGGTTCGGCCTCAACGGCCTGATCGAGGCGGCGGCCATCGTCCTGGAACAGCCCTCGGTCTTCCCCTCGGCCCAGACCCAGAACGCCTCGGGCGTCGCCTTCACGGCGGGTTACGAGAGCGACACTGTCAAGCTCGAAGGCGGCACCACGCCGGTCGGCATGGGCAAGACCAAGGCCACCTTCCACGCCGAAGCCTCGCCCAAGCTATCCGAAACCGTGCGCGCCAAGGTCTTCGCGGAGCGCCAGCCCGTGACCGACAGCGTGTTGTCCTACGCCGGCACCCGCGATCCGGTGACGGGCATGCGCTGGGGCCAGGTCATGCGCTCGGCAGGCGGCGCCGGGCTTTCCTATGACGAGGATGGCAGCGGCGTCTACGCGGAAGGCCGCTACTACCGCTTCCGCGGCACCAACGTCGCTCGCAACGACGGTTTCGAGGCCAACGTCGGCGGCTACCTGCGCGCCTACCACGGCACGCATGCCAACCTCACCGTGGGCCTCAACGTGAACTACCAGGGCTACGACAAGAGCCAGAACTACTTCACCTGGGGCAACGGCGGCTACTTCAGCCCGCAGAACTTCATCAGCGTCGGCTTCCCGGTGAATTACACCATGGAAGACGAACTCTTCGATATCCGCGCCTCGTTCACGCCCGGTTTCCAAAGCTACAAGCAGGATCAGACCAACCTCTATCCGATCAACGACGAGTTGCAGGCTGCGCTCGACGTGCTGAAGGCGGCGAACAACGACGTGCGTTCCTACTACGACAGCATCAGCAAGACCGGCTTCGCCGTGTCGAGCGACCTGTCGATCTACTACAAGCTGAGCCCCACCACCCGCATCGGCGGCGAGGCCAGCTACAACACCTTCGGATCTTATGACGAGTTCCGGAGCTTATTGGGCGTGAGACAGAATTTCGGGAGCACCGGCCGATGAAACTTCACGCATTTCCCTCCCCTCGTTCCGAGGGCGAACAGAGCGGCGCAGGGGGCCTTGCGCTCTTCGCGATGATGGCCGCAGCCGAAGTCTGCGAAGGCGCACCTTCCGCGCAGGCGCAGGGTTTCTTCGCGGCCATAGGCCGGCGCATGGCCACGCTGGAGCCGCTGGAAGGCGTCAGCGATGCAGCCGTGCTCTGCGCCCGCATCAACGGCTTCTGGCAGGACCTGGGCTGGGGCGAGATCGAACTGGCCGTGGGTGACGATGCCATCGTCGTCCACCACCGCAACCTGCCCAAGGCCCTTGCCTCCGACCAGCAGGGCAATTGGAACACGATGCTGCTGGGCTTGCTGCAAGGCGCCTACGATGCGTGGTTCCGCGTGCTCGGAAGCGGCCCGGCGCTGCACACGGTCGCCCAATGGCAGGGCGACGTGATCGAACTGCGCCACGGCCGCTGAGCCTTTCCGTCGATCAACGAAAGAGCATCGGCATGAATTTCCTTCTCGACACCGGCATCAACCGCCGCAACTTCTCACTGGGGCTGATGCTGGCGATGACGGCTGCCTGCAACACCGACGCGCAAAGCCGCGCACCCGTGCGCGACGCCAGCTGGCGCACCTGGCGCGACCTCTACGTCAATCCCGAAGGCCGTATCGTCGATACCGGCAACAACGGCATCAGCCATAGCGAAGGCCAGAGCTACGGCCTGCTTTTCGCCTACAAGGCAGGCGATACCGAGGCATTCGAACGGATCGCCGGCTGGACGCAGAGCCACCTCTCGCGCACCGACATGGCGCTCCATGCCTGGCGCTACGATCCCGCCTCGCCCAACCCGGTGGCCGACCAGAACAACGCCACCGATGGCGATCTCGTCATCGCCTGGGCCCTCGGCATGGCCGGGCAGCGCTGGAACCGGGGCGACTACACCGCCCGAGCCGCGCAGATCCGCTCCTCGATCCGCAGCCACTGCGTGGTCGAACGCCACGGCCGCCGCCTGCTGCTGCCCGGTGTCCAGGGCTTCGTGAAGGGCGAGGAAGTCACGCTGAACCTGTCCTATTTCGCCTGGCCCGCGATGGACGCCTTTACCAAGCTCGACGGCCAGCAGGTCTGGGGTCCGATCATCAGCGATTGCGAGGCCATCACTCGCCTTTCCCGCTTCGGAACCCACCATCTGCCCAGTGACTGGGTGGTCATCAGCGCGCCCAACCAGGTCGCCCCGGCCCGGGACAAGCCCCCCCGCTTCGGCTACGACGCCATCCGCGTGCCCCTCTATGCCGCGCTCAGCGGCCGGCAGTCGCTGGTTCCGGACATTGCCGGCTACTGGCGCTCCTGCCTTGCCGCCAACAAGCCGATCCCGGCCTGGGTGGACGTGGTCACCGGCGAGGAGGCAAACTACGCCCTTTCGGCAGGCGGCGCCGCTGTCGTGGGCAAACTGCTTGGCAGCGCCCAGCCTTCGCAGCTGACGAACGACTATTACGCCGCCTCGCTCCAGATGCTCGCGCGGTACCAGTAGGGCGTTTCGCGCCAATAGGACGTCCGGATCGGCTGGACATCTCGGACACCCCCGGAAACGGGGGTGTTTGACGTATAGGTGAGCCGAAAACGCACCAGAATCTTCGTATTTGGTCGCAAATTGTCGCACTTGCGAAAAGCCCGCTTGCGGGCGGCAACAATAGGCTGAATAGCTGCGCCGACACGACTTTTGACGGTGCGCGACTTGAAAATCACGTCTTCTTCCCCTGTGGCGGCTTCGCTGCCGCGCCTTTCCCTGCGTCTCTCTGCGAGCCGGGTGGCATTTGCCATGCTTTCCGCCGCGCTGCTCGCGGCCTGTTCCGGGGGGGAGAAGAAGGATGACAAGCGCGCAGCCCCGCAAGTGGGCTTCGTCGTCGTGGAGCCATCCTCGGTCGCCCTGGCCGTCACGCTGAGCGGCCGTACCGTCGCTTTCGAAACCAGCGAAGTCCGCCCGCAGGTCACCGGCGTCGTCGTCAAGCGCCTCTTCACCGAAGGGTCGATGGTCCGGGCCGGGCAACCGCTCTATCAGATCGACCCCAGCCTCTACCGCGCCGCCGTCAACCAGGCCGAGGCCGACCTGACCAGCGCCCGCGCCACCGCCGAAGCGGCATCCGCCAAGGCCCAGCGCTACAAGCCGCTGGCCGACATGGAAGCCGTCGCCCGCCAGGACTATATCGACGCGCTGGCCACCGCGCGTTCGGCCAAGGCCTCGATCGCCCAGAACGCGGCCACGCTGGATACGGCCAAGATCAACTTGCGCTTCACCACCGTGCCCGCGCCGATCAGCGGCCGCATCGGCCGCTCGCTCTCGACCGTCGGCGCGCTTGCCAGCGCCAGCCAGACCGACCCCCTGGCCGTCATCCAGCGCATGGACCCGATCTACGTCGACATGCAGCAGTCCGCCTCGGACCTCACCGCACTGCGGCGGAAGCTGGCGGCCGGCGGCGTCAATCCCGGCAGCACGCAAGTCCACCTCAAGTTCGACGACGGATCGCAATATGCCCTGCCAGGCACCGTCCAGTTCTCGGAAGTAACCGTCGATCCCGACACCGGCACCGTCACCCTGCGCGCCAGCTTCCCCAATCCGGACGGCCTGCTGCTGCCCGGCATGTTCGTTTCCTCGGTGTTCGATCAGGCCACCGATCCCAACGCATTCCTCATCCCCCAGAATTCGGTCCAGCGCGATTTCGACGGTTCGGCCTATGTCATGGTCGTCGGCGCCGACAACAAGGCCGCGCGCCGCAAGGTCACCGCCGATCGCACGCAGGGCGTGAACGCCGTGGTCACAGCCGGCCTGAAGAAGGGCGACAAGGTCATCGTTCAGGGCCTCAATGGCCTCAAGCAGGGCGCGGATATCACCCCGGTCGCGGCGTCGAGCGCGCAGACCATCTCCCCGCCTTCCGGCAAGCCCGGTGAAGGCAAATCCGGCGGGGCGAATGCCGGCGGCCGGCCCGCCGCCAAGGGGAACTGAGCCACCCCATGTCGCGCATCTTCATCGACCGACCGATCTTTGCCTGGGTTCTGGCCATCATCGTCATGCTGGCGGGCCTCGGCGCGCTGGCCTACCTGCCGAACGAGCAATACCCTGACATCGCGCCGACCCAGGTGAACATCCGCGCCACCTACAATGGCGCCTCGGCCGAAACGATCGAGAACAGCGTCACCCAGGTGATCGAGCAGCAGCTCACCGGCATCGACGGCCTGCTCTATTTCAGCTCTCAGTCGTCCAACCGCGGGCAGGCCTCGATCAGCGCCGTGTTCACCAAGGGCACGGACCCGGACATCGCGCAGGTCCAGGTCCAGAACAAGGTCCAGTCCGCGCTCTCCCGCCTGCCGCAGGCGGTGCAGAACCAGGGCGTCACGGTCACCAAGTCCAACCCCGACCAGCTCCTCCTCGTGGCCGTCTATGACGAGACCGACACCCGCTCCAACCAGGACGTGTCGGACTATCTGGCCTCGAACATCCAGGACCCGCTTTCGCGTATTTCCGGAGTGGGCGACGTCAACGTCTTCGGCGCGCCTCACGCGATGCGCATCTGGCTCGATCCGACGCGCCTTGCCGCTGTCGCGCTGATGCCCAGCGACGTCACTTCGGCTATCACCGCCCAGAATACCGAAGTTGCCGCCGGCGAGATCGGCGGCCTGCCCTCGCCCAAGGACCAGGCGATCGACGCGATCGTCACGGCCGGCTCGCGCCTCCAGACGGCCGAGCAGTTCCGCAACATCGTGCTCAAGACCAACAGCGACGGTTCCGTCGTCACCATTGCCGATGTCGCCCGCGTGGAGATCGGCGCCGAGAACTACAGCTCGATCAGCCGCATCAACGGCCACCCCGGCGCCGGTATCTCGATCTCGCTCTCGCCGGGCGCCGACGCGCTGGCCACGGCCGAGCTGGTGAAGACGGAAATGACCGAGCTGGCCAAGGGCATGCCCGACGGCCTCGCCTATACGTACGGCAACGATTCCACCGCTTTCATCAAGCTCTCCGTCGCGGAAGTGGAAAAGGCGCTGTTCGAGGCGATCGTGCTGGTCGTCATCGTCATGTTCGTGTTCCTGCAAAGCTGGCGCGCCACGCTGATCCCGGCGATCGCGGTGCCGGTCGTGCTGCTGGGCACGTTCGCGGTGTTCTACGTGGCTGGGTTCTCGATCAACACGCTGACCCTGTTCGGCCTCGTCCTCGCCATCGGCCTGCTGGTGGACGACGCGATCGTGGTAGTGGAGAACGTCGAGCGGCTGCTTGAGGAAAACCCGGGCATGTCCGCGCGCGAGGCCACGATCAAGTCGATGGAGGAAATCCAGACGGCGCTCGTGGCGATCGCGCTGGTGCTCTCGGCGGTGTTCCTGCCGATGGCCTTCTTCGGCGGTTCGACGGGCGTGATCTACCGCCAGTTCTCGCTGACCATCGTGGTCGCCATGGTCCTGTCCGTGCTGGTCGCGCTGATCCTCAGCCCGGCGCTGACGGCCACCCTGCTCAAGCCCAAGGATATCGAGGGCGAGGAAGTGCCCAGCTGGATCCAGCGCCGGATGCCCTGGGTCGTGAGGCCCTGGGAGCGCTTCCACACCTGGTTCAACCGCAGCTTCGAGAACCTGACCGAGGCCTATGCCCACCGCGTCGGCCGCGTCGTCGAGCACAAGTGGCGCTGGCTGCTGCTCTTCGCCATTGCCTGCGTCGCCACGTATGGCCTGTTCCAGCGCCTGCCCACCGGCTTCCTGCCGAACGAGGACCAGGGCACGATCATCGTGCAGTGGCGCCTGCCGGCCGGATCCCCGCGCACCCGCACCGAAGACGTGCAGCGCCAGGTCGAGCAATATTTCACCAAATACGAAAAGGCGAACATCGCCAGCATGTTCACGCTTTCGGGCGGCGGCCAGGGCGCGGCAGGCCAGAACACCGGCCAGGCCTTCGTCACGCTGGTGGACTGGGAGCAACGCCCGGGCAGCAAGAACACCGCCGATGCCATCGTCCAGCGGGCCAATGGCGCGTTCCGCGGCATTCGCGATGCGCAAGTGTTCACACTGGTTCCGGGCGCGATCCGGGGTCTCGGCTCGTCTTCGGGCTTCACGATGGAACTGCAGAACCGCAACGGCATGGCCCGCGCCGATTTCCAGAAGGCGCGTGACGAACTGCTGGCCAAGGCCGGCGCCGACGACCGCCTCACCAACGTGCGCCTGAGCGACCTTCCCGACGTGTCGACCCTGAAGGTCAATTCCAACACGCGCGCGCTGACGACTTACGGCGTGACGGCGGCGAATGCCAATTCCACGCTGCAAACGGCCTGGGGCGGCACTTACGTCAACGATTTCATCGACAAGGGCCGCGTCAAGCGTGTCTACGTCCAGGGTGACGCCCAGTTCCGGTCGCGGCCGGAGGATCTCGCCAACTGGTTCGTGCGCGGCACGAGCGGCCAGATGGTGCCCTTCTCGGCCTTCTCGACGATCAGCTGGTCCACGGCGCCCAGCACGTCCTCGCGCTTCAATGGCCTTCAGGCCTACGAATTCTCAGGCAGCCCCGGGGACGGCGTCAGCTCCGGCACGGCCATGGACGTGATGGAGGAACTGGCCAGCCAGATCCCCGGCACCGCCGTCGCCTGGGCCGGCTCGTCCTATCAGGAGCGGCTTTCCTCGGGCCAGGCGCCGCTGCTCTATGCGCTCTCGCTCCTGGTCGTGTTCCTCTGCCTCGCCGCGCTCTACGAAAGCTGGTCGATCCCGATCGCGGTGATCCTGGTCATTCCGCTGGGTCTGCTCGGCGCCATCCTCGCCGTCACCTTGCGCGGGCTGGAAAACGACGTTTACCTGCAGATCGGCCTGCTTACGACGATGGGTCTGGCCGCCAAGAACGCGATCCTCATGATCGAGTTCGCCGAACAGGCCGAGCGACAGGGCAAGCGCGTGATCGACGCTGCCCTCGAAGCCGCCCGCATCCGCCTGCGGCCGATCCTGATGACCAGCTTCGCCTTCATCTTCGGCGTGGTTCCTCTGGCCATCGCCAGCGGTGCCGGCGCCAACAGCCGCATCGCCATCGGCACCGCCGTGGTCGGCGGCATGCTGACCGCAACCCTGCTGGCGATCTTCTTCATCCCGCTCTTCTTCGTGCTCGTTCGCCGCGGCGTACGCGATGGCATCGCCTCGGTCCGCCGCCGCATGCAGGAGCGCCGCGCGCGCAAGGGAGGCGCCGCATGATCCGCTCTCGTTTCACGGGCCTTTCCGCGCTCACCCTCATGCTCGGCGCCTGCTCGATGGCACCGAAATATGTCGCGCCGGCCCCGCCCGTCCCAGTCTCCTGGCCGGTCGGAGACGCCTATCTCGCGCAGAGCGAGGCGGCGCTGCCGCTGGTGTCCTACACCGAGATCTTCCGCGACCGCCGCCTGCAGTCGCTGGTAGAACAGGCGCTCACCAACAACCGTGACTTGCGGGTCGCCGCAGCCAACCTGGCCGCCGCCCGCGCGCAAGTCAGGGTGGTCCGCGCGAACCAGTTCCCGGCCGTGGGTGTCAACGGATCGGTCACGCGAACCGAAGCGGGCAGCGGCAGCACGACGAACGGATCAGGCACCAACGGGACGGGAGACCGCACCTCCTATTCCGTGCAGGGCGGTATTTCGAGCTTCGAACTCGACTTCTTCGGCAAATATGCCAGCGCCACCCAGGCCCAGCGCGATACCGCCGTCTCCACCGAGGCGGCAGCGCGCACGGTGCGCCTCGGCCTCGTCGCAGACCTCGCGCAGGCATGGGCCAATTACGCCGCCGACAACGACCTGCTCCGCATTGCCCAGGCCACGGCCGCCAATGCCGAGCGTAGCGTTACGCTCACCAGCGCCCGCCTCAAGGGCGGCGTCGCCCCGCGCACCGATCTGCGGCAGGCCGAACAAGTGCTGGAAACCGCGCGCGGCGATGTCGCGTCGCAGAGAACGGCACTGGCGCAGGATGTGAACGCGATCCGCCTTCTGGTCGGCGCCGATTTCGACCAGAGCCTGCTTCCCGCCAGCGTCGACGAAGTGAACCAGTCGCTCGCCGTTCTGCCAGCGGGCACCAGTTCGCAAGTCCTGCTTCGCCGCCCCGATGTGGTGGAAGCCGAATATTCGCTGCGCGCGGCCAATGCCGATATCGGCACGGCGCGGGCTGAGCTGTTCCCCTCGATCTCGCTGACCGGCCTGCTCGGCTTCGCCAGCAATGCGCTGTCCGCCCTGTTCGACAAGGGCGCCTTCACGGCAAGCCTGGGCGCCGACGCCAGCTGGTCGATCTTCAACGCCGGCGGCCGAGTGGCCAATGTCGACGTCGCCAAGGCCCAGCGCGACGCCGCGCTGGCAACTTACGAAAAGGCCATCCAGACCGCCTTCCGCGAAGTGGCCGACGCTTTGGCGGACCAGGGCACGCTGAACGAACGGATGCGCGCTGCCTCCCGTTTCACCGAGGCCGCCTCCGATACCGCCAGGCTGACCGAGGCCAGCTACCGGCAGGGCATCACCAGTTCGCTTGAAAACCTGGACGCGCAGCGCAGCCTCTACAGCGCCAGGCAGCAGGAAATTGCAGTACGTCTTGCCGCGGCGAGCAATCGCATCACGCTTTACCGCGTGCTCGGCGGCGATCAGGCCACGCCTGCATCGGGCCAGTGAGGCAGAATTCAGGCAAGTTCGCGGCTGAAGCCTACCGCGGCTGAAGCCTGGCCAGTCCTTTAGCGGGACTGCGCCTCTTCGGCGGCCGCGCGCTCACGCGTGTCGCGGATGGCCAGCTCCATCAGCCGGGCGTTGATCTCGAGCAGGCTCTCGTCCCGCCGCCCGGGCAGCGTGCCCAGGATGCGCCGCAGCCTGCGGTCGGTCGCCAGCGTGATCGAACGCTCGATCCCGGTCATCAGCGTCGTGGCCATGAGCACGGCGGTATCGCCCAGGATACCGCGGTGGTCCATCTGCGCCACGAACAGACCGATCAACGGCCGGGTGGAGTTGACGCGCTGATGCATGATGCGAACGTCGAACTGGTCCGCCATGGCATTGCGCAAGTGGAGCAGTCCGGTGTGGCGGGCCCAGAACTGGTGGTACGATCGCACGAAGGACATGGCGCGCGAGGACAAGTCGTCGTCAGGCCAATAGTCGCGGACTTGCGCGAAATATTCCTCCTGAGCGGTGCCCATGACCGGCTCGAGGATCGCCAGCAGCAATTCCGTGAAATCGGTGAAGTAGTTGTAGAGCGAGGTCATCCCCAGCCCCGCTGCACGCGCAACCGCGCCCAGCGTGACGGGTTCGTCGGTCTTCTCGACCAGTTCGATCGCAGCCGCGAGAATGCGCTCGCGCGTGATCCGACCTTTCTTGCCCAGCCGCTGTCCGTGAAGGTTGTGGCTGATCCCCGCACTGGCGTCCGTGACGGCCGCGGCCAGCAAGGGCGGCAAAGCGGAAAGTCCGATCGCCGTCTCGTCCTTGCCAGCCCCGTCCCTGCCAGTCTCTTCGGACGCTATCTTCTGATTCCCGGCAGCTTCAGGCCCGGCATCCTGCGACGTGGATTCCACCGGGCCGGGCCGTTCGCCGTCAGGCTGCCTGGACCTGGCCGACCGGCCAGGCGAGGATCTTGACGTCGGTGAACTCTTCAATGCCTTCAACGCCCCATTCGCGGCCCATGCCGCTCGCCTTGTATCCGCCGAACGGAATGTCGCCGGCAATGCACATGCCGTTGTTGACGCTCATCGAACCCGTGCGCACGCGCTTGGCGATATTGATGGCCCGGTTCAGGTCACCCGAGCTGACACCGCCCGATAGGCCATAGGAACTCTGGTTGGCAATCCGCACGGCGTCCTCGTCGTCCTCGTAAGGAATGACGACAAGCACCGGGCCGAAAATCTCTTCCTGGGCGATCCGCATGTCATTGGTAACGTCCACGAAGCAGGTAGGCTCCACGAAATAACCGCCTCCCTTGTCGGGACGGATACTGCCGCCCGCCAGCAGGGTCGCGCCTTCTTCCTGGCCAAGGTCGATGTAGCTCTTCACGCGCTCCATCTGGCGCCTGGAGATCACCGGCCCCATGATATGCGCCGGATTGGCGATATCGCCCCAGTTGTCGCCGAAGTTGCCATAGGCGCCCTTGAGGATGGCCTTGGCTTCGTCATAGCGGCTCCTGGGCACCAGCAGGCGTGACTGCACGGCGCAGCCCTGCCCGGCGTGGAACACCAGCATCGCCATGCCCACTTCCATCGCGAAGTTCGGCGCGTCGTCGAGCACGATCTTGGCCGACTTGCCGCCGAGTTCGAGGAACACGCGCTTCAGCGTGGGCGCGCCCTGCTCCATGATGCGCTTGCCGACGCCGGTGGAGCCGGTGAAGGAGATCAGGTCCACGCGCGGATCGGTGACCAGCATTTCGCCCGCCAGCGCCGGGTCCGCGCCGAAGACGACATTGATCACGCCATCCGGGAAACCGGCTTCCCTGGCCAGTTCGCCAAAGATCGCGCCCATGCCCGGGGTATCCGGCGCGGGCTTCAGGATCACGGTGCAGCCGGCCAGCAGCGCGGCGACCATCTTGCCGATGTTCACATAGAGCGGCACGTTCCAAGGCGTGATCGCACCGACCACACCCACCGCCTCGCGTACGCCGACGCGCTTGTGGATCATGCCGAAGGCCGGCTTCTCGCCGTAGTCCTTTTCCCACTCCAGCTGGTCGAAGACGCGCATGTAATCGTCCCAACCGTCAAGCGCCATGTCGACATGGGCGCGGTTCACCGCGCCTTGCGCCGCGCCGGCCTCGTACATCGCCAGTTCGCCCAGACGCGGGCGGGCGGCTTCGAAGAGATCGCGGTATTTCTTGACCAGCGCCACGCGCTTTTCGACATTGGTGGCCCAGTCGGTTTCGTCGAAGGCGCGGCGGGCCGCGGCAATCGCGGCGTTCACGTCATCGGCAGTGGCATCCGCGGCCTTGCCCACCGGCTCGCCCGTCCAGGGACTGATCACATCGAACGTGGCGCCGTTGCTGGCGCCGCGCAGTTGGCCGTCGATATAGAGCTTGGCTTCGGGAAGAGTGGTCATGTTCGGGTCCTTGGCGGAAACGGGTTCTTGCACGAGATCGGGAGCGTTCATGGGCGGCGCGCCCCGACTGAGACGTGCAGCACGCGCACGTCTGGCGGCAGGTCGAGCACTGAGCGGAACACGCCGGTGACATTTTCGGTCTGCGAGATCGGCCGCGTGCGCAGGTCGATGCCCTTTGCGGCGCAACCGCCGTGGAAGCGCATGGCCGCGTCCTGATCCCAGCCCGGCGCGGTCTTGCCGGGCTCGTACATCGGCCCCGCGCGCACGGTGGTCACGCGGATGCCCGCGGGCTCCAGTTCCTCCACCAGGGCCTCCGTAAACCGCTCGAGGCCTGCCTTGGTGGCCTGATAGAGCGAGAGCATCACGAAAGGCACGGCGATGGATTCGCTGCCCACGTTGATGATCTGAGCCCCCGTCTCCATCATCGGAATGGCCGCACGGCAGCAGTAGATCGGTCCGTTGAGATTGGTGGCGATGATGTCGTTGATCTGCGCATCGGTAGCCTCGGCCACCGTGAACGGCTCGTAGATTGCGGCATTGTTGATCAGCACGTCGATCTTCGGGTGCTTTTCAGCGATCGCCGCGAAGGCCTTGCGCACGGATTCGGCAGAGGCGACATCGCATTCCACGGCCATGGCCGCGCCGCCGATTTCGCTCGCGAGTTCCTGCACCTTGGACAGCGTGCGCCCCAGCAGGATCACGGTTTCCCCCTCACCGGCGAAGCGCCTTGCCAGCGCGCGTCCGAGGCCGGCCCCGGCGCCAGTGATCACGATCGTCTTACCCACGCATCCTCCCGCTTTTACGGCTATCGAGTGCCGGTGCTTGCCGACACGATTTCGCACACACTAGCCTCTCCGCAAGCCGCCGCCTATCGCGGCGACGATGGTTCGACGGGAGCGTCCCCGCGATACCTTGGCCGCGAAGAAACGCGCCGATACCGCCCCCTCACCGCCCGGATCGGCGGGCTTCAAACCGGCATCGCTTCCCGGTCTTGAGGAGCCTTCCCACACCCGGCGCGCCCGCCGGGCGCCGCTCTTCGAAACAGCAGTGGTCAGGAGGGCCGGGACATGTCCACGATCAGCCGGGACAACGTCTGTCTGGCGATCTTCCAGCCTTCGGCCGTCCGCACGCAGGTCTCGTGATAGTGCCCGTAGCCGGTGAGCGCGAAACTGTCCTTGATGACACGATCCTGCATGGCCCAGATCACTTCGACCTTGCCGTCGTCCAGCTTCATTTCCGGCGAATGGATCTGATGCGCGGTCTTTGCGTCCGCCAGCGACTGGCGGACCATGGAGACGAACCTGTCCCGCCCCTTTTCCAATGTGCCGCCGGCCGGGCGCGTGTCGATCTCGCAATCCTCGGTAAAGAGCGCGGCCCAGCCCTCCCAGTCCTTGGTGTCGAGCAGGCGGCAGTAACGGGCCTTGAGATTGCAGATATCCAGCCAGTCCCCGAAATCGAGTGCCTGTGTCATGCGCTTCTCCCCTCTGGCGTCAGCTTGGCCCTGCTATCCAGGCCCGGTCAGCCTGGACTCACTTCCGCTTCCAATCGTTCGGCGGCCAGCTTGCGCAAGTCCGCGGTCTTGATCTTGGCGCTGCCCGTGGTCTTGAGGTCGCTCTCGGCCACGAAGAGCACGCGGCGCGGCACTTTGTAGCTCGCCAGCTTTTCCTTCGCGAAATCGCGGATCGCACCGGCATCCGGGCGCGACCCATCGACTGCGACGACGCAGGAAACCACCAGTTCCCCCAGAAGATCGTCCGGCACGCCGACGGTCTGCACCATCTTCACTTCGGGATGGGCGCGGATCACTTCGTCGATCTCGATCGGAGAGACGTTGGCACCGCCGGTCTTGATGATGTCGTTCAGGCGGCCTTCCCAGAACAGACGGCCCTGCTCGTCGATGTAGCCGCCGTCCGCGGTGCGCAGGAAGCCTTCACCGTCCAGCGACTCGTCCAGCGGCACGCCGAGATAACCGAGCATCAGCGTCGGGCCCTTGACGGCGATCTCGCCGCGCTTGCCCAAGGGCATCGTCGCGCCGGTCATCGGATCGACGATCTTGATCGTGGAGCCGGCGGTCGGCACGCCGTGCGACTTGCCGGCGATCTCTTCCGCCGTGCCGGAGGCGAAGACCGAAATCAGCGTGAACGTCTCAGTATTGCCGAAGGCCTGCGCCGGTTCGCGCCAGTCGGTATCGATGGTTGGATGCTGCGCGCAGGGCGTCAGCGCGTCGATATAGTGCATCGCCGAAAGATCGACGCTCTCATAATTTGAAGCCGCCATGAGCTGGGCCCACTGGTGCGGCCAGGCGAGCATCATCGATGCCTTCTCGGCCTCCATCAGCGCCAGCGCTTCTTCGGCATCGAACCAGCGCTGGAGAACCAGCGACCCGCCGCAACCCAGCGTGCCGCCCAGCGCCATCGAGAAATTGCCAGACCAGAAGAAGCCGTTGGCCGACCAGGTGCGCGGTGGCACTTTGACGTCATACCACTGCGGCCAGCGCCAGAGTTGCAGGCAAACACCGCGATGCGCCGACAGAATGCCCTTGGCCTTGCCGGTCGAGCCGGAGGAGAAGAACAGCACGCCGGGATCGCTGGGCTGCACCGAGGCTGCGGCGGCATCGACGAGCGCCGGATCGACACTGTTGCCGCGCGCGAGGAACGTGCTCCAGCCTTCGATCGCGCCGAGGCCTTCGTCGCTGTCGATCACCGCGAGATGGCGCAGGAACGGGAACTTGGTGGAAGCGACTTCGCCCGGCCGGGCCGTGCCGATCTGCGGCTCCAGATCGACAAGGGTCTGCGCGAAATCCTTCTTGAGGACGCGGCGTTCGAGCAGCAGCACCGAGCAGCCGCCCATCTGCAAGACGGTTTCGAGTTCCGCCGGCGTGAAGAAGGTGCTCACCGTCATGGCGACGCCGCCCGCCAGCGCGGTGCCGAAGACGCCGGAGAGGAATTCGAGCCGGTTGGTCGCCAGCACGCCGACACGCGTGCCCTTGCCGACGCCGCAGGCCGTGAGCGCGCGGGCAACTTCCATCGAGCGGGCCCAAAGCTCGTCATAAGTCCAGCGCTCGATCTTGTCGCCAAGGTGGATCACCGCCGCTTCTGACGGGCCATAACGACGCGATACCTCGCGGACGAAGCCGCCTAGCGTGAGCGGGCCGATGCCCTGCTCTTCCGCCAGCGGAATGCCGTTTGCGATGGACAAGCCTGCGGTTACCTCGACCATGCGTTCCTCATCGTCCTTGCGCGCCTGCGGCCCGCTTGTCGCATCAAAGTACAGGCGCGGCGGGCGGCTCCCTCAAGCCGCCTGCCGCGCCGGCTGCATCAGGCGTTCACGTCAACGATGTAACGGCCAGTGACCTCACCGGACATGAACTTGCGCGCAGCCTCGATCGCCTCGCCCAGGCCGATGGTCTGGCCGATGGTTTCCAGCGCTGCCGGGTCGAGATCCTTGGCGAGGCGGTCCCAGGCCTTCAGGCGCTTGGCCTTGGGGGCCATGACACTGTCGATGCCGAGCAGCGAAACGCCGCGCAGGATGAAGGGCATGACGGTCGAAGGCAGGTCGAAGCCCTGCGCCAGGCCGCAAGCCGCCACCGCACCGCCGTAGCGGGTTTGGGCGATGGCATTGGCCAGCGTGTGGCTGCCGGCGGTGTCGACGACACCGGCCCAGCGCTCCTTCTGGAGCGGCTTGCCCTTCTCGGACAGTTCGGCGCGGTCGATGATCGTCTCTGCGCCCAGCGACTTTAGATAGTCCGCCTCGCCCGGCTTGCCGGTGAGCGCGGCGACCGAGTAGCCCAGCTTCTTGAGGATCGCGATGGCGACCGAGCCGACGCCGCCAGTGGCACCGGTGACGAGAATTTCGCCCTGATCGGGGGTCACACCCCAATCCACCAGCGCATCGACGCAGAGCGCGGCGGTATAGCCGGCCGTGCCGATCGCCATGGCCTGCTTCGGCGTGAAGGCGGAGGGCAGCGGCACCAGCCACTCGCCCTTGAGCCTGGCTTTCTGCGACAGACCGCCCCAGTGGCCCTCACCCACGCCCCAGCCGTTGAGCACGACGGTATCGCCGGCCTTCCAGTCGCCATGGCTGCTTTCGGTAACAGTGCCGACGAGGTCGATGCCGGGCACCATCGGGAACTTGCGCACGACCGGCGAAGTGCCGGTAACGGCCAGGCCGTCCTTGAAATTGAGCGTCGAGAACGCGACGTCGATGGCGACATCACCTTCGGGCAGCGCGCTTTCGTCAAGCTGCTGGAGAGCGACCGTCTGGCCCTCATCGGTCTTGTCGATCACGATAGCGGAAAACATGGCATACTCCCTCAGGGGCCCTTTCCGGCCCGACGATGCAGTCCCTAGCTGAAAGGGAATATGCGCCGCTGCGTCAATGCCGGCGCGCCACGGCATCGCCTAGGCGAAGCGGCATCATGGGCAGGGTATCCCGCTGGGGCCTGGCAGCCCACGTTACGCGCCGACTTATCTCCTTCGCCTGCCCCCTCACCTCGTCATTGCGAGCGCAGCGAAGCAATCCAGAGTCGCGTAAACCGCCCTGGATTGCTTCGCTGCGCTCGCAATGACGAGGAGAAGAAAAGACGGACCGCATGAGAGCGACGCAGCCTCAGCCGCCCGGTGAAACGCCGTGAGCTGCCAGCAGGTCCGCCACCTTGGGGAACGCCTTGGCCCGCATCGTACCGTACATCGAAAGCCGCAGAATCTCGCGCGAATAGCGGCGCGACAGTTCCCGGCGTTCGCCCTCGTCCGCGGCATGCGCGCGGGCGAGGATCGGCCAGAAGAACACCCCGGCCAGGTTCATCACCGAATAGACTTCGAAATCGATGCCCGGTTCCGCCAGATCGGTGCCCGCAAAGCGGCCAAGCGAGCCGCAATACTCCCGCCAGAACGGATCCTGCGCCGGGTTGGGCGAGGCCAGCACTTGCTGGAGCCAGACGCGGCAGATGTCCGGATTTTCCATCGCGAAATCGCATAGCCGCTCGGTCAGCGCGACCACGTCGACATCCTCGACCCGGCGCTCTCCGACAGTTTCGGGATCGCCGAAAACGGCGTGGAACAGCTTGTCAGAGACCCACTGCATGGTCGCCTCGATCAGCTTCTCGCGCGTTTCGAAATGCTGGTAGGCGGTGCCTCGATTGACGGCGGCGAGATGGGCGACGGCGGAGAGGCTGACGCCTTCCGGCCCGTCCTTGGCCAGCAGGTTGGCAGCGGCATCGAGGATCACCGCGCGCGTCGCGACCGGGTCGCGCGTCCTGCGCCTGATTTTCGCCTCCATGCTCGCCCCTCTCATTATCAAAGGGCGAGCATAGCGGCAGGCTTACTAATCGACAATGTTGATCAGCTTGACCTCAGAGGAAGGCTTTCACCTTTTCGAGCACCAGTTCCGCGTGCTCCTTCCGGCAGATCAGCAAGTCCGGCATATAGACGTCTTCCCGATTGTAGACCAGCGGGCTGCCGTCGATGCGCGAGACGTGGAGGCCCCAGCCTTGTGCGACGGCGGCAGGCGCGCAGCTGTCCCATTCGTACTGGCCGCCGGAATGGAGGTAGATATCCGCCTCTCCGCGCAGGATCGCCATGGCCTTGGCGCCTGCCGATCCCATCGGAACGAGTTCGGCACCGATGGCTTCGGCCACGCCGGTTGCTTCCTTGGCGGGACGCGTGCGGCTGACGACCATGCGCAGCCGCTCAGGTGCGGGCGGCACTTCGCCCGGTTGGTCGGAGCGCAGGACCACACCCGCACCGGGGAGCGCGACCGCCCCCAGCACCGGCTCGCCGTCCACCGCCATCCCGACATGGACAGCCCAGTCGGCCCGCTCCTCACCATATTCGCGGGTGCCGTCGACAGGATCGACAATCCATACCCGCTCCTTGGCCAGACGCTCGGCATTGTCCTTCTCCTCTTCGGAGAGCAGCCCGTCCTCGGGCCGCTGCTCGCGAAGGGCGTGGCAGAGAAACTGGTTGGCGGTCTGGTCCCCCGCCTTACCCAGCGACTTGCCCGAGAACAGGCCGGAGGCCCGCACGTCGAGCAGGATCTTCCCCGCCACTTCGGCCAGATGGGCCGCGAGATCACCGTCATTGAGGCTCATCAGGCGTCTCCCAGCAGCGTGTCGACGATCAGGTTCGCAGCGTCTTCCGGCGAGATCAGCGTGGTATCCACGCGGATTTCCGGGTTGCGCGGCGCTTCGTACGGGCTGTCGATACCCGTGAAGTTCTTCAGCTCGCCCGCACGCGCCTTCTTGTAGAGGCCCTTGACGTCGCGCGCCTCGGCCACCTTCAGCGGCGTGTCGATGAACACCTCGAAGAACTCGCCCTCAGGCAGCATCGAACGCACCATCTCGCGATCCGCCTGGAAGGGCGAGATGAAGGCGGTGATCACGATCAGGCCCGCGTCGGTCATCAACTTCGAGACTTCGCCCACGCGGCGGATGTTCTCGATACGGTCAGCCTCGGTGAAGCCCAGGTCCTTGTTGAGCCCATGACGCACGTTGTCGCCATCGAGCAGGAAGGTATGCCGGTTCATCCGGTGCAGCTTCTTCTCGACGAGGTTGGCGATGGTCGACTTGCCCGAGCCCGACAGGCCCGTGAACCACAGCACCGCCGGGCGCTGGTTCTTGAGGCCGGCGTGCTGCTTGCGGTCGATGTCCACGGCCTGCCAGTGCACGTTCTGCGAACGGCGCAGCGAGAAGTGGATCATGCCCGCCGCCACCGTGGCATTGGTCATCTTGTCGATCAGGATGAAGCCGCCCAGCGTGCGGTTGTCGGCATAGGCCTCGAACACGATCTGCTTGTCGGTGGTCAGTTCCGCCACGCCGATCGAATTCAGCTCCAGCGTCTTGGCCGCCAGCTTCTCCATCGTGTTGACGTTGACTTCGTACTTCGGCTCCTGAACCGTCGCCGAAACCATCTGCGTGCCGACCTTCAGCCAGTAGGCACGGCCGGGCACCATGGCCTCATCGGCCATCCACACGAACGTCGCCTCGAACTGGTCGGCAGTCTGCGGCGGATTGTCCGCGACCGAGATCACCGAGCCGCGCGAACAGTCGATCTCGTCGGCGAAGCAGACGGTGACCGACTGGCCGGCAACCGCTTCTTCCAGATCGCCGTCATAGGTGACGACGCGGGTGATCGTGCTGGTCTTGCCCGAGGGCAGGACGCGGATCTTGTCGCCCGGCTTCACCGAACCGGTGGCGATCAGGCCCGAGAAACCACGGAAATCGAGGTTCGGCCGGTTCACCCACTGCACCGGCAAGCGCAGCGGCTTGTCGGCGTCGACCGAGGAGAGAACCTCGACCGTTTCCAGGTGCTCGACCAGCGTGATGCCCGCGTATTGCGGCGCCTTGTACCACGGGGTCTTGTCCGAGAGCGTGGTGATGTTGTCGCCCTTGAAGCCCGAGATCGGCAGAGCGGTGAAGCTCTCGATGCCGATGTCCCGCGCGAACTCACCATATTCCTCGACGATCTTGTCGAAGACTTCCTGGCTGTAGTCCACCAGGTCCATCTTGTTGACGGCCAGGACGATGTTCTTGATGCCGATGAGGTGGCACAAGTACGAGTGGCGGCGCGTCTGCACCAGCACGCCCTTGCGCGCATCGATCAGGATCACCGCAAGGTCGGCAGTGGAAGCGCCGGTGACCATGTTGCGCGTGTACTGTTCGTGGCCCGGGCAGTCTGCGACGATGAACTTGCGCTTCTCGGTGTTGAAGAAGCGATAGGCCACGTCGATGGTGATGCCCTGCTCGCGCTCGGCGGCAAGACCGTCGACCAGCAGCGCGAAGTCGATTTCCTGGCCCTGCGTGCCGACCTTCTTGGAATCCGACTGGAGCGCGTCCAGCTGGTCCTCGAAGATCATCTTCGAATCGTAGAGCAGGCGCCCGATCAGGGTGGACTTGCCGTCATCGACGCTGCCGCAAGTGATGAAGCGCAGCATCGTCTTGTGCTCGTGCTGGACGAGATAGGCGTCGATGTCGTCTGCGATCAGCTGGTCGGTGACGTAGACCGCTTCCTTGGTTTCGATATCGGCCATCAGAAGTACCCCTGCTGCTTCTTGACTTCCATGCCGGCACCGCCGGCGTCCTTGTCGATGGCGCGGCCCTGCCGCTCCGATGTGGTGGTGAGGAGCGTTTCCTGGATCACTTCGGGAAGCGTCTTCGCCTCGCTCTCCACCGCGCCGGTCAGCGGGTAGCAGCCGAGCGTGCGGAAGCGGATCGAGCGTTCGACGGGAACCTCGCCCGGCTGGAGCGGGAAGCGTTCGTCGTCCACCATCAGCAGCATGCCGTCACGCTCCACGGTGGGGCGCTTTTCGGCGAAGTAGAGCGGCACGATCGGGATGTCGTTCAGGTGGATGTACTGCCAGATATCCAGCTCGGTCCAGTTGGAGATCGGGAAGACGCGGATCGATTCACCGCGCGCCTTGCGGGCATTGTAGAGGTTCCACAGTTCCGGGCGCTGGTTCTTCGGGTCCCAGCCGTGCGAGGATGTGCGGAACGAGAAGATGCGCTCCTTGGCGCGGCTCTTCTCCTCATCGCGGCGGGCGCCGCCGAAGGCCGCGTCGAAACCGTACTTGTCCAGCGCCTGCTTCAGGCCTTCGGTCTTCCACATGTCGGTGTGGAGCGCGCCGTGGTCGAAGGGATTGATGCCCTTCTCGATGGCTTCGGGGTTTTGATAGACCAGCAGTTCCATGCCGCTCTCACGCGCCATCTTGTCGCGCAGATCGTACATCGCCTTGAACTTCCAGGTCGTGTCGACATGGAGCAGCGGGAACGGCGGCGGCGAAGGATAGAAGGCCTTGCGAGCAAGGTGCAGCATCACGGCGCTGTCCTTGCCGACCGAATAGAGCATCACCGGCTTTTCAGCCTCGGCGACGACTTCGCGGATGATATGGATGCTCTCGGCTTCGAGGCGCTCCAGGTGCGTGAGTGTCTTCATCAGGTTTCCTCTGCCGGGGCGCGTGCCCGTTGGCTGTTTCCTCTGGTGCTGTCCCAAACCGAATCGCAGGGATGACATTTACGCGAACCTCCCATATGGGAGGGCATGGCTCTTACCAGCAACGACGAGACCGATCTCCTGATCCCGCTCTTTCAGGGAAATGCCGAAAATCCGCGCTTTTCGACATTTCTGGAAAGATTGCGTCGTCGCACCCAAGCCGATTACGTCAGCCTGATCCTTCGCATGGGCGATGGGCCGCATGCCGTAATCGTGGAAAGCTACGCCGGAATCGACCTCAGAAAACGCGCCCGCGAGTCGGAAACGCAAGGCCCGTTCGACCTCGACCGTTATCTCTACGATGGGCTGCGACCGGGCCGGGTCTATTCGATCGGGGAGATGATCGATCACGACCCCGTGGCGCGCGCGGATCGCAACCGGCGCATGGCGAAACTCGGCATCGGGGATGAGCGGGTAGTACGGATCGCGGGGTGCGAGCATTACAGCGCATGGCTGATGATGGCCCGCACGCGCGAGTGCACGGCCTCCGACAGCGCCTTGCTCTCCAGCCTGGCACCCTATGTCGCCATCGCGGTCGAAAACCTCGTTTCGATGGACCGCGAGCGCATGGCTGCGCGGATCAATGCCATGGGGCTGGAGCGCACGGGCAAAGGCTGGATGCTGCTCGACGCCGAGGCGCGCGTGGTGGCGGCCGATCCGGCGCTATCGCAGTTCTGGCAGGAGCACTGCGGCGCCGCTCTGCGCCCCGGCGAGCGCGTGCTGGGGCTCGATCTCAATGCAGAGCGCAAGCTGGCTAGTGTCGCGGCGGAAATGGCGCAGGATCGCTCGTTGTCCGCACGGCCGCTGTTGCTGCGGGAGAAGCCGCATGTCGAGGCACTGTTGATGCCGGCCGAAAATGCGGCGGAACAGGCCCTTGCCGCGCCGGCCCTGCTCGCACTTTGCACCCTGCCCCGCGCACTTTCCGGTGATGGCGCGAACCGATTGGCCGAAGTGTTCGACTTGCCCCGGCGCGAGGCGGAACTGGCGATGGCGCTGGCGGACGGCCACTCCATCGCCGAAGCAGCTGCGCGTATGGGCCTGACTTTGGAAACCGCGCGGAACTACTCCAAGCGACTCTATGCCAAGCTGGGCGTGCGGGGGCAGGCGGAACTGGTGCGGCTGGTTTACGAGAGCAGCGCGGTGATGGGGTAGTGCCGCAATATCATTCACGCGCTGACTACACCTAGGGCGACTACCACCTGAATAGTCCGTCACAAGCTATCGCAACCACCCTCCGTGGTAGATTGTCTGGTCGGAGGTGATGGGCCGATGCCCCATACCCAAACCATCAATCGCTGAGCTTGGCCTCCATCGCCGCAATCTCGGACCGCAGCCACATCGTCTCGGACAGGTTCTTGCCGCCGGACGCCGCCAGCAGCGCCTCGTGCGCCGCCTTGCGCACGGTGAGCACCGCCGCATTGTCCGGCTCGGCACTGAGCGCAATATCGGTCAGATGCACGGCCTCCAGCGGAGCCCCCGCATCCAGCTTGGCCTGTGCACGTTCGGCCAGTTTCGCCGCGCCGCCCGCCAGTTCGACAAGATCGGCATCCACGCTGGAACGCGGCACGCCATAGAGCGCGGTGGTACCATCCTCGTAGTGAAGCCAGCCCGAATACTCGCGCCAGATCGACTTGACCGCCCAGGACGCCTTGCCGTGGAATTCGCCGATTTCCAGCCCCTTGGGCCAGGCGAATTCGCGCATCAGCGTGTGAACGTCCTTGCCCGCTTTCATGCCATCGAGCGTATAGTCGCGCACGAAGCTGACGGCCGCATGCATCTTGTCGAGATCGGCGCGAATGCGCTCCGCACCGCGAATGGCCTCGCCATGGCCGGTGACGATGATCTCGGCGCCGAGATCGCGGATCGTCTCCAGCGACTTCAGGTAGTTCCGCACCAGACGCGGCTTGTCACCGCGCAAGGTGTTGAGGAACGGCATCGACAGCCAGACCGGGCCGAAGACATTGCCGGTGAAGGCGATCTTCTCCTTGGGCATCCATACCGTCAGCGAGTCGACCGTCTCGCCCTCAGGCGTGGAGATCAGCTCGAAAGTACGGCCGCCCAGTTCGATGGTCAGCTTGCGGTCGACCAGAATGTCGGGAACCACGTTCGGCGCAGGCTTCGGCGTCCCGCCGCGCTTCAGGGTCGATCCCCAGAGCTTGCCGCTCCTCGGCCCGAAGAAGGACTGGAGGCCCATCATGTCGCCCAGCGCCTCGTTGAAGCCCGGCCCGCCGACGACTTGCGTGCCGTCCTCCAGGAATTCCGGCACGCCGCCGTAGTGATCGGCATGGCTTTGAGTAAGGATGATAAAGGCCAGCGGCCCGGTGCGCGGCGGCGTCAGCAGGCGCTTGGTGCGCTCCGCATTGTCCATGAAGCCGGTGTTGACCATGACGTCGCCCTCGGCCGTCGTCACCAGATAGGCGTTCGAGATGTCGTTCGCCTGAAACACGAAATCGGTGATCGCGATGGCTTCCGCCTGTTCGTCGCCCGAACGGACGAGACCGGCCAGCTTCGGTCCGGCGTCTTTCACTTCGCTCATCTCAAGCCTCCTCGATGCCGATCATGACTTTGGCGGACTGCGGCGTTGCGGCGATTTCCAGGCCCTTCATGATCTCGCTGAACGGCAGCTTGTGGCTGATCATCGCTGCGATCTTGTCCTTCAGGCGCGGCATAGCGGCGATCACCTCGGGCATTTCGGTGGGATAACCGACCGCCGTGGTGATGGTCATCTCGCTGGTGAGCATGCGACCGACCGGGAACTCGATCGGCCGCATATAGGCGGCCGTAATGACCAGTTTCGCATGGAACTTGGCCATCATGATCACTTCGGTGAGGATGTTCGGCGCGCCGGCTGCGTCGATGAAGGCATCGGTGCCCACGCCCACGCGGCCATAGCTGGGCACTTCGCCGTGAAGCTTTACCAGTTCCGCGCGCAGATCGATCTTGCTGGGATCGAGCGCGGCTTGCACGCCCAGTGCGCGCGCGCGTTCCAGCCGTTCCTCGGACAGATCGAGCGCAACCACGTCGGTCACGCCGCGATCGATCAGCCAGAGCAGCATGCCGAGGCCAATCGGGCCGCAGCCAAACACCACGACCTTGTCGCCGGGCTTAACGTCCGCCCGGTTGACGCCGTGCATGGCGACGGCCAGCGGCTCGCACATGGCGGCAACGTCGTAAGAGATGCCCTCGGGGATCGGGAGGATCGAGTCGCCAAGACGCGCCTCGCGCACCAGCAGTTCCTGCGTGAACGCGCCTTCCGGCCCGCCCGAACCGATGTTGCTGGGCGTCATCATCGGATTGACGATCACCGCATCGCCCACCGCAATGCCGGAGACTTCCGCGCCCACTTCCATCACCTCGCCGGCGCCTTCATGGCCCAGCGCGGTTTCGACGCCCGGCGGAATGCCGCCCATCTTGATGTAGGACAGGTCCGATCCGCAGATGCCGACCGACTTCATCTTCACGACCACATCCTTCGGTCCCGCCGTCGGACGTTCGTAAGCATCGACGCGGACATCGCCGACGCCGTGGATCTTGAGCAGTTCCATAGCTTCTCTCCTCATCCGGCCGCTTAGGGGCGGACCATGTAGCCGCCGTCGATGGTGACGGTCTCACCGGTCATGAACGAGCTGGCGTCCGAACACAGATAGGCGCCGATGCCTTCGAAGTCCGCCGGATAGCCGGTGCGCTTCATCGGGATCGTCGGGGCGAAGTGCGCGGCCACGGCGTCGGCGCGGGCGCCGTCACCCATCATCGGCGTCATGATCAGGCCGGGCGCGACGACGTTGGCGCGGATGCCCAGCGGTGCCAGTTCGATGGCAAGGCAGCGCACCGCCGCCGCAATCGCGGCCTTCGAAGAGGCATATTCCATCTTGCCCGGCAGGCCCTGAAACAGCGAAAGCGAACCGCAAGCGACCAGGCTGCCGCCGCTTTCGTCACCCGCCTCGACCCGTTCCTTCATCAACCGTGCACCTTCGCGCAGCGTGAAGAAAGCGCCATGGAGCGCGGTGTTCTGGAATTCATGCCAGTGCTCGGTCGGCATCTCGAATACCGAATTATAACGCGGCGAAGCGCCTGAATTGGCGAAAACGCAGTCCACCCGGCCGAAATCCGCCATGACCTGCTTGTAGCCTTCGACGATGTTCGCTTCCTGCGAAACGTCCACCTGATAGGCGATCACCTTGCCCGCGCCGGCCGCTTCCAGTTCGGCCTTGGCCTTGGCGCTCTTCTCGGCATTGCGGGCCCAGATCGCCACGTCGCCCCCCATCTTGGCGACGCCCATGGCGAAGCCGAAGCCGATGCCGCCGTTGCCGCCGGTCACCACCGTCACCTTGCCCGTGCAGTCGAAAAGGCCCTTGGCCATCATTCTCTCCTCGATCCCGTTACCGGCCTTCCTGCCGGCACTTTCGTTGGCGCGATGTTTCCCGACACCGGCCTTGTCCCGCAAGCGTGGGGGGAATAGAAATCAAGCCTTATCCAAGCGTCAGGGACACGAATTCGGGCCAGAGACCCGATAGGCACCTGAAGCGTCCGGGAGAATGAGAGATGCCCGCCAGCACGGCCGCCCCGCTGCCGACCATGACTGTCGATGCCGCGCTTTCCGCGCCGGGAATCCATGCCGAAATCGTCCGTTTCGACATCCCCGAGCCCACCGACACCCGCCATGCCGTGGGCGCCGGATACCATGTGAACTTGTGCCTCACGCCTCGCCCGCTGCAATCGCGCGGCGGCTATCGCGAGCGTTGGGGGCCGCATCGATTCGAGCGGCTGGGCGACGTTTTCGCGATTCCCCCCGGCGAGTCGCTCTACATCCGGGGCGGGAGCGGACGACAGGCATCGCTGGTCTGCACGATCGACGCGTCGCTGGTGCACGAACTGCTCGGCCGGGAACTGCCGTGGGACGATGCTCACCTCGCCGCCGCGCTGGATATCGGCAGCGCGCAAGTGCGCGCGCTGCTGTTCCGCATCACCGCCGAAGTGCGTCACCCCGGGCTCGCCTCACGCCGGATGCTGGAACTGCTGGGCGGCGAACTGGCCATCGAACTGGGGCGCTATGGCCTGGAAGTCTCCGAAAGGCCGATGACCGGCGGCCTGTCCGGCTGGCGCCTGCGCGTGATCGAAGAACGCCTTGCCGGCGACCTGAACGCGCCGCCGCTCAAGGAACTAGCAGACTTGTGCGGCCTTTCGGTGCGCCAGCTAACGCGCGGGTTCCGCGTCAGCCGCGCCTGCTCGATCGGCGACTATATCGAACAGCGCCGCATGGAAGCCGCCAAGCGCCTGCTGATGGAGGGGGAGAGCGTGAAGACGATCGCCTTTTCGATGGGCTTCGCCTCGCCATCCAGCTTCACTTTCGCCTTCCGCCGCGCGGTCGGCGCCAGCCCCAGCACCTTCCGCCAGCGGCAGGGACGCGCCCTGGCCTCGACGTCGGTCGCGGCGTGAGGCTGCTGCCGGTCTTGACCCGGATTCGACATAACGGCCCGATCTGACGCGCCTGCCGCATTGCCAATCGGCCCCGCGCGCAGGCTATCTCGTATCCATGAGGCCGCCGCAGCGGCCCGCACAGAGACACGGGAAAGAGGATCACGCAATGGCCGAGCAACTTACGGCGGACCAGATCGTCGGCGACGCCCTCGTCGAACAGGCAATGAAGGACACCGGCATCGATGCCTTCGACAACGACACCTGGCGCGAGGGCTTCGACGTCTTCGTGAACGACTTCAACGCCGGAATCGCGCGCGGCCAGTACACCGAAGGCGGCATCGCCCGCGCCACCGCCGATACCCTCCACTACCTTCGCGGCCGCCTGAAAATCTCGGACTATTTGCGCCAGAACCCGGAACTGCTCACCCGCCCGGTCGAGCGTCCCGTCTTCGTTATGGGCGTGCCGCGCACCGGCACCACGCTGCTGTCCAACCTGCTCGCCGCCGATCCGGCGCGCCGTTCGCCGCTGACCTGGGAAATCGACGATCCGGTGCCTCCGGTCGCCTCGAAGGACCTGCTCACCACCGATCCGCGCGCGCAGACCCGTCTGACGCAGGAAAAGGCGATGCTCGAAGCCAATCCGGCCATGGGCAAGTACTATCGCGGCTCCGCTGTCTATCCGAACGAATGCGTGTTCTTCATGGCGCATGACTTCAAGACGCTGATGATCGATTCCAAGGGCAAGCTGCCGGAATACAAGGAGTTCATCTTCTCCTGCGACATGACCAGCGCCTATGAGTACCACAAGAAGTTCCTTCAGGTGCTGCAGCAGAATGCCGGCGGAGTCTGGAACGTGAAGAAACCGAGCCACGCGCTCTGGCTGGAAACGATTTTCAAGGTCTATCCCGACGCCCGCGTGCTCTGGGCCCACCGCGATCCCTTCGCCGCCACCGGCTCGCTGTGCTCCGTCATCTCGCTCAGCCACATGGCGCACATGGGCAAGCCGGACACCGCGTGGCTCAAGGAGAACTACACCTGGCAGGCAGCCGAGCACGCCAACCGGATCATGGATTTCCGCGACAAACACGGCGAGGACAAGGTGATCGACGTCCACTATGCGGACATGACCGCCGATCCCATCGGCACGATGAAGAAGGTCTACCAGCAGCTCGGCGACGAATGGACCGCCGAGGCCGAGGCCGGCATCCAGCAATGGGTGGACGACAACCCGCAGGACAAGTTCGGCAAGCACGAATACAAGCTGGCCCAGTACGGCATCGAGAAAGCCGAGCTGGATCCGCTCTTCGAACGCTATCTGTCGCGCTACGACGTGGCCCGCGAAGGCTGATCGCCCATCCGCCTACCTAAGCCCATCGCCCCCGCTTTCGCGGGCGATGGCAATTAAGGCCGGGCGCTAGAAACTTTAGGAGAGACTGATGCTCGAAGGCCGTCACTACCAGAATGCCTACGTCTGCGACAATCTGGAAGCCGGGATCGACTTGTTCCGCGGGCGCGGGCTGACCCGCGAACCGATGATCATCCCGGTCGATCAGCAAGTGCTCACCCCGCAGGGATTGAAGCGCCAGAAGGGCCGGATCTGCTTCATCTGGATCGGCGAACTCCAGATCGAACTGATCGAAAACGAGATCGATGAAGCGGGCATCTATGCAGGCTGCCAGTCCAACGGCGGCCCGCTGCGCTTCCACCACATCTGCTTCGGCGTCGACGACTGGGCCGATTTCCGTAAGCGCGTGGACACGCAGGAATTCCCGCTCGCCATGGAGCGGCCGGAAGGCGACGATCCGAACGCGCTGAAGTTCCTCTACCTCGATGCGCGCAACGTTCTTGGGCACTACATCGAATATACCTGGATGCCTGACGCAATGTGGCAGCAGATCAAGGCCATGTAAGATAAAGGAAAAGCAGGGGCCATCGCCCCTGCCCCCCCGAACCGCATGCCTTGGGCTTGCAGTCTACGTCCCGCGCTCATGTCGAGTTAGACGCCAGGAAAAGCCTGCGACGCAGCTTTAAGCCGTTTCCAGCACCACTTCCCCATAGAGCGTGGTCCGCTGTTTCAGTGTGCGCCCCACACTCTCCGCCGCCGCGCGCAGTTCAGCGATGGTCACGCCCTGTCCGTGCGCTGCGCCCGCCGCGCGGCTGATGCTCTCGTCCATCAGCACGCCGCCGAGGTCGTTGGCTCCCGCTGCCAGCACGGCGGCCGCGCCGTCCATGCCCAGCTTCACCCACGAGCACTGGATCGAATTGATCGCCCCGTTCAGCGCCAGGCGCGCCACCGCATGCATCATCACCGCCTCGCGCCAGGTCGGCCCCTTGCGGCACTGTCCGCGCCGGTAGAACGGCGCTTCCATGTGGACCAGCGGCAGCGGCACGAACTCCGTGATGCCGCCGGTGTCGAGTTGGAGATGGCGCAAGGCCAGCAAGTGCCGCGCCCAGTGCTCGGTACCTTCGAGATGGCCGAACATCACTGTCGAAGTCGTCGGCAGTCCGACCCGGTGGGCGGTGCCGACCACGTCGAGCCATTCCTGGGTCGTGAGCTTGCCGGGGCAGATCTGTTCGCGAATGTCGTCGCAGAGGATCTCGGCGGCGGTGCCGGGCAGCGAGCCCAGCCCCGCGTCCTTCAGCATCGCCAGATAGTCCCGCACCGGCATGCCCAGCGTCCGCGCGCCCTGACTGACTTCGAGCGGCGAGAAGGCATGGACGTGCAGGCTGGGACAAGCCTCCTTCACCTCGCGCAGGATCGCAAGGTAGGTTTCGCCGGTATAGCTCGGGTGAATGCCGCCCTGCAGGCAGACCTCGGTCGCCCCCCGCTCCACCGCCTCTCGCGCGCGGCCGGCGACCTCGGACAGGTCCAGGTTATACGGCTTGTCGCGGAAGCCCGCCTTGCTGCTCGTCTTGGAAAACGCGCAGAACGAGCAGGTGTGCGTGCAGATATTGGTATAGTTGATATTGCGGTTGACCACGTAAGTCACGGTATCGCCGCTGACTTCCGCCCGCAGCGCGTCCGCCGCCGCAATCACCGTCTGCGCCGCCGCGCCGCGCGTCGCGAACAGCGCGACGATCTCGTCCTCGCTCAATGTCGCCCCGCTCGCCGCGCGGTCGAGGATACGGTGGAGCGAGGCCGCAACCGGGCCTTCGTGATACCGCCCCAGCGGCGCCCGCACACTGCCCGGCGCATGTTGATCGGCCAGCCCCGGGCTCCAGACACTGTCGCGCGCCAGCCCTTCGGCATCGGCATGGCGCAGCACCGCCGGACGGATCGCCGGATCGAGCCATGACCGGTCCTCGCTCATGACGAAGCGCGGATAGACCGTCAGCCGCTCGACCAGCGGCAGGCCCTTCGCGGCGCAGATGGCGCGCAGCCGTTCCACTTCAGGCCACGGCGCCTCCGGGTTCACATGATCGAGCGTGACCGGTGAAATGCCGCCCCAATCATCGATTCCCGCGTCGATCAGCTCGACCAGGCGCTCGTCATTGAGATTGGGCGGCGCCTGCACGGAAACCCCGTCCGGCAGCAGGATGCGCGCGGCCGCGACAATGCGCAGGAAATCGGCCTCACTCGCCTCGGGCGCTTTCGCCATCTTCGTGCCCGGCTTGGGGCAGAAGTTCTGGACGATCACTTCCTGCAGGTGGCCATGCTCAAGATGCAGGTCGCGCAGGGCCAGCAGGGCATCGATCCGCTCGTCCGCCGTCTCGCCGATGCCGATCAGCACCCCGCTCGTCATCGGCACCTTCGCTCTGCCCGCAGCGGCCAGCGAGGCAAGACGCAGGGCCGGTTCCTTGTCGGGCGAGCCGTGGTGGCACATGCCCTTTTCCAGCAGCCGTTCCGACGTGCTTTCCAGCATCAGCCCCGCCGAAGCCGAGACCGGGCGGAGCATGCGGTAATCGTCTTCCTCCAGCACGCCGGCATTGACGTGCGGCAGCAGGCCGGTCTCTTTCAGCACCAGTTCGGCGCAGTGGCGGACGTAATCGATGGTGCGCTTGAAACCACGCTCCGCCAACCATTCGCGCGCGACGGCATAGCGGCGCTCCGGCGCGTCTCCCAGCGTGAACAGCGCCTCGCGGCACCCCGCAGCCGCGCCGGCGCGGGCGATCTCCAGCACCTCTTCAGGCGTCAGGTAGGGCGCCGCAAGACGCGAGGGCGTGGTCGCGAAAGTGCAGTAGTGGCAAACATCGGCGCAAAGGCGCGTCAGCGGAATGAAGACCTTGGGCGAATAAGTCATCCGCGCCGGGCCCTTCGCATCGCGGCGGGCTCTTGCCCGGGCGGTGACCTCCTCCAGCGGAGCGGCCAGCAACCATGCCTTCAACTGGCGGGTCTCATCCTGCATCTGCTCACCCTTCAGATGCCTGCGATGGCAAGCACCTCCTTCGCGAGCCTTTCCCGATCGGCGGCTTCGCGCATCATTGTCTTCGTCACGGTGACCCGAAGGCCCCGTGCCTGCAAGCATGAGACATCGGCCTCATCGGCCTCGTCGATCAAGAGGTGGTCGAGAAGATCGCCCCAATGATCTTGGTAGTGACAGGCGATGGCCTCGTTGCTGACGCCGTGCCCGCGCTCGGCGAGCATCTTGGCAAGCGGCCCTTTGATTGCAGCCCCTCCCACCAGAGGCGAGACCGCGATCACCGGCACCCGCAGCGCCGCCAGCGCGTCTCGCACACCATCGAGCGCAAGAATCGGATCGACGCTGAGAAAGGGGTTGGAAGGGCAGATGATGACGGCGGCGAGGTCGTCCCGCGCCAATGTCTTCGCCAGACAGGGCGACGGCCTCGCACCCGGCACTCCCTCGAACCGCACATCAAGTACCGGATCAACACATTGATTTCCCACAAACCATCTCTGGAAATCAGTCCATCCCGCATCGGTGAGAACTTGCGTACGCACCGGATCGTCGCTCATCGGCACCATTGCATGGGCAATGCCGAGTTCCCGCGTCAGCCGCGCCGTCACCTCGGAAAGCGTCTCACCTGCGCGCAGCCGCCAGGACCGCGCGATGTGCATGCCCATGTCGCGGTCGCCAAGGTTGAACCAGCCCTCTTCGCCCAATGCACGCAGCATCGCCATGGTCTGCCATGTTTCGTCCTTCACGCCCCAACCGCGCACGGCATCGTTAAGCCCGGCCAACGCATAAGTTACGGAATCCAAGTCCGGACAGATAGTTATACCAAGATGCTCGAAATCGTCTCCGGTGTTGACGACCAAGGTGAGATCGTCGGGCGCCATGACGGCAGCCAGTCCCGCCGCCAGTTTCGCGCCTCCGACTCCGCCGGACAGCGCGAGAATGTGCTTGCCGCTCATCGAAACATATCCTGCTCAATGGGCCGTAGCCCGCTGACCGCGCCCGGCCCGTCTTCCTCGGTTATCCAGCGTTCGCAGCCCCGCACCAGAGCAGCCGGGGTACCCTCCGCCCCCTCCCCCATGGCCAGCGCCGCCATGGCCGCAATGGAGTCGGCAACACCGATCACGGTTGCCTGCAAGGTGCGGCCATATAAGTCCTGCGCACGGCCCCGACGGTCTTCCAATACGGTCAGCCCCGCGCAACCGATCGCAGTGCCCAGCGTCCCGATCCGCCAGGCCCGACCCATCGAATCCGCGATCACGACGCCAACCCTGACTTCACACGCGTTTTGAACTTCGGCCCGTAAGGCACGGGCAGAGGCGTCCGGGTCGAGCGGCCAGAGCAGCACACGGCCACTCTCACCGCCCTCGACATTGGAGGCATCGATCCCCGCGTTGGCCAGTACGTGGCCCGTCCGGTGCGCTGCGATCACGGCGGCGGGCGTGCGGCGCAGGATCCGAGAGCTTTCCTCCAGTATCGCCTGCATCATCTCCGGCTCCCGTCCGGTTGCGCCTGCAAGTTCAAGTGCTTCCTCAGAAGCGGAGAAATTTGCGAGATCGCGGGCGCGGCCCTCCACCTTGGAGACGATCTTCTGCGCCACCACCAAGATATCGCCATCGCGGAACCGGTCGCCTTCAGCCGCAAGGCTCGCGCATATCGCTTGCGCAATCGACATTCCGGTAGCGAACATGGGCAATCCGGCGAGCGGTCGCACGGTCAGTTCTGGATTTCGCTTCATCGGTCTTCCCGAACGCCTTTCTAAAAACCGCCCTATCGGAAACGAAAATGCCGGGAACGACAATGACAACAACCAAGAATTCGCGGGAGAGATAATCTGATGGCAGCAATCGCGGTGATCGGCGGAACCGGAGCGCTCGGCAAGGGTATCGCGCGAAGGCTCGTCAAGGCGGGGCATCAGGTGACCATCGGCTCACGCACGGCGGACAAGGCCCGTGCGGTGGCCGAGGAACTGGGCGCGGCCGGCCATGCCGAGAACGGGGATGCCGCTAAGGGCAAGGACGTGGTGATCGTCGCCGTACCCCATGCCTCGCAAGGTGATACGTTGCGGCAGATCGCAGGCGTGGTGGGCAATGCCGTGGTCGTCGATACCACCGTGCCGCTGGTGCCGCCCAAGGTCATGCGCGTGCAGCTACCGGCCGAGGGCAGCGCCGCCATGCAGGCGCGCGCGCATCTGGGACCGGACGCACGGCTCGTCACTGCCTTCCATAACGTCTCCGCCCACCACCTCGACAGCGACCATGCGATCGACTGCGACGTGCTGGTCTTCTCGGACGACGTGGAGGCGCGCCAGACGGTGGTGGACCTCTGCCCCGGCATGGGCCTGCGCGGGCTTTCCGGCGGCGCACTGGCCAATTCCGCGGCGGCGGAAGCGTTGACCTCGATCCTCATCTACATGAACAAGACCTACAAGGCCGACGGCGCCGGGATACGCTTCACCAACCTCACCGCAGCGCCGCAAGTGCCGTGAGCTGCTGGGCACTCATCCCGGTCAAGGCGCCGCGTCTGGGCAAGACCCGACTGGCCTCCGCCTTGGACCCAGAGGCGCGCGAGGCGCTGGTTTCCGGGATGCTGCGCCACGTCCTCGACACGGTGGGTGCCTGCCCTGCGATCCAGCGCGTCTGCGTGTTGGGCCCGGCCCGGCCCAATCTCGGCACCGGCATCCTGCGCTTCGACGATCCCGGCCCCGATCTCAATGGCGCGCTGGAAAGCACCATGGCCGCCATCACCGCCGCCGGGCCGGAACGTATCGTCATCCTCCCGGCCGACCTGCCCTGCCTGAGCCTCGCCGACGTGGAGCGACTGGCGCGCCTTCCCGCAGGCACCGTCGGCATCGCCCCCGACCGCCATCACACCGGCACCAACGGTCTCTCCCTGCCGCTGCCCGACGGTATCTGGTTTCCCTTTTCCTTCGGCCAGAACAGTTTTCCAACCCACTGCAATCACGCCATAAATCGCGGACTTACCGTGGAGACGATCGTCTCGTGCGGGTTGGAGAAAGATATAGACCACCCCCTCGATCTCGCGGATGCTGTCCGCCTGCTAAGACGCGTGTTCAACGCCGGACCAGGCCGCCGACCACGCATGGAGCGCCGAAAACGTCCGGCATGATGGGAGAAGCGGTGTGGATGGCACGGTCATCGACCTGACAGGTAAAGTCGTGTTCGTCACCGGCGGTGGCGGCGGCATAGGGCGCTCGATTGCGCTCTGCATGGCAGACATGGGCGCGGACGTCGCCATTCTGGAAGCCATTCCCGAACGCTGCGACCAGGTGGCCGAACTGGTGGAGGCGCGCGGGCGGCGGGCGCTCTGCATCGCAGGCAATGCCATGGACGCGGATGTCGTCCAGAACGCCGTGGCAGAGGCCGCACGCGTGTTCGGCCGGCTCGACGTGCTGGCGAACAATGTCGGCGGCGTCTCGCGGCGGCCTTTCGTAGACCTCGCCGAGAAGAACTGGCGCCGACACATCGATCTCAACCTGGTGTCCAACCTCGCCGCGACGCAGGCTGCCGTGCCGATCATGATCGAAGGCGGCAACGGCGGCTCGATCATCAATGTCACCAGTATCGAAGGCTCACGCGCCGCGCCGGGATATGCGGTCTATGCCGCCTGCAAGGCCGGGCTGAACAACCTGACCCGCACCCTGGCCGTGGAACTTGCCCATCACGGCATCCGCGTGAATGCCATCGCGCCGGACTTCACCGAGACGCCGGGCACGCGGGGCCAGTTCGCGGGGCCGGTCGATCCGGCGCTCTGGCACCGGCCGACGCCGCAGCAGGAGGAAGCGATCCGCCGCCGCATCCCGCTGGGCCGAGCCGGAATCGACGAGGAATGCGGCCGCGTTGCGGTGTTTCTCGCCTCCGAACTCGCAAGCTACCTCACGGGCACGATCATCCCCGTCGATGGCGGCACATGGGCTTCCGGGGGCTGGGTCCGCAACGATCAGGACGACTGGGTCCTGCCCCCCGAAGCCGCATCGCGAACGAGAGAAAGCCAGCCATGACCTTCACGCTCAGCACCAGCCTGCCCTTCGATCGCATCGACAGGCCCGAGGAATACGGCACGCTCGAAGCCCTGCAGGAAATCGCGCGCACGGTGGAACGGGCCGGCTTCTACGCCGGAACGGTCACTGACCATCCGGTGCCTTCCGCGCGTTGGCTGGATGCCGGCGGGCACTATGCGCAGGACCCGTTCGTCATGCTTTCGATGCTGGGCGCTGTGACGACCAGGCTGCGCCTGCAGACCAACATTCTCGTCCTGCCCTATCGCAACCCTTTCGTGGTGGCGCGGGGGGTCTCGACGTTGGATCACTTCACGCAGGGCCGCGTGATCCTGGGCCTCGGCGCGGGTTACATGAAAGCCGAGTACAAGGCGCTCGGCGTCGATTTCGATGCGCGCAACGATCTCATGGATGAGTACATCATGGCCATGAAGCTGGCCTGGACCGGCGAGGAATTCACCTTCGAAGGCACGGGCTACACGGCGCTGGGCAACCGCGTCCTGCCTACCCCGGCGCAAAAGCCCCATCCGCCGCTGCTGGTCGGCGGCAATTCGAAGCGCGCCTTGCGCCGTGCTGCCGAGATGGGCGACGCCTGGCACCCCTTCTTCGTGCCCAAGTCAGTCACCGACACCGCGCGCACGGCCAATCTGGAGGGCGACGAGGACATCAGCGAAGCGATCGCCTACATGAACGCCCATGCGGAAAAGATCGGCCGCGCCGAGCCGCCTAAGGTCATCGCCTCATCGACATATTCGATCAAGCCGGGGTGGAACGCGCAGGAAGCGCTGGACCATTTCGCGCACCTGAAGTCGCTCGGCATCCACGGTGCGGGCGCCTCCGTCTACGCCGAAACCCGGGCCGAGTATTGTGACCAGGCCCTGAAGTTCGGCGAAGACGTGATTGCGCGGATCGACTTCTGACGCTCAGGTCACCACGTCGGGCGCCATCCGCCCGGTGTGGCGGGCGATACCGGCGATTTCCTGCGCGGCGGCGATCTGGGCTTCCAGCATGACGCCGGTATCCGCATCGATCTGGCCGGACGCCGGCTCGTAACGCTCCAGATAGACGCGCAAGGTGGCGCCTTGGGTGCCCGTGCCTGAAAGGCGGAAGACCACGCGGCTGCCGTCCTCGAACAGCACGCGCACGCCTTGGTTCTCGCTGACCGACTGATCCACAGGGTCGGTATAGGCAAAGCTGTCCGCATGGGACACGGTGAGCGATCCGAACCTCTTGCCCGGCAAGTCCGCAAGCGCGCCCTTCAGTTCGGACATCAGGCCAGCCGCAGCCTGGCTATCGACGGCCTCGTAATCGTGGCGGGCGTAGTAATTGCGGCCGAAGCGCGCCCAATGGGTGCGGGCGAGTTGGTCCACGCTGATGTCGCGAACGGCCAGGATGTTCAGCCAGAGCAGCACGGCCCAGAGCCCGTCCTTCTCGCGCACGTGGTCCGATCCCGTGCCCGCGCTTTCCTCGCCGCAGATCGTGACCATTCCGGCATCGAGCAGGTTGCCGAAGAACTTCCAGCCCGTTGGCGTTTCGAAGCACGGGATGCCGAGAGCTTCCGCCACGCGATCCGCGGCGCCACTGGTCGGCATCGAACGGGCAATGCCCGAAAGGCGGCCGCGATAGGCCGGTGCGATTTCGATATTGGCGGCCAGCATGGCGAGCGAATCGGAAGGCGTAACGAAGCGCCCGCGCCCGATGATCAGGTTGCGATCCCCGTCCCCGTCCGACGCGGCGCCCAGGTCCGGCGCATCCGGCCCCATCATGAGGTCGTAGAGTTCCTTGGCGTGGATCAGGTTGGGGTCGGGATGATGGCCGCCGAAATCTTCCAGCGGCGTGCCGTTGACCACGGTGCCCGCAGCGAAGCCCAACCGGTTTTCGAGGATCTCGACCGCGTAAGGGCCGGTGACCGCGCTCATGGCGTCGAAGCGCATCGTGAAGCCGCTGGCGACCGCCTTTCGGATCGCGTCGAAGTCGAACAGCTCTTCCATCAGGTCGGCATAGTCGGCGACCGGGTCGATCACCTGCACCACCATATCGCCGACCGTGACTTCGCCCGGCGTGTCGAGATCGATGTCCGGCGTGTCGACGGTCAGCCAGAGGCTGATTTCCTTGGTCCGCGCCAGGATCGCGTCCGTCACGCCTTCCGGCGCAGGACCGCCGTTGGCGATGTTGTACTTGATGCCGAAGTCCTCATCCGGGCCGCCCGGGTTGTGGCTGGCCGAGAGGATCAGGCCGCCGCTGGCGCCGTATTGGCGGATCACGTTGCTGGCGGCCGGCGTGGAAAGAATGCCGCCCTGCCCCACCAGCACGCGGGCATAGCCATTGGCCGCGGCCATGCGGATCGCCTGCTGGATCACCGCGCGATTGTGGAAGCGGCCGTCACCGCCGATCACCAGCGCCGCGTCGGCCGAGGCAGCGCCAGACTGCGGCTTCACCACGTCGAACACCGACTGGATGAAGTTCTCGGCATAGTTCGGCTGCTGGAACACGCGCACTTTCTTGCGCAGGCCGGACGTTCCCGGCGCCTGTCCCTCGAAAGGCGTGGTCGGTACGGTGACGATGTCGGTCAAACCCAATCTCCATGCAGGCGTGCGGCGCGAATGCGCGTGTCGGTATAGATAGCCCCTAAGACAATCCGGTTGCACGTCCCTTAAGGCAAATCGCCATCTAAATCAGACCGTTGTCACTCATACTGAAGATACCCCCCCGTGCGACGACGAAATGGTCGTCCAGGCTGAATTCCAGAGCCCCCATCACCTGCCGGAAAGTCCGGGTGGACTGGACGTCGTCGGCACTGGGCGTGGGATCGCCGGAGGGGTGGTTGTGCGCCATCACCAAGCGGCGGGCGTCGAGGTCGAAAGCCCGGCGAACCGTCCGCCGCAAGGGCAGTTCGCAGGTGGACTGACGCGTGCCGACGTGGAAGTCCTCCGCGATGAACAGGCCTTCATGGGTGAAGAACAGCACCATCACGCATTCCTCGCGGCGGCCGAGCAGCCTTTTGGCGAGATACTGGCGGAAAGCCGGACTGCCCGTCTTCATCGGTTCGCCCAGCAGGGTTTCCCGCCCGGCAACGGCTGCAAGGTCTCGCGCCGCGACGATCACTGCCGCGATGGCGCGGCTGTTGATGCCCGATTCGTCGATTTCGTCCGCCAGCGCCTGGGCCGAAGCGGTGTAGATCGTGCTCAGCGAGCCGAAGCGCCGAATCAGACGGCGGGCAACGATCTCGCTCCCCGCGCCGACGACGGGGCGGAGTATCTGCGCCAGGACGGATAATTGCCCCGTCTCTTCTGCCGCCGCATGTGACATGCCAGGCCCAGGGCCATCGCAGCAGCTGCACGTAAGATGGTATGATCGACATCACCTGATAGGCCGTCGTCTGGATTTCGACGAGACCCAGCCGATAGAAATGGCTCGAAAAGGCGATGATCTGCGCCCCACCTATCCATAACGGGTAGAACCTGTTGGCATGAAGCGCGACGTAGCCGATGCCGAGCAGGCTCGACGTGTCGATCGCCAGATGGACGACATCCACCCCGTGGTACACCAGCAGGTCCGTGCCGCGGCCGAGATGATAGATCCGGTCCACCACGACCATGCCGAGCATGATCCCGGCAAGGACGCGCTCAGGTGCATCGCCGCGGCGCCAGGCCAAGAGGAAGAGTATGAGGTAGAGCCCATATTGAACGTAGGCCCGCGCGCCCCAGGTCAGCATGCAAGCCCCCCATGGCCATGCCGCCCGAAACGCGCGGAACCCGCGATCGTACCTGGGTCGCTTAGGCCGATCGCAACATGGCGGCGGCGTCCACCAGCTGGGCGCGATCCGGGCAGGCTTCCGGCTCGTCGGCAATCGCATTGATGTCGCGGCCGATGCCCAGGAGTTCCTGGTGGACGCGGATCATGTCGTTCTGGCTTTCGAGCAAAGTGCGCTGGGTCTTGGCCAGGCGCATCAGCGCGGTCTGGCCGGTGAACGTGGCGCTGCCATCTGCCTGGCGTGCCAGCAGCATCGATTCCATCAGACGCGCCGAAGCGAGCAGAGCCGAATCGAGCGAAAGTTCGGCCTCGGGAAGCTGGCGCGCGATCCGGGCGGTAGCAGCGGAAATCGTGATCGACATAGTGACCCCCATCCAGCGGCATCGGCCCGTCCGATGCGCGTGTCTCAATCGTGGCAGGAGGTTGGGTCAAAGCAGGCTGCTCAGCTTGGTGGCCAGATCCAGACCGAACACCGCGACGAGGAGCAATCCCCCGGCGATGGCGATCATGGCGGCCGTGCGGCTGAGACCCGCGTTCGCTCCATCGAGCACCTCCGGAACGACCCGGGAGAAATTCTCTTCCTGCCAGGGCGCCGTCACCTTGAATTTGGCGCCGTCGGCAAGCGTGAGCCTTTCGACCAGTTCGTCCCTGCCCCGATCCTCATCGAAGAGGGAAACGGTCGGAACCTGAGGATTCTTCTCTGGTAGCGGATTACAGGCTGCTGCCAGGTCCGGCTGAACCTGTTCCGGTTGAGCCTGGTCCTGTTGAAACTGCCTGTAAGCACGGGCGAGCTCGGCACGCGGCGGCGATCCGGTGCGGCTGCGAACGCCTTCGATCCGCTGGTTCACGGCGCTTTCGGAAATGCCCAGTTCCCAGGCAATTTCCTTGCTGGTGCGGTTTTCGGCGACGAAGCCCAACACCTCGTGCTGTTTCGAAGTCAGACTGGGAAATATCGCAAGAATGCGTTGAAACTGCGTCATGTCGCCGCCAGCGTCCATTCGCTCAAGTTCCATAACGCTACCGAACCACCCTCGTTCCGTCGTGCCTCATCCGCGCCACCGTTGCCACGCAGTTATAGGTTGTCTGTAAACGTACTATCAACCCGTTACAGGCGCCAATTTAACCACAATGGACTCATCGCCGGGCCACTATGACCAAGGCATTGCGCTGGAAACGATTGCTGAAGACATCGAATCGCGCCGTCAGCCATCCACGACCTAAGTCGGGAACCTTAACCAACCTTGCTCAGGCAACGAGTCGCAACCGATTTCAGCGAAATCCAAGGGGAATTGGATCGGAAATGGACTGATTTACCCCGCATCTGGTCAAGAACGGGCGCGAACCAGGGCGCAAGCATCCGGCCGCCCCGCACCGACATCTCGGTGCGGACGGACAAGCGTTTCAATGATGGAAGGCGGCGGCGGTCATTCGAACCGCCGCCGGATCAGGCGGGACTTATTCCTCGCCCATGCGCAGTGCGGCGATGAAGGCTTCCTGCGGGATCTGTACGTTGCCGTACTCGCGCATGCGCTTCTTGCCTTCCTTCTGCTTTTCCAGAAGCTTCTTCTTACGGGTGATGTCGCCGCCGTAGCACTTGGCGGTCACGTCCTTGCGCATCGCGGAGATCGTCTCGCGCGCGATCACCTTGGCGCCGATAGCGGCCTGGATCGGGATCTTGAACATGTGCCGGGGGATCAGCTCCTTCAGGCGTTCCACCAGCGCACGGCCGCGCGGTTCGGCCTGGCTGCGGTGGACCACCATCGACAGCGCATCGACCGGCTCGTTGTTCACGAGGATGTTCATCATCACGAGGTCACCCTCCTGAAGCCCGATCTGCTCGTAGTCGAAGCTCGCATAGCCGCGGCTGATCGACTTCAGGCGGTCGTAGAAGTCGAACACCACTTCGTTCAGCGGCAACTCGTACGTCACCTGGGCGCGGCCGCCGACGTAAGTCAGGTCCTTCTGGATGCCGCGACGGTCCTGACAGAGCTTCAGGATCGAGCCGAGGTATTCGTCCGGCGTGTAGATCACCGCCTTGATCCACGGCTCTTCCATGAAGTCGATCTTCACCGGATCGGGCATGTCGGCCGGGTTGTGCAGTTCCTTCACGGTGCCGTCGGTCATCGTCAGGCGATAGACCACCGAAGGCGCAGTGGTGATGAGGTCGAGGTCGTACTCGCGGCTCAGGCGCTCCTGGATGATTTCCAGATGCAGCAGGCCCAGGAAGCCGCAGCGGAAGCCGAAGCCCAGCGCCGCGCTCGATTCCATCTCGAAGCTGAAGGAGGCGTCGTTCAGGCGCAGCTTGCCGATCGATTCGCGCAGCTTTTCGAAGTCGTTGGCGTCGACCGGGAAAAGGCCGCAGAACACCACGGACTGCACTTCCTTGTAGCCCGGCAGGGCCTGAGTCGCGCCGCCCTTCACCGTGGTGATGGTGTCACCGACCTTGGCCTGTTCCACTTCCTTGATCTGCGCGGTGATGAAGCCGATCTCGCCCGGACCGAGTTCCGGCAGGTCGATGCGCTTGGGCGTGAAGCAGCCCACGCGGTCTACGAGGTGATCGGTGCCGCCCTGCATGAACTTGACGTTCAGGCCCTTCTTGATGACGCCGTCGATCACGCGCACCAGAATGACGACGCCCAGGTACGGATCGTACCAGGAATCGACCAGCATGGCCTTCAGCGGCGCGGTACGGTCGCCCTTCGGCGCAGGTATCTTGGCGACGACGGCTTCGAGGATCTCGTCGATGCCGATGCCCGACTTGGCGGAGGCCAGCACGGCTTCGGAAGCGTCGATGCCGATCACTTCCTCGATTTCGTGGCGCACCTTTTCGGGTTCGGCGGCAGGCAGGTCGATCTTGTTAATGACCGGGACGATTTCGTGGTCGTGCTCGATCGACTGATAGACATTGGCCAGGGTCTGCGCTTCCACGCCCTGCGCCGCGTCCACCACCAACAGCGCGCCTTCGCAAGCGGCCAGGCTGCGGCTGACTTCATAAGCGAAGTCGACGTGGCCCGGCGTGTCCATCAGGTTCAGCTCATAAGTGAGCCCGTCGGACGCGGTGTAGTTCAGGCGCACGGTCTGCGCCTTGATGGTGATGCCGCGTTCCTTCTCGATGTCCATGTTGTCGAGCACCTGGGCGCTCATCTCACGGTCGGAGAGGCCACCGGTGCGCTGGATCAGACGGTCGGCAAGCGTCGACTTGCCGTGGTCGATATGGGCAATGATCGAGAAATTTCGGATCTGGGCGAGTTCGGTCATGGAAGCGCCGTTAGCAGCGCTTGGATCGTTTGAAAATGCGGTGATCGCGCATTTTCGGGTAGGGCGTCAGCCAGCCTTGCGCAGCAATCCCGCATCGGCGCCTTCCGGAGCGGATTCCGGCCCGGCGCGGGCCGGCGTGAACTGCACCCCGCCGGTGGCATCGAGTTCGAGCGGGCGGACGAATTCCACGCCCATGCGATCCTCCCGGCACCAGCGCGCGGTGGCCAGAACGACATTGTCGTCGGCGAGATGAATGCCGAACTGGGTCTCCGCGGGCACGTTCCACAAGCCCTCGACCATGGCGCCGGTGCTGGAAATGTTGCGGATCGTGGCGTGATAGATGTGCCCGCCGTGCTCCAGCACGACCTTGCGCAGCATGGTCTGGCGCGGTGCGCGGGCCGAGCGCGGGCCCACGGCCACCGCGATCAACCCCCGCTCCAGCCGCGCCACGACTTCGGTGGAAGTCAGCGACTTTTCATAGATATAGCCTTGAACGTGGCTGCATCCGAGCAGGCGTACGAGATCGAGTTCGTCGAGCGTCTCCACTCCTTCTGCCGTCGTTTCCATGCCCAGCGCCTCGGCGAGGCTGACGATGGAGGAAATGATCGCGCCGTTGCGGCTGCCCTCGATGGTGGCGCCGCGCACGAAACTCTGGTCGATCTTGATCTTGTCGAACGGCGCCTTCTTCAGGTAGCCGAGCGAGGAGTAGCCGGTTCCGAAATCGTCGAGCGCCAGGCGCACGCCGACATCCTTGAGCGCGCTGAACATCGCCTCGGTGGAGATGTCCTCGCCCAGGAACACGCTTTCGGTGATTTCCAGTTCGAGCCGGCCGGGATCGATGCCCGAATCGGCGATCGCGCGCGCGACGATCGCCGGCAGTTCGGTATTGGCGAACTGGAGCGGCGAGACGTTCACGGCCACGCGCACCGCGTGCGGCCAGCCGGCCAGATCGCTGCAGGCCTTGCGCAGTGCCCATTCGCCGATTTCCGCCACCAGGCCGGTTTCCTCGGCCACGGGCACGAATTTGGCGGGCGAGAGATAGCCGTGCTTGGGATGCTTCCAGCGCAGCAGCGCCTCGAATCCGGTGATCTTCTCGGTCGTGGTGTGCACTTGCGGCTGGTAATGCAGCTCCAGCGCGCCCGCGTCGATGGCGTCGCGCAAGTCCTGTTCAAGCTGCTGGCGCTCGCGGGCGTCGGAATGAAGATCGTCGTCGTAGAAATGATGGCGCCCGCGGCCACCGCCCTTGGCGGCATAGAGCGCGAGGTCGGCATTGCGGATCAGCGTTTCGACCGTGGTGCCGTCTTCGGGGCACATGGCGATGCCTAGGGAAGCGCCGATGATGACGCGGGTGCCGTCGATCGAATAGGGCTGCGAGAGATTCTCGATGATCCGGCGGGCGAGATGGCCGAGCCCCTCGTGCTGGTGATAGCCGGGCAGGATGACCTGGAACTCGTCGCCGCCGAGCCGTCCGACCCGGCCCATGTTCGCCACGGTCACGCGCAGGCGCTCTGCCACTTGCTTGAGCAGGGCGTCGCCGGCCGGATGGCCCATCGTATCGTTGACCTGCTTGAAGCGGTCGAGATCCAGCAGGAACACCGCGCAGGCGCGGTTCTCGATGCGGGGCGAGTTGATGACCTTTTCCAGCCATTCCGACATCTGGAACCGGTTGGCCAACTTGGTCAGCGAATCGAAGCGCGCCAGCTGAGTGACATGCTGCTGCGACTTGCGCGTCTCGGTGAGGTCTATGCCGGAGCCGCGGAACCCCAGGAAATTGTGGAACTGATCGAGCACCGGGCGACCATTGATCGACCACCAGCGCTCGTCCTTCTCGTTCGTCGCCGCCCGCACCGTCACGTCCTGGAAGGACGAGCGGGTCGAGAGGTGGAACGCCAGCGTCCGCTCGCTGTCATGGTCTTCCGCGCGCAGGCGGAACAGGCTCAGGAACGGTCGTCCGTAAAGCTGGATCTGTTCGGTATCGAGCAGTTCGGCAATGCGCGGCGAGACATAGGCGATGCAGCCGCGGCGGTCGGTTTCCCAGAACCAGCCCTGCCCGGTATCCTCATATTCGCGCAGGAGTTCCTCGGCACGGTGCCGTTCGCGTTCCTGCTCCGCGCGGTGCGCCGATTCCTCGGCGCCGAGCCGCGCCTGGCGCATCGCCACGACAAGGCCGATGCCCAGGCCCGCACCCAGCATGCCCAGGGTCGCGGTCGAAGCGGAATGCGCCGCCGCGCCGGCCCAGAGACCGACGGTGGCGGCCACGATCGAGGTCAGGCGGCGGTCGAGCAGCACGGTGGCGAGCAGAACCAGAATGCCATAGCCCTTGACGGTCAGCCGCCAGTCGAGTGCGGCAGTATCCTGAGTCCATTGCGCCGCGGCGACGCCGAAGAGCAGCATGGGCATGGCCACCGCCAGCAACATCAGGGGGTAGCGTTTCCAGCTGCGATGATGGAGCCTGTTCTCCACGGTCGCCAGCAGCGGCGCGCCAAGACAGAGCAGCATGGCCGCAAAGGACAGTGCCAGGGGCAGCCGGCCCGGCGCGCTGTGCGAGACGACGCCCAGCCCCACCATGATGCAGACCATGGCCGGCGCCATGAGTTCCCAGCGCCGGGCTATGAAGAAATGAAGGGGATCGCTGCTCGGTCCACGCGGGCGCAAAAAGGCGAAATTCGGAATGCCGGGCCGGTTCTGGGCCTCGGGACGAGTCGCAGGGGCATGCGGGTTCTGCGCGTCTTCACGCGGTGCCCCCGGCAGCTTGTTGAATCCCTTCCTCGCCATCGCATCGGCTATTGCCGCGCGGCCATTGCGAAAGTGTTAAGTCCCGGCAACCAAACCCATTGTCGACCGGATATGGCACATCTCGCCCGATCTGCCGGATTTCGCTTGCCGCCGGTCCGCAGCCGTGTTTGCTTCTTTGCTGGCGGGCGCATTTGCCCAGGTTCCGCCCGCTTGGGAGAAAAATCCATGCGACACATCGCCATCGTCGGATCGGGACCGGCCGGATACTACACGGCCGAGGCAGCGCTCAAGCAATGGAAAGACGGCGTCCGGGTCGACATCTTCGATTCCTCGCCCGTCCCCTTCGGCCTGATCCGTACCGGCGTTGCCCCCGATCACCAGTCGATCAAGAGCGTGGCCCGCCGCTACGAAACCACCGCCCTCAGCGAGAACGTGCGCTTCGTCGGCAATGTCATGGTGGGCCGGGACATCTCGATCGACGAATTGCGCGGCCTCTACGACGCCGTCGTCCTCGCCACGGGCGCGCCCAACGACCGCAGGCTGGACCTTCCGGGAGAAGACCTGCCCAATGTCTTCGGCAGCGCCTCCTTCGTCGGCTGGTATAACGGACATCCGCAATTCGCCGAGCTGCATCCCGATTTCGCGCATGACACGGCCGTGGTCGTGGGCAACGGCAATGTCGCGCTCGACGTGGCGCGGATCCTTGCCAAGTCCGGCGCCGAATTCGAGGGGAGCGACATCGTCGCCCATGCCCTCACCGCCCTCGAAGCCTCGCGGATCAGGCGCATCGTCATTCTCGGGCGGCGCGGACCGCACCAGGTGACGATGACGCCGAAGGAGCTGGGCGAACTGGCGAAGCTCTCGCGCGCCTGCCCCCGCGTCGATCCCGCCGACCTGCCGCCCCTGGCGGAAGACGCGGCGCTCGATCCGGGCATGCGCAAGACCATGGGCCACTTGCGCAGCTTCGCGATGGCGGGCGGCAGCGCGAACGACAACGGCACCGGCACGGCCGACGATGCGCCTTGCCCGGACCGCGACGTGCGAATCGAGTTCGATTTCTTCGCCGCCCCCCGCGCCATACTCGGCACCGACCGGGTGGAAGGCGTGGAGGTGGAACGCACGCGGCTGGTTGACGGCAAGCCAGTGGGAACGGGCGAGACTTATCATGTGCCGGCCGGAATCGTCGTGGCCTGCATCGGCTATCAGACCTCGCGCATTCCCGACGTGCCCTACGACGAGCAGGGTGGCCGCTTTGCCAATGTCGATGGGCGGATCATGCCCGGCCTCTACTGCGTCGGCTGGGCGCGGCGTGGACCGACCGGCACGATCGGCACCAACCGCCCCGATGGTTTCGCCATCGTGGAGAAGATCGACGCCGATGTCGGCGGCCTGGGCGAAGCCGGCAGCGGCAAGGCCGGACGTCCCGGTTTCGACGCCCTCGCCGCCGAGCGAGGGATCGATTACGTGAAGTTCACCGAGTGGCAGAAGATCGACGAGGCCGAAGTCGCCAATGCCCGCCAGGGCGCCCCGCGCGAGAAGTTCACCGAAGTGGACCGCATGATCGCCAAGGCCCACCCCTCGATCCAGGAAAGCTGAGAGCAGGCTGCCGCTTCGGGCCCAGGGCGGCCCGGACGGCGGCGGTGGCAGCGGCGGTTACGGCGCCAACAAAAAAGGCCGGGGGTGAACCCCGGCCTTTTCCTGTTCGATCGAACCGTCCGGTCAGACGCGCATCGGCATCAGGACATAGAGCGCGGGGCTCTTCTCGTCCTGGCGGATCAGCGTCGGCGCGCCGGCGTCGGCAAGGTGGAGTTCCACGGTATCGCCGTCGATCTGGCCCAGGATGTCCTTGAGATAGTTGGCGTTGAAGCCGATCTCGAAACCATCCGAAGAGTAGTCCGCCGGGACTTCTTCCGCTGCCGTGCCGTTGTCCGGCGAAGTGACGGACAGGGTCACGCGGTCCTGCTCCAGCGCCATCTTCACGGCACGGGTCTTCTCGGTGGCAATGGTCGCCACGCGGTCCACGCCTTCGAAGAAACTCTTGGGATCGATCTTGAGCAGCTTGTCGTTGCCGGTCGGGATCACGCGCGTGTAATCGGGGAACGTGCCGTCGATCAGCTTGCTCGTCAGCACAACGCCGTGCTCGCCGCCCAGAGTGAAGCGGATCTTGCTGGCCGAAAGATCGACCAGGACATTGGTATCGAGCGCTTCTTCAAGCAGCTTGCGCAGCTCGCCGACGCATTTGCGGGGCACGATCACATCGGGCATGCCCTCGGCGCCGTCCGGGCGGGCCAGGGTGAAGCGCGCAAGGCGGTGGCCGTCGGTAGCCGCGGCCTTCAGTTCCTCGTCCGAAACGTGGAGGAAGATGCCGTTGAGGTAATAGCGCGTCTCTTCGGTCGAGATCGCAAAGCGCGTGCGGTCGATCAGCTGACCCAGCGTGGCGGCCGGAATCTCGAAGCTGGTCGGCAGCTCGCCCTCGGCGATCATCGGAAAATCGTCGCGCGGCAGGGTGGGAAGCTGGAAGCGGCTGCGTCCGGCCTTCACGACCATGCGGTTGTCCGAAGCGTCGAGGCTCACCTGGCTGCCATCGGGCAGCTTGCGCGCGATGTCGAACAGCAAGTGGGCGGAAACGGTGATCGCGCCGGCCTGCTCGACCGAGACGACGCCAAGCGTCTCGACGACCTGCAGATCGAGGTCGGTCGCCATGATGCGCAAGGACCCGGTGCCCGAGGCCTCGATCAGGACGTTCGAGAGAATGGGAATGGTATTGCGCCGCTCGACAACGGACTGCACGTGCGACAGGCAGCGCAGGAGCGTGGAACGTTCGATGGTGGCCTTCATGACAGCCTTTAGTCCCCCTTGATCGGGCAAGGGATGCAAAACATCCCGAATTTCAGGACGAATATCTCTAGCGAACGGAAGGCATGCGGCAAGCGAGTATTGACCGGGTACCGGTGAATCTGGGGATAAATGAGGGGACTTTAGACGTTTTTCGTCCACTTCGAACGCGTTTCGTGCGCCGCTCCGTCAAATTGCTTCAATCAAGGCCTTGCCCAGGCAGATCGATTCTTTCCGGCCCGCATATCGCCCATAAGGCGCAATGGGCAGGTAGCCGTGCCGCCGATAAAAGGCCGTCGCCCGTTCGTTGATCTTGCGGGTGGAAAGGCAGACCTGCCGATAGCCATCGGCCGATGCAGCCCTTTCCAGCTTGGCCAGGAGCGCCGCGCCGCAGCCCTGCTCGGCATACATGCGCTTGATCTCGGCCACATCGCCTTCGAGAGGCCGATAGGCGCCGCAACCGATCGCGGCGCCCTCCCCGTCCCGCGCCAGCACGAAAAGGGAGCGGGGCACAAGGACGTCGGACGGATCGAACGAGGCCGTGCCGCCATCGCCGGTTATCGCGGCGAGCGCACCCGAAAGGCGCGCCATCACCGCGACTGCATCGGGCTCGCGCGGATCGCAAGGTTCGACCCTTACCATCCGCACGACCCCGCGCGTCCTGTCAGATCATCACCATGCCGCCATTGACGTGGATCGTCTGGCCGGTGACGTAGCCCGCTTCCTTCGAGGCGAGGAACACGGCGGCGGCAGCGATATCCTCGCCCTCGCCCATGCGGCCCATCGGGATGCGGCCGTTCAGCGCGTCCTTTTGCGCATCGGGCAGAACGTCGGTCATCGCGGTGCGGATGAAGCCCGGCGCGACGCAGTTCACAGTGACGTTGCGGCTGGCGAGTTCCTGCGCGAGGCTCTTCGACATGGCGGTGATGCCGCCCTTGGCCGCGCAGTAGTTCATCTGGCCGGGATTGCCGGTGGTGCCGACGACCGAGGTGACATTGATGATGCGGCCGAAGCGCGCCTTCATCATCGGCTTGGTGACGGCGCGCATCAGGCGGAAGGTCGATTCGAGGTTGATCTTGATGACCTGATCCCACTCCTCGTCCTTCATCCGCATGGCGAGATTGTCGCGGGTGATGCCGGCGTTGTTGATGAGGATGTCGATCTTGCCGAGCGATTCGAGCGCGGCGGGAACCAGCTTCTCCACTTGCTCGGGATCGCCGAGGTTGCAGGCGATGGCGACGTGGTCGACGTCCTGCACATGCTGCGGGGTGTGCTCGTCCAGCTCGTCGCGGAAGGCACGCAGCTTGTCGGCATTCGAGCCCGAGATAGCCAGGCGCGCACCCTGCGCGGCCAGCGCGCGGGCGATCGAGGAGCCGATGCCGCCCGAGGCGCCGGTGACGAGGGCGGTCATTCCGTTGAGGTTGAACATCTTTTCAAATCTCCGTGACGCGCTCTCCCAAGGCGGGGAGCGCTGGCCCGCTGAACGGACCTTTCTTCAAGCCTCCTGCGGTCCCGGGTCAAGCCCAGGACGACGCGGATCAAAGGGTTTTGGCCAGTTCCTCGATCTCGGCCATGGTCACGGCAGAGATCACCTCCACCTCACCGGCCGAGCGCTTGATCATCGGGCCGAGCACTTTGCCGCCGAGTTCGACGAAGGTCTCGACGCCCGCCTCGCGCATGGCGATCGCGCTTTCGCGCCAGCGGACGCGGCCGGTGACCTGCTCGACCAGCAGGCGCTGGACTTCGGCAGGATCGGTGACGACCGAGGCAGTGACGTTGGCGAAGAGCGGCACATGCAGGCTGCCGGGAGGGGTCTTGCCCAGGGCTTCGGCCATGGCGTCAGCGGCGGGCTGCATCAGCGGGCAGTGGAACGGCGCCGAAACCGGCAGCAGGACACCGCGCTTGATGCCGAAGTCCTTCACCAGCGCAACGGCGCGTTCGATGGCTTCGCGATGGCCCGAGATCACGACTTGCGTGGGATCGTTGTCGTTGGCGACGGTGCAGACCTGACCTTCGGCCGCAGCAGCAGCGAGTTCGGTGGCCCTCTCGATGTCCGCGCCCAGCAGTGCCGCCATCGCGCCAAGGCCGACCGGAACGGCCGCCTGCATCGACTGGCCGCGCAGCTTCAACAGACGCGCGGTGTCGGCAAGGCTGAAGGCACCGGCGGCGCAGAGCGCGGTATATTCGCCCAGCGAGTGGCCGGCGACGAAGTCCGCCTTGTCGGCCAGCGTCACGCCGCCTTCCTTCTCCAGCACGCGCAGCACGGCGATGGCATTGGCCATGATCGCGGGCTGGGCGTTCTCGGTGAGGGTCAGTTCCTCCTCGGGGCCCTGCGTCATCACGCGGAAGAGGTTCTGGCCGAGCGCCTCGTCCACTTCCTGGAAGACTTCGCGCGCGACGGCGCTGGCTTCGGCGAGTTCGGCGCCCATGCCGACCTTCTGGCTGCCCTGTCCGGGGAAAACGAATGCACGCATCTTGGCGGCTCCTTCTGTCCGGCGGGCCCTACGGTTGCGCCCTGCCGATTTTTTGAAATTCTTGTGTGGCGCGGCGCGTTATTGACCTTGGAGCCGCTCTGCAAGCCCGAAGGGCACGATACGGTTCGCCGCGTCGTGGCCGATATCCGCGCGGCCAAGGTAGGGGATCGAATGGTGCGTGCACCAGTGACGCACGATCTCCTCGGCCTCGACGCCGAACGGGCGGTCGTTTTCAGGCACGTCGCTGACCCGGCCAAGCCGCAATCCCGCCACCCCGCCGAGATGCGCAGTCAGGTGGAAGAACAGGCGGTCCACCGCGTAGAGATATTCCGATACCTCTTCCACCAGCACGACATGCTTGGCGAGCCCCGGCATCAGCGGGGTGCCGCAGAGCATCGCCAGCGTCATCAGGTTGAAGGCGACGCGCGGATGATCGTCTCCGGTCGGCTCCAGCCCCGAGGCATCGCCGGTCAGCCAGCGGAGCGCGCGGCGCACCGCCTCTGCCCCGCCGTCGCGCCGGATGTCGGCCAGCATCGGGCCATGAACGGGCTTGCCGATCCGCGCCCGGTAGAGACCGCCGAGCAGATATCCGGCATCGGAATAGCCGAGGAACGTCTTGCCCTGCGCATCGTGCGTGAACCTGGCGATGGCCGCTTCGGCGACGCGGCAGGCTCCATAGCCGCCGCGGGCGAACCACACCGCGTCCACCGAGGGATCGTTCGCGCATTCCACCAGCGCCGCGATCCGCCGCGCATCGCTGCCGGCGAAGTGGCCCTCCACCTCGAAGCACTGGTCGTGGATCGCCAACTCCACATCGGGGAACTCGGCGGCGGCGAGCGCGGTGACGGCCTCCGCATCCTCGCGGGTGATCGGGGTGGACGGTGCACAAACTGCGATACGGGTCATGGCACCTTCCTATCGAGGTTGTCAGGACGAACAAGGCCGCATACCGAAGCGTCATGACTTCCGCGCATCACGAACTCACTTCACATCCCTGGTTCTTCTGCGGCATCGGCGGATCGGGCATGTTGCCGCTCGCGCTGATCCTCAAGGGCCACGGCGCGCAAGTCGCCGGCTCGGACCGCAGCCGCGACCAGGGCCGCACGCCCGAGAAGTTCGCCTGGCTGGAGAGCCTCGGCTTCGACCTGCACCCGCAGGACGGCAGCGGGATCACCGGCGCGGAGCAGACGCTGGTGGCTTCGGCAGCCGTGGAAGACACCGTGCCCGAAGTGGTCCGCGCCAAGGAATTCGGCTGCCCGCGCATGAGCCGCGCCGAACTTCTGGCGACGCTGTTCAACGCCGCACCGTTCGGCGTCGCCATCGGCGGCACTTCGGGCAAGTCCACCGTCACCGGCATGACCGGCTGGATCATGACCCATGCGGGGCGCGATCCCACGATCATGAACGGCGCAGTGATGAAGAACTTCGCCAGCCCCGATGCGCCTTTCGCCAGTGCCCGCGTCGGTGAAGGCGAGGTTTTCGTGTCGGAAGTGGACGAAAGCGACGGTTCCATCGCGCTCTATCGCCCCAAGGTGGCGGTGCTCGGCAATGTCAGCCTGGACCACAAGAGCCTTGAGGAACTGCGCCAGCTTTTCGGGGACTTCCTTACCCGCGCGGACGTTTCCGCGATCAATCTCGACGACGCGGAGACCGCCGCCCTCGCCCCGCATGCCAAGGCGCTGGTGACGTTTGGAATCACCTCACCGGACGCGCAGATCGGCGCGACCGAAGTATTCGAAGGCCCGACTTCGCTGACTGCCACCGTGCTCGATCGCCGCGATGGATCTTCGCATGCGCTCGCACTCAAGGTGCCGGGGCGCCACAATCTCTACAACGCGCTGGCCGCCATTGCCGCCGCCAACGCGGCCGGGGTTGCCGTGGCCGATGCGGTTGCAGGGCTCGGCAGCTTCGTGGGTCTCGCCCGGCGGTTCGACATCGTCGGCACCTCTCCCTCGGGCGTGACAGTGATCGACGACTTCGGCCACAACCCGGACAAGGTTTCCGCCACGCTGGCAACGCTCAAGGCCCATCCGGGGCGCGTGATCGCGTTCTTCCAGCCCCACGGCTATGGCCCGCTCAAGCAGATGGGCCGTGAACTGGCGCAAGTTCTGGCGACCAGGCTGGGGCCGGACGATATGACGATCCTGTGCGACCCGGTCTACTTCGGCGGCACCGTGGACCGCTCCGAAGGCAGCGAACGCATCGTGCGCCTGATCGAGGCCGATGGCGGAAAGGCCGAGTACCTGCCCTCCCGCGAAGACTGCGCCGCTCGCATCGCCGAAATCGCCAAACCCGGCGACCGCGTGGTCGTCATGGGCGCGCGAGACGATACCCTGACGGTGTTCGCGAAGGACCTGCTGGCAAGGCTCTGAAACGTCGTTCCCGGACTTAATCCGGGACGACGGCTATCCAGAATTTGGCTTCAGCCGATCAATGCGCCCCGCCGCGCGCCTTGGCGATGAAGTGCACGATCGCCGCGATCACCGCGCCCAGCGCCAGGCCCACCACGGCCGACGCCGCGGCATAGCCCAGCCAGCCGAGCGCGCCGCCGACCGGGCCGCCCAGCACGGCCAGCCAGTGCTGGAACTGGTGCGCCACATGCGCGGGAGCGGGAACGCCCAGCTCTTCCAGCCCGTGCAGGATGATCCCGCCGCCGACCCAGAGCATCGCCAGTGTGCCGACCGAGGCCAGCACCGTCAGCACTTTCGGCATGCCGTTCACCAGCATGCGCCCGAAAGCCTGCGTGCCCTTGCCCTGCTTCTTGGCGAGATGCAGGCCGATGTCGTCCATCTTCACGATCAGCGCGACGGCGCCGTAAACGCCCGCGGTGATGAGAATGCCCACCAGCGCCAGGGCCACCGCGCGGGTGAGAAGCGAACTGTCGGCCACTTCGGAAAGGGCGATCGCCATGATCTCCGCCGAGAGGATCAGGTCGGTGCGGATCGCGCCCGAGACGCGCGCCTGCTCGAAAGCGGCCACGTCGGTGACGGGGGCCTCCAGCGTCTCGCCGTGATGGGCGCCGCCGAACTTCTCCAGGATCTTCTCGGCGCCTTCGAACGCCAGATAGCTGCCGCCCAGCATCAGGATCGGCGTGATCAGCCAGGGCAGGAACGCGCTGAGCAGCAGCGCGATCGGCAGCAGGATGAACAGCTTGTTGCGCAAGCTGCCCTTGGTGATCTTCCAGATGATCGGCAATTCGCGCTCTGGCGTGAAGTCGGTGACGTAGCCCGGCGTCACCGCGGCATCGTCGATCACGACGCCCGCCGCCTTGCTCCCGGCCTTGGCGACGCCCAGCCCCACGTCGTCGAGCGAGGCTGCGGCGGCGCGGGCGATCACCGCAACGTCATCGAGAAGAGCAACGAGGCCGGAAGCCATCTTTAAGAATATCCCCTGTTGAATGGTGGCAGCAGCCATGCGGGGGAAACCACCCGCGATCAAGCGAAAGCGGACAAAGTCGTGAGTCCCAAGCGACTTGCACCCGCAGCGCTCACGAAATCCCCGCCCTGCCCTTAACTCCGCAAGCCGGCATCCGTTCTCAGCTTCGAACGGAAGAGAGCTTCCGCCACCTGCCAACCGCCTGACAATCCGGGGATTTACGATGTCCGTCATCAATACCAATATCAGCGCCCTGCGCGCCGCAAACGCTTCCAACTCCGCCAACAAGATGCTGGGCACCGCCATGGAGCGCCTCTCCACCGGCAAGCGCATCAACTCCGCGAAGGACGACGCCGCCGGCCTCGCCATCTCCACCTCGATGACCGCGCAGGTTCGCGGCATGAGCCAGGGCATCCGCAATGCCAACGACGGCATCTCGCTCGCCCAGACCGCCGACGGCGCGCTTTCCGAAGTGTCGAACATGCTGCAGCGGGTGCGCGAACTGGCGATCCAGTCGGCTTCCAGCACCTATCAGGACAGCGACCGCGACGCGATGCAGCAGGAAGTCACGGCGCTCACCGACCAGATCGGCGACGTCCTTTCGCAGACCAAGTTCAACGGCAACAACCTCTTCGCCACGACCGGCAGCGACGTCACCTTCGACATCCAGACCGGCGCGAACTCGGGTGAAACCGTTACGCTGACCTCCAAGGTGATCGACGGCGCCAACCTCACCGCCTCGGCGCTCGATGTCTCGACCAGCACGGCCGCCTCCGCCACGCTCGACAACGTCGACGACGCCCTGGCGGACGTCAACGCCAACCGCGCCTCGCTCGGCGCCGGGCAGAACCGCCTCGAATCGGCGATCAACAACCTGACCAACAACGTCACCAACTTGTCCGATGCGAAGTCGCGGATCGAGGATGCCGACTATTCCACCGAAACCACGCAGATGGCCAAGGCGCAGATCCTCAGCCAGGCCTCGACCGCGATGCTGGCCCAGGCCAACCAGGCCCAGCAGAACGTCATGAGCCTGCTGCGCTGACGCAAGACTAGCCCGGGAAGGGTCGCAAGCAGACGGCGGGCCGCAAGGTCCGCCGTCTTGCCATGCGCGGGGATCGCCTGCCGCCCGGTTGCGCCCGAGGCCGGATTGCGGTTAGGAACGTTTCCCGGCCGCCGGGAATGCAGCTTTGGCTTGCGTTCCGCGCCAGATCCGCTAAGGGGCCGCCTTCCGTCTCGTGCGACATGCCGGACGGGAGGGAAGAAAGCCGGAGGGGCCCCGCAATCCCGCGGACAAGCCAGCGATCGGTTAGACTAGAGAAAAGGAAGCTGCCGTGGCTCTATATGAGCACGTGTTCCTGGCACGCCAGGACCTCAGCCAGGCGCAAGTCGACGCGCTTGCCACCACCGCTACCGAGATCGTCGAGTCGAATCAGGGCAAGGTCACCAAGACCGAGACCTGGGGCCTCAAGAATCTCGCCTACAAGATCAAGCGCAACCGCAAGGCGCACTTCGTGATGCTGAACATCGAAGCTTCGGGCGACGTCGTCGCCGAGCTCGAGCGCCAGACGCAGATCAACGAAGACGTCATTCGTTACGTGACCATTCGTGTCGACGAGCACGAAGCCGGTCCGTCGGTCATGATGCGCAAGAGCGACCGCGAGCGTACTCGCCGTCGTGAACGTGAAGGGAACTGATTTCCATGGCACGTGCATTCTTCCGCCGCCGCAAGTCCTGCCCGTTCTCGGGCAAGAACGCTCCGGCCATCGACTACAAGGACGTGCGTCTGCTTCAGGGCTTCATGTCCGAGCGTGGCAAGATCGTTCCCAGCCGCATCACCGCGGTTTCCGCAAAGAAGCAGCGTGAGCTGAGCCAGGCGATCAAGCGCGCCCGGCACATCGGCCTGCTGCCCTACATCGTCAAGTAAGGAGGGCTAGCCCCATGGACATCATCCTCCTCGAACGCGTCGAAAAGCTCGGCGCCATCGGCGATGTCGTTTCCGTCAAGGACGGTTACGCCCGCAACTACCTTCTTCCCAACAAGAAGGCCCTGCGCGCCAACGAGAAGAACAAGAAGGTCTTCGAAGCCAACCGCGCGAAGATCGAATCCGAAAACGCCGAACGCCGTACCTCGGCCGAAGCGCACTCGGGTAACGTCGAAGGCAAGCAGGTCGTCCTGATCCGCGCTTCGTCGAACTCGGGCCAGCTCTACGGTTCGGTCTCGGTGCGTGACATCGTCGACGCTCTCAACGAGCAGGGCGCCGAAGTCAGCAAGCAGATGATCGTGCTCGAACGCCCGATCAAGACCATCGGCGTGTTCGACGTTCGCGTTAACCTGCACCCCGAAGTCTCGGTGAACGTCAAGGTGAACGTTGCCCGTTCGCCCGACGAAGCCGACCTGCAGTCGCAGGGCGTGGACGTGATGGCCGCGATGTTCGAACAGGACGTCTCGGGCTTCACCGAAGCCTACGACCCGAACGCCGAACCCGGCGAAATCGCGGTCGAAGAGGAAGTTGCCGAGACCGAAGAAGAAGCCTGAGCTTCCTTTTCGCGGTAACGACCGAAGAGATTCAGGGCCCTCGCTCCAACCGGAGCGGGGGCCTTTCTCTTTTTGCAGGAAATAGACCATGACCACCGACATCCCGGCCGAGCTTCGGCACGACTACGCGGCCGACGCGGATCTGCGCGCCGCACTGCTGGCGCTCAACAACAGCCATGCCGTGGAACTCTCGCTCGCCGACGAGGCCCGCATGGACATGCTGGTGGAGCGCGCTTTCGTGGCGGCGCGGATCGGGCGACTGGACGCAGCCCTGATCGCTTTCGATCAGGACGCCGATTACGACAGCGCCAACTTCCAGTGGTTCCGCGCCAAGTATCCGCGCTTCGTCTATATCGACCGCGTCGTCACCGCTCCCCAGGCGCGGGGACGCGGCCTTGCCCGCAAGCTCTATGCGCATTTGTTCGATGAGGCGCGCGCGGCCGGTCACGACCGGGCGGTCTGCGAGGTCAATTCCGATCCGCCCAATCCCGCCAGCGAAGCCTTCCATCGCGCCCTCGGCTTCGAACCCGTTGGCGAGGCRCTGCTGGAGAACGGCAAGACCGTGACTTATCTGATGCGGCCGCTGTAGCCACCGCGCCTGCCGCCCGCAGGGTTCAGCCATCCTCGCCCGCGACTATTGCACTGCAATACGAATCGCGTAAGAGTGGGCGATGGAAACGATAGAAAACACCCTCGCGGAACTGGTCCGCGTATACGAAACTGCCGTCAGCACCCTGCGCGCAGACATTTCCGCCTTCATCGAAAACGGCACCCCGCCCCCGCTCGACCGCCGCGAGACGCGCGCCTGGTCTTATCCCGAGCTGCGCATCACTTATGCCGGCATCGAGCGCGGCACGTTCTACAGCCGATCCTTCGGCCGCCTGAACGAAAGCGGGGTCTATGTCACCACGATCACCAAGCCGCGTCTTTTCGCGGACTACCTGACGGAACAGCTCGCGCTGCTCCACGAGGATTACGAGGTGGAGATCGAGGTCGGCCGCTCGACGCAGGAAATCCCCTTCCCCTACGTCCTCGACGGCGTCGGCATGGGCAGTGTCACCCCGCAGGAACTGGCCGCGCATTTCCCGACCACCGAATTGGCCATGATCGGTGACGAAATCGCCGACGGCGTCTTCCGCCAAGGCTCCAACGAGCCGCTGCCGCTGGCCCTCTTCGATGGCCTGCGCACCGACTTCAGCCTGGCGCGCCTGCAGCACTACACCGGCACCAGCGTCGAGCATTGCCAGCGCTATATCCTCTTCACCAATTACCACCGCTACGTGGACGAGTTCGTGGACTGGGCCGGCAAGCAGATCGGTTCGGACGGCTACACCGCACTCTCGGGCGCCGGCGGCCTCTACCTCGACACGCCGGTGGACAATGCGCGCGAGCGTCTGTCCGATACGGCCTGGCGCCGCCACCAGATGCCGGCCTACCACCTGATCCGGCCGGACAAGTCGGGCATCACGCTCGTCAACATCGGCGTCGGTCCCTCGAACGCCAAGACCATCACCGATCACCTCGCGGTGATCCGCCCCGAAGTCTGGCTGATGATCGGCCACTGCGGCGGTCTGCGCGAAGGGCAGCGCATCGGCGACTACGTGCTCGCCCATGCCTATCTGCGCGACGACCATGTGCTCGATCCGGTGCTCCCGCCGGAAATCCCGCTTCCCGCGATCGCCGAAGTGCAGCAGGCACTGGCCTCGGCTGCCGAGGCCGTCAGCGGCGAAGGCGGCGCCAATCTCAAGAAGCGGATGCGCACCGGCACCGTCGTCACCACCGACGATCGCAACTGGGAACTGCGCTATACCGAATCTGCCCACCGCTTCAGCCTCAGCCGCGCCATCGGCATCGACATGGAAAGCGCCACGATCAGCGCCCAGGGCTATCGCTTCCGCGTGCCCTACGGCACCCTGCTCTGCGTGTCCGACAAGCCGATACACGGTGAACTCAAGCTGCCGGGTCAGGCCAACCGCTTCTACGAGGAGGCCATCGCCAGCCACCTCAAGATCGGTCTCCACGCCTGCGACCTGCTGCGCGCCGAGGGCGAGAAACTCCATTCCCGCAAGCTGCGCGCCTTCAACGAGCCGCCGTTCCGCTAAGCCGCGGCGCAGCGAGACATCCGGCGGGCGCCGTTCCGAAAGGAGCGGCGCCCGTTTTGTTTCAGAGTTTCCCGGCGAACGATCAGAATGATCCATTGCATCGGTCACCGAATTCAGCAATCTTGTGACACCAAACATCAGCACATGATAATAATATTCTTCAGATAAGATCCATCAACAAGTTATTTCATGTGAAGCGTTTGTTTCAATATTTTACGCTATTTTTACATAGATGTATCAACAGTTGAAATAATAGTTGCTCATCTACAACTCGGCGATCCAACAATAGATTTGAACTATTATTACATGATGACAGATAGTTCATCTTGGGAGCACACCCCCTGATCTGGTTCCGGCCTGCGGCAAATCCCGCGCCGGAAACTGCAAAGGGAGTACCGAATGACATCCGAGATGAAGCGCCTGCTGCTGGCGTCCACCCTGCTGATGGGCTTGCCCACCGTGGCGCATGCCCAAGCCTCCGCCGATGCCGAGCCCGAAGGCGGCGCCATCGTCGTCACCGGCTCGCGCCTGTCCAATCCGAACCTGGAACAGGCCGCGCCGATCATGGCCGTTTCCGCCAAGGAAATCGCGCTGACCGGCCAGGTCAACGTCGAGAACATCCTCAAGGACCTGCCACAGATCCTGCCGGGCGCGACGGCCGCATCGAACAATCCGGGCGGCGGCGTCGCCACGGCCGACTTGCGCGGCCTGGGCGCCGCGCGCACGCTGGTGCTCGTCAACGGCCATCGCTACGTGTCCTATGACACCAACCAGATCGTCGACCTCAACACGATCCCGACCGCGCTGATCGAGCGCGTGGACGTGGTGACCGGCGGCAAGTCCGCGGTCTATGGCTCCGACGCCGTGACCGGCGTGGTGAACTTCATCACCAAGCAGGATTTCGAAGGCGTGCAGGCCAACGCCAACTACCGCCTGACCGGCAATGGCGACGGCGCCCAGTACAATGGCGGGCTTCTCGTCGGCAAGAACTTCGCCGAAGGCCGCGGCAATATCACGATCTACGGCGACTACATGCGCCGCAAGTCGATCCTGCAGTCCGCCCGCAGCTACACCTCGATCGCGCAGACCGATGACGGCGAAGGCGGCCTGACCGGCGGCGGTTCCAGCTCGATCCCGGCCGGCCGTATCGCGCTTGACGGCAGCAACTACAAGTTCGGCCAGGACGGCAGCACCTCTGCCTACACTTCGGCCGATGCCTATAACTACGCCTCGGAGAACTACCTCCAGGTCCCGCAGAAGCGCGCGCTCTTCTCGGCCCAGGCACACTTCGACGTCAGCGATCACCTGACGATCTACGGCGAAGGCCAGTACATCCACAACCGCGTGAAGAACCAGCTCGCGCCGACCCCGCTGACCGGCACGTTCTCGCTCGACACCGATTCCTCGTTCCTGTCGGCCGATACCCAGTCGCTGCTGGGCAGCTACGACACCGACGGCGACGGCTACACCTCGGCATCGGTCTATCGCCGCCTGTCCGAAGTGGGCAACCGCATCTCCAACCTCGACAGCAAGGCCTATCGCGGCCTGATCGGCGCGCGCGGCGAGATTTCGGGCGACTGGAGCTACGACGCCTACTTCAGCTATTCGCGCACGAAGCAGGTCGAGCACCAGTACGGCAACGTCTCGGCCAGCCGTGTCCAGCAGGCCCTGCGCACCACGTACGATACCGACGGCAATCTCGTCTGCTCGGACACCAGCAATGGCTGCGTCCCGCTGAACATCTTCGGCGCCGGCAACATCAGCCAGGAAGCGGCCGACTTCATCTCGATCGACACGGTGAATCGCTCGACCATCACCGAGAAGGTCGTCAGCGGCGCGATCACCAACAACAACCTGTTCGATCTCGGCGCCGGTCCGGCCGGCCTGGCGATCGGCGGCGAGTATCGCAGCGAGCACGGCAGCTTCGATCCCGACGAAGCCCTCGCTTCGGGTGACGTGATCGGCTTCAACGGTTCGGAACCGATTTCAGGCGGCTACAACGTCAAGGAACTCTTCGCCGAGTTCAACGTGCCCCTGATCGCCGACAAGCCCTTCATCGACCGCCTCGAATTCAACGGCGCCGCACGCTATTCGTACTATTCGACGGCGGCCAAGTCGGTCGGCACGTTCTCTGGCGGCCTCGTCTGGGCTCCGATCAAGGACGTCAGCCTGCGCGGCCAGTTCTCGCGCGCGGTGCGGGCACCCACGGTCAACGACCTCTACAGCGGCAACGCCCAGAACTTCGAGCAGGCCACCGACCCCTGCGCGACGACGGCAGCGCTCTCGAATGCCAACCTCAACGCCAGCTGCGTTTCGGCAGGCATTCCGGCGAACCTGATCGGCACCGAATACAACGGCGGCGATTCGCAGATCGACAGCTACAACGGCGGCAACACTTCGCTGCGTGAGGAAACGGCGAACACCTGGACCTTCGGCACGATGATCCAGCCCCGCTTCATCCCGGGCCTGTCGCTGACCGTCGATTACTACCACATCAAGATCGACAACTACATCACCGCCGCCGGCACCTCGAACATCATCTCGGCCTGCTACGGCACCGCCGCGAACGGCTGGACGCCTTACGACACCAGCTATTGCTCGATGCTGCCGCGTGACGCCAACAGCTACACGATCACCGGCGCGGCAGACAACCTGTCCAACTCGGGCGGCGTGAAGACCGACGGCATCGACTTCGACATGCAGTATGCGGTTCCGCTGGCATTCGGCGTGCACGATTCCAGCAAGCTGACCCTGCGCTTCAGCGGCACGCGCCTGATGAACTTCACGTTCAAGCCGATCGCCGCCCTGTCGGACCTCACCGTGGAATGCGCCGGCAAGTTCGGCCTGCTCTGCGGCAATGTCTACGCCAAGTGGCGCCTCAACGGCCGCGCGACCTGGTCGACCGAGGGCAAGACGCTCTCGCTCGCCTGGCGTCATCTCTCGCCGGTCAAGGATGACGACGGCTCGACCACTTACAGCGTCGAGCGGATCAAGGCCTACGACTACTTCGATCTCACCGCGCAGATCGACGTGGCCAAGCGCTTCACCTGGAATATCGGCATGAACAACATGTTCAACAGGAAGCCGCCGATCCTCGGCGACAACCAGGAACAGGCCAACACGTACCCGACGACGTATGACGTCTACGGCCGCACGTTCTTCACCGGCATCACGGTGGACTTCTAAGCGTCCAAGGACGGACAGGGGGCGATCACCCCTTGCCGCGCAAACAAAAAGGGGAGCCGGTGCAAACCGGCTCCCCTTTTTCAATTCAAGGTATCTTCCCCAACCTCGTCATTGCGAGGGCCGAAGGCCCGCGGCAATCCAGGGCCACCTCGCGCCGCCCTCGATCGCGCGGGCGCAGGCGTCACCAGCCCTGCTTCTCGCCCTTGTTCTGCTCGTCGAGCCACTTCTTCAGCGGCGCGAAGTAGTCGAGCATCGGCTTGGCACTCATCTGCGGGGTGCCGGTAAAGGCCTTGAGCGCTTCCGGCCAGGGCTTCGACATGCCCATTTCCAGCATCTTGTTCAGGTTCGCGCCGACCTTCTTGTCGCCGTAGAAGCTGCAACGGTGCAGCGGCCCTTTCCAGCCGGCCTGCTTGCACGCCGCCTGGTAGAACTGGAACTGCAGGATGCGGGCGAGGAAGTAGCGCGTGTAAGGCGTGTTGCCGGGAACATGGAACTTCGCGCCGGCATCGAAACCGTCGTCGCTGCGTGCGGCGGGCGGGGTAACGCCCTGGTAGTCCAGCCGCATCTTGGTCCAGGCCTTGTTGTAGTCGGCGGGCTGGATCGAACCGTCGAAGATGCCCCAGCGATAACGGTCGATCAGCAGGCCGAAGGGCAGGAAAGCCACTTTGTCCATCGCCTGGCGCAGCAGGAGCCCGATGTCCTTGTCGGCGCTGGGCACCTTGGCCTTGTCGAGCAGGCCGATCTGCACGAGGTACTGCGGCGTGATCGACAGCGCGATGAAATCACCGATGGCCTCGTGGAAGCCGTCGTTGGCGCCGTTGAGGTAGAGGAACGGCTGCTTGTTGTAGGCGCGCTGGTAGTAGTTGTGGCCGAGTTCGTGGTGGATAGTCACGAAGTCGGTCGAATCCACCTTGGTGCACATCTTGATGCGCACGTCGTCCTTGTTGTCCACGTCCCAGGCCGAGGCGTGGCAGATCACCTCGCGGTCGGCGGGCTTCACGATCATCGAGCGCTTCCAGAAGGTCTCGGGCAGCGCCGCAAAGCCGAGCGACGAGTAGAAGCCCTCACCCGCCTTGACCATGTCGATCGGCGTGCGCCCCTGCGCCTTCAGCAGATCGCCGATGTCGTAGCCGAGATCGCCGGCACCCTTCGGCGCGACCAGCGGATAGATCGTACCCCACTCCTGCGCCCACATGTTGCCCAGCAGGTCGGCGCGGATCGGTCCGGTCTTGGGCTGCACGGCATCGCCGTACTTCTCGTTCAGCTTATGGCGGACATACGTATGCAGCGCGAGATAGAGCGGCTTCACTTCTTCCCAAAGGCGCTGCGTTTCGGCGGAGAACTGCTCGGGGCTCATGTCGTAGCCCGAACGCCACATGGCACCGACGTCGGCATAGCCGAGTTCCTTGGCACCCTGGTTGGCGATGCCGACCATCTTGACGTAGTCGCCCTTCATCGGCTTGCCGACATTGTCGTGCCAGGTCGTCCACATCTCGGCGAACTCGGCAGGCGTGTGCGTGAGGTTGCCCATCTCCGCCTCGATATCCGAGCCGTTGATTTCCTTGCCGTCCAGCGTGCCGCGGCCCTTGCCGTAAGTGGAGGCAAGCCGCGTGCTGATCTCGCTCAACTGCGCCGCCGCGCCGGGCGTCGTCGGCGCCGGCAGGACGATGCCCTGGCGCAGGATGCCCAGCTTGCGCGAGACGTCGGCGTCGAGGCCGGGCAGCTTGGAAAACTTCGCGGCTTCCACGGCATAGGCGACCTGCTTCTCGGTCAGCAGCCCGTTGGACTGCGCCGCCAGGGCATCGGTGTCGTCAGTGAGATACGTGTAGTTCACCCAGTTGACGCGGGCATTGTCGACCGAGAAATCGAACAGGTCCTTCTCGGCGGCGGCAATGAACTGCGCGGCGCCTTGTGCGGTTTCCGGGTAAGCCGGCGCGTCCTCGGCAAAGGCGGGCGCCGCCACGCCGAACGACAGGCCGGCCGCGAGCGCGGCAAGCGCAGTGGATGCGAATTTCATGGGGTTTGCCTCATTTTTCTCTCTGATGGCGCGGGAGACTAGTCGCCCGCTGCGTCAGATCAACCGTCGAGGCAGAAAGGGAGGAGAATAAGCAGGGGAGACACCGATGCGTGCGTTCCCTCCTATATGCCTGTACACCTTCCCCCTTCCCTCACTTCGTCATTGCGAGCGTAGCGAAGCAATCCAGGGCAGTCCCGCGCCGCTCTGGATTGCCGCGTCGGCTTCGCCTCCTCGCAATGACGAGGTTCAATCGAGCAGAAACGCCGCCATAGCCCGCCCCATATCCTTGAACGTCACCGAGGACATGTGATTGCCCGGCGTCTCGACATACTCGCCTTGCGGCAGCGCCTCTGCCAGTTCCCGCGCGGAACCGTTGTCGTGGTCTTCCCCGCCGCAGACGCAGAGCGTGGGCATGGTGATCCGCGCGATCGCATCCGCCCCCGTATCGTCGACCGAACCCAGCAGCAGCCGCGCGGCAACGCGGTCGATCTTCATCGACTTCATGAAGGCCTGCGCGACGAAAGCCTTGTCGCCGCGCTCGATGGTGCCGAAACGGTCGATGGCATCCACGAAGTGCGCGCTGCGCCGTGCCCAGCCGGACAGGCCGGTCAGGCCCATGCCGCCCAGGATCAGCTTACGGGGAGCGAGCCCCGCCAGGACGCCGCGCACCGCCGTTCGCGCGCCGAGCGAGAAACCGCCGAGGTCGTAGTCGGCAAGGCCGAGCGCCGCTATCACCAGCTTCAGGTCCTCAACCAGCACGTCGGCGGGATAGGCCGCCGGGTCGTGCGGCGCGCCGCTCTGGCCGTGAGCGCGAAGGTCGGGCATGAAGACCTCGAACCCGGCATCGGCAAGGATCTTCGCGTTGCCGTACTTGATCCAGTTCACGTCGGCGCTGGAAAACAGGCCGTGGAGCAGCAGCAACGGCCGCGCGCCCGTGTCGCCCGTGACGTGCACGGCCAGATCGGTGCCTGCGTAACCTTCGATGACTTCCTTGCGCAGATCGCTCACTTAGGGAACCTCCAGTCCTGCCGCCTTCCAGCGCGAGGCGACGCTTTCCGTCTCCGCGCTGTAATGTCTCGGCAAGTCCTTGGTATCGAGCCACGCAGGATGCAAGCTTTCGCAGCCGGAATGCGTGGTCGGGCGGAAGAAACCGGGATCGTCGAAGCTGCCAAGTGTCAGGTCCATATTGCCGCTGCTCTCGATGAAGTCGAAGCCGAGCGGCGTTCCGCAGTGCGAACAGAACGGCCGGCGAGCGATGGCCGAGCTTTGATACCAGTCCGGTTCATGCCCCCAGGCGACACGGGCCTTCGCCACTTGCACGAACGCCGCCGCAAAGCCGCCCGTCGCCTTCTGGCAATAGCGGCAGTGGCAAAGATAGGCCTCGTCGTTCTCGACCTGGGCCTCGTAGCGAATGYGGCCGCACTGGCAGCCGCCGGTCATGGATCGGGTCATGGGCGCCAGACTAACCCGTCGAACACGCCCGCGCCATTGCCGTTGCAAACCGGGGCGTGATAGAGCGCTGCATGGAAACCACCGACGCGCAACCGGCAGGCGAAAACCCGCCGCTGAGCAGGCCGCAGCGACGCCTGCTGAAACGAATCTACAACAGCCGCACCGAGCCGATCGTTGCCGACGGCCTGCCGTTCCTCACCTACAAGGAAGCCTCGGGCTATCTCCTCACGCTGGAAGGCGAAGCGCGCGAGGCCGCCTATGCCGAGATGAAGGCCGGCGCGGCAAGATCGGACGAGACCGAGGGCTGACCCGTCGCCCCCGGGGAAGGCAGAATACTTGAGCTGCCAATAGAAAAAGGGCCTGCGAAGCGAATGCTCCGCAGGCCCTTTTTTTATCGATTCGGGCCGAAGCCCGCCGCGTCAGCCCTTCTTGAGGTGACGGCGGCCCAGCAGTTCGGCGATCTGCACCGCGTTGAGGGCGGCGCCCTTGCGCAAGTTGTCGGAGACGCACCACAGCGCCAGGCCGTTGTCCACGGTCGAGTCCTCGCGAACGCGGCTGATGTAGGTGGCGCCATCGCCCACGGCTTCCACCGGGGTGACGTATCCGCCGTCCTCGCGCTTGTCGACGAGCATCACGCCCGGCGCTTCACGCAGGATGTCCTGGGCTTCGATCGCCGAGATTTCTTCCTCGAACTCGATGTTGAGCGATTCCGAGTGGCCCACGAAGACCGGCACGCGCACGCACGTGGCCTGAACCTTGATCTTGGGATCGAGGATCTTCTTGGTTTCCACGACCATCTTCCATTCTTCCTTGGTCGAACCATCGTCCAGGAAAACGTCGATGTGCGGGATCACGTTGAAGGCGATCTGCTTGGTGAACTTCTTCGCCTCGACCTGGTCGCCCACGAAGATTGCGCGGCTCTGCTCGAACAGCTCGTCCATGCCTTCCTTGCCCGCGCCGGAAACCGACTGGTAGGTCGAGACGATGACGCGCTTGATCTTCGCCTTGTCGTGCAGCGGCTTCAGCGCCACCACCATCTGCGCGGTCGAGCAGTTGGGGTTGGCGATGATGTTGCGCGCCTTGTAGCCGTCGATCGCGTCCGGGTTCACTTCCGGCACCACCAGCGGAATGTCCGGCTCCATGCGGTAGAGCGACGAGTTGTCGATCACGACGCAGCCCTGCGCGGCAGCGCGCGGGGCGTGGATCGCGGTCGGGCCGGATCCGGCGGCGAAGAGAGCGATGTCCCAGCCGGTGAAATCGAAATGCTCGATGTTCTTTACTTTGAGCATTTTGCCGGTTTCGCCGAATTCAATCTCGGTCCCGGTCGAACGCGACGAAGCCACCGCTGCGATTTCGTCGCAGGGGAATTCGCGCTCGGCGAGGATGTTGAGCATTTCGCGGCCGACATTTCCGGTCGCGCCGACGACGGCAACCCGGTAACCCATTTCAAGATCCTTCTAGCAAAATCCTGCGGCAAGATGCGCGGCAGGAACGGGGGCCGTTACAGGGTGACTACGCTCCTGACAAGCGCCGTCACGCAAAAGACTTTCTTTCAGGCCCATCTGTTTAACCGAAAATTACCGCGGGACACCCTCTTCAGACATGAAAAGGATGTCCCGCAGCCTATCAGTGCGCGGTGGCAGACGGCGCCGGCGTTTGCGAAGGCGCTGCTGCCAGTTCGTCCGCCTCGGTCCACTCGATGGCCTCGAGCGGCTCGGTCAGCGCCCGGGCGAGCACTTCGTCGACATGCGCGACCGGAATGATGTCCAGCCCCTGTTTCACGTTCTCGGGGATCTCCGCCAGGTCCTTGCGGTTCTCCTCCGGGATCAGCACCGTGGTGATGCCGCCGCGCAGGGCGGCCAGGAGCTTTTCCTTGAGCCCGCCAATCGGCAGCACACGCCCGCGCAAAGTAACCTCGCCGGTCATGGCCACGTCCTTGCGAACCGGCACGCCGCTGAGCGTCGAGACGATCGAGGTCACCATGCCGATACCGGCCGAGGGACCATCCTTGGGCACCGCGCCTTCGGGCAGGTGGATGTGGATGTCCTTCTTCTGGATCGTCGAAGGCTTGATGCCGTAAGCGGGCGAGCGCGCCTTCACGAAGCTGAAGGCGGCCTGGATCGACTCGCTCATCACGTCGCCGAGCTTGCCGGTCGCCTTGATCTGGCCCTTGCCAGGCACGGTCACGCTTTCGATGGTCAGCAGTTCGCCGCCCACCTCGGTCCAGGCAAGGCCGGTGACGGCGCCCACCTGATGCTCTTCCTCGCCCACGCCGTGGCGGAACTTGCGCACGCCCGCGAAGTCGGAGAGATTTTCCGGCGTGATCGTGACTTCGCTCGCCTTGCCTTCCAGGATCTGGCGCAGCGACTTGCGCGCCAGCTTGGCGATCTCGCGCTCCAGCGTGCGGACGCCCGCCTCGCGGGTGTAGTAGCGGATCAGGTCGCGCAGGCCTTCCTGGGTCAGCGTGAACTCACCCTTCTTCAGCCCATGCGCCTCGACCTGCTTGCGCACGAGGTGACGCTCGGCGATCTCGACCTTCTCGTCCTCGGTATAGCCTTCGAGGCGGATGATCTCCATGCGGTCGAGCAGCGGCTGCGGCAGGTTCAGGCTGTTCGCGGTGCAGACGAACATCACGTCCGAAAGGTCGATGTCCAGTTCCAGGTAGTGGTCCTGGAACTTCGAGTTCTGCTCCGGATCCAGCACTTCGAGCAGCGCCGAGGCGGGATCGCCGCGGAAATCCTGGCCCAGCTTGTCGATCTCGTCGAGCAGGAAGAGCGGGTTCGACTTGCCGGCCTTCTTGAGGTTGGTGACGATCTTGCCCGGCAGCGAGCCGATGTACGTGCGACGGTGTCCCCGAATTTCGGCTTCGTCGCGCACGCCGCCCAGCGATTGGCGGATGAATTCGCGGCCGGTCGCCTTGGCGATCGACTTGCCCAGCGAGGTCTTGCCGACACCCGGCGGGCCGACGAGGCACAGGATCGGACCCTTCAGCTTGTTGGTACGCGCCTGCACGGCCAGGTACTCGACGATGCGATCCTTGACCTTGTCCAGCGCGTAGTGATCGGCGTCCAGGATTTCCTGCGCGGAGGAAATGTCACGCTTCAGCTTGCTCTTCTTGCCCCAGGGCAGGCCCAGGAGCACGTCGAGGTAATTGCGGATGACCGTGGCTTCGGCGCTCATCGGCTGCATCGAGCGCAGCTTCTTCAGCTCGCCCGTGGCCTTTTCACGCGCTTCCTTCGAGAGACGCGTGCTTTCGATGCGCTCCTGAAGCTCCTGAAGTTCGTTCGCTTCCTCGCCGTCGCCGCCGCCGAGTTCCGACTGGATCGCCTTCAGCTGCTCGTTGAGGTAATATTCGCGCTGGGTCTTTTCCATCTGCCGCTTCACGCGGCCACGGATCTTGCGCTCGACCTGCAGGACGCCGAGTTCGCCTTCCATGAAGGAGAAGACCATTTCCAGGCGCTTGAGCGGGTCCGGCTCGGACAGCACGGCCTGCTTATCGCCCACTTTGGCGGAAAGCTGCGCGGCGATGGTGTCGGCCAGCTTGGCCGCGTCCTCGATGTCACCGAGCTGGTCGCCGGCATCCTGCGAAAGCTTCTTGTTGAGCTTCGCATATTCGCCGAACTGCTCGACCACCGAACGCATCATCGCGGCGGTTTCGGTGCCGTCGGCTTCGACCTGCTCCACGCGCTCGACTTGCGCGACCAGCATCTCGCCCTCGGCGGACTGCTCGGAGCGCAGCGTTTCCAGCTTCGCGCGTTCCTGTCCTTCGACGAGGACGCGCACGGTGCCGTCCGGCAGCTTGAGCAGCTGGAGGACGCTGGCGATCACGCCGGTGTCGTAAAGATCGTCGCGGTCGGGATCGTCGCAACCGGGATCGAGCTGCGCGAGGAGGAAGATATCCTTTTCACCCGCCATCGCCGCTTCGAGCGCGGCCACCGATTTCTCGCGTCCGACGAAAAGCGGCACGACCATGCCGGGGAACACGACGATGTCGCGCAAGGGAAGCAGGGGAAGCAGGTTCAAGGTCATATCCATTTCAACACACACGCGGGTAGGCTGTGAGCCCCCCGGCCTTCGCGGGACGATATGGGGTCTCTGGCGCCTCACGCAATGGGATTGACGCCGAAAGACTGTGGAAGCGCTAACCGCACCACTTCACCCTTCCCTAGATCCCGGTTCATAGAAAACACCGGGCCCCTGATCCAATATAGCGTGATTCAGCCGGAGTTTCGTCAACCCTGGTGGAAATCGCGGTTCCTGCGCCTGCGCTCGCTCGCCTGTGGCGGCGTGGACCAGCGGGCGCAGGAAGGCATCGCATGGATCAGAACGGCATCTTGAAGCCGGGCGGCAGGCCCATGCCCTGCTGGGCCTTGGCCAGTTCCTCACCGGCGACCGAGTCCGCCTTGACGCGCGCGTCATTGTAGGCAGCGGCGATCAGGTCTTCGAGGATCTGCTTTTCACCCGGCTGCATCAGGCTGTCGTCGATCGACACGCCGATCACGCGGCCCTTGGCCGAGCAGCGGATCTTGACCAGTCCGCCGCCCGAAAGTCCTTCGACTTCCATCGCGTCCAGCTTGGTCTGCGCTTCGTCCATCTGCTTCTGGATGGTCTCGGCCGCCTGCTGGGCCGCCTTGAGCATCTCTTCCATCGACTTCATTTCAATGTCTCCAGTTCCGTCCGCCGCCGCCAACGGCAATCGGACGATCATCTTCGATAACTTCGGCTTGCGGGAAAGCGGCCTTGGCGGCCAGGATCAACGGATGCCGGTTCACGGCATCGCTTTCCGCGTTCTTCTTCGCCTCGGCCTGCTCCACCAGCGTGGGCGCGCCCTGCTCGCCGACCTTGTAGACCTCCCAGCGCTCGCCGGTGGCCTTGGTCAGGCAGGCGCGCAGGATGCCGGTGATGTCTTCGCTGAAGCCGGGCGGCTGCGAGAAGCGCAGCAGGCTGGCGCCCAGCTCGACTACCCGCACCTGCATGCGCATGGTATTAGCGCTGGAAAGCTCGCCCATATGCTCGACATCGTCGATCAGCTCTTCCCAGCGGCGCGCGATCATCTCCACACTGGGCGCCGGGGCAGGCGCGGCCGGGACGGGAGCGGCCTGTGCCATGCCCTCGCCCCCAGCGCCGCCTGTTTCCGGCGCACCGGAAGCGACAGGCACCGGCGCGGCAGCGGGGGCCCGCGCGGCCAGTTCTTCCAGCTTCTTCACCAGCGAGCCCGGGTCCGGCATGTCCGAGGCATGCAGGATCCGCAGCAGCGCCATTTGCGCGGCGACCAGCGGATCGGGCGCGGATTTCACTTCCTCGTGCCCCTTGAGCAGGAGCTGCCAGATGCGATGGACCTGCCCGGCCTTGAGCGACTTCGCCCAGCCCTCGATCGCCTCGCGCTCTTCGGCCGAATGGGCATCGTGCGCGCCGCCGGCGACTTGCGCCACGGCGATGCGGTGAACCAGTGTCATCAGCCCGCGCATGATCGCGATCGGCTCGACGCCCAGCGAGAACTGGCGCGCCACGAGTTCGAGCAGCTCGCCGCCCTTGCCGTCGAGAATCGCGGTGACGAGGCCGCGCTGCACGCTCTTGTCCGAAAGGCCGAGCATGTCGCGCACCTTCTCGGCCAGGACCTGCCCCTCGCCGTCGAGATCGGCATGGGCGATGGCCTGGTCGAGGATCGAGAGCCCGTCACGCACCGAACCTTCGGCGGCGGCGGCGACCATGGCCAGCGCCTCGTCCTCGGCTTCCACGCCCTCCAGGCCGCAGACCCGGGCGAAATGCGCGGCCAGCATCGGCGCCGGGATACGGCGCAAGTCGAAGCGCTGGCAGCGAGACAGCACCGTGACCGGCAGCTTGTCCACTTCGGTGGTCGCGAAAAGGAACTTCACGTGGGCCGGCGGTTCCTCAAGCGTCTTCAGCAAGGCATTGAAAGCGTTGCGGGAAAGCATGTGGACTTCGTCGATGATGTAGATCTTGTAGCGCGCCGAAACCGCGGCATAGCGCACGGCCTCGATGATCTCGCGCACGTCGTCGACACCCGTATGCGAGGCGGCATCCATCTCGATCACGTCGATATGGCGACCCTCGGCAATCGCCAGGCAGGGCTCGCACTGGCCGCAGGGATCGATGGTCGGGCCGCCCTGCCCGTCCGGGCCGATGCAGTTGAGCGCCTTTGCGATCAGCCGCGCGGTGGACGTTTTGCCCACCCCGCGCACGCCGGTCATCAGGAAGGCATGGGCCAGCCGGTCGCGCTTGATGGCGTTGGCCAGGGTCTGGACCATGGCTTCCTGACCGATCAGTTCGGCGAAAGTCTGCGGACGATACTTGCGCGCCAGCACCCGGTAGGGCTGCGCCGGAGCGGCCGCGGGCTTGCCGGATTCGGGCTTGGCCGGTTCCGCCTGGACCGGTTCGGCCTGGGCCGGCTCGGCTTTGGCGACAGGCTTGGACACCGCAGCCTCAGGCTTCGCTTCCGCCGGGGCCGGCGTCGATGCGACAGGCGCGGCATCAGGCCCGGATTCGGGCTCGCCGAACATCGACGCCTGACCGGCCTGTTCCAGCTCGGCCTGGGTCGGTGCGGGCGCCTCCTCCTCCTTGTCGTCCCAAGGGGGGGTATCGCCGAACATGTCGCGTGAATCGTCCATCGCGCGTAAACTAGGGACTGGGGACGGGAATGTCAGGGGAAAAGCAATTTGCTCCACAGCCCAGAGCCGAATGCCCCAACCGAAGCGCTGGGCATCGGCGGGTCCGGCAATCATGTTGCATGATGTGGGCTGAAGGAGCCGGGCGACCCGCCGCTATCCGTTGTGGCTGCTTCCTTCCGGACCTGACCAGGTTGGCGAACGCAAACGTCCACCCGACTCCCGGGCGGGCATATGGAGAGACGCGCCCGGTTTGTCCAGCCCGGATTGTCGGGCTTTTCAACAGGGGCTTCGTGCGGGCCATGACGGCGGCGAGCCGTGCCGACGCCATAACGGCAGCGGCCCGCGTATCCTTGCCGGAAACGCGGGCCGATTTGCTCAGAAACGTGCGCCGCAGCGCAGCGGATCAGCGGAAGTTGTCGGCGTAAGCCTGGATCTTGAGGCGGCGCGGCGGGGTGCTGTGCACTTCGGCCTCGATACCGTAGCGCGCGGCATAGGCCTTGGCCTCTTCCAGGTCCGGGAACCTCAGCGTGACCTGCTGCTGCATGTCGCCGGAACCGGCCCACCCCATCAGGGGATCGGGCTTCTTCGCTTCGGAAGGGGCGAACTCGAGGACCCACTGGTCCAGCAGTGCCTTGCCGGACTGCATGGCGTTCTTCGGGCGCTGATAGATGCGTGCACTCATGGCCGAGCGCTTTGCCTCCGAATCAGGGAGAGAATCAAGCGCAAATCACGTCTTCCCGAATGCTTCTCCTTTTGACCTCTCGAATGCGTTGCGCGTCTTGAGGCTGGGATCCTCGGTCCAGGGCGCGTCGGGCCAGCGATGTCGGGGATATCGTCCCTTCATGTCGCGCTGCACATCGCGCCAGGATCCGCGCCAGAATCCCGGCAAATCGCGGGTTGTCTGGATCGGACGGCCGGCAGGAGACGTCAGCTTGAGAAGGAGCGGCTGCGGCGGCTGGCCGAACGTGGGGTGGCGGTCGAGGCCGAACAGGGCCTGAACCCGCACTTCCACGCTTGGGCCGCCCTCGTCCTCGTAATCGATGGCATGCGTGCTTCCCGCCGGACTGCGGAACTCGGGAGGAGCCAGCTTCTCCAGCGCTTGCTGGTCGTCCCAGGCCAGGCGATTGCGCAGTGATTCGGCCAGAGCGCCCTTGTCGATCGCATCGAGCCGCCGTCCGAGCAGAGGCCCCAGCCATGCGTCGAGATCGGCCAGCAGGGCCTGCTCGGAAAGCGCCGCGATCCCCGCGTAGCGCGCCCGCCGCAGCAGCGAGAGCGTGCCCTTGCCGAAAGGCACGAGGTCGAGCCCCTTATCCCGCACCCGTTCGAGCAGGAACGCGGCGATGGCCACCGGATCGGGCGCCGGATCGGGGCCGCTGGCCAGCGTGATCGCGCCCAGCCGCCGTTCGAGCCGCGCCTCCACCCGCCCCTCGGCCTCGTTCCAGCGCAGGACGGAGCGGCGCTCGATCCGGTCGGTCAGGCCCTGCTCCACGTCCGTCGCCTCCAGCGATGCGCCGGACAGGATCCGCGCGCCTTTGGCCTGGCCTTGGGCGTCGCCGATCACCAGCCATTCGCGCGAGGCCAGCGGCGAGGCCGGGTCGAGCACGTAGCCCCTGCCCCCGGCGGAGAGCCAGTTCTCACCACTCGTATCGCGGCGGCGCGCAACCATGTCCGGCCGCCCCAGCGCCAGCAGAACGCCGGGAGTCACGTCCTGCCTTTCGTCCTCCCCCGCGATCAGCGCGCGGGCCCGGCGCGCCCAGCCCGCCGCAAGCTTGCGAGACGCTTCCGCCCGCGGCGAACGATCGCCATCCCAGCGCGAGAGGCGCTGCGCCAGATCCTCGCTGCGACCACCCAGCCCACGCTCCTGCAGCAGCAGGGCAAGCCGGGCCGCGACGGGGGCCGCGCCGCGCTCGGCGGCATGAAGGATCATCGCCGCCTGCGCGGGGTCCATGGGCAGTGCCGCAACCTTGCGGCCGAAAGCCGTGATCCGGTCGTCTCCGTCCAGCGCGCCAAGGGCGGCCAGTTGCCGCCGCGCGGCATCCAGAGCGGGCGGCGGCGGCGGATCGAGCCAGGCCATTGCCGCCGGATCGCCGGCACCCCATTGGGCCAGCGACAGGGTCAGCGGCGCCAGGTCGCTGGTGAGCATCTCCGGCGGATCGAATTCGGGACGCCCGGGATGTGCCGCCTCTTCCCACAGCCGGTAGGCCGTACCCGGCCCCTGTCGCGCCGCGCGGCCCGCGCGCTGGGCGGCGGAAGCGCGACTTGCGCGGTGAGTCGCCAGCCGGGTGACACCGGCGGCCTTGTCGAATTCAGCCCGGCGCGACAGGCCGCTGTCGACGACCACGGAAACGCCCTCGAGCGTCAGCGAAGTTTCTGCAATCGCCGTGGAAAGCACGATCCGGCGGCGTCCCTGCGAATCGCGGCGGATCGCCGCGCGCTGGGCTGCCGGCTCGCATTGGCCATGCAGAGGCAGGACGAGCGCGGCCGGCAGGCGTTCCGCCAGCCGCTCCGCCACCCGGTCGATGTCCCGCACGCCGGGGAGGAAGGCAAGAATGTCCCCCTCCTGCTCGCGCCATGCGGTGAGCACGGCGGACGTCATGGCATCTTCGATCCGCTGGTCGGGCGACCCGCCCAGCCAGCGGATCGCCAGCGGCCACGCCTTGCCCGCACTTTCGATCACCGGCGCATTTCCGCCCAGCAAGCGTGAAAAACGCGCGCCGTCGATCGTCGCCGACATGACGACGATGCGCAGATCCTCGCGCAGCACCTGGCTCGATTCGATGGCGAGTGCGAGGCCGAGGTCGCTGTCGAGATGCCGCTCGTGGGCCTCATCGAACAACACCGCAGAGACGCCGGACAGCTCCGGATCGGATACGATGGTGGCCACGAAAATCGCCTCGGTCATGACCACGACTCGCGTCCGGGCGGAGCGCTTCACATCGAGACGGGTGACGTAGCCGATCGTCTCCCCGGCCTTCTCGCCCAGTTGCTCGGCCATGCGCTCGGCCGCGGCACGGGCAGCCACGCGGCGCGGCGAAAGCAGGATCACCGTGCCCGTGCACCAGGGCTCCGCCAGCAGTGCCGGAGCCAGTGCGGTCGTCTTGCCGGCGCCCGGCGGCGCTATCAGCACAGCGTGAGGACCGTCACGCAATGCGGACAGGACTTCGGGCAATACGGCTTGGATGGGAAGGTCGCTCACGCACGACTCCTTAGTGCGCGTGGCGGGAGCGGGAAAGGCTCCAGCCTCGCTGGACCCGGATCCGAAACGGATGAAATTGTTGAAGACGTCTACTCTTCATCAAGGAATCATACCTAAGCAAAACTCTCAGGAGTTCACGTTTTGCCTGACGCCAATGTAATCGAATACAAGATGCACCGCGCCGGGCATTACCCCTTGCCCGTGGCGCAGTACTTGCGTCTGCGCGAACGAATCCCGCCGCTCTACGGACTCTTGTCGGTCAATGCGGCCATCCTGGCCTATACGCATCGTGCGCTGGCTCCCGGATTTCTCACCCTTACGATCCCCGCCGTCCTCATCGCCTGCTGCCTGATTCGCATGCTGGTATGGCTGCGCCCCATCGGCCAGCGCGATCTGGAAGCGGATGTCGCGCTGCGGCGCATGCGCCGGGCGATCTGGCTGGCGCTGGTCTTCGCCATGGCTTTCGCCGTCTGGTCGCTCTGCCTCGACCGTTACGGCGGCCCTTACGAGCATGGCCATGTCGCGGTTTTCGTGTCCGTCACCGTGCTCGGCTGCGTGTTCTGCCTGACGTTCCTACCCACCGCCGCCCTGCTGATCTGCCTGACGGCACTGGGCATGTTCCTCGTCTATTGCGTGACGACGGGTTCGGCGACGCTCACCGCCGTGGCGATCAACATCGCGCTGGTGGCGGCCGTGATCCTCAAGATCCTGCGCGACACGTACGATTCGTTCGTCGAACTGGAGGTCGCCCAGCGCGACTTGCGCGCCGAACGCCGGCAGGCTCAGGCGCTGGGTGACGAGAACGCCCGGCTGGCGCAGACCGACGCGCTTACCGGCCTGCCCAACCGCCGCTATTTCTTCGCCACACTCGAAAACCTGCTGGAAAGCGGCGAAGACAGGGTCTTCTGCGTCGGCCTGATAGATCTGGACCGCTTCAAGCCCGTCAACGATACTTATGGCCATGCCCAGGGCGACCGGCTGCTCCAGGTCATCGGCACGCGCCTCATTGCGCAGTGCGATCCCAGCGTGACGATCGCCCGCCTCGGCGGCGACGAATTCGGCTTCATCGTGCCCGGCGGCCCCGACGAGGCGGAGGCGATCGCGCAGAAGTTCTGCGCCGCCATCCGCAGCCCGGCCCGGATCGGCGAAGTGACGATGGCTGTCGGCGGATCGGCGGGAATTGCGATCTATCCGGAAAGCGCGCGCACCGCGCATTCGCTTTACGACCGCGCCGACTTTGCGCTCTACCATGCCAAGAATCACCGGCGCGGCCAGTGCGTGCGCTTTTCCGATCACCTGGAAACCCTGATCCGCTCCGAGCAGGCACTCGATGCGGCGATGCAGAGCGCGGACCTCTCGCGCGAACTCTCGGTCGCCTATCAGCCGATCATCGCCACCGAAAGCAACCAGCCAGTCGGCTTCGAATGCCTCGCCCGCTGGACCTCGCCCACGCTGGGCGTGATCGCGCCGGAAATGATGATCGCCGCGGCCGAACGCGTGGGCCGTGCCCGCGAAGTGACGGCGACCCTGTTCGATCATGCGCTCGATACCCTGGCCCGCCTGCCGCACCCCATCTCGGTCTCGTTCAACTTGTCGGGCCACGACATTTCGGACGCCGAGACGATCGGCACTTTGCTGGAACGGATCGAAACGAGCGGCAGCGACGCCCGTCGCCTGCTCTTCGAAATCACCGAGACGACTCTGATCGCCGAACTCGACACCGCTCGTATCGTCCTGGAGCGCCTGCGCGCCACCGGCGCCCGGATTGCGCTGGACGACTTCGGCACCGGCTATTCGAGCCTTTCTTCGCTGCACCAGTTGCCGCTCGACATGGTCAAGATCGACCGCAGCTTCGCGCCCCGGCTCGACGAGACCGTGGGCCGCCGCCTGATCTCGGCAATCCGTAACCTTGCGCGCGCGCTCTCGCTGGAATGCGTGATCGAAGGGATCGAGACCGAAGACCAGCTCCTCAGCGCCCGGATCGCCGGGTTCTCGCTGGCCCAGGGCTTCCACATCGCCCGGCCCATGTCGCTGGATGATATGCTGGCCCGGATTGAGACCTCTTCCAAGACCTGGCACATGGCCTGACCGGGCGGCTTGGCCGGGCGGCTAGGTCCGGTTCAGTCCGCCATCCGCTTTCGCGGCCCGTTCAGATGTCGCTCTTGGTCCCGTAGTCGATGCGGATGCGCACCCAGGTCCCCAGTTGCGGCTTGCCGTTGATGCGCGGCGGAAGAACCTCGAACTGCCACGCCGCATTGAGCACCGCCCGGCCGAAGCCAGAGCCGCGCGGCGATTCGCCCAGGATCTGGCAATTGTCGACCTTGTAATGTTCCATGGTCTGGCAGGCGATCATGCCCCAGCCGGTATTGGGCCGCTTTTCCGGCAAGTACCCGCCAAGCTGCGCATCGGTGGGTCGGCGGAACCAATCCGCGTTGTAGAGCGTCGCGCCGCCAGGGCCTTCGCCGGGGCCGTAAGTCCCGCCCGAACCGCCCGGTGCCGGAGCACCCTGCGCCAGCCCCTGCCCCTTCATCTTGCCGATATCCGCCGCGGCGAAGTCCTGGCTCGACATCTTGAGGAAGGTGAAAGCCGGTTTCTTCTCCACCGGCGTTTCGACAGGTGGCGTCGGCACTTTTTCCTGCACCACCGCGGCCTGCTGCTTCTGCTCGACCTTCTTTTCCTCGCGCTGCTTGGGCTGGGCCGGTTTGTCCCCGCCCTTGTCTCGATCATGGTCGACGACGTCGAACGTGGTCAGCGCGGTCGTCTTCTTCGCAAGTTCGGGAACGAGGCCCGTCTGGTAGATGGCCAGCAACAGCGCAAGAAGGATCAGCCCCGCAGAGAGGAACGATGATACGAGGCGTTGGCGCGGCGAGCCGGGTTGATAACCCGACGGCGCCTGCTCGGATTCGGAGGGCATGACGCGGCCTGAATAGGGTGCTTCCCCTGCCACCGCAATTGCGGCCTTATTGCAACTTCATTGCACGGTGGACTGTTGCGCGAAAAGCCCACCGTGCGAGCGATGCCGGGGTCCCGCCACCGCCCAACATCCCTGAAAATAGCGGAAATTCAGCCCGTCAAACCCAGGAACCGGAACGGTGCATGGTCGACGAAGTCCTTGTTCGCCTCGCCCGAGAAGGTGTGATCCTGATCTGGACCGAGATCGAGCTTCTTCACTTTGCCCGTCTCCTTCGAGAAATCGATCTTCTTCAGGTCGACCCAGAAGGTGTTGGGCGTCAAAGCCGATTCGAAGAAGTACAGCTGCCGCTTGTGATCGAAGACGATGCGCCAGCGGGTGGATGAGATGTTCGGTTCTTCCGGCGTGTTGATGCCATAAGGCACCGAGGCATTGCGGATCACGCTGAACACCGCGGCGAGCGCCTTGTTGGGGTCCGGCTCCTTGGGAATGGCGTTGATATAGAAGGAAGCTCGCGCGAAGCGATCGGCCGCGCGGTTAGTGCCCGGCAGCATGGTCGTGCCGCCGATGCCTTTCCAGTAGGTATTGAGTGCCAGTTGCTCGTCGTACGTCGGCGAATTGGTCATGACCTGGAACTGGCGACCGTGGTGGATCACCTGCTTGCCGCCGATATATTCGACGATGGCGCTGTCTCCCGTGGCGTCCGACATGGAGAGGTGCACGGTCGTCAGGCGGTTCTCGCCCGGCACACTGTCGGTGACGACCGTGAAAGGCTCCTTTTCGAACGCCGCCACGGCCTCGGCAACGGTCGCGAAGTTGTCGAGCGCATATTGCGCCCAGGCCGCGATCGTCAGCCCCGGCTTACCCTTGCCATCGAAATGCGGATATTCCGATTCGACCAGCCAGAGCATGTTGGCGTTGAGCCCTTTCTCGTTGACGCCGTCCGTGCTGGAGACGTCATAGCCGCTGACGACGACGCTGCCGTATTTCGAAGTCCACTTGATGGAATTGGCCCCTGCCTCGCCGGTCCGCGCCATGCCCCGCGGCAGGATCCACAAGTTGGAGACGATGTCGCTCTTCCAGTCCATCGAGCGGGCCGTGATGACGTTGTCGTTCGGCCCCAGATAGACTGCCCGCGTGCAGGCATCGGCGGCGACACCCGCGGTCAGCAGGCCCGGCAAGGCCAGCGCGCAAAGCGCCCGCCCGAATGTGGTCGTCATGCGCATCGGCAATTCTCCTCGTGGCAACGGAGCAATCAGAAGAGCATCGACAGTCCCATCAGCGGGCCGCGTTGCTGCATGTCCCAGACGAACTTGCCGCGCCCGGTGAAATCGGGCTGGTCGTAATCCTCGTAAATGAGCCGGTAGCCTGCCCGCAGGATCGTGCGCTGCCCGAAGACATGCGTGCGGTACCCCAGCATGGCGACAGCATTGACGCTGATGTCGGAGCCGGCGCCGAAGCCGCCCACGTCGGCTTGGGCGAACAGATTCCAGCGCCGCGAGAGATCGGCATTCATGCGCAGACCCACGAAGGGATCGACCCAGTTCGCCCCTTTCGCCGTCTGCAGGGCCAGGGGCGCGACGGCGGCGCTGGCCTTCAGGTCGGTCCAGCGCAGGCCCACGGTCGGTTCGAAAGAGACGTTCCGGGGATTGCCGAAGGCCGTCTCGCCAGGAAGCGGAACGATCCAGGCCTTGTAGTAGAGCCCGCCCGCCACGCGCGTGGTGCGGATGCTGAGATCCACGGGCAGCGAGAGCACCTGCTCGGTCTGCGAGGTCTTCACATGCTGGGCATCGAGATATCCGCCCCAGCGGCCGTTCACCGCTTCGACGGTCCCCATGGCCGCAAGGTCGAGATGGTGGAAGATATCGCCGAAGGGCAAATGCGCCTGTGTCTGCAACCCGGCCAGGCCAAGGTCGCCGCCAATGGAAGCGCCCCAGACATAAGGACTGACGATCAGCGTCCAGCCGGTGCCGCCGCGTCCGGCCGGAGGGGGCATCTGCACCCGCTCTTCATCGACGGTATCGACAGAAACGACGCCGGCCTGACCGCCAGAGGCATCATCCGGAGCACCTTGCGCCCTCGCCTCGGAAAGTCCGGCAAGCCCACAAAGCAGGATGCCCGCGAGAAGGAACCGAAATGAGGATCGACCACTTCGAACCAACGACGATCTCCCGAGGCAGGAACTCGTAACGCCGCGAACCTATAGCCATTGTCCTATAGTATCAACCTAATAGATCGACGCTTTACTCATTTACCCGGCAGCCTCGTCGCAAGATTTCCAGCGACATTAAGGTTACGCCAACGATAACTATCGGCAGGGCACATACGAAAACGCCGGACAGATGCTGCCCGGCGTCCGTTAACGAAGATGAAAAAGCCCCAGGCTCAGTAGCGGCGCGCCACCGCGAACTCGACCGCTTCGCACATGGCCTCCCGCGCCGCGCCGGCGGGGAAGATCGAGAGCGAATCGATGGCCCGCTGGGCATAGAGACGCGCGCGTTCCCGCGTCGCCTCCACGCAGCCGTGGCGGTTGATGAGTTCCACGGCGTGGGCCAGGTCCTCATCCTCGGTGCGGAAACCGGCGATGGCGTCTTCCCAGAACTTGCGTTCCTCCGCATTGCCGCGCGCATAGGCCAGGATCACCGGCAGGGTCATCTTGCCCTCGCGGAAATCGTCACCCTTGTCCTTGCCCGATTCGGAGGCTTCCGAATCGTAGTCGATGGCGTCGTCGACCAGTTGGAACGCGATGCCGAGATTGCGGCCGTAGGCGTCGAGCGCGTGCTCCTCCGCCTCGTTCTTTTCGGCAACGATCGCCGGAATGCGCGTGGCGGCGGCGAAGAGCGCAGCGGTCTTGGAACCGATGATCTGGAGGTAGTGCTCCTCGCTCGTCTCGATCCGGCGCTGGGCGGTCAACTGATCGACCTCGCCCTCGGCAATGATCGAGCTGGCCTTGGAGAAGATCTTGAGGACCTTGAGGCTGCCGTCTTCCACCATCAATTCGAAGGCGCGCGTGAACAGGAAATCGCCCACCAGAACCGTCGCGGGATTGCCGAAGACGATATTGGCGGCGGCCTTGCCGCGGCGCATGTCCGAACCGTCGACGACATCGTCATGAAGCAGCGTGGCGGTATGAAGGAATTCCACGGCCGCGGCCAGCTTGTGATGGCGGGTCCCTTGATAGCCGCACAGCTCCGCCGCCGCGACCATCAGCATCGGGCGCATGCGCTTGCCACCGCCCGAGATCAGATGCCCGGCAAGCGCCGGGATGAGCGGAATCTCGCTCTGYATCCGGTCCAGAATGACGGCGTTGACGCTGTTCATGCCGGGAGCGGTGAGCGCCAGCATGGGAGCGAGGGTAGGCTGCGACCCGCGTGCGCGCAGGGGAATGACATCGGCACTCATCGACCCGCGCATTGCGCGTTCGGCGTCCGTAACGCAAGAGCGAATGCCACGGGACGGTCGAACGCCCCGACTGGAAGAGGCGGCGAACCCGTGCTAGCGGACCACGCGATGACCCAGGACACTCCCGCAGCCGACCTCGTACTCGCCGGTTTCCGTGCGAGCATCGACAATATCGACGCCGCTCTGATCCACATGTTGGCGGAACGCTTCCGGATCACCCAGGCGGTAGGCGCCTACAAGGCGAAGAACGACCTTCCCGCCTCCGACCCCGGCCGCGAGGAACGCCAGATCGTGCGTCTGCGCAAGCTGGCGGAAGATGCCCATCTCGACCCCGATTTCGGCGAGAAGTTCATCCGCTTCATCATCGACGAAGTGATCCGCCACCACGAGCGCGCGAAGAACCAGGCCTGAGCCCAGGCTTTCAGGGAATCGGATCCGTATAGGGAGCCGTCGTCCCGGGATGGCCCGGGACGGCAGCTCCTGACGGAAAAGCTGGCCTGGAAGGTCAGTCTTCCACCAGATCCTGAAGCTTCGACATCAGCGTCTGGATACGCGTGGCCGCTTCGGTGAAGGTCGCCACGTCCTCGCGGTTGTTGTTGCCGCGCGCTTCCTTGGCAGCTTCGACATAGCCTTCGAGATCGGCTTCGAGGGCGTCGACGATGATTTCGATCTCGTCCGACGACAGCGACAGGTTGATGGAATCGGTCATGAAAAGGTCCTTGATCTGGTAAACCGCGCCAATGGGGATGAATGAACGGAGCCGCAACCGCCTCTGCGCCGGTTCCCACGAGAATCCCGTCCGACGCTGGACACTGGAAGCCGAGCGCCGGATGGGATCGAGAAACTAGGCATCGACCCGCGGCAGCTTGAGCTTGACCAGCAAGCCGCCCAGGTCCTCGCTCTCGTCGAGTTCCACGGTGCCGCCGTAGATTTCCACGACATCGCGCACGATGGCAAGGCCCAGCCCGGTCCCGGGCTTGCCGGTATCGAGACGCGCGCCGCGATCGAAGATGCGGATACGCTCGGTTTCGGGAATGCCCATGCCGTCGTCCTCGATCCACACTTCGCACAAGCGCGAGGTGCGATCGGGGTCCACCGTCACGAACACGCTGCCGCCGCCGTACTTGGCCGCATTCTCGATCAGGTTGCCGAGAATCTCCTCGAGATCCTGCTTTTCGAGGGCCACGACGGCGTCGTGATTGCCGTCCAGGTCCAGCCGCGCCTGGTCGTAGAGCCGCTCCACCGCGCGCAGCACGGCCTCCAGGCTCGGCCAGACTTCCGCGCGCGATTGCCCGACGGCGCGGCGGCCGACCGCCCTCGCCCGTGCCAGATGGTGATCGACCTGGCGGCGCATGACCGCTGCCTCGCGAATCACGGTGTCCGAGAGGTCGGGCGCCTTGGCCGTGGCCGCGTTCATAACCACGGTAAGCGGCGTCTTGAGCGCGTGAGCGAGGTTGCCCGCATGCATGCGCGCTTCCTCGGCCTGTCTTTCGGTATGGGCGAGCAGTGCATTCAGCTCGTCGACCAGCGGTTCCACTTCCTGCGGCAGCGGCTGGGTGACGCGGCTGGCCCCGGTCGTGCGCAGCTTCTGGATTGCGCGGCGCACATGGCGCAGCGGGAACAGGCCGTACCAGGTCTGCATGCCCGCCATGAGCAGCAGGCCGAAGCCCAGCGCGACGAAGCTGTAGACGAGAATGCCGCGCACCATCTTGATCTGGTCGTTCAGATCGACCCGGCTGGCCGCGACCGTGAACATCCACTGGGCATCGCTGCCTGGCAGGATCACCGCCCGCTCCATCACGCGCAGAGGCTCGCCCGGAAACTGCGGGCTGTCATAGACGTGTTGCTGGGCGTCGAAATGCTCGGGCGGCACGTTGATGCTGCGGTCCCAGAGCGAACGCGACGGGAAATCCTCATGGCCCTTGGCGCGAATCTGCCAGTAGAGCCCGGAATTGGGCTCCAGAAAGCGCTGGTCGCCCAGCGGACGGATGAAGAAGACTTCGCCGTCCGGCCCGATTTCCACCGAGCCGATCATGCCGGTGAGCATGTAGCCGAGCTGCTCGTCGAAATTGCGCGTGATGAGGCCGGTCAGCGTCCGGTCGAGCGCCAGTCCGCCGACCAGCAGCAGGATGAAGATCCATCCCGCCGCGATCAGCATCATGCGGCGCGCGAGCGAGCCGGTATTGGCGGCCCGCACCTGGGCGCCGCCGCTTTCGCCGGTTCCCGGCGCGTTGGACCCGGCTTCGCTGGCCCCCGCCGCACCGGCCCCCGCTACGCCGGCAACCGCCGCACGGGACGCTTTCGTGCCGGATCCCGCTTCCGGGAGGCCCGGTTCCGGGGCTGACACGTCAGCCGCGGCCGGGTTCTGCGGGGTCGTCGAGGCTGTAGCCAAGGCCACGGATCGTCGTGATGACATCGGCACCCAGCTTCTTGCGGATGCGCGTGACGAAGACCTCGATCGTGTTCGAATCGCGGTCGAAATCCTGATCGTAGATGTGCTCGATCAGTTCGGTGCGGCTGACGACCTTGCCCTTGTGGTGCATCAGGTAGGACAGCAGCTTGTATTCCTGCGCGGTCAGCTTGACCGGCTCCCCGGCCAGGGTGACGCGGCCCGAACGGGTGTCCAGCCGCACGTCGCCGGCGGTCAATTCGCTGGAAGTGTTGCCCGAGGCACGGCGGATCAGCGCGCGCAGGCGGGCGATCAGTTCCTCGGTTTGGAAGGGCTTGGCCAGATAGTCGTCCGCACCGGCGTCGAGCCCGGCCACCTTGTCGGACCAGGAATCGCGGGCGGTGAGGACCAGGACGGGGAAATTGCGCCCTTCCCTGCGCCACATGCCCAGCACGGTAAGGCCATCGATCTCCGGCAGGCCAAGGTCGAGGATAACGGCGTCGTATTCCTCGGTCGAACCCAGGAAGTGGCCGTCCTCGCCATCGACGGACAAGTCTACGGCATATCCGGTCTGTTCCAGCGTGGTCTTGAGCTGGTTGCCGAGCGTGGGTTCATCCTCGACGATCAGGATGCGCAATTCGGTCTCTCCCTAAGAGGGCGGGCCCAATGAAAGTGGGCCGGTGGGGGCGGAGTTCAAATGGGGCGAAAGCCCGGCAGCGTCAAGCGACGGCCCCCGCGTTGGTTCCCGCGGATCGACGGGCCTGCGCTTCTACGCGGCATCGTTCAACGCGATTGGCCGATCACCCGCCCCGTGCGCGCGTCGACATCGACGTAGTAGACCTTGCCGCTCTGGATGAACTTCAGGCGATAGGCCATGGCGGCCGAATCGTAATCCGGGCCGAGATATTGCTTCCCGGACATGCGCGGCAGAACGATCTGCTCGATCTCCCGGATGGACAGGATGTTGCCGGCCTTGCGTTCGCGGCGCACCTCACCCTGCTCGCCGCCGGGATCGGCTGCATGCGCAGTCAGCGTGGGCACGACCGACCCGAAGGCCGCAAGAGCCAGCGCGGCAGGGGCCGCCAGGAAAGAAAGAGCCTGTTTCATATCGACTTGCTGCCTAAGCCCGCTGCCTTGAACAAGTCCTGAATGTGGCAGGAAGGCAGCGCCGGATCGGAGGTGTGGCCGAAAGTCCACGCTCGCGATGCCGCGCCGTGCGGCTTGCCAGCCCCCCGCCCGGCCCTGTAGGGCGCCGAGCCATGGCAATCGCACCTATTCTCAGCTGGGAAGGCCTCGGCCTGATCCAGGGCTCCGGCTGGCTCTTCCAGGACCTCGACATCAACATCGCCCCGCGCGACCGGCTGGCGCTGATCGGGCGCAACGGCGCGGGCAAGACCACGCTGCTCAAGCTGATTGCCGGCAGCGTCGATGCGGACAAGGGCACCCGCTCGGTCCAGCCGGGTACCCGCGTGGTCACGCTGGAACAGGACCCATTCTTCACCGGGTTCGACACCCTTCTCGATTTCGCCATTCACGGCGACGATGCCCCGCCGCGCCACGAAGTCGAATCGATCGCCGATCAGCTCGGCATCGACCTCTCGCGCGAGGCGAAGAGCGCCAGCGGCGGTGAACGCCGTCGCGCCGCCTTGTGCCGTGCCCTCGCCTCCGAGCCCGACCTGCTGCTGCTGGACGAGCCGACCAACCACCTCGACCTTGCCGCGATCGACTGGCTGGAATCCTGGCTGCAGCGCTACAACGGCGCTTTCGTGGTAATCAGCCACGATCGCACCTTCCTGACCCGCCTGACCAATGCGACGCTCTGGCTGGACCGCGGCAGCATGCGCCGCAGGGACATCGGCTTCGGCGGCTACGAGGCCTGGGAAAACGAGGTCTACGCCGAAGAGGAACGCGCGGCCCAGAAGCTGGACGCCAAGCTCAAGATCGAGGCGCACTGGCTGGAACGCGGTGTGACCGCGCGGCGCAAGCGCAACCAGGGGCGCCTTGCCAAGCTCTGGGAAATGCGGGCCCAGCGCGCGGCGATGATGGGGCCGCAGGGCGCAGCCAAGCTCGCCGTCGTGGCGGACGACAGCAAGACCAAGTCCGTCATCGTCGCCGAGCACGTCACCAAGACGTTCGGAACCGGAGAGGCCGCCCGCACGGTCATCAAGGACTTCAACTTGCGCATCCAGCGCGGCGACCGCATCGGCATCGTCGGCTCCAACGGCTCGGGCAAGACGACGCTGCTGAAGCTGCTGATCGGCGAATTGCAGCCGGATTCCGGCACCGTGACGCGCGCCGCCACGCTCGACGCCACCGTCATCGACCAGCAGCGCAGCCGCATGAGCCCGGAAATGCGCATTCGCGACGTCCTGGCCGAGGGCGGGGACTGGATCGACGTGGTGGGCGTGCGCAAGCACATCCAGGGCTATCTCAAGGACTTCCTGTTCGATCCCGGTCTGGTCGAGGCGAAAGTGGGCACGCTTTCGGGCGGCGAGCGCTCGCGCCTGCTGTTCGCCCGCGAATTCGCGCGAACATCGAACCTGCTGGTACTGGACGAACCGACCAACGACCTCGACCTCGAAACGCTCGACCTGCTTCAGGAAGTGATCGCGGACTACAACGGCACGGTGCTGATCGTCAGCCACGACCGCGATTTCCTCGACCGCACGGTCAACGTCACGCTCGGCCTCGACGGCACCGGCCATATCGATGTGATCGCCGGCGGCTATGCCGATTGGGAGGCCAAGCGCCGCCAGCGCACCGCGAGCGGCAAGGCCAAGGCGAAGGAGAGCGCCAATACCGCCGCTCCGCCGCCGCCCAGGAAGGGCAAGCTGTCCTACAAGGACCAGCGCGACTACGAGCTGTTACCCAAGCGGATCGAGGAACTGGAAGCCGCCATCGCCCGCGACGAAGCGGCCATGGCCGATCCCGCGCTCTACACCCGCGATCCGGCGAAATTCGCCAGCCTGACCGCCGCCATCGACAAGTCGCGCGGCGAAAAGGAAGCCGCGGAAGAACGCTGGCTGGAACTGGCCGAACTGGTCGAGGGATAAGGGAGCCTGGTGCCTAGGCGCGGGAGGCGGGCAAGCCGCCGCGCCTGCCCGCCGTCCCTTGCCAAGACGGCTCGCCGCGGCGATGAGGGAAACCAGATCGGTTAGCCCTCTGCCAAGGCTGCGCCGGATCGGCAAGGGGCCAGCTTCTCGATGATAAACCGCATTCGCGACATCCGGCTTCAAAAGGGCCTGACCCTGGCCGATGTCGCTGCCGCGTGCCGGCCCGTCACGACCGCGCAGACCATCGGCCGCCTCGAGACGGGCATGCGCAATCTCTCGCTCGTCTGGATGAACCGGATCGCCCAGGCGCTGGGCGTCGATCCGGAGAGCCTCCTGCGCAGCGAGGCCAGCGAGCCGGTCATGGTCGTGGCCCTCCTCTCCGAAGGCGGCGCCGAAAGCCCGCGTCTCCGGCGCGAGGCCCTGCTGCCGAGCGATCTTGCCGCCGACCTGCCGTGGATGGTGATGGAAGTGGAGGCGACCTGCGGCGAATACCGCACCGGAGACCAGGTCTGGCTGCGACAGACGCCCCTGCACCAGGCTTCGCGCCTGCTGAACCGCGACGTGCTCGCCCCACTCCCCGGCGGCCGATTCGCATTCGGAAGGCTGATCGAGAGCGGCGGCGATGCGCTGGTCCTGCTGCCCCCGATCAGCGGCCAGCCGCCCGTACCGGTGGAACATCCCCAGTGGCTGGCCGTTGCGGACATGCTCGTCAGAAAGCTCTAACTTTCCGCCTCTAAAGGGAAGCCATGCGCATCCTCTCCATTGCCACGCTGTTTCCGAATCCGGTGAAGCCGTCCTTCGGCGTCTTCGTCGGCAATCAGATGCGGACGATCGTCGCCGGGGGCGAGGTGGACCTCACCATGGTCAGCCCCATCGGCATTCCGCCCTGGCCGCTGTCGCGCCGCCATCCCTACGACAAGCTCAGGCACATTCCCGAATCCAGCAGCAGCGCCGGCTTCGAAGTGCACTATCCCAAGTTCACGCTGATCCCGAAGATCGGCGGCGACACCAATCCCGGCCGGATCGCCCGCGCCGTGCTGCCGCTCGTCCGCCGCCTTCATGCCGAGCGGCCGTTCGACCTGGTCGATGCGCAGTTCTTCTTCCCGGACGGCCCCGCCGCCGCGCTGATCGCGCGCGAACTGGGGCTGCCGCTCACCATCAAGTCGCGCGGGGCGGACATCCATTACTGGGGACAGCGCCCCGTTGCGCTCAGGCAGATGCAGCGGGCGGCGCAGCAGGCCGCCGGAATGCTGGCGGTCAGCGAGGCCTTGCGCAGCGACATGATCGCCCTGGGCATGCCCGCCGAGCGGATCGGCGTTCATTACACCGGCCTCGACCATGAGCGCTTCCACCCCGTGGCACGCGGCGCCGCCCGGGCGCTCGTCTCGGCGATGCCCAACCTCGGGATCTGGTCGGAAGGGCCGCTGATTGTCACGCCCGGCTCGCTGATCCCCCGCAAGGGACAGCGCCTGGTGATCGAGGCACTCACTCACCTGCCCGGCGCGCGTCTCGCCCTTGCCGGCACGGGCGAGGACGACAAGTCGCTCCATGCCCTGGCAGACTGGCTGGGCGTGGCCGACCGGGTGCAGTTCCTCGGCCTCGTCGGCCATGACCTGCTGCCCCATGTCCTTTGCGCGGCCGACGTGCTGGTCCTGCCTTCGGCCAGCGAGGGCCTCGCCAATGTCTGGGTGGAAGGACTGGCCTGCGGCACGCCGATCGTCATCCCCGACATCGGCGGCGCCCGCGAGGTGGTGAAGGACGAAAGCGCCGGCCGCATCATCGCCGAGCGCACCCCCGAAGCGATCGCCGATGCCGTGCGCGACATCCTGGCCGATCCGCCGAGCCAGCAGGACGTTTCGGCGAACGTCAGCAGATTCTCCTGGGGCGTGAATGCCCAGAACCTCGTCCGCTTCTGGCGCGACGTGCTTTCGGGCGAGCCGGTCTACGCTGCGGCCTGATACGAAAAGGGCCGCTCCCTTGCAGGAACGGCCCTTTCGTCAACGTGAGGTGCTTCGGCTCAGGGCCGCGCGCCGCCCTCGCGGGCGAGGCGTTCCTGGCGGTCGATATCGGTTTCCGTCTTCACGAAGGAGTCCGACTTCACGCCCAGCCAGATCAGGATCGGCGCGGACATGAAGATCGAGCTGTAGGTACCGATGAAGATGCCCAGGGTGATGGCGGCGGTGAAGCCGAAGATCACGTCGGGGCCGAGCAGCAGCAGCGAGACGAGCATGATCAGCACCGAGAGCGAGGTCGCGATCGTGCGCGACAGCGTCTCGTTCACCGAGAGGTCGAGCAGTTCGCTCATCGGCATGCGGCGGTGCTTCTTCATGTTCTCGCGGATACGGTCGTAAACGACGATCTTGTCGTTCAGCGAGTAGCCCAGCAGCGTCAGCAGCGCGGCGACGATGTTGAGGTCGAACTCCATCTGCGTCAGCGAGAACATGCCCACGGTCAGCAGGATGTCCTGCACCAGCGCGAACAGCGCGCCGGCGGCGAACTGCCATTCGAACCGGATCCAGATGTAGATCGAGATACAGATCATCGCCAGGCCGAGGGCGAGCATGCCGGTGTGGAACAGCTCGCCGGAGACTTTGCCCGAGACCGAGTCGACGCCGTCGACACGGGCATCGGCGAAGTCATGACGCACCTTTTCGGTGATCTTGCGCGCCATGCCGTCGGCCAGCTTCGGGTTGTCCTCCGCACCTTCCGGCAGCTTCATGCGAACCGAGACTTCGTTGGGCTTGCCGAACGTCTGGATCACCGGCTCGCCGAAGCCGAGCGAATCCACGCTGTCGCGCAGCTTGCCGACCGGCGCCGTGGCGCTCTGCTCGAACGTTACGCGGATCATCTGGCCGCCGACGAAGTCGACGCCCAGGTTGAGGCCATGCGTGAACAGCAGCACGATCGATGCCGCCATCGCCAGCAGGTTGGTGATGAAGAACGGCCACTGCCAGCGCAGGAAGTGGATGTTCGTGTGATCGGGAATGAGCTTGAGGAGCTTCATGCGCCAGTACCTTTATACGTTCAGGTCGCTGGGACGGGTGCGACGCAGCCAGCCCGCAACCCACATCCGGCTCATCGTGACGGCGGTGAACACCGAAGTCGCGATACCGATCATGAGGACGACCGCGAAACCGCGGACCGGACCCGAGCCAAAGGCGAACATCAGCACCGCCGAGATGGCGTTGGTGATGTTGGCGTCGAAGATGGCGCGGCTCGCCTCCTTGTAGCCCAGCTCGACCGACTGCACTACGCGGCGGCCGCGATGGCGTTCCTCGCGGATACGCTCGTTGATGAGCACGTTGGCGTCGACGGCCGCACCGATCGTCAGCACGAAGCCGGCGATACCGGGAAGCGTCAGGGTGGTGCCCAGCACCGCCATCACGCCCAGGATCATCAGCACGTTGATGACCAGCGCCAGGTTCGCATAGGCGCCGAGGCGGCCATAGGTCAGGAAGATGAACACCATCAGCAGCAGCGAGCCGACGCCCATGGCGACGACGCCCTTCTGGATCGAATCGGCGCCGAGGTCGGGACCGACGGTGCGTTCCTCGACGACGGTCAGATCGACCGGAAGCGCGCCCGAACGCAGGGCGATGGCGAGCTGCGTGGCCGACTGGACGTTGAAGCTGCCCGAGATCTGGGCGCTGCCGCCCAGGATCGGTTCGTTGATGCTGGGCGCGGAGAGCACTTTGCCGTCGAGGATGATGGCGAAGCGCTTGTTGACGTTCTCGGTCGTCAGCTTGGCGAACTTCTCGCCGCCCTGCTGATTGAAGGTGATCGAGACGACCGCCGCGTTGGTCTTCGGTTCGAAGGCCTGCTTGGCATCGGTCAGTTCGTCGCCCTTGATACCGCCCAGACGCTTCACCGCAATGGCGGGAACGCCGCCGGCAGCCGGCGAAGTGGGATCGGCGTAAGGCACGATCTCGTCGCCCGGAGGCACGATGCCCTTGGCCAGATCGCTGGGCACGGCCGTTTCGTCGACCAGCTTGAATTCGAGCTTGGCGGTCTGGCCAAGCAGGTTCTTCAGCGCCTGCGGGTCCTGGAGGCCGGGCACCTGCACGTCGATGCGGGTACCGCCGAGGCGGCGGATGTCGGGCTCTTTGGTGCCGAGCGCGTCGATGCGCTTGCGGACCACTTCGACCGCGGTTTCCATCGCATTGCTGATTGCCAGGTCGATACCGGCCTGGGTCGGCACGAGGATGAAGCGCGTGCCGTCCTGTACGGTGATGTCCCAGTCACGCTGGCCGGTCAGGCCCGCGCCGGAGGTCAGCGGCAGGATGGCTTCCCGCGCGGCATCCACCTGCGAAGCGTCGCGCACGGTGAAGGCCAGCTGGCCGCCGTTGCTGGAAAAATCGCCGATGGCGATGGTCGGGCTGGCCTGGCGCAGGCGCGTGCGCACGGATTCTTCCATGCCTTCCAGGCGCTGCTGGACGACCTGCTTGCGGTCGGCCTCCAGCAGGAGGCGGCTGCCGCCGGCCAGGTCGAGGCCGAGATTGATCTTTGGCTCCGGCAGGAATGCGGGCCAGCGCGCATTGGTCAGCGAGACCAGCGACGGCACGGCGCAAAGGGCGATGACGATCGTCAGCGCCCAGTACCAGAGCTTCTTCCAGGTAGGAAATTCGAGCATAGCCTGTGGCTTCTCTCCGAAAGAGCGCCCGGTCCAGGGCGCTCCATGATATCGGGAATCGCCAGGTTCAGCCCGGCGATGCCGGAAATTCAGTCGTTTGCGGGCTTCGAGCCGGCCGGCGGGATCACATCGACGATGGTCGACTTGACCGCCTTTACGACGACGCCCTGCGCAAGCTGGATATCGGCGTAGTTGTCGTCGATCTTGACGATCTTGCCGACGAGGCCGCCTCCGGTCAGCACTTCGTCACCCTTCTTGAGCGCCGAAAGCTTGTTCTTGTGCTCCTTCTGCTGCTTCATCTGCGGACGCAGGATGAGGAACCAGAAGATCACCGCCATCGCGACGAAGGGCAGGTACTGGATCCATGCCGGCGGCGCGCCGGCAGGAGCGGCGGCGGCGAGCTGGTTGAGAATCGAGCTTTGCATTGAACTGAAGGGCCTTCTCGTCGTGTTCGTGCCGGCGCGGCAATACGCGGCATCCGATCTGCCGCACGCCTCGCCGGGAAAATCCATTCATGGACTTTGCCGGATGCGCGCGGTTAGCAACAAAGCGAAGCACTGGCAACGCGCGGCCTTCCTGCCGAAAGCCGCCATCCCCCGTGGGCCTCACCGAAGCCGTCGCCAAATAGGTATCCACAAGTGCCGTTCAAGCACCGTGAAGAAAGTGTCATTCAGACGCTTGCGCTCTCGAAAAAGGCCTCCTATAGGCCGCGCTCCGGTCGGGACGTAGCGCAGCCTGGTAGCGCATCACACTGGGGGTGTGGGGGTCGGAGGTTCGAATCCTCTCGTCCCGACCAATGAAAAACGCCGTCTCCTGCTTCGTGCGGGAGACGGCGTTTTCGTTTCAGCCCTCATTTCGTTTCGGACAAGACCGCGTCCGATTGGGATCGGAACCCAGGCTTGATACGTTGCCGAGGGCGAATCGCCTGCGACGGGTGACCAACCAGCACGGCGCAGAACGCGGGAGAATGTCGATGTCCTCTGAGAATCCTAGCTCCAGCGAAGAGCGCAATGCCGCGATCTACGTCGCCGTGATCGATGGCGCGACTTACGGCGATCTGGCCAAGCGATACGGCATCAGCCGGGTTCGCGTGCAGAAGGCCTATGCCCGCGAGCGCACCAATGCCTGGGAAGCGCGCCGGCAGGGCGAAACCACTTATCTCGACCGGCCGATACCGTCCGACGTCTGATCCGCGGGGCGGCTGGAGCAGTTCCTCCCCGCCTCACATCCTGCGAGAACCGCCGCTTGCGGCGATGACTGGCAGCATTTTCCTACATCGATCGCTTCGATTATCTGGTTGCGGGCCACCATCCTAGGGAGTGCCCGCCAATGCCCCTGTTCGATTCGATACTCGCGCCGGTTTCGAAGATCATCGACAAGGTGATCCCCGATCCCGATGCACGGGACCGCGCCAAGCTGGAACTGCTGAAACTCGAAAATTCTCAGGAATTGCAGATTCTTCAGGCAGGTCTCTCGCCGATCGTCGCAGAAGCCGAGTCGCGCGATCCCTGGACCAGCCGGGCCAGGCCGAGCTTTCTTTACGTCATCTACCTCATGATCCTGTGGTCGCTGCCCATGGGCCTGATCGGCGCCCTGAGCCCCCGGACCGCCGAAGCCATCGGCAGCAGCATGTCGGCCTATCTGAACGGTATCCCCGAGCCCCTCTACGCCCTCTTCGGCACCGGATACCTCGGATATTCGGCGATGCGGCAGTGGGGCAAGGCCAGGGGCTCGGATCGCTAGATTTTCGCCCGTTAAGATTAAGCCAAACCTTCCCCGCTAGAGATCCCGGCAGGACCGTCACTTTTGCGGTCTCACGGCGATGTCTGRCGGGGAGCCACTGCGTGTTTCGGAATGTCTTGCCCATTGCACTGGTCTTGAGCCCGGCCCTGGTGCTGGCGGCCTGCGGGCCGAGCCGCGAGGAAGAGCTGGAAAAGCAGCTGGCCGCGGCGAAGAGTTCCGCGGAACAGGAAGCCTCCGCCCGGCGGCAGGCGGAAAGCGCGGCAGCCTCCGCGCGGCTCAAGGCCAACGACGCCGAACTCGCGAAGTTCTATCAGGGCGACGCCGATGCCGACCAGTCGGAGGCGGAAACGCCGCCGGAGAGTGGGCAGGATGCTGCACCCGACTTCGGCGGCAGCGCGCCGCAGCCTCCCGTCGGTACGCAGGCGGACGGCCGCCCCATCGGCGACCAGATGCCCGCACCCCGCTGACACGCCGCGCTTCTTTGCCGGTTCGGCGCCTCGGGGTGTTTCCAGCGGGCCTGAAAATGCTCTAGAGCCGCGCCCGGATAGCAACCGCACCGGGAAATCGCGAAATGGCCAGCAAGCTCGTCTACGTCCTCAACGGACCGAACCTCAACCGCCTGGGCAAGCGCGAACCCGGCATCTACGGTTCGCAGACGCTGGACGACATCGGCGCCATGCTGGTGGAGCGCGGCGAGACGCTGGATTGCTCCATCGACATGCGCCAGTCGAACCACGAAGGCCACCTGATCGACTGGCTGCACGAAGCCGAGGACGAAGGCGCCCATGCGGTGCTGATCAATCCCGGCGCCTATACGCACACCTCGATCGCGCTGCATGACGCGATCCGGTCTATCAAGGTGCCGGTGATCGAGGTGCACCTCTCCAATCCGCACGCCCGCGAGGAATTCCGCCACACGTCATGGGTCGGCATGGCGGCCAAGGCCACCGTCGCCGGTTTCGGTGCGAAGAGCTATCTGCTGGCGCTGGAGGGCGCTGCCGCGCTCTGAGGCGCGGGGCATTTCACCGCGCTGCCCGTGCCGTCCCTGACGGACACGACATGCTGGATCAAGACAGCCACCTCCCCGCGCGGATCGGGCGACATGCCGTCCTGAACGACGGCAACATCGCAGATCCCCGCGCGGACGAGATCGAGAAAGATCGGGTGAAGCTGGCTGGGACCGGCACTCGCCTCCACCCCTATCGCCACATAGGACGTGGGGCTCCGTTTAGTGACAGAATCGGAGGCGCGATAAGGGCGAATGTGATCCTTTATCGCGGTGACCGGCCGGCCGCGGGCCAGCCACGTTCCCTTGGCGGCATCGTAGCGCGGCAGTGAAGGCAGGTCCTGCGCCGCGATGCGCGCATTCTCGAACGTCGCGCCCAGCACGAAGTCCGGCTCGGGCTGACTGCTTCCCCGTGTGAACCACCAGAGGTTCCCGGCTGCCAACAGCAACGCCGCGCCCAGGAGCAGGACGCGGCGCCTTTTTTTCGTCATTGCCACGCGGTGATTCGCTTTCAGGCTTCCAGCGGAACGCCCGGCACGCTTTTGGCGGTGCGGATCGTCAGCGAGGTCTTGACGCTGTCCACGTTCGGTGCGGGCGTCAGCTTGCTGGTGAGGAATTCCTGGAAGCTCTGCAGGTCGCGGCTGACGATCTTCAGAATGAAGTCGATCTCGCCGTTGAGCATGTGGCACTCGCGCACTTCGGGCAGACCCTTCATGTGGTCCTCGAAGGCGCGCAGCGATTCCTCGGCCTGGCTCTTCAGGCTGACCAGCGCGAAGACGGTGATGGTGAAGCCCAGCTTCGAAGCGTCCAGATCGGCATGGTAGCCCTGGATGATGCCCGATTCCTCCAGGCTGCGCACACGGCGCAGGCACGGCGGAGCGGTGAGACCGACGCGCTGGGCGAGTTCGACATTGGTGATGCGGCCCTCGTCCTGCAACTCTGCAAGCAAGCGGCGATCGATGTCATCGAGATTAATCATGCGAAACTTTCCTTGCGGGCGCGCAGCGTGATCCGGCATGCAATATCCACTCGAAAACGCTGACACCCCTGTAATAATATTATCCCTTAGCGTAATCGTCCCGCATTGCAACGCCTACAATCTGCCGACTTACAGCGTCTGCACAGTTTGCTAGAGAGCGTTTTCGCATAGGCCGGCGGCCGGATTTGCAGGCCTTTCCGGCTCCTTCCCCCCATCGGCGGAACATGGAAGACCGGCAAAGCCTCATACCGGGCGGACAGGAAACACGGGCGCCGCTGCATTTTTCGAAGTAAAGTTCGCCCCTTGGTGACCCTGACTTAACCTCTAAGGGCCTACTTCGGGTAACATTAGGGATAGGGCGGCTTCGCAAGGGCTTGCAGACCGCCTATGGAGCCGGAATGCATTTCGACGATCGCCTTGCCACGGTACTGCGCCTGCCGTCCTCTGGGGACGCGCTGGCGCGCATCCAGTACCGGCAGTTGATCGACATCCTGGGGCGCCTGCCCGAGGACGCCCGTTCGGACGCCATCGAGGCCGGCTTTACCCGGGTCGAGGAACTCGGCGCACAGATCGGCGCGGCAGACCGCGCGCGGCTGGTGCGCCAGCCGCTTCAGCCGCTGACCAATGCCCGTCTGCTGGCCCTGTTCGCCGAAGCGGAGCCCGAGGTCGCCCTGGCTGCCATCGGCACGGCGCGACTGGACGAAGCGGGCTGGCTTCGCCTCGTGCCCGCCCTGCCCGTGCGCGCCCGCGGCATCTTGCGCCATCGCCGCGATCTCGGCCCGGAAGTCGGCGCGCTGCTCGACCGCCTGGGCATCCAGGATCGCGGCCTGCCGCCCGCGCCGAACGCGCAAGTCCTGGAAGTGTCCGTTTCCACTTTCGAAATTCAGTTTCCGAGCGAGGCCGCGAGCGAAAGCCACGCCCCGCCTCAGACGCTCGTTGAGGGCGAGCCTTTCGACTTGCTCGACGAAGCCGAGCTTTCGGACGCCGAAGAGGAACCGGAGACGGAGCACCCGCGGGGCGCCGAGCCGATTTCCTTCGCCGATTTCGAACAGGCCGCCACCTCGCGCCGATCGGCCGCGCTGCGCAGCGGGCTGGAGGCCAGCGGCGGCGGGGCCGGCCTGGAAGGCGGCGACGGCATCGGCGCGATCGTCCGCCGCATCGAGGAATTCCGCAAGGCACGCGAGCATCACGCACCGGGCATTGCCGGCGGCTCTCCTCGCCTGCCTTTGGGCGATACGCCCAGTGCCAGCGCCCCCGCCGCCATGGATTTCGCGACGGATTCGGAAGGCCGCGTCTGCTGGGCCGACGGTTCCCATGCCAGCGCGCTGATCGGCCTGAACCTCGCGGCGCTCGACCCGATGGTGAGTGAGCCGCTCGATCCTGCAGCGCCGCTGCCGTCCGTGCAGATGGCCTCGATGCATATTCCCGGCCTGGCACTTTCCATCCGGCATCGCCAACCCCTCCGCGCGGTTGCCATCGAGATCACCGGCGCGCCCGCCGTCAGCGGTGCCTGGCAAGTGGATGCCGTGCCCCACTTCGACCCCGCGAGCGGCCGATTCACGGGCTATGCCGGGCGCCTGCGCCGCCCCGGCAAGATCGCCGCCGTCGACGCAGCCCCGGCCGCCGAACCCAGCGAGGCGGACCGCATGCGCCAAGTGCTGCACGAACTGCGCACGCCGGCCAATGCCATCCAGGTCGCCGCGGAGATCATCCAGCAGCAGCTCTACGGCCCTGCTCCGCACGAATATCGCGCCCTTGCCGCGGCCATCGCCGGGGACTGTGCCCATATCCTGGCCGGATTCGAGGAACTCGACCGGCTGGTAAAGCTTGAATCGGGCGCCCTCGGCATCGAATCGGGCGAAAGCGACCTCGTCGCCGTCCTGTCCGAGACCGTTGCGCGCCTCAAGGCCTGGACCGAGCCGCGCGGCAGCGGTTTCGTCCTTCCCGAAACGGGCGGGCCGGCGCTGCCGATCGCCATCGAGCGGACCGAGATCGAGCGTATGATATGGCGCGTCTTCGCCGTCCTCGCCGGGATGACCGCGCCGCACGAACTGCTGCCGGTCCGGCTCGCCGTGGAGAACGGGCGCGTGGCCATGCGGGTGACCTTGCCCTCGCTGCTGCTGGCGCGCGATGCCCAGAGCCTGTTCGAAACGCCGGTGAGCGAGCGCGGCCAGTCGCTTTCCACCGGCATGTTCGGCATCGGCTTCACCTTGCGCCTGGCAGCGGCCGAAGCCGACGCTGCCGGCGGCAGCCTCCAGCGCGACGGCGACGAGCTGCGGCTGTCGCTCCCCGCTTTCGCGGCATCGGCGCTGGGCCGCGCGCAGGACGCCGAAAGCCGCGCGCTCTGAGCCGCTTGCGGAGAGGGTTCCAGACCGTGCGGCGGAAGACTTTCGTCCCGCCCCTTTACCGAAGCGGAACACTTTTCCTCTAGCCCGTTCCTGCCGTACTTGCGGATTCGCAGGCCAGCCTGCCTGGTCCCGGAGCCGCTTCGTCCATATTGTCGTTCTGTCGGATGCGACCCGATTGAGGGAATATTCTGTCTTGCCGGGGACCAACCTCCTCCTGCCGCCGCGCGCCGATGCCCTTGCGCAATTCAGCGAGGGATTCGGCCAGCGTTTCATCGTCACGGTCGATACCGAGGAAGAGTTCGACTGGAACGCGCCGCTCGACCGGCACGGACATGGCACGCTTTCCGTCCCGGCACTGCGCACGTTCCAGCAGTTCTGCGAGGAGTTCGGCGTCGTGCCGATCTATCTCGTGGATTATCCGGTCGCCGATTCGCCGCTGGCACCCGAAGCCATCGGCGAAGCGGTCGCGGCCGGGCGGGCGGAAGTGGGCGTCCAGCTTCACCCCTGGGTGAACCCCCCGTTCGACGAGGCCGTCACCGAGTTCAACTCCTACGCCGGGAACCTGGGCTTCGAACTGGAGCGCGAGAAGTTCGCCCGCCTTCACGGCCGAATCGTCGAGGCGTTCGGCACGGCGCCGCGCATCTACCGGGCCGGACGCTACGGGCTCGGCCCGCGCACTGCCGAGATCCTGGACGAATTCGGCATCGCCATCGACACTTCGGTACGCGCGCGGTTCGACTACAGCGCTTCCGGCGGCCCGAACTATCGCACCCATCCGCTGCAACCTTATTGGACGGACAGCGCGCGGCGGCTGCTAGAGCTGCCGCTGACCACCGTCTATTGGGGACCGCTGCGGCAGCTGGGCAACACGATCTACCCCGCGCTCTGGCGCATGCCGCAGCTGCGCGGCGCCCTCGCCCGTGCCGGACTGCTGGAACGCATCCCCCTGACGCCGGAGGGAATCACGGCCGAGGAAGCGCTGCGCGGTGTCGACGTGGCCATTGATGCCGGGTTGCCGGTGCTGGTCTTCTCCTTCCACAGCCCCTCGCTCGTTCCCGGCTATACGCCTTACGTGCGGGACGCGCAGGATCTGGACGCGCTTTACGGCTGGTGGCGCACACTTTTCGCGCATCTGGAACGCCGCGGTGTAAAACCGAGCAATGTTGCCAACATCATGTCCAGCGTAGCGCTTGCGCAGAACGAATTGCCAAGCTAACGGGCTTCTCGTCCGGCCTCGTCGATGGAGCCGGGCGTGGCAGTTGGGGCCTGTAGCTCAGCGGTTAGAGCTGGCCGCTCATAACGGCTAGGTCGCGGGTTCGAATCCTGCCGGGCCCACCAACGGCACCGGGACTTCTGGTCCCGGATCAACATCGACGACCGAAGGGTCGGGGAGTGGCGCAGCCCGGTAGCGCGCTTGCTTTGGGAGCAAGATGTCGCAGGTTCGAATCCTGTCTCCCCGACCAATTCGTTTTTCCGCAGATCTGAAAACATCCCTGCAAGGGCCTTCGCCTCAGGTGCAGAGCGACTGGCTGCCGGTTCCGGTAATGCCGTTCTTGGTGCCGCTCGGGTTGAGGCTGCGGTCGTCGCGAATCAGGAAGGCCGCCTCGTGCTTGAACACCTGGTCCTTCACGAACATCGTCCCGAACAGCGGCTGGTAGTGGTAGTAGACTTCCACGAACATCACTGCGGAATTGGGCACCGAGTAGATCTTGTGATCCTTCACACCCATGCCGTCCAGCACCGGGCCGGTCTTGTTGGGGTCCGCCTCACCATAAGCTGACTTGCGGTCCAGATCGCCGCGGCACCGCTGCCAGTGGATGAACTGCCGCTTGGTATCGCTGTCGTATTCCAGGCTGGACAGGACGACGCGGCCATTGGTTTCGAAATCGAAGCTGCTGCCCTCTTTCAGGGCGCCCCACATGACCGAATCGACTTGCGCTTCCTTGACCGTCGGGCTGACGGTGCTGTTGTCCGTCTGCCCGAGGCGGGAGGCATTGTCCGCCACGGACGTCGCGATTTCGCCGACCTGCATGTTGGTCATGGCCATCATCGCCACTTCGGTTCCGTAAAGCCCCAGGGTCAGCAGCACCGGCAGGATAAGCGCCAGTTCGATGAACGAGACGCCGCTCTGGTCCTCGCGCAGCCGGCGCAGGAGCGCGGCATCGCGCGGCCAGTTCTTCGGCCTGTTCGGCGATGCCATCATTGGCAGGTCCCTGCTGCCGAGCCTACCGCCTGCTGAAGGGCGTAAGGCTGGTTCTTCCTGACGGCCGTGGCCGAGAGCGTGCGCTTGGTGTTCCCGTCGGTCAGTCCGGGAACGGGGAACACGGGCGTATACGTGACCTTCACGGTGTAGACGACCACGTCGTTCGCGCCGCCATTGCCGCTCTTGCCGACATCGGCGTCCCAATGGCCGTTCTTGTTCTCGTCCGTGTAGGATTCGCCATTGTCGCAGATGCTGTTGTTGTTCTTGTCGTTCCAGGCCTCCGGCCGGGCGATGTCGGTGAAGTCGAAATAGCTCGACCGCGTGATTTCCACTTTGGCTCCCGGCGCTACACCGTCGACCAGTCGCTTGACGTAGGCATCGCCCGCTTCCGTCTCGGCAGTCTCCAGCGTGCCGTTGCGGGCCACTTGCTGTACGCCGCCCTGGAGGACGGCGCGGATGTAAGCCATGTGGCCCAGATCGAAGATACCCATGAGCAGGATGATGAGGACCGGGCCCGCCACGGCGAACTCGATCGCGGTCACGCCCCGGGTATCAGCCCGGCAGTCGGCCCCGAGGCGCCGGAGCGCTCCGGCAGCCGAATGCGACAGGCGGCGCAGCATCACTCGGTGATCCTCAGTTCGCCGACCTGCTTGGCGATTTCCTGGAACGCGGTGTTGAGATCGGTGGCGTTGGTGGCGACATAGGAACTGTCGTCGGAGGCGCAGGTCTTCAGGTCGGTGGAAAGCCCCGAAGTGAAGGCGATCACYCAGACGCGGATACCCTTGGCCTTGATCGCCTCGCAGACGGCGAGGAAGCGCGACGTGTGGCGCGCGTCGGCATCGCTTTCCGAGCCGCCGGCCGTCGTGCGCAGGTCCCACCAGTCCATGCCCCAGGCCGTCGGCACATAGTTGGACGTGTCCATCTGGCCGTCGGTCATGAAGATGATGTGCCGGGCGACTTCACCGCCGTTGGTGGGCTCCAGGTTCACCGTGTCCTTGAAGATACCGTCGGGCGAGAGCATCCGCCCACCCCAGATCATGCCGATGTCGAGGTAAGTGCCGCCCACCGCCGTCAGCGAGTTCGCGTAAGTGTTGAAGCTGGACTGGTCCATCTCGGTCAGGAGCTTCGCTTCGGCGGGGCAGTAGGTTCCGGCCGATGCGCCATCCGTCGTCGTGTTGCGTGTCCAGGTGCTGGAACTGCTGCCCGCACGGCGGTAGGAAATCTCCGGCCAGAGCGGGCCCCACTTGGTCTTGGCATCCGACGTTGGCGCGCTGTCGATATCGATGTCCAGCGCCGTCGACGGGCTGAGGCCCGTGATCGAGTTGTAGCTGAAGTTCGCCGTGTTCGACGTGCTGCGCTCCTCGATGCAACCGCCCCAGGTGTAGGAAACGGACGCGCCGTTATTGCCGTTGAGCACGGGGGTCGAGCCGAACGTCTTGAACTTGGACGTATCGACGCCGGTGACCTGACGATATTCCCAATGATCGAAGGTAGAACCCTTCACATTTGTGGAATTCGTGGCGTTTTTGTAAGTGTCAGTGGTCACCTTTGTGCGAGCATAAGTAGTCGTATATAAGTAATACGTCCCATTATTGCTCTTGCACTCATAGGTCAGCATCTGCTGCGGCTGCTTCGTCACAACGGTGACCGTGATATTCGGCGTCGTGCCGGAAGTGGTCGTCTCGGTGGTGGACGAATTGACATTGGAATAAGCGCTTTGATTCGCGGGCTTATTGTTGTTGCATTGAGTTTGGTTCTTGTAGCTCGAACCTCGTGACGTGGTGTTTTTTTCGTCCTCGTAAGTGTCTTTCGTCCCCGTYTTCGTCCCATTTGCGACGTTCAGGAAGATCGGCACGCGCGACTGGTAGTTCCAGCTGTCGGCGATGTAGCTCTTGTCCACGGCGTTGAGCAGCTTGCCGACGTTGACTGACGAACTGTAGGGCACGAAGCCGTAGCGCACACGGGCATTGGTTTCCTTGGTCGCGCCGGAAACCGTGGTGTAGAAGTTCTTCATCGCGCTGCGCAGCGCGGCGATGCGGGTCGATCCGCTCAGCGATTCCGCCATCGAGCCGGTGGTATCCAGCACCATCATCACGTCGGCATTGCCGATGCCCATGGACGATGTGCATTTCACGCTCAGAGCGAAATTGTTGAACCCGAACAGGCGCATGACCACGGTGTCCAGCACCGTTGCCGCCGTGCCCTCGACGGTCTGGCCCTTGTCCGGGGAAGACACCTCGAAGTTCGTGGTGCCCGTGCCAAGAGTGGAATCGTTGAAATTGGTCTTGAAGTAGTTGTCTGCCACGGTGTGGACGGACGGCGCCAGTCCGTTGACCGGCGTCGTCGAATCCGCGTCCGTCGCCACGGTGCGCCGCGCCGCCAGCACCGCGGAGTCGCAGGCGGCCTGGAGCTGGTTCTCCACCTTGAAGTTGCGGCTGAGATCGATGGCCGATCCCACGATCGCCGCCGCCACGACCATGCCGATGGCCGCCATCGGCAGGATATTGCCGGATATGTCCTTGAGGAGGCGGTGCAACTGGTGAGTGATTCTGCGCATCGGAGGACCAGTCTTTCGGCGAAGTTCGTCGGGATTTCAGCACGCCCTACCGGAACTTACTTAATGAAACCCTCACTCACCCTGCGCCGCTGCGCTTCACGAAACCTCGAAAATCTTGGGTAATACAAGATTTATCACGTTCCCTCGGGAACCGATGGAACCCTGCCTGCGTTCAACCTCCCGATCCGGGGACCGCCCTTGAAGTTTGGGGGGAGGAGCGGTCCGCCTGCAGCCGGCGTTTCCCCTTGAGATTCATAATGTCGCCCAGCAAGGCTTTCAGTCCTCACGTCCAGCTAGCGCTCGTCATTATCTTCACCCTGGGGCTCTGCCTTCTGATCGACGCCACCATTCCCCTGGGAACGGGGGTGAGCGTTCTCTACCTGCTGCCCACGGTGATCGCCTTCGTCGCCCGCCGCCCGGTGACGCCGCTGCTGGCCGCCATCTCCGGCATCGGCTGCACCATCGTCGCCTATTTCATGGCGCCGCAGGGGCTGGGCCTGGAAGTGGCGATGACGAACCGCGCCTTGTCGGGCATCACCAATATCCTGCTGGCGGTCATCGGTTTCTTCCTCATCCGCTACCGTAACGACAACCGTCACCAGCAATGGCTGCGCGAGAGCGAGACGGACCTGGCGCGGGCCACGGCCGGCAGCATCGCGCTGGACGAGCTGGGCAGCCGCACCCTCTCCTTCCTGGCCGAGCGCTTCGGCGCGATCGCCGGCGCCCTCTACGTCAAGGACGATGGTGCTTTCCGCAAGATCGCCACATATGGCGTGCCGGCCGGAGCCACCGTCCCCGAGCGCATGGAGCCGGGCGAGAGCCTGCTCGGCGAAGTCATGCGCCACGGCCGCACCACCACCATCGCCCGCGTTCCGGCCGGCTACCTCTCGTTCGGAACCGCGCTCGGCCAGGCAACGCCGGCCCGGCTGGTGCTGGGCGCGCCCCACGTCGACGGTACGGTCAACGCCGTGCTCGAACTCGGCTTCCTCGACACGCCGGAAGCGCGGCCGGAAGACCTCGCCGCCTTCCTCGACCTCGTCGGCAGTTCGCTCGGCATCACCCTGCGTTCGGCCAAGTATCGCGCCCGCCTGGAACACCTGCTTTCGGAGACCCAGCAGCAGGCCGAGGAACTCCAGAACCAGAGCGAGGAACTGCGCGCCACCAACGACGAACTGGAAGCGCAGAGCAAGCTGCTGCTTCACTCTCAGACCCAGCTCGAAGAGCAGCAGGCCGAGCTGGAGCGCAGCAATTCGCAGCTCGAGGAACAGGCCCAGTCGCTCGAAGCCCAGCGCGACGAGCTGACCCGTTCGCAGACCCGCCTGCGCAGCCAGACCGACGAGCTGGAACAGGCCAGCCGCTACAAGTCCGAATTCCTCGCCAATATGAGCCACGAACTGCGCACGCCGCTCAATTCGCTGCTCATCATGGCCCGCCTCCTGGCCGACAATCGCCAGGGCAACCTCTCGGGCGAGCAGGTCCGTTATGCCGAGACCATCGAGTCTTCCGGCAACGATCTGCTGACGCTAATCAACGACGTGCTCGACATTTCCAAGATCGAGGCCGGGCGGCTCGAACTGGAACCGCACCGCGTGCCGATGGACGCCATGCTCGGCAAGCTGGAGAACACTTTCTCCGCCGCAGCCTCGGGCAAGGGCCTGTCACTGACGATGCATGCGGCCGAGGGCGTGACCGAGATCGAGACCGACCCGCTGCGGCTGGAGCAGGTGCTCAAGAACTTCCTCTCCAACGCCATCAAGTTCACGTCGCAGGGCGAAGTCTCGCTCGTCGTCGCGCGGGCCGCGAAAGGCCGCATCGCCTTCGCGGTGCGCGACACCGGCCCCGGCATTCCCACGGACCAGCAGGACGCGATCTTCGAGGCCTTCCGCCAGGCGGACGGCGGCATCGCCCGCAAATACGGCGGCACCGGGCTGGGCCTGTCGATCTCCCGCGAACTGGCGCACTTGCTCGGCGGCACCATCACGGTGGACAGCACGCCCGGCACCGGCAGCATGTTCACCCTGGAACTGCCCGAGACCTTCACGCCCGGCGATACCGCCAGCACCCCGCTGATCCCGGGCCGGTCCAGCCCCACGCCCACCCCGGCCGCATCGCAGACGACGGCCCCCGCGACCCGCCGCGGCCCTGCTCCTTCCGACGACCGCGAGACGCTTTCGGGCGATTCCCGCGTCATCCTGATCGTCGAGGACGATCCCGCTTTTGCCCGGATTCTCAGTGACCTGGCGCATGAAGTAGGCTTCGAATGCCTGATCGCGGGCACGGCCGACGAAGGCGCCCTGCTCGCCCGGCAATATCTGCCGCAGGCGGTGATCCTGGACATGCACCTGCCCGACCATACCGGGCTTTCCGTGCTCGACCGCATCAAGCGCGACACCCGCACGCGCCACATCCCCGTCCACATCGTCTCTGCCGATCACGACGACCATGCCGCGCTGGCCAGCGGCGCGGTGGGCTATCTGTTCAAGCCGGTCAGCCGCGACACCCTCGTAGGCATGCTGGAGGGCCTCGAAGCCCGCATGGACCAGCGCCTGCGCCGCGTGCTGGTGGTGGAGGACGACCCCCGCCAGGCCGAGGCGATCCACCTCCTCCTCGCCTCGCGCGATGTCGAGACCGTGGACGTCCAGAGCGCCGCCGACTGCCTTGCCCGCCTGGGCGAGGAAACCTTCGACTGCATGGTGCTGGACCTCAACTTGCCCGACATGTCCGGCCTCGACCTCCTCGAACGTCTCTCCCACGACGAGAGCGTCGGTTTCCCRCCGGTGATCGTCTATACCGGCCGCGAACTCTCCGAAGAGGAAGAAATGCGGCTGCGGCGCTATTCCAAGTCGATCATCGTCAAGGGCGCCAAGAGCCCCGAGCGCCTGCTCGACGAAGTGACGCTGTTCCTGCACCAGGTCGTGTCCGAGATGCCGGACGAGAAGCAACAGCTCCTCGCCCGCTCGCTGGGCCGCGATGCCGCGCTGGAAGGCCGCCAGATCCTGGTGGTGGAAGACGACATCCGCAACATCTACGCCCTCACCTCGGTGCTCGAACCGCACGGCGTGCACGTCCGCATCGCCCGCAACGGCATCGAGGCTCTGAACGAACTCGCCCGCGTCGCGGACAGCGATATCCGCGACAGCGGCGGGGTCGGTGTCGACCTGGTGCTGATGGACGTGATGATGCCGGAAATGGACGGCCTCGCCTGCACGCGCGAAATCCGCAAGAACCCGCAGTGGAAGGGCCTGCCGATCATCGCCCTCACCGCCAAGGCCATGGAACGCGACCACCGCGAGTGCCTGGAAGCCGGCGCCAACGACTATCTCTCCAAGCCGCTCGACGTCGACAAGCTGCTCAGCCTCGTCCGCGTGTGGATGCCGCGATGAAACCCCTTGGACGGCGCGCCGTCGAAGCGGTGGAGGATATCGAGGTAGACCTCCTCATCGAGGCGATCTGGCGGCGATACCAGTACGATTTCCGGGACTATTCCCGCGCCTCGCTGCTGCGCCGGCTGCAGCGGGCGCAATCCCATTTCGGCTATCCCCACCTATCCAGCCTGCTCGACCGGATTCTCCACGATCCCGAGAGCCTCAACGTCCTGATCGGTTTCCTGACCATCCAGGTCAGCGAAATGTTCCGCGACCCCGAGTATTTCCGGGCGATCCGCGAACAGGTCATCCCGCATCTGCGCACCTGGCCCTCGATCAAGGTCTGGGTGGCCGGCTGCGCCAATGGCGAGGAATTCTACTCGCTGGCCATCCTGTTCCGCGAGGAAGGGCTGGAAGAGCGCACCTTGTTCTACTGCACCGACATCAACCCCGCCGCCCTCGCCAAGGCGGAGGCCGGGGTTTACGAGATCGACCGGATCGCAGGCTTTTCCCGCAATTATCACGAGGCAGGCGGCCAGGGGTCGCTTGCGGACTATTACACCGCGAACTACGGCGTGGCCCGGTTCGACCCGACCCTGCGCCGCCGCGCGGTCTTCGCCGACCACAATCTGGCGAGCGACGCCGTGTTCTCCGAGGTTCAACTGGTGTCCAGCCGCAACGTGCTGATCTATTTCGACAGGGCGCTTCAGGACCGCGCGCTCGGCCTGTTCGCGCAGTCCCTTCCGCCCGGCGGATTCCTGGGGCTTGGCTCGAAGGAAACCGTGCACTTCTCCGCAGAGGGCGATAGCTTCGCCGAATTCGCGCCAATGGAAAAGATCTGGCGACGCACCAAACACGACGTCCAGGAGGCCGCCTTTGCTGAATGAGCCGCTAAAGATCCTGGCCGTGGACGATATCCGGGAGAACCTGCTCGTCCTGGAAGCCGCGCTCGACCAGCCGGGTGTCGAACTCGTCACCGTCTCGTCCGGCTTCGAGGCGCTCGAAGCCATGCTGCGCGACGATTTCGCGCTGGCCCTGCTCGACGTGATGATGCCCGAGATGGACGGCTTCGAACTGGCCGAACTGATGCGCGGTACAGAGCGTACCCGCTCCGTGCCCATCATCTTCCTGACCGCGCTCGCCACCGACGAACGCCGCCGGTTCCGTGGCTACGAAGCCGGGGCCGTCGATTACCTGCTCAAGCCGCTCGACATGGTCGAGCTGAACTCCAAGGTCGCGGTCTTCGTCGAACTCGCCCGCCAGCGCCGCGAGATCGCGCGCCAGCGCGACGAACTCGGCCTCGCGCTCGGTCGCCTGCGCGCGCACGGCGACAATTCGCCGCTCGCCGTGCTGGAGATCGACGCCAACTTGCGGATCGTCAGCTGGTATCGCAGCGCCGAGCGCGAGATCGGCTTCTCCGCGCAGGACGTGCTCGGCCTGAAAGTGGAGGAAGCCCCCTTCCTGGCCCCGACCGACCGCGCGCGCTTCGTCGAAGGCATGCGCGCCCTGCTCGGCGGGGAAGACCGCCGCGAGACGCAGGAGCACCGCTTCCTGCGGGCTGACAAGGCTCTGCGCGAAGGCGAATGGTACTGTTCCTCGCTGGCGGGCACGGGCTCGCGCGGGGCCAGCGTGATGATCGAACTGCTTGACGTGACCGAGCGTCACCGCGCCGAGGAAACGCAGCGCCTGCTGATCGGCGAGCTGAACCACCGCGTGAAGAACACGCTGGCCACGGTTCAGGCCATCGCCTCGCAGGGGTTTCGCCATGCCCGTTCGGCGGAGGAATTCCAGCAGTCGTTCGGTGGGCGCCTGCAGTCTCTCGCCCGCGCCCATTCGCTTCTCAGCGCCACGACCTGGGAACCCGCCAGCCTGCGCCGGCTCATCGCGGACCAGGTGGCGATCGGCGCCGTGAGCGAGGAACGGTTGCGCCTGGCCGGACCCGACGTGGACCTGCCTCCCGAACTCGCCTTGCGCTTTTCGCTGATCCTCCACGAGCTGGCCACCAACGCGCACAAGTACGGCGCTTTGTCCAACGAGACCGGCACGGTCGCGCTCGACTGGTCGCTGACGCGCCATGTCCTCTCGCTCACATGGAGCGAACGGGGCGGTCCGCCGGTCGTCGCGCCGCAGCGCCGGGGCTTCGGCTCGACCCTGATCGAAAGCAGCATGGCTGCCGACGGCGCCCGCATCAGCGCCGAATATGCCCCCGAAGGCGTGCGCTGGCACCTGGTGCTGCCGCTGGCCGACGATGCGGCACTCGAACCGCCACCGCTCCTGGTAACCGACACTGCTGGCGGCGCGCCCGCCGCGGCGATCCATGAGGCCGCTGGCCCTCAGTCTGCCATCTCCCTGGCCGCTGACGCCCCGGCCGCCGACGCCCTGGCCGTCGATGCGGCGGCACACCGCCCGAGCCCGCAGGGCCTGCGGGTGCTGATCGTCGAGGACGAGCCGCTGGTGGCCATGGAACTGATGATGGAGATCGAGGACTCGGGCGCCATCGCTCTCGGCCCTGCCACGTCCTGCGAACAGGCCATTGCCATGATCCGCGAAACCGGCCCCGACCTCGCCCTCCTGGACGGCAATCTCAATGGCGAGCGAATCGACGCCGTGGCGGACGAATTGGCAGCAAGGTCCACGCCCTTCGCCTTCGTCAGCGGCTACGACCGCCAGCACCTGCCCAAGGACCACAGCGAGCGGCCTATGCTGGGCAAGCCCTTCCTGGGCCGGGAAGTCGGCGCCATGGTCCGCCAACTCGCCGAAGAGGCCGGCGCCCTCGCCCGCTGAACCTCGGACAACGGCTCCGCGGCGCGCGGAAAAGGAAACTTTCCGCGCGTCCTAGGGTTTATTCTCAGGAATGATCCCTAGAAATGGAGCCGCCAATGGCCCTGACGCAAGACAGCACTTATCGCTCGGAACGGATCTGGACGCCGCGCGCGCCGCTCGATCCCGGCCTGCGCCGCCGCTTCCATGGCCCCATCCAGCCGATGGACCAGCCCACTTTCCTCGAACGCCTGTTCGGGCATCGCTGACCCCGGACCAGCCTCCAAACGCATTTGAGATCGGCACCGACCGCCTGTAGGCTAGGCGCCATGTCTGCAGTGCCTCCAGCGTCCATCCTTTTCGTCTGCCTCGGCAATATCTGCCGCTCCCCGCTTGCCGAAGCGGCGCTTCGCGAGGCGGCGGACGAAGCGGGACTGGACCTCGATATCGACTCCGCCGGGACCGGCGCCTGGCATATCGGCAAAGGCCCCGACCCGCGCTCCTGCGCCGAGGCGCTACGCCACGGCATCGATATCTCATCCTATCGCGCCAGGCAGGTCAAAGCCGACGACTTCCGCAGATTCGACCGCATCGTCGCGCTGGACGGCAGCAATCTTGCGAATCTGAGGCGCATCGCCCCTGCCGGCCATTCCGCCCGCCTTTCGCTCCTGCTGGACCATGTGCCCGGACTGGAAGGGCAGGACGTGGAAGATCCCTATTACGGCGGCCCGGAAGGCTTCGAGACGACCTGGCGTCAGGTACGCGAGGCGGCCCGCAATCTCTTGGCGGAAATCGCCGGATCGGGCCGCTGACCCCGGCGTACGGATAGCTCAGGAGCGATCCGCCGATGGGCGCCCCTGCCGGACGGGCCCAACCGGTTTGCTTTTACCCCTGCTTCCATTATATGCCCGCTCGAACGCCCCGGCCCGCGGTCGCCCGACGTCCTACAAGCCGGGGTTTGCTCTTTATACAGTTTCAAGGACGAACACGCATGTCCCGTCGCCGCCAGATCTACGAGGGCAAGGCCAAGATCCTCTACGAAGGCCCTGAACCCGGCACCCTGATTCAGTATTTCAAGGACGATGCCACTGCGTTCAACGCGCAGAAAAAGGGCACGATCCAGGGCAAGGGCGTGATCAACAACCGCATCAGCGAGTACGTGTTCACGCGCCTGAATCACATTGGCGTGCCCAACCACTTCATCCGCCGCCTCAACATGCGCGAGCAGCTCGTCCGCCAGGTCGAGATCATCCCGATCGAGGTCGTGGTGCGCAATGTGGCGGCCGGTTCGATCTCGAAGCGCCTGGGCATTCCTGAAGGCGAGCCCCTGCCCCACACGCTGATCGAATATTACTACAAGGACGATGCGCTGGGCGATCCGATGATCGCCGAAGAGCACATCGCCTGCTTCGGCTGGGCCACCAACGAAGAGATGCAGGACATCTCGGCGATGGCGATCCGCGTGAACGACTTCATGTGCGGCATGTTCGCGGCGATCAACATTCGCCTCGTGGACTTCAAGCTCGAATTCGGCCGCATCTGGGACGGCGACTACAGCCGCGTGATCCTGGCGGACGAGATCAGCCCCGACGGCTGCCGCCTGTGGGACATGTTCACCGGCGAAAAGCTGGACAAGGACCGCTTCCGCCGCGACCTCGGCGGTGAGGAAGAGGCCTACCAGGAAGTCGCCCGCCGCCTCGGCCTGCTGCAGGACGACAACGGCCCGAGCGAAGTGCTCGACCTGTCGAAGCACCGCAAGCTGCGCGGGAAGTAAGTCTCGCAGGACCTTGAAAAGAGCCCGGCCGCCGCAAGGCGCGCCGGGCTCTTTTCGTTTGCCCGTTGTCCGCCTCGCCAGGATCGCGGAAGGCCGCAGCCTCTTGTTATCAGCGACTTGGTGAGGCACTCCCGCGCGATGCGGAAGATTCTCCTCGCCGCCCTGCTCTTTGCCGCGCCGCTCGGCGCATCGGCCCGAGAGGCCGTGCCGCGCGCCGAGAGAGCCGGCACCAACGACACCAGCTGGGCCTTCGAAAAGAGCGACATCCCGCTCGATTCCGAGTTCCGCTTCGGGCGCCTCGCCAACGGCATGCGCTATATCGTGCGGCGCAATGCCACCCCCGTCGGAACCGCCGTGGTGCGGATGGAAGTCGCCGCCGGCTCGCTCGACGAGCATGACGACGAACAGGGCTTCGCGCATTTCGTGGAGCACATGGCCTTCAACGGCAGCAAGCGCGTGCCCGAAGGTCAGATGATCCCTCTTCTCGAACGCGACGGCCTGGCTTTCGGCGCGGACACCAATGCCTCCACCAGCTTCGAACGCACCGTCTACAAGCTGGACCTGCCGCGCAGCGACGCCGCCCTTCTCGACACGTCGCTCATGCTCATGCGCGAGACCGCGGGCGAGCTGACGATCTCGCAAGCCGCGATCGACCGCGAGCGCGGCGTGATCCTTTCGGAAATGCGCGACCGCAACACGTTTGCCTTGCGCAACACCATCGATTCGACGCGCTTCTTCTACCCTCGCGCGCTCTATTCCCGCCGCTTCCCCATCGGCACCGTCGCCACGCTCAATGCCGCCAACGCACAGAACCTGCGCGCGTTCTATGCGCGCGAATATGTTCCGGACCATGTCACCCTGGTCATCGTCGGAGACTTCGATCCGGCAGCGGTCGAGGCCGGGATCGTGCGCCACTTCGGAGACTGGCAGGGTCCGCAGGCCGAGCTGCAGCCCGATGCCGGGCCGGTGGATGCCAAGGATCGCAAGCGCACCGGCGTCTGGATCGACCCCGCACTGTCGGAACGGCTGACCATCCAGCGCAACGGCGCCTGGCTGGACGAGCCCGACACGATCGCCCAGCGGCAGGAGAACCTGCTGCGCTCGATCGGCTACGCCATCGTCAACCGCCGCCTGCAGCGCCTTTCGCGAAGTGCCCAGCCCCCATTCCGCGGCGCCGGCTTCGGCACGGGAGACGTTTTCGAAACCGCTCGCTCCACCCGCCTCATCATCGACAGCGTGGACGGCAAATGGGCGGACGGCGTGGCCGCCGTCGCCCGCGAATATCGCCGCGCCCTGGCGCACGGTTTCAGCGCTGCCGAAGTCTCCGAACAGCTCGCCCAATTGCGCAGCTCGCTCGTCGATGCGGCCGGTTCGGCGAATACCCGCAGCAATGCGGTGCTGGCGGCTATCGCGCTGGCGCTCGTCGACGATCGGCTGGTGCCCTCCACGCCGGCCTCCGGGCTCGAACGCTTCGAGGCTTTTGCGCCCCGGATCACGCCCAAGGCCGTGCTGGCCGCTGTCCGGCGCGAGGCGCTGGCGCTCGACAAGCCCCTGATCCGCTTCGAAGGCCGCAAGGCCCCGGACGGCGGCGAACCGGCCCTGCGCAGCGCCTGGCAGCAAGCCATGCGCGGCCCCGTGCCTCGCGAAAACGCGGCCGCCGCCGCGAACTTCGGCTATACCGCCTTCGGCACGCCCGGCACGGTCGTCAGCGATACCCGCGATCCCCTGCTGGGCATTCGCGAGCTGCGTTTTTCCAACGGCGTCATGCTCAATCTCAAGCAGACCGAACTGGAAAAGGATCGCGTGCGCGTCAGCCTCTCCATCGACGGTGGCGACATGCTGGAGACGCGGGATGACCCCCTGGCCACGGACATGGTGGGCTGGCTCGAAAAGGGCGGCCTCGGCAAGCACAGCCGCGACGATCTGGACAGCATCATGGCGGGCCATACGCTGGGCTTCGGCCTGTCGAGCGGCACGGCCAGCTTCGACGCGCAGACGGTCACCACCCCGCGCGACCTGGAACTGCAACTCCAGCTGCTCACCGCCCTGGTCACCGATCCCGGCTACCGCGCCGAGGGTGAAGTGCAGTACCGCCAGCAGGTGAACAACACTTTCGCCCGGCTTCGCGCCACGCCTTCCTCGGCGATGAGCGCGGATCTTGGCCGCATCGTTTCCGACAACGACCCGCGCTTCAGCCTCCAGCCGGTCGAGACCTACCGGCGGCTGACTTATGCCCGGCTGCAGAAGAGCATTTCGGATCGCCTTGCCCATGGCGCCGTGGAAGTGGGCCTCGTCGGCGATTTCGACGAGGACAAGGCCATCGCCTTCGTGGCCGGGACGCTGGGCGCTCTCCCGCCGCGTGAAGCGGCGTTCCAGGCTTATGACGAACAGCCGCCGCGCACCTTCACGGCAGACCGCAGCGCCCGGGTGGTTCGCCACACCGGCCCTGCCGATCAGGCCCTGTTGCGGCTGACCTGGCCCACGCGCGACGATTCGGACCCGCTCGACACGCTCAGGCTGGAAATGCTCGAGCGTGTCGTCCGCATCGAACTGACCGACAGTCTGCGCGAAGCCCTGGGCAAGGCCTATTCACCCTCGGCCGGCAGCTCGCTGTCGCATTACTGGAAGGGTTACGGCACGTTCGCCATCGCCGCCTCGATCGACGTTGCCGACGTTCCCGCCAGCCGCGAGGCAATCCGCAAGGTCCTGCTCGATCTCCGCGCCGCGCCCGTCAGCGACGACGTGCTGCAGCGCGCCCGCGCACCCCTGCTCGAAGCCTACCAGAACGCCCTGAAAGGCAATGCGACCTGGCTCTCGCTGGTCGACCGCGCACAGAGCCAGCCCGACCGCATCGCCCGTTTCACCCAGGCCCGCGAGCGGCTGACCAGGATCACGGCCGCAGACCTCCAGACGATGGCACAGCGCTATCTCGATCCGAACAAGGGCCTGGAGGTCCTGGCCTTGCCCGAGGGCGTCGAATCGCCCAGGCCTTGAGGGATCGGGCCTTAACCGCCCGCCCGAACTGCAAGGCCAGTGCAGCCCCGTCCTCTAGCGCGCGTGGTTGGGGCGGGTGGGCCGGCCGGTGCGCTCCGCCCATTCGGCGATGAGGTCGTCGTAGAGGCTTTGGTCGATCAGGTCGTATTTTTCCGGGAAGTTGGTGAAAGCGTTCATCGCGCTTTTCACCGCGCCGGTTTCCATCAGCTCGCGGGCCATGGCAAGATGGCCCACTGCAGCCGAGACCCAGCCCCAGGCGGTGGAGAGGGTGAAGGCCGTGTCAGGCAGGTTGAAGCCCAGCGTGCAGACCGGGATGGTCATGTGCGGGATCACTTCGGCCTGCTGCTCGGGCGGTGCGCTGGCGAAGACGATGGCATCGGCGCCGGCCTCGGCATAAGCGTGGCCGCGGCGGATGGCTTCCTCGACCGATCCGCCCCCGCCGCCGCCATTGGCGCTGGTATAGAGTTCGTCGCAGCGCGCGATGATGACCAGACCGGAATCACCCCGTCCCTTCACCCCGGCCTCGATTCGCAGCTGCATGTCCTCGACCGAACAGAGACCGTTCACATGCTTGGAATGCTTGGGATTGACCTCGTCTTCGACATGGTAGCCCGCGATCCCGGCCGCTGCGTAACGGCGCGTGAAATGATAGGCGTCGGCCACCGTCTCGCCCAGGGTATCCGCGTCGACGATGAGCGGGATGTCGATGGCCTGCGCGATCCGGGCGGACTGCTCGATCATCTCGACCTGGCTGAATACGCCGTTGTCCGGCACCGCATAGTGAAACGCCGAGCAGGCGTGGCCGCCGAGATAGGCCGCCTTGAAGCCGACATGCTCGACGATGCGCCCGGTCAGGGCCGAATAGGCCTCGGCCGCGACGAAGTGCTCACCGTTCTCGATCAGCGCGCGCAGTTTCTCACCCGGCGTCGGCATCGCGTTTCTCTCCCGCTCTTGTCGAGCGAGGGCTCGCACGATTGCCGGGAGCGGACAAGCCGCCCGGCATGCCCAGGGCCGCCGGCGCCCCGCTTATCGGCGGGGCGTTGCGATCACACCGCTTCCGCGGCCGCGCCGATGCGTTCGAGCGTGGGGATCAGTTCGTCGAAGTGATCGATCACGGCGGCCGCGCCAAGCTCCTGCGCCGGGCGATCGTTGAAGCCGAAGCTCACTGCCACGCAGGGAATGCCTGCCGCGGCCGCCGCGCCGGTATCGTATGTGGTATCGCCGACGAAGGCCGCGCGGATGGGCCTGTCGGCGCTGCCGGCCCGCTCCAGCATGAGTTCGATCAGATCCGGTTTCGGCTTGGCCCGGCCGGGGCCGAGCGTATCGCCGCCGATCACCGTGAAGAAATGATGCGAAAGGCCCAGCTCCGCGAAGATCTTCACGGCCAGGTGCTCCAGCTTGTTGGTCACCACCGCGATCCTGACGCCGCGCGCCGCCAGCCCCTGGAGCATGGCCTCTCCGCCCGGATAGAGCCGGGTCTGCACGGCGACATGGTCGCTGTAGAAATCGATCAGCGCCTGGTGCAGCGCGCTCAGCCGCTCGTCCGAAACCGGACCGCCGGTGACTTCCAGCCCCCGGGCCAGCATCTTCCTGGCGCCGCCGCCCACAAGGTCGCGCACGGCATCGAAGGGGATCGCCGGGCGCCCCTCCAGAGACAAGGCATGGTTGAGGGCTACGGCCAGATCGCCGAGCGAATCCAGCAGGGTTCCGTCCAGATCGAAACCGACGATATCGAAAGGGAAGTCCGTCATTCCCCGATCAGTGGCTTGTCGCTGTGGAAACCGCAACAATTTGCTGGCAAGTGATGCACATGGTCGAACATTCAACGCCCCTCGCTATCGTCGTTCTCGCTGCCGGCAAGGGCACTCGCATGAAGAGTGACTTGCACAAGGTTCTCCATCCCATAGCCGCGCGGCCGATGCTGGAACACCTGCTCGAAAGTGCAGCGGCGCTGGCGCCAGAGCGGCAGGTGGTGGTGGCCGGGCACGGCCGCGAACAGCTGGAAAAGGCCCTTGGCGGCCGTGCCGCGATTGCCGTTCAGGAACCCCAGCTCGGCACCGGGCATGCGGTGCAGCAGGCCGAAACGGCGCTTTCGGGATTCGCGGGCGACGTACTGATTCTCTACGGCGACGTGCCTTTCGTCAGCACCGCAACGATGCGCGCGATGATCGACCGGCTCCATGCCGACGATTCGCCGGCTGTCGTCGTGCTCGGGTTCGAGCCGGACGAGCCGCTGCAATATGGCCGCGTGCTCGCCCATGACGACGGGCGCATCGCGATGATGGTGGAATACAAGGACGCCACCGAAGAGCAGCGCGCCTGCCGCCTCTGCAATTCCGGGCTGATGGCAGTGAAGTCGGCAGACCTGTTCGACCTGCTCGCCCGCGTCGGCAACGACAATGCCCAGGGCGAATATTACCTGGTCGACATCGTCAATGTGGCGACGCTCGAAGGACGCGCCTGCGCGGTGATCGTCACGCCGGATCCCGATGAAGTGGGCGGCATCAACAGCCGCGGCGAACTGGCCGAGGCCGAAGCCCGCTGGCAGGCCCGGCGCCGCATCGCCGCCATGGCGGACGGCGTGACCCTGATCGCACCCGAAACGGTGTTCTTCGCCTGGGACACCGTGCTCGGCCGCGATGTCACCATCGAGCCCAACGTGGTCTTTGCCCCCGGCGTGACCGTGGCGGACAATGTCGTCATCCACGCCTTTTCGCACCTCGAAGGCGCGACCCTCGAAAGCGGCGTCGCCATCGGTCCCTACGCCAGGCTGCGCCCCGGCGCGGTGCTGCGCAAGGGCGCCAAGGTCGGCAACTTCGTCGAAGTGAAGAACGCCGAACTGGGCGAAGGCGCCAAGGCCAACCACCTGACTTACGTGGGCGATGCCACGATCGGCGCCAAGGCCAACCTCGGCGCAGGCACGATCACCTGCAATTACGACGGCTACTTCAAGCACCGGACCGTCATCGGCGAGCGCGCTTTCATCGGCTCGAACAGCGCCCTCGTCGCCCCGGTCAAGATCGGTGCCGACGCCATCGTCGCGGCCGGCAGCACGGTCACCCGCGACGTCGCTGACGGCGAGCTGCGGCTGGTGCGCGGCGAACAACTGGTCAAGCCCGGCTGGGCCGACCGTTTCCACGATGCGATGAAGAAGAAAAAGGCCGAAAAGTCGGCAGGCTGATGCGAAAACGGGCGGTCATGGACCGCCCGTCGTCATGTCAGCGGGGAAACCGGCCGATCAGGCGCCGATGGCCTGCTTCTGGGCGATGAAGTCCAGTTCGCTCTTGGCGCCGGCGTTGCTCGGATCGTAATCGAGCGACTGGCGGAACAGCTTGGCGGCATCGTCCAACTGGCCCATCTCGATCTTGTTGTAGCCCATCCCGCGCAGCGCGCGCGCCGCCACCGATGCGTCAGTGCCCTTGGTGTCCTTGTCCACCAGCGCCCAGGCATGGGAGAACAGATCGTAAGAGCGCTGCCATTCACGGCGCGACTTGAACAGTTCCGCATATTCGTTGGCGAAATGCGCATTGTCCGGCGCCAGCTCCGTGGCGCGCCGCAGCTCGCCTTCGGCAAGGTCGCCACGGCCGAGATCGACGAGCGCGAAGCCCTTGCCGAAGTGCGCATCGCAGACGGCGCTGCTCACCGCGACCGCCTTGCCCGCGGCCACCGGCGCATCCGCAGCCTGGGACTGGCAGAGCCGCGGCCGGGCATCGCCGCTCAGCGCCTGCTCGCTGGCCAGGATCACCGAATCGAACATCTTAACCGCCTGCGCGGGCTTGCCGGCACGGATCAGGGCAAAGCCCTTGCTGACGCCGTTCTGGCTCTCGACATGAAGCGCCGTGTTCACCACCGCGGCACTGCCGCCGATGTCACGCGCGAAAGCAGCTCCGGAACCAGCCGTAGCGACCATCCCGACAAAAGCACCGGCCAGACCGATAGAAGTAAATGAAACCGACTTCTTGATGAAGTTCATCGGCCGATCCTCTCCAGGAACATCCTCTCCAGGAACACCGATCGTGTGCCGGTCTTTGCCGGTCGATTGTCGTCGGAACAGTGTTCGTCGAAGCCTGCAGACTATCCGACGGACGCGGTTTGACAAGAACTTTCACGAAACCCAGATATCAGGCACCGAATCTTTCCCGCCTACGGAGTATCCATGTCCAACAACCCCTGGAGCCACAGCCGAAATTCCGCGATCGCGGACGATGTCGATTTCGAGATCAAGGGCCACGAGCTGCAGTTCGTGGAGATCGAGCTCGATCCCGGCGAAAGCGCGGTGGCGGAGGCAGGAGCGATGGTGTGGAAGGATTCCTCGATCGCCATGTCGACCGTGTTCGGAGACGGTTCCGAGCAGCAGGGCGGCGGTTTCATGGGCAAGCTGCTCGGCGCGGGCAAGCGGCTGGTCACGGGCGAGAGCCTGTTCACCACCGTCTTCACCCATGAGGGCCGCGGCAAGGCCCGCGTGGCCTTCGCTGCGCCGATCCCCGGCTCGATCCTGCCGATCAAGCTGGATGACGTGGACGGCCGCCTGATCTGCCAGAAGGACGCCTTCCTTTGCGCCGCGCGCGGAGTCTCGATCGGGGTGCACTTCCAGCAGAAGATCATGACCGGTCTGTTCGGCGGCGAAGGCTTCATCATGCAGCGCCTCGAAGGCGATGGCTGGGTCTTCGTGCAGATGGGCGGCACCGTGATCGAACGCACCCTGGCCGCGGGCGAGGAACTTCATATCGATACCGGCTGCGTTGCCGCTTTCACCGCGGGCATCGACTTCGACGTGATCCGGGCGGGTTCGGTCAAGTCGATGATCTTCGGCGGCGAGGGCGTGTTCTTCGCGCGGCTGCGCGGGCCCGGGCGCGTCTGGATCCAGTCCCTGCCCTTCTCGCGCCTGGCCGGGCGGATGATGGCTGCCGCCGTGCCTTACGGCGGGCAGAACCGCGGGGAGAGCACCATGCTCGGCCTCGGCGCCGTAGGCGGCCTTGCGGCGATGATCGGCGGGGACGATTGACCGCTTCGGATTACATCCGAAAACCCATCCGATTTGCACACATTACCAAGCCTTCATGGTGGCGCCACCAAACGCCAACCATTATCGGTGTAACGGCACGTCAGTTTCGGCTCGAACTAAGGTAACGCAAGCACAATGTGTGGAATCATCGGCATCGTCGGCAAGGAAGAAGTCGCGGATCGGCTGGTCGACGGTCTTCGGCGCATGGAATATCGCGGTTATGACAGCGCGGGCGTCTGCACGGTTGAGAACGGCCAGCTGATCCGCCGCCGCGCGCAGGGCAAGCTGGTCAATCTCGTGAACGAGCTGGCCCGGGATCCCGCACCGGGCCTGATGGGCATCGCCCACACCCGCTGGGCCACTCACGGCGCGCCGACGGCCGCCAACGCGCACCCCCACGCCACCGAGCACCTGGCGCTGGTCCACAACGGCATCATCGAGAACTTCAAGCCGCTGCGCGAAGCCCTCGAATCGCGCGGCCGCACTTTCGAGAGCCAGACCGACACCGAAGTGGTGGCCCACCTCGTGTCCGAACAGGTCGAGGCCGGGCTTTCCCCGCAAGAGGCCGTGAAAGTCGTCCTCCCGCAGCTTCGCGGTGCCTTCGCGCTTGCGATCGCCTTCCGCCAGCACCCCGACCTGCTGATCGGCGCCCGCCTCGGCTCGCCGCTGGTCGTCGGCTACGGCGAAGGCGAGACCTACCTCGGTTCCGACGCCCTCGCCCTGGCCCCCCTCACCCAGCGCATCACGTACCTCGACGAGGGCGACTGGGTCGTCATCACCCGCGAAGGCGCGCAGATCTTCGATGCCGACAACAACCCGGTGGAGCGCGAGATCGTCTCCTCGGGTGCCTCGGCCGTCGCCATCGAGAAGGGCAATTACCGCCACTTCATGCAGAAGGAGATCTTCGAGCAGCCGACCGTGGTGGCGCAGACGCTGCGCAGCTACATCCACCAGGTCGACCAGTCGGTCGCCCTGCCGCAGATCGATTTCGACCTTTCCGCGATCAAGCGCATCACCATCGTCGCCTGCGGCACCAGCTTCTATGCGGGCATGGTGGCGAAATACTGGATCGAGACTTTCGCCCGCTTGCCGGTCGACATCGATGTGGCCTCCGAATTCCGCTACCGCGACCCCGTGCTGGAGCCGGGCGGCCTTGCCCTGTTCATCTCGCAATCGGGCGAGACGGCGGACACGCTCGCCGCGCTCAAGCACTGCAAGGCGGCCGGGCAGACGATCGCCGTTGTCGTCAACGTGCCCACCAGCACGATGGCGCGCGAGGCCGACCTGCTGCTGCCGACCCATGCCGGGCCGGAAATCGGCGTGGCCTCCACCAAGGCCTTCTCGTGCCAGCTCGCCGTGCTGGCGGCGCTGGCCGCGCACCTCGCCGTCAAGCGCGGGCGCATGGACCGGGCCGAGGAGATGGACGTCGTCCACCACCTGCTGCAAACGCCTGCCAGCCTCAACGCCGCGCTTGCCTTCGACGAAGAGATCGCCGCCATGGCGCATCTGATCGCACCGGCGCGCGATGTGCTCTACCTCGGCCGGGGCCCCGACTATCCGCTGGCTCTGGAAGGTGCATTGAAGCTGAAGGAAATCAGCTACATCCACGCCGAAGGTTATGCCTCGGGCGAAATGAAGCACGGCCCCATCGCCCTCATCGACGAAGCCGTGCCGGTGATCGTCCTCGCCCCCTCCGGCCCGCTGTTCGAGAAGACCGTCAGCAACATGCAGGAAGTGCGCGCACGCGGCGGCAAGGTCGTGCTGATCTCTGACGCCGAAGGCATTGCCGAAGCCGGCGAAGGCTGCATCGCCACGATCGAGATGCCCCGCGTCCACCCGCTCATCGCCCCGCTGGTCTATGCGGTGCCGGTGCAGCTGCTGGCCTACCACGTCGCCTGCGTGAAGGGCACGGACGTCGACCAGCCGCGCAACCTCGCCAAGAGCGTGACCGTCGAATAGAGGCCGGTTCGGCTCGACCTTGCCGCAGGTCGTGCCGAAGCCCGGCGGCCATCATGGCGGCAGCGCGCATTTTCCCGGCTGCCGGCCATCTTGCACGACGCCCGAAAACAGCCTGATGGTTTACTCCGCGCTAACCTTCACACGATAGGCTCTCCGCGTGAGAAAGCGGTCGCAACCCACTCAACCGCTCCCGAAGGAGCTGCCAGTCTCCGCTATCCTTGGGCTGACCCAGCCGGCGGAGGGGGATTGGGCGCGCCTGCGCGGCATTCAATATTCGTGCCTCTCCCGCGCGCCTGTCGCCCGATTCGTCACGCAATTCGCCGCCATGCTGGCCGCTGCCGGACTGCTGGCGCCGCGCCTTGATCCCCGGCTGATCCTGGGCTGGGCCGTGCTCGTCTGCGCCGCGGCCTGGTACGGTGCCCGAATCGACAACGCCGTTTCCGCAGCCGAGGGACGGAACCTGCGGCCCGGCGAGGCCCGCGCCTATCTGGCGGCAACCATCGTCAAGGGCCTGGTCTGGTCGATCCCGGTCTGCGGCTTCGGGCCGTTCCTGGCTGCGGACGTGCAAGTGAAGCTCTGGACCGTCCTGGCGATGCTGATGACGGCTTTCGCAGTGCTGATCCCGGGCGTGCCGATGGGCACACTCGTCTTCACCGGGCTTGCCGGCGGTTCCGCCATCGCCTGTTTCCTCGCGCTCGGCCTCTACGACGTCGCGCTGGTCGCTTCCGCCTTCATCGCCGTGGTCGTGGCCGGCGCCATCCAGTCCGCCCGGCAGTTCCTTACCGGCAAAGTGGCCGAAGCGGGCATGGTCGAGCGGGACGAAGTGGTCTCGCTGCTGCTGCGCGAATTCGAGGAAGGCGAGGCCGACTGGCTCTGGCAGATCGACACCACCCGCCGGGTCCGCGCCGTCTCGCCGCGTTTCGCCTTCGCGCTCGGCAAGCAACCGCGCGAGATCGAAGGCATGCCATTCCTTCAGCTCATTGCCGGCGCGAACTGGGAAACCGGCGATTTCCCGGCAAGCCTTCACGATCTGGCCGAGCGATTGAAGCGCCGCGAAAGCTTCTCCAACTTGCTCATCCGCGTCACCCTGTCAGGCAAGGCGCGCTGGTGGGAGCTGTCCGGAACGCCGAACGTGGACGAAACCGGCCAGTTCGACGGGTTCCACGGCGTCGGCTCCGATGTGACCGAAGCACGCGAGAACTCCGACAAGATCGCCTGGCTCGCGCGGTACGACCCGCTGACCGGCATGCCTAATCGCCTGATGCTGGGCGAAGCCCTCGGCGAAGCGCTCTCCCACGCCTCGCAGTGGCGCATGCGCTGCGCGTTCCTGATGATCGACCTCGATCGCTTCAAGGCGATCAACGACACCCTGGGGCACCACGTCGGCGACCAGCTTCTGGCCCGCGTGGCGGAACGCCTGAAGGAACAGATGACGGAACGCGAGGTCTGCGGCCGTCTGGGCGGTGACGAATTCGCGATCGTCATCCGCGATGCCACCGATCTAGACTACGTCAAGCGCGTGGCGCAGCGCGTGATCCAGAGCCTCTCGCAGCCCTACCAGGTCGATCACCATACGCTGTTCGTGGGCGCCTCGATCGGCTCGGCCATCGGCCCGCGCGACGGCGATGCAGTGGAAACGCTGATGCGCAATGCCGATCTTGCGCTCTACCGCTCGAAAGACGAAGGCGGCAACGCCCACTTCACCTACGAACCCGCGCTTCACACCCGCGCCGAGGAACGCCGCAAGCTGGAATCGTCCATGCGCTCGGCGCTGGAACGCAAGGAGTTCACGCTCAACTTCCAGCCCGTGGTGGATACCCAGAACGAAACCGTCGTCAGCTTCGAGGCCCTGCTGCGCTGGAACAGCAAGGAACACGGCGCGGTGAGCCCGGTGAAGTTCATCCCCCTCGCCGAGGATACCCGGCTTATCATCCCGATCGGCGAATGGGTGCTGCGCGAAGCCTGCCGGGAAGCGATGAACTGGCCGGACCATGTGCGCGTGGCCGCGAATGTCTCGGGCGAGCAACTGCTCGACCCGAATTTCGTGACCAGCGTCGTCTCCGCCCTCACCGAAAGCGGTCTTCCGGCCGCGCGCCTCGAACTGGAAGTGACCGAAAGCATCTTCCTGCGCGATGCCACCCTTGCCCGTTCCGCGCTCGAAAAGATCATGGCGCTGGGCTGTAAGGTGGCGCTCGACGATTTCGGCACCGGCTATTCTTCGCTCGGCTACCTGCGCAAGTTGCGGTTTTCGACCATCAAGATCGACCGCTCCTTCGTGCAGGGCGCGGCCACCGGCAATGCCGAAAGCCTGGCGATCATCCGCGCCGTGGTCGCCATGGCCGACAGCCTCGACATGTCGACGACCGCGGAAGGCGCTGAGACCGAAAAGGAAGTCGAGATGATCCGCAAGCTCGGCTGCCGCAAGATCCAGGGCTATTACTATGGACGGCCGATGTCCGCGAAGGACGCGGTCGCGCTGTTCCGCAACCGCGCCTTCTCGGCCGTGTGATCAGGCACGCATCGGCGATCCTTGACCCTAACCGTAGATCGGCAGGATCTGCGGCAAGTCGGACGTCGTGCGGATACCCGGCGGTGCGGCGCATACGGCGGGAATGGCATTGACCGGCCGGTGCGCCGTCAACCCCGGCGTGTAGGCGGCATAGTCTTCCTCCGCGACCGGGAACGTGATGTCCACCTTCACCGGCGTGTCCCCCTCGGTGGTGATCCGCCATCCGGATTCGCGCAGGTCCCACTCGTGCTCGATCTCGGTCGTCACATACCAGTTCGCGCGGAACCGCATGACCGGGCGGCCGCCGCTCTTGCAGGTGATCGTGGTGCGCATCGCGCCGACGGTGCCGGCCGGGACCGTGCCCGCCGCGATCGTCAGGTCCTTGAGGGTCGGCGAGAGTTCGCCCACCGCCTCGATCTCGTCCACCTTGAGGCCCACGGCATCGGCAATCTGCGAGAGCGAGCTGCCGAAATCGCCCTTGAGATGCTCGGCCCGGCGCTGGTCGAATGGTGCCATCGGCGCTGCGAAACCCATCACCTGGAACAGCATCTCGGGCGAATTGCGGCTGGAGACGTCGGCATATTCGTCGATGGTCAGCAGCCCGTGCGTGCGCTGGAGCGACAGGAGCGGGATCGCCAGGGCTTCCGTCACGAAGCCGGGGCTCGATCCGGTGCTGTAGATCGAGGTCTGGCCCGAGCGGCAGGCCTCCTCCACCCGCGCGCGAAGTGCAGGGTCCATCCGCGCGGGATTGTGGAAGTCGCCGCGCGTGGTGACCACGTTCTTGCCCGATGCGAGCAGTGTGCAGATCTCGTCCCAGTCGGTGCCCTGGCGCATATAGAGCACGCAGTCCGCATGGAGCGCCGCGAGTTCGTCCAGCGAATTGGTGGCCTTCACGCCCGTGGGCGGCAATCCGCAAAGGTCGCCTGCATCCTTGCCCACCTTTTCGGGCGAGCTGACCCAGAGCCCCACAAGGTCCATGCGGGGATGCTCGATCACCGTGCGCAAGGCGCGGCTGCCCACATTGCCCGTCGCCCACTGGATGACGCGCCAGTTTCGGCCTTCCATCGCTTCTCTCCCGTTTCTTGTCTCGTGCGGACTTGGCCGCTGGTCATGAACTCCCGCAATCCCCGGATGGGAACGGCGGGTTCAGGGCGCCATCCAGCTGACGGTATCCTGCTGGGGGTCGGGCGAATCGGCTTTCCATCGCACCGAACCGAACGGCCGCTCCAGCCGGCGCCGCACCCGGTTGCCCTGATGGGAGCGGTTGAACGCATCGGCCTGGGTCTGAAGCTCGATATCGGCCTGGGTGAAGCGGTCGCGCAGGCGCAAGTAGTCGCCCCAGGTCGGGCAGTGGTAGCGCTCCGTCCAGAGCGCGGGATCGGCGATGTCCCGCGCAAGCGACCATTCGAAGCCGCCGTTGCGTTTGCGCATCGACTGCATTTTCATCATCACTGCATAGAAGTCTCGCGCGCGTTCGGGATCGACGTCGTAGTCCACCTCGATCACCACTGGCCCGGACCGCAAAGTCAGGGCCATGCCCACGGCGGGCTCGTGGCCCAGCGGCACTTCCTCGGTATCGGCCTGGTCGCCGCCGATGGGCATGAGCAGTCCGAGCAGCGCGGTCGCGCCAACGGCAATGCCCGAAGCCACCAGCGCAAAGGCCACGCTCCGCCCCGCCGCCACTTCGCCCCAGGCCCAGGCGCCCAGCCCGATTCCGGCGGTGATGGCCGAGGAAAACAGCGAGAGCGCCCGCGCCGTCACCCAGCGCGGCGCGGAAAGCTGCACGGTCACGTTGAGCATGGCAACGGTCAGGATATTGCAGGCGCCCACGATCAGGAACGCCGCGCAGGTCACCACGATGTCATGGCTCATGCCGATCGCAACAAGCGCCAACCCGGTCCCGATGGCGAAGATCCGCACGGCCAGCTCGGTCGAGATCGCCTCGCGGATGCGGCTGACGAACAGCGCGCCGGCCACAGCGCCCACGCCTTGCGCGCCGAGCAGCACACCGAACGTGGACGCATCGCCGTGCAGCAGGTCCCGCGCGATCAGCGGCGCCAGGGCAGAGGCCGTCGCCGTGCTCAGGCCGAAGACCAGCACGCGCACCAGCGCCGTGCGGATCGCCGGGGCGTGGAGCGCATAGCGAACGCCGCCGATGATCGCGCGGTCCATCCGCTCGGGCGGCAGCCGCGAAGGTGCATGGCGGCGGCGCCAGAGGAAGAAGGCGAACAGCAGCGGCAGATAGAGCAGCGAGGTCATGCCGAAAACAGCCTTGGCCCCGTAGATCACCACGATCAGGCCGCCGAGGGCCGGTCCGAAGCTGCGCGCGACATTGTAGCTGATCGTCCCCAGAGCCACCGCCGCAGGCAGATGCGCGCGCGACACCTGCTCGGGAATCGACGCCTGCCAGGACGGCGAATAGAGCGCGACCCCTCCCCCGATCAGCGCGCAGAACAGCAGCAGCAGCCACGGCGTGATCAGGCCGAGGAATGCCACCACCGCCAGCACCGCCGCGCAGATCGCACTGAACGTCAGGCCGGTCATGGCGATGCGGCGACGGTCGAACATGTCGGCGATGGCGCCCGCAGGCAGCGTCACCAGGACGAGCGGCAACATCATCGCCGATTGCACCAGCGCGACCATGCTCGGCGAATTACTGAGCCGCGTCATTTCCCAGGCCGCGCCGACGCCCAGGAAGAGCTGTCCGAAATTCGAGAACAGGCTGGCCGTCCAGATCCGCCGGAACGTGGGTTCGCGCAAAGGTGCGAAGGCGCCCCCCGATTGCTCCGCCCGTTCCAATCCCGTCATGCCCGCCCTTTCGCATTTTTCTGTCTGGAGATGATGGCGAGGGTGGCCGCAGCGTCAAGGCGGCTGACCGAACAGGCCCCTTCCTCGCACCCGGCCCCGCCCCCACGATATGCTTGGGCGCAGCGGCAATCGCCAAGGCGATAGGAGCCGGGCCGCCAATTGCAATTCCCCGGCCGGGCCAGCATCACCCCGGACAAAGCGCGCAGGTAAGCCCGATCCGCGCGGATTTTCGAGGAGAGCAGACCGTGACCGACGCCTATATCATCGACGCCGTCCGCACCCCGCGCAGCATCGGCAAGATGGGCAAGGGCGCGCTGTCCGCCATGCACCCGGAACACTTGTCCGCCACGGTGCTGGCTGCGCTGAAGGACCGCAACGGCATCGACACGGCCGATGTGGACGACGTGATCTGGGGTGTTTCGGCGGCCATCGGCCTTCAGGGCGGCGACATCGGCCGCATGGCCGCGCTCGATGCCGGCTACGACATCCGGGCCGGCGGCGTCACGCTCAACCGCTTCTGCGGCTCCAGCCTCACCGCGACCAGCCTCGCCTCCGCAATGATCATGTCGGGCATGTCGGATCTCATGGTGGCCGGCGGGATGGACATGCTCTCCTACGCCAATGCCCACGGCATGAAGTTGCGCGAGGCCGGGCTGGGCAGCGCGGGCATGGGCGCTGGCAATCCGCGGCTTCAGGCCAGGCATCCGCAGACCAACCAGGGCGTCGCCGCCGATGCGATCGCGGCGATGGAAGGCATCGGCCGCGCGGAACTGGAAGCGCTCGGCGTCGAGAGCCAGCGCCGCGCCGCGCAGGCCATCGCAGAGGGCCGGTTCGACAAGTCCACCATCGTGGTCCGCGACGATCAGGGCAATGTCATCCTGGACCATGAGGAATACCCGCGCCCGGACACCACGGCCGAAAGCCTCGCCCAGCTCAAGCCCGCCTTCGAGATGTTCTTCGACATGCCTTCCGTGCCGGGGGGCAAGACTTATGTGGAACTGATCAGGCAGGTCTATCCCGATCTCGACGTCAAGCCGATTCACCATGTGGGCATATCGTCCGGCGTCGTGGACGGCGCCTCGGCGATCCTGCTGGCGTCAAAGGACTATGCCGAGAAGCACGGCCTCAAGCCGCGTGCGCGCATCGTCGCCATGGCCGAGACGGGAGACTGCCCTACCCTCATGCTCAACGGCCCCGTGCCGGCGGCCAACAAGGTGCTGGCAAAAGCCGGGCTGACCAAGGACCAGATCGACGTCTGGGAAGTGAACGAAGCCTTCGCCGTGGTGGTCGAGAAATTCATCCGCGACCTTGACCTGGACCGCGCGAAGGTCAATCCGAATGGAGGTTCGATCGCGCTGGGCCATCCCATCGCCGGGACCGGGGCGATCCTTATCGGCACGGCGCTTGACGAACTGGAGCGCACCGGGGGCCGCTATGGCCTCATCACCATGTGCGCTGCGGGCGGCATGGCGCCGGCGATCGTCATAGAGCGCGTCTGAACGCCGGAACGAAGCAGGAGTATTGAGTGGCAACCGACGCGGAAGAAAAGCTGACCGGCAGACTGGGCGAGGCTTTCAACGACCCCGACATCAGTCCCCGTCGCCAGGTCGGCCTGCGCATGACGGTGATTTCCCGGCTTCAGCGCAGCAATTTCGACCGCAAGGTGGCCGTTCTCAACGTGACCCGCTCGCAATGGGCGATGATCGCGGTGGTTTCGCGCCATCCCGGCTCGACGCAGCGCATCATCGCCGAATATCTGGAAATGTCGGAAGCCTCCGCCGGACGACTGATCGACCGGCTCTGCGCGGAAGGCCTGCTGGAGCGCCGCGACCGCGCCGACGATCGCCGGGCACGCGCGGTCTACCTGACCGACGAGGCAAAGCCCCTGCTCGACCAGCTGGGGGAGATCGCCAATGAGCGCGAGGAACGCATGTTCCAGGGCTTTTCGGAAAGCGAGATCGAGCAGCTGCGCAGCTACATGAACCGCATCTACGACAATATCAGCCGCGACTGAGCGGCCATTTCGTCAGGCCGGACCGATCAATACGGCAGGTACAAAAAAGGGCGGCTCGCAGGAGCCGCCCTTTTTTCTTGGCTATTGCGCCCGGCTTACTTGGCCGCGGCAATGTCCTTCTTCGACAGCGAGGTGGTCAGCTTGCCGTCGACGGCCGTCAGGCTGGCGGCAGGGACCGTGACGAGGCGGCCGTTCAGGATGACCTGCGGATTGCCGTCTGCGGCAACGCGGTAGATCGGCGCGAGACGGTAGCCATTGGCACCATAGAGCATCTTGCCGGCAGTCAGGTCGAGCGGCGCGGCGGCCTCTTCGGTGACAGCACGAACCGACTGGGTGGTTTCGGCGAAAGCGGCCGGAACGATGCCGAAGGTGGCGACAGCGGCAGCAGCGGCAAGGGCAACGAACTTGTTCATCTCAGGCATCTCCAAAAAATCGAGGTTGGTGTCGAGGTTTTCTCAACTTACTAACCTAGGTTAGGAGTTGTTGAACAGATAGTCAATTGCATTTTCAGCACCAATCAAAACTTTTTTGCAACTGCACACGGCGATCCATCCGCCAGCCGGATCATGCTGCAATGCAGCGCAGGAAGGCATCGCACCGGCGGAGGGCGCAGCAATTGGCAGGCTTGATCGTGGGCACGATGAGGCGCGGGTTGCCAGCCCCCACCTTTGCGCTCAAATCGAATGAAGCCTCGGCGGAGGCGGAAATCCGGGCCTCTCGGGCACTCTTCGCCGAAGATTTCATAGCGATAACAGAATTTTCAGCGATGAGCGGGGACAGGCAGACGATGGCAACTAAGGTGATGCAGGGGGTGCGCGTCCTCGAAGTGGCGCAGTTCACATTCACACCGGCCGCCGGAGCGATCCTGGCCGACTGGGGCGCGGACGTCATCAAGATCGAGCATCCCGTGCGCGGCGATACCCAGCGCGGCTTCCTCAACATGGGCGGCGTCCAGCTCGATCCCTTGCGCCATACGCTGTTCGAGCATCCCAATCGCGGCAAGCGCAGCGTCGGCATCGACCTCTCGACCGCGGAAGGCCAGGAACTGCTCTACGAAATGGCGAAGCACTGCGACGTGTTTCTCACCAACTACCTTCCGCAGGTGCGCCAGAAGAACCGCTTCGACGTCGAGCACATCCGCGCCGCCAATCCGAACATCATCTATGCGCGCGGCAGTGCCTGGGGCGACAAGGGACCCGAGCGCGAAAAAGGCGGCTTCGACGGCACCGCCTTCTGGTCGCGCAGCGGCATTGCCGATTGCATGACCCCGCCCGAACTGCCCGGTCCGCTCTCTCAGGGGATGCCTGCCTTCGGCGATTCGATCGGCGGCATGTTCATTGCCGGCGGCATCTCCGCCGCACTCTTCCACCGCGAGAAGACCGGCGAGGCCGCCGAACTCGACGTCTCGCTGATGAGCACCGCGGCCTGGGCCTCGGGCGCGAACATCGCGCAGGCCGTCGAGACCGGCGTGATCACCAAGAACGCGATGCCCAGTTCGGGCGGCGGCGCCAAGAATCCCTTCATGGGCAATTTCTGGACGTCCGACAATCGCACCATCAACTTGTGCATGGTCAGCCCGACCGGGCTCATTCGCGACACCTTCGAACATGTCGGCCGGCCCGAAGCCGCGGACGATCCGCGCTTCCAGGACGTGCTCAGCCTGATCGAGCACTCCAAGGCCGCCAGCGACATCCTGGTCGCCGCTTTCGCCGAGAAGCCCTTCGCCTATTGGCGCGAGCATCTGAAGACGCTGAAGGGCCAGTGGGCGCCGATCCTCAACTTGCTCGAACTGGCCAGCGACGAGCAGGCGCTCGCCAACGACATGCTGATCGAGGTCGAGGGCGCCGACGGCGGAGAGCCGCTGAAGCTGGTGCGCGGCCCCGTCCAGTTCAATGGCGAGGCGGTGGAAACCACGCGCTCGCCCCAGGCCTCGGAACATACCGAAATCGTGCTCATGGAGATGGGCGTGGACTGGGACCGGATCGAGGATCTCAAGTCCAAGGGCGCGATCGCCTGATCCCGCTCCCGACAATTCGACTGCAAGGAACCTAGAAGATGAAGCCTGGAACCCGTCTCAAGAGCGCTGCCTGCGACACCGAAGTCATGGTGATCCGCGCTGCTGACGGCACGATCGAATGCGGCGGCGCACCGATGGACGAAGCCAAGCCCGCCGATGCCGCTCCGCTGGCGGCCGACTTCTCCGCCGGCACGCTCATGGGGAAACGCTATGTCGATGCGGACGGCAGGTACGAACTGCTTTGCGTGAAGCCCGGGAAGGGTTCGCTCTCGGTCGACGGCGTGGCGCTGGTGGTCAAGGACGCCAAGCCGCTTCCCGCCTCCGACTGATCCCGGCATTCTCCCGCAAGCGCTGCAAGGCCCCGCTCACCGATGAACATCGCCCTCCTCCTCGAAATGGCGGCAGAAGCCGCGCCCGACCGCGTCGGCCTCGTCTGCGAGGGCAAGCGGTGGACTTACGGCGACCTGCTGGCCGCAGCACGGGGCGCCTTCGAACTGATCCGGCAAAGCGATGCTCAATATGTCGCGCTGCTCGATGAAAGCAGCGAGGCGGCGGTGATCGCCGTGTTCGGCGCCGCGCTGGCGGGCGTGCCCTATTGCCCGCTCAACTACCGCCTGCCCGATGCCGATCTTGCCGCCCTGCTCGGCCGCATAGCCCCGGCGCTGGTGATCGGCGACGAGGAGCGCATCACCCGCCTTGCCGCGGACCAGGGCCATACGGTGCTTTCCAGAGAAGAGTTCTCACTGAAGGCTCAGGAAACCGTCCCAGCCGAGGATGCCCGCGAATACGATCCCGGCGAAGGGGTGGCGATCCAGCTCTTCACCAGCGGCACCACCGCAGCGCCGAAAGCGGCGATCCTGCGCCATTCCAACCTGCTGGGGTACATCTTCGGCACCGTGGAATTCGGCACCGCCGATGAGGGCGATGCCGCGCTCGTGGTCGTGCCGCCTTATCACATCGCCGGCATTTCCGCCCTGCTCTCCTCGATCTATTCGCTGCGGCGGATCGTCATGCTTCCCGCCTTCTCGCCCGAAGGCTGGCTCTCGCTCGTCGCGGACGAACAGGTGTCCAACGCCTTCGTCGTCCCGACCATGCTCGCGCGCATCATCGAAGCGATGGAGCGGGCCGGCGCGGCAGGCATATCCAGCCTACGCGCTATCGCTTATGGTGGCGGCAAGATGCCACTCGAAGTGATCCGCAAGGCCCTGGAGCTGTTCCCCGAAGCGGGCTTCACCAATGCCTACGGCCTCACCGAAACCAGCTCCACCGTCGCCCTGCTCGGCCCGGACGATCACCGCGAGGCGCTCGCCTCCCAGGACCCCGCGATCCGCGCGCGGCTGACCTCGCTTGGCAAGCCGATCCCCACGGTGGAGATCGAGATTCGCGGCGAAGACGGCGAGACCCTTGGCCCCGGACAGCCCGGCGAAATCTATGTCCGCGGCGAACAGGTCTCGGGAGAATACAAGGAAAAGAGCGCGCTCGACGCGCAAGGCTGGTTCCCCACCCGCGATGCCGGCTACATGGACGAACACGGCTACCTCTTCCTGTCCGGCCGCGCCGACGACGTGATCGTGCGCGGCGGCGAGAACATGTCCCCCGGCGAGATCGAGGACGTGCTGCTGACCCATCCTGCCGTGGCCGATGCCTGCGCCTGCGCGATCCCCTCGGTGGAATGGGGCGAAGCCGTGGGCGTCGCCATCGTGCTGCGTGACGGACACGAAATGCCTGCCGAGCCGGACCTCAAGGATCTTGTCCGCGCACGGCTGCGCTCCTCGCGCGTGCCCGAAAAAATCGTGTTCTTGTCGGAGCTTCCATACAACGAAATGGGCAAGCTCCTGCGCCGCAAGGTCAAGGATGTCCTTGCCGGCTGACGCAGAGGCCAAGGGGCCCGCAATCCCGCTGGCGCGCTGGGCCGACCGGCAACTGGCGGCGCTCGCGCGCGACCATGGCCTGCCCCGCCTCCACGGCGCCGCCCTGCTTGGCGAACGCGGCGCCCATGGCGGCTACCGCATCGGCGGCCGCATTTCCGCCGGACTTGGTGGCAGCCGCCTCCTGCCGACCCGCGACGGCCGCTGGTTCGCACTCACCCTGATCCGCGATGTCGACCGCGAACTCCTGCCCGCCCTGTTCCAGGACGAGGCGTTGGCGGTCTTCGATCATGCCGCCATCGCCGCAGCCGCCCTCCGGCATGACTGCGCCGATCTGCTGGAGCGCGGGCGCATGCTGGGATTGCCCGTGGCGAGCGCCGACGAGGAACCGGTATCCGCTCCGGTCGAAATCCTGGAACGCGGAGACAAGCGCAGGCGCACCGCTGGACATCGTCCGCTGGTGGTGGATCTCTCGGCCATCTGGGCGGGGCCGCTGGCGGGTCACTTGCTATGGCAAGCCGGCATGGAAGTCGTAAAAGTGGAAAGCCTTACGCGTCCGGACCTGATCCGACGCGACGATCCCGCCACGTTTGACCGCATCAACCAGGGCAAGGCGAGCCTGCTCGTCGATTTCGCCAGCGCCGAACAGAAAGCGCGTCTGATCGGCCTCATTCGCAGCGCCGACGTGGTCATCGAAAGCTCGCGCCCCAGGGCGCTGCGCCATCTCGGCATCGATGCCGACGCGCTTGTGCGCGAGATTCCGGGGCTGGTCTGGCTGACCGTGACCGGCCACGGCGCGCGCGGGGAGCCGGCCAACTGGGTCGGGATCGGCAACGATTGCGGCGTGGCCGGGGGCTTGTCCCGCGCCCTTGCCGAAGTCACCGGCGAAATCGGATATGTGGGCGATGCCATCGCCGATCCGCTGACCGGCATCGTCGGCGCGCGCGAAGTGCTTCGTGCGTTGCAGCAAGGGGGTGCCAGGCGGATCGGCCTGTCGATGAGCGCGATCGTCGCCATGGCGCTGGCCGAGGAACGCGCCTTCGACCGCGCCGCGCTCGACTGCGAACTTCGCAGCTGGGGCCAGGCAGTCGGCCATCCCTTTCCCGCTCTTGCCCCGCGGGTTCCGAGCGCGCCCGTCCGTCCGCTCGGCGCCGATACCGAACGTTACCTTGCCGCGGCGCTCGCATGCTGATCCGCGATGCCGAGATCCACGGCCAGGGCACGGCCGACTTGCGCCTGGAGGGGCGGCTCGTCACAGCCATCGGCACGCTCCAGCCCCGCGCGGGAGAGCCAGTCATCCTCGCTCGCGGTGGCGCCTTGCTGCCGGGCCTTCACGACCATCATCTCCATCTTGCCGCGCTGGCGGTGCGCGAGGCCTCGGTCTTTTGCGGGCCGCCGCAAGTGTCCGACCGCGACGCGTTGATCGGCGCGCTATCCCAGCCCGGCGAGGCTTGGCTGCGCGGCACAGGTTTCTGCGAAAGCATTCTGGGCGGCACGCTGCCCGATGCCCGCATGCTCGACACGATCGTCCCCTCGCGGCCGCTGCGCATGCAGCACAGGACAGGCCGCATGTGGTTCCTCAACAGCTTGGCGCTTGCCGAACTCCTCGACCGGGGCCCCGCCCCGCCCGGCCTGGAGCGCGAGAACGGGCACTTCACCGGCAGGCTGTTCGACGAGGACCGCTGGCTGCAGCAGGCCCTGGGCAGCACACCACCGGACTTTGCCGCGACCAGCAGCCGCCTGGCGGCCTCGGGCATAACCGGCATTACCGATCTGTCACCGCGCAACGATCCGGCAATGGCCCGCCATTTTTCTGCGCAGCGCGCGGGCGGCGCTTTGAAACAGTCGGTGGTTCTGGGCGGCGCCCTGTCGCTCGCGTCCGCGCAGCAGCAGGACGGCTGGCGCCTCGGCCCCGCCAAACTCCACTTGCACGAAAGCGCCTTGCCGGATTTCGAGCAGACGAGCGCCTGGATCACCCAGGCGCACGACCAGGGCCGCGGCGTGGCGGTCCACTGCGTCACCGAAGTGGAGCTGGTCTTCACCCTCGCCCTGCTGGAGGCCGCGGGAAGCCTGGACGGTGACCGGATCGAACATGCCTCGGTCGTTTCGCCCGAACTTGCGGCGCGCCTCGCTGACCTGAACCTCAAGGCCTGCGTGCAACCGCAGTTCGTTGCTGGGCATGGCGACCGCTATCTTGCCGAAGTCGAAACCCGGCATCATCCCGACTTGTACCGTCTGCGCAGCCTGCAGGACGCCGGGATCTGCCTCGCCGGAGGAAGCGACGCGCCTTACGGCAGCACGGACCCCTGGGCCGGCATGCGCGCTGCCGTCCAGCGCCGCACCGCCGCGGGCGTCCCGTTTACGCCGGAAGAGGCCCTGACGCCGGAGCAAGCGCTGGCACTCTTTCTTTCCGATCCGCTCGACCTCTCACGCCAGCGCCGCATCGCCGTGGGCGAACAAGCCGACTTGTGCCTGCTCGACCGAACCTGGCAGGAAGCGCGCGGCCGTCTGGACAGCGGGGATGTACGCATGACGATCGCGTCAGGTCGGGTCGTCCACCAGCGCATCGACCAGTCCCCAGGCCAACGCCTCGCGAGCGCCGAGACGGCGGCCGCTTAACACCATCAGCAACGTGCGCTGGCGGCCGATCCGCCGGCTGAGCGACACGCAGCCCCCGGCCCCGGGCAATATGCCCATCGCCAGTTCGGGCAACTGAAACCACGCGCGGCGGCTCGCCGTGATCCGCGCCGCGCAAGCCGCCAGTTCGAGCCCGGCGCCGATGCAGGCCCCGTCGATGTGCACATCCATGCGGTCCGCACACATCAGCGCCTCGCTGGCGGGGAGCGTGACACAGCGGATCGCATGGGCCGTGGCCGGATCGGTCGTGGTGCCGAACTCGGCAAGGTCCGCGCCCAGGCTGAAGCTGCGCCCCCCCGCCCGCAGGCGGACCCGCTCGATGGTCCGGTCGGCATTGGCCAGCGCGAAGGCCTCATGAAGCGCGTCGCGCATGGTCCGATCGATGGCGTTGCCCGCTTCCGGCCGATCCAGCGTGACGGTCAGGATGTCCCTTTCGCGCGCAAGCGTTACCCGCCCTTCGCGAAGCGCGGCGTGCGCCGGGCGCCGCGCGGCGATCCAGCGCCGATGCGCGTCGCTGCCCTGCAGCACTGCATAGGCCAGCGACTCGGCGACGAGCGCTTCCTCATCGGGTAAATGGTCCAGAATGCGCAGCAACTGCGTCACCACCGCCGCCGCGCTCGGCTGGTCACGCACAGCCTCCAGCAAGGCCTCGGGCGTGAAGCGCGGTTCGAGGCAGGCGTCGAGTCGCGCTGCCAGCGGATGATCGCAAGGACCCAGGCCGATCACCGGATAAGGCGGCAGCCGAAATCCGGGGGCGTCCCGGGCCCCTTTTCCCAGATCGACGAAGGCCATCGGCCAATCCGGATAGCTACCGGGGGCGGCCAGGTCCTGCAGGGAGAGGGTCACGTCGTCTGGAGTCACCGCAGTGCATTACCTTTCCGGTCAATTCCCTGTGCTGCTTGAAACATGCCCATCCCTTTTCGCCAAGGCCAACCCGCCGCAGCAAACTTGCGCTCCAACGCATTGTTTCGGGCATAAAATGGCAGAAATCCGCCAGTTCCTTGGCACTACCTCCATTTCGACATCATCGCATGCGCGAAGCCTATTGAAGCAGCATCGCCATGATGCTAACCCGGTTTAGCAAAAAACGAGTCAGGCTCAGTTTTTATAGAGACCGACTCGAGGAGAGAAGTGAGTTTCCATCACCACCCGGAGGGAGGAGAGACCTCATGCCTGGAAAGACGACCTCATCGAACAAGGCGAAGATTGCTCGCCGCGTCATCGAAGTGCTCGAATATTTCGACGATTCCCACCGCGAAGCGACCGTCATGGACATCGTGCGCCGCTACAATCGGCCGCAGTCGAGCACGTCGGAACTGCTTTCGAGCCTCGTGGAACTCGGCCTGCTTCACAAGGATCCCTATTCCCGCGCCTATAGCCTCACGCCCCGCGCCGCGTTGATCGGCACTTCGGGCCAGCCCGAACTGGTCCGCGACGGCCGGATCGTCCGCCTGATGGACCGCCTGGTCGCCCAGACCGGCCTTTCGGTCGCGCTCACCTCGATGGTCGGGCTGGACGTGCAGATCGTGAACTGGCGCCATGGCCCGCGTGCCCTTGCCGCAACGCGCGAACTGGCCGGCGGGATCAAGGAACCCCTCGCCCAGAACGGAGCCGGCTGGCTCATGCTGTCCACCATCGCACGCCAGCGCTGCGAGGGCATGGTCCGCCGTCTCAATGCCGAAGCCGACGAGCAGGGCAAGTTCCAGTTCGCCGACATGATGAACCGCATCGATACCTGCCGCGACCCGCGCCATGTGTTCGGCCCGGCCGGTTTCGGCAGCGGCGCCGAGGCCCTTTCCGGTCTCGTCCCGCGCCAGCCCGAGGGTCACCCGCTGGTCATCAGCCTGATCTACGGCAAGGACGACAAGGTCAATCCCGAGGCGCTGCTGCACTCCCTGGGTGACGCGRTGCGCAAGTGCCTGCCCGATCCCACGCCGATGCCCGAGCCGGAACTGCTCTCGCACGCGGCTTGAAGACCGCCTGACCGGGGGCGAGAACCGCCACCGGAACCGGCAACGGAAAAAAGGCCTCGCGGCATGACCGCGAGGCCTTTTCCTTTGGAGCGCTTATTTCTGTCCGGCCTGCTTCTCGCCGGCCTGGATCTCGTCCAGCATGGTGCGGGCGATCTTGAGGAAGTTCGCCGTATCCGTCTGGGCGGACGGGATCGCCTGCCGGAAGGTCGCGAAACCGTGGACCAGTCCGCGGCCTTCATAGAAAGCCGTCGGCACGCCCGCCTCGACGAGCTTGGCTGCATAAGCGCGGCCCTGATCGCGCAGCGGATCGAGCCCCGCCGTGACCAGAACCGTGGGCGGCAGGCCGGTCAGGCTGCCCAGGATCGGGGAGCTGCGCGGGCTCTTGGGATCGGCTGCATAGTGCTTCTGGAACAGCGCGGTCATGCTGTCGTCGAGGCCGTAGCCCTTGGCGAACTGTTGAGCCGAAGGATAGCTGCGGGTGAAATCGGCCGCGGGATAGATCGGCACTTGCAGGATCACCGGCACGGCCGCCGGCTTGTCGCGCAGGGCCGCCGCCGCGATCAGGGTGAGATTGCCGCCGGCGCTATCGCCGCTGAGAACCAGTCCCGTGACATCGCGGCCCAATGCCTTGCCGTTCGCGGCCACCCAGCGCGCGGCAGCCTCTCCGTCATCGGGAGCGGCGGGCCAGGGATGCTCCGGCGCCAGGCGATATTCGACCGAGACCACCGGCAAGTCGAGTTGGCGCGAGATTTCGGCGGCCAGCGCGGCATGGGTATCGATGCTGCCCAGCACGTAGCCACCGCCGTGATAGAACACCACCACCGGTCCCGGTCCGCGCTCTGCCCGCGTATCGAACAGGCGCAGGGGGATCGATCCGCCCGGCCCCGGCATGGTCAGGTCCTTCATCACCGCGAGATCGCCGACGGGAAGGTCGCGGGACGGCATGGCCGACGGCGGCAGCTTGCGGATCTGCGCGATCACTTCGGCCGTCAGCGGCGGCATCGGATGCGCGTTCGACGCCTTGAGATAGGCCGCCACGTCCGGCCGCACATAAGGCGACGCCGTGGCTCCTGACGCCGGTGCGGGCGCCGAGACCGCAGCCGCTTCCTTCGCGGCAAGGCCAAAGGGCGCGAAAGCGACGGCCAGCGCCGTCATTCCCAGCCCGAAATGTGCGAGAGTCGAAGTTCTTTTCTTCGTACCGATCACGAATTGCATCCAATCCTCCCTGTTAGAGAGGCCCGTTGTATGGCTGCAATTCACGCTTGGCGAGCGAGAGAGACCTCCCGCCCGCCTCGCAGGCTCAATAAACGCCACCCTGTTGTTCGGCGAAGTCCTGCTGCTCGCCGGAACTGGCGGTGATCGCGGCCTGGCGGGCTTCGCGCACGCCGCGAATCTCGGCGACAAGCGCATCGCGGCGGCGCGCGAATTCGTCTTCAGGCGAATACTGGCGCGGCTCGGTATCGGGCTTGAAGGCTTCCCAGATCACGGCCGCCTTCGGGTCGTTGCCCGGCTCAACGCCCATGACCTGCTTGCCGCTGACGCGATCGATGCGGACCATGCGGATCCCCGCAGGCGCGACGAACGGCTGCGTGCCCCAGCGCTCGCGCGTGGCCTGGACCACCTGCTTGAAGATCGGCGCGGAAATACGGCCACCTTGCGCATAGCCACCGAGCGAGCGCGGCGTATCGTACCCGAGGTAGACGCCGCCGACATAGTCCTGCGTGCCGCCGACGAACCAGACGTCGGTCGGGCCGTTGGTGGTGCCGGTCTTGCCGAACATCGGCATGCCAAGGTCGCGCAGGACCACGGCGGTGCCGCGGGTCACCACGCCTTCGAGCATGTGGACCACCTGGTAGGCAGTGCCGGAATCGATCACCTGCTTGCCCCGGCGCACGACGCGCGGCATCGGCTTGCCGTCCCATTCGGGCATGTTGCAGGTATCGCAGCGGCGGTTGTCCGGCTTCCAGATCACCTTGCCATTGCGGTCCTGCACGTAATCGATCGGCGAGGACGCGAACTGCACGCCATTGTTCGCCAGGGCGGAGTAGGCATTGACCATGCGCGAAACCGTGGTTTCGCCCGCGCCGAGCGCGAAGGATAAGTAGGGCTTGTAGTCCCCGATGCCGACGGTCTTGAAGGTCTTCACCACGCGCTTCATGCCGGTGTCGTTGGCGATGCGGATGGTCATCAGGTTGCGGGACTGTTCCAGGCCCCAACGCATGGTGTGGCTGCCGGAACCGCCTTCGCCGCCGAAGTTGCGGAAGCATTTGTTGCCCAGCGCCCCGCCCTGATAGACGCAGAACGTACCGTCGAGCACCTGGGTCGCCGGCGTCATGCCGTATTGCAGGCCGGTGGCGTAGACGAAGGGCTTGATGGTGGAGCCAGGCTGACGTTCGGCCTGCACGGCGCGGTTGAAGGAATCGAGCCCGGAATCGAACCCGCCCTGCATCGCCATGATACGGCCGGTGCCCGGCTGCTCGATCACCATGCCGCCCGAAACCTCGGGAATGGTGCGAACTGCGTACGTATCCGAGGAAACCGGCGCCGCGGCGACGAGGTCACCCACTTTGGCCAGGTCCGAGATATTGGTGAGCGTCGATATATTGCCGTCGGAGAATCCGATCCGGCCGGTCGAGCCGCTGCGATCGACGATCACGCCGACGCGCCAGTCCTTGTAGTCGATCGTCTTGTTGGAAACGATCAGCTGGGACTGCCAGGTGCTCATGTCGTCGATATGCGCGATCGGATGGGCCCAGGCCCGCCCGCCCTGATAGCGCAGCAGACCCGCGCGCAGGGCATCGCGCACGGCGCCCTGCATCTGCGCATCGAGCGAAGTGCGCACCCAGAGGCCGCCGGCATAGACGCTGTTCGGCCCGTCCTCGGCCTTTTCGCCGTACTGGTCGATCAGGCGGCGGCGCACTTCCTCGATGAAGTAGCCGTTGCCGGAAGGATAAGTCTCGACGCGGCGGGCGATCAGGCCGAGCGGCTGGGCCTTGGCGGCGTCGGCATCGGCGCGCGTCGCCCAGCCGTTGGTCACCATCTGATCGAGCACCCAGTTGCGGCGCTCGACCGCCATGCCCTCGTACTGCTTGCGGCCGTAACGCTCCGGCGCCTTGGGCAGGATCGCCAGGAACGCGGCTTCGTGGAGCTGGAGCTGGTCGACATCCTTGCCGAAATAGGCCCGGGCAGCAGCCTGGACGCCGAAGCTCTGGCGGCCCAGCGGAATCTCGTTGAGGTAGAGTTCCAGAATCTGCGGCTTGTTCAGCACGCTCTCGATACGGCGGGCGACCACCATTTCCTTGAGCTTGCGCGTGACGGAGTATTCGTCGCCGATCAGGATGTTCTTGGCCACCTGCTGGGTGATCGTCGAACCGCCGCGCGCGCGGCCCCCGGTGCCGAGCTTGGAGGCATAGTCCACCACCGCGCCGGCAAGCCCGGTGACATCGACGCCGCCGTGGGTCCAGAACGTCTTGTCCTCGGCCGAGAGGAAAGCGTCGACCAGCGGCCTCGGGAAATCGACGTAGCGCAGCTGGACGCGGCGCTCGCGGGCATAACTGTAGACGATCTGGCCATCGACGCCGCGCACCATGGTGGGCAAAGGCGGCTGATATTCCAACAGCTTGCTGGCGTCGGGAAGATCGTGGGTGAAGGCAATCCAGAGCCCGCCGAGCGCGACGAGGCCGGTTCCCGCGGCATAAGTGAAGCGGCGCAGCCACTTGCGTTCGCGCCAGGCGCCCCCAAATGCAGCGAAGGGTCGGCCGAAACGACGGCCGGCACCACGGCTGATGCGATAGTGGGCGTCCTCGGGCGGCTGCTCGGAGCCGTTGTCGATGATCTCGTCGGTCATTTCGACTGCCTCTAGAGCATTTTCAGGTCAGGTGGAAACACCTGAGGACCCGGAAAAATGCCGCAACAAAGATGGATCGGAAACTGCTACGCCCCGGTTCAGCGGCTCGGGCTCTAGCACGGGCTTTTTGCGCAAGGCCAGATGCGGCGTGCTCTTTTCGTCGCAGCGACCGTTCTGCTCGAACCGCTCCTGCGCGCAGAGGAGACGGTCAGACGCCGACTTTCCGGGCGAAATAGGCGCGGATGGCCCTGGCCGCGGCATCCGCCAGAGCCTGCTGCCCCGCGCGGGATGTCAGCAGCTGAGCGTCCGCCTCATTGTTGATATAGCCGGTCTCGAACAGGATCGAGGGGATATCCGGCGCCTTGAGCACGGCCAGCGCCGCGGTCTGCACCTGGTCCCGGTGGAGGCCGAGGTTGGCGCCGCGCATCTCGCGCAGCACGAGTTCGCCGACTTGCGTGGAGCCGGCCTGGGTGCCCCGCTGCGACAGATCGAGCAGGATCGCGCCCACCGTCTGGCTGGTCTGCGCCAGGGCGACGCCATTGACCCGCCCCGCTGCGTTTTCCCGCGCGGCGAAGCGCTCGGCAGCCTCGCTGGAGCCCTTTTCGGACAGGACATAGACGCTGGCCCCGCGCGCGGCGTCGCTGTCCGCGCTATCGGCATGGATCGACACGAAAAGGTCGGCGCCAAGCCGCCGCGCCATGTCCGGCCGGTCCGGCAATGCGATGAAGCGATCGGCATCGCGGGTCAGCGCCACGCGAATGCCGCCGTCCTCCAGCAGCCGGTTGCGCAGCGCCAGGGCGATCCTGAGTGCGACCGTCTTTTCCTTGGCATCGCCCTGCCCGGCGCCGGGATCGAAACCGCCGTGACCCGCGTCGATCACCACCAGCGGCCGGCTGGCATCGCCGGGCCCGTCGATCCGCGGCAGGTCCACCGGCATGCCCACCTCGGGCAGATCGAAGCGCACGACATAGTCAAGATCACGCTGCGAGGGGAAGAAACGCGGCCAGAGCACCCACAATGCGATCGCCAGCGCCAGGGGCGCGGAAAGGATCATGACGAGCTGCGTGCTGCGCGACATCCCGTTTGACTAGGATCGCCCAACGCTCGCCGCAATCCCGCCGAACAGCGCTTTTCCCCCGATTTCACGCGCCTGGCGGCAATCCGCACGGCGATAACGCTCACTGTTCGGCAATGAACTTGCCGTGCAGTGTCTTGAATGCTAGGCCGTTTCGACCCGGGCCCAAGAAGCTTCGGCCTTCGAAATCCGGACAGACACCACTAGGATGGTGCCGGACAGGGCCGACCAAGCCAAATCCCGGCCGTCAAAAACCGGAAAATTCGTTCCGGATCGAACAGGTTGACGCGAGAGATGAGAAGCCAATTGCCGCCTTGCCAGCCGACGCCCGAGAGGGCGGTGGCGGTGTGGGCGCAATTCTTCGCGTGTCCGAACTCGCCACGCGCACTTCCGCTCGCAGACACGCCCGCCCGTCTCCTGGCAATCCGCCGGAAGACAGCGGGCACCATCGCGGCCTCTGCCGCGACAGACAAGAAAACAGTCGCACTCGGGGCGCTGGATTGCCCCGTTTCCAACTTTACCTCCGCCCGTTTCGAGGCTGGCCTTGCCGCATCCGGCAGGCCCGACCTTCTCGCGGCGGGCACCATCGAACAGACACGCGCCGCCCTGGCTGATCCGGCCGGGGCAGAGCGCGTACGGAGAATATACAATGGCAACGCGCATGCTCATCGATGCGCGCCACCCGGAAGAAACACGGGTGGCGGTACTCAAGGGAAATCGCATTGAAGAGTTCGATTTCGAATCGGCCGACAAGAAGCAGATAAAGGGCAACATCTACCTGGCGAAGGTCACCCGCGTGGAACCTTCGCTCCAGGCGGCGTTCGTCGACTTCGGCGGTAATCGCCACGGCTTCCTTGCCTTCAGCGAAATCCACCCCGACTACTACCAGATCCCCAAGGAGGACCGCGAGGCCCTGCTGGCGGAAGAAGCCGCGCATGCCGAGGAAGAAGCCGCCCTGCGCGCTTCGGAAGGCGATGACGAGGACGAAGAAGGCGGCGAAGGCTACGAAGGCGAAGACTTCCAGGACGGCGGCCTGACCGAAGTCGACACATCCGAAAAGGACCATGTCGCCACGATCGAGGACGGCAACGTCGAGAACGGCTTCGAGACTTCGGACGAAGACGCTTCGGAAGAAGAATCCTCGGGTCGTGGACGCCGCGGACGCGGTCGCCGCCAGGGTGGCCGTAATGGTGGCCGCTCCAAGGAAGCCGACGAACTGCGCGCCAAGCGCATGGCGCTGCGCCGCCGCTACAAGATCCAGGACGTGATCCACCGCCGCCAGGTGCTGCTGGTCCAGGTCGTCAAGGAAGAACGCGGCAACAAGGGCGCCGCCCTCACCACCTACCTCAGCCTGGCGGGCCGCTACTGCGTGCTCATGCCGAATTCCAGCCACGGCGGCGGCATCAGCCGCAAGATCAGCTCGGCGTCGGACCGCAAGCGCCTGAAGTCGATCATCGCCGAAATGGACCTGCCGCGTTCGATGGGCTGCATCGTGCGCACCGCCGGCCTCCAGCGCACCAAGACCGAGATCAAGCGCGATTTCGACTACCTCGCCCGCCTCTGGGACGAACTGCGCGAGATGACGATGCGTTCGGCCGCTCCGGCGCTGATCCATTCGGACAGCGACCTGATCAAGCGCGCCATCCGCGACATCTACAATCGCGACATCGAGGAAGTGATCGTCGAGGGCGAGGAAGGCTACCGCGCGGCAAAGGACTTCATGAAGCTCCTGATGCCCAGCCACGGCCGCAAGGTTAAGCCTTACGCCGATCCGGTCCCGCTGTTCCAGCGCTTCGGCGCAGAAGACCAGCTGACGGCGATGTACGACCCCGTCGTGCAGCTGCGTTCGGGCGGCTACATCGTCATCAACCCGACCGAGGCGCTCGTCTCGATCGACATCAACTCGGGCCGCGCCACCAAGGAGCACGGCATCGAGCAGACGGCGGTCGCCACCAACCTCGAAGCCGCGCAGGAAATCGCCCGCCAGCTTCGCCTGCGCGACATGGCCGGCCTCGTCGTGATCGACTTCATCGACATGGAGTACGGCTCGAACGTCCGCAAGGTCGAGAAGGCCGTCAAGGAAGCGCTCAAGAACGATCGCGCCCGCATCCAGGTCGGCCGCATTTCCAGCTTCGGCCTGATGGAAATGAGCCGTCAGCGCCTGCGCACCGGCGTCCTGGAAGCGACCACCCGCTCCTGCCCGCACTGCGACGGCACCGGCCTCGTCCGCACCGCCAGTTCGGCGGGCCTCTCGGCGCTGCGTCTCATCGAAGACGAAGCGGCCAAGGGCAAGGGCGTCGTGGTGTCGCTCTTCGCGTCGACCGAAGCGGCGATCTACCTGCTCAACGCCAAGCGCACCGACCTGGCCGACATCGAGGATCGTTACGGCGTCAACGTCGAAGTGATCCCCGAGGGCGAGAACGAAGGCGCGAAGATGCGCGTCGTCTCTTCCGGCCCGCGCAACGACTTCGTGCCGCGCTTCGAACCGATCGCCGAAGACGTCGAGGATGACTTCATCGACGAAGAGGACGAGTTCGAAGAAGAAGCCCGCGAGGAATCGCGTGGCCGTGGTGAAGGTCGTGACGAGGACGGCGAAGGCGGTTCGCGGCGCAAGCGCCGCAAGCGCCGCCGTGGCCGCAACCGCGACCAGCGTGACGACCAGGGCGCCGAGGGCGAGTTCGAAGCCGAAGGCGAAGAGTCCGGTGACGAAGCAGGCGAAACCGAAGGCGATGCCGAGGCTGGCGAAGAAGACTTCGCGCCCGCCGGTGAAGGCGACGATTCGGATGCCCCCCGCAAGCGTCGCCGCCGTGGCGGTCGTCGCCGTCGCGGTCGTCGCAACGGTGAGAACGGCGAAAACGGTGAAAACGGCGAGCACGCTGGCGACGAAGCCGGCGAAGATGCCGCCGACGAAGCTGGCACCGAAGCCGAGGAACCGGTGGAAGTGGTTGCCGAAGTCGTGGTCGCCGCGGAGCCGGTCGTCGCGGTGGAGGAAGCTCCTGCCAAGCCGAAGCGCACCCGCCGCAAGAAGGCGGATGCCGTGGAAGCCGTAGCGGAAGCGCCGGCAGAAGCGCCCGTCGAAGCCCCGGCAGCCGAAGAAGCCCCTGCCAAGCCGAAGCGCACCCGCCGCAAGAAGGCGGATGTCGTGGAAGCACCGGTCGAAGCCGTGACGGAAGCGCCGGTCGAAGCTCCGGTGGCAGAGGAAGCTCCTGCCAAGCCGAAGCGCACCCGCCGCAAGAAGGCGGATGCCGTGGACGCCGTATCGGAGGCCCCTGCACCCGTGGAAGCACCGGCGGCCGAAGAGGCTCCGGTCAAGCCGAAGCGGACGCGCCGCAAGAAGGTGGAAACCGTCGAAGCGGCCGCCGAACCTGCTGCCGAGACGCCCGCCGTCGAAGCCGCCAAGGTGGAAGAGCCTGCAGCCGCAGCGCCCGCCGATGGCGACAGCGCGAACGACTCGGCCGAAGACCCGTCCTCGCCGCGTCGCGGCTGGTGGCAGCGTACTTTCGGCAACTGAGGATATGTGAAGGGCGGCCTGCGCGGCCCTTCACACACTCCAGGACAAAGGGCCTCGCACGGGATCGTGCGGGGCCTTTTTCTTTGGCACGCAGCCCCCTCACACAGCGCAAGTGCGCTCGGTGGTGGGATCGATGATCGCGGTGACTTCGGTGATGCGACTGGCCGGAAAGCCCGAAAGCTCGGCATGCTTGCGGATCAGATCCTCGTTCTCCGCCAGATAGATGCAGAAGGTCTTGTCGCCCGCCACGTAGGAATGCTCCCACTGGATGCCTGCTATCCTGGCCAGAGCGGCATTCGAGGTGCGCGTGGCTCCGCCCAGCTCCGCGTCGCTCATCGCGCCTACCCCCGGCAGATCGCGTTCGATCACATAGCGCTTCATCATGCTCGCTCTCCTGAAAACAGGGCGAGCGCCCGATTGGCAATCCGATCTGTGCCTTCGTCCGGAATGCCCTCGCACGCCGCCGCCACCGACCGACCATAGCCCCGAACGCCGGGCCATTCGACGATCGAAGCCTTCCGAATCGGCCGGATTCGTTCGCCTGCCGCAATCCCGCGGGACCGATTTGCAACACCATGAGGCCACGAAACCGCTCTCAGCCGCACTCTGGCCCTTGCCCCGCGCGGCTGAATCGCTAAGGGGACATTCAGTCGCGGTTCGTGCCGCAGTGCAAGATCACGGGGATTTCTTCATGGCGAGCTTCACCCTCCCGGCCAACAGCAAGATCAAGAAGCAGGGCAAGGTTCACAAGGCCGAGGGCGCCGCGCGCGTCAAGAAGTTCACCGTCTATCGCTACGACCCGGATTCGGGCGAGAACCCGCGCTACGACACCTTCGAGATCGACCTCGACAATTGCGGTCCGATGGTCCTCGACGCGATCATCAAGATCAAGAACGAGCTGGATTCGACGCTGACCTTCCGCCGCTCCTGCCGCGAAGGCATCTGCGGTTCCTGCGCGATGAACATGAACGGCTCTAACGGTCTCGCTTGCACCACGGCGATCGAAGACCTCAAGGGCGACATTCGCATCACGCCGCTGCCGCACATGGAAGTGATCAAGGACCTCGTCCCCGATTTCACGCACTTCTACGCGCAGTACGCCTCGATCCGTCCCTGGCTGCAGACCGTTTCGACCACGCCTTCGGGCAAGGAACGTCTCCAGAGCCCGGAACAGCGCGAGAAGCTGGACGGCCTCTACGAGTGCATCCTGTGCGCCTGCTGCTCGACCTCGTGCCCCAGCTACTGGTGGAATTCCGACAAGTTCCTGGGCCCGGCGATCCTGCTCCAAGCCTATCGCTGGCTGGCCGACAGCCGCGACGAAATGACCGGTGAGCGCCTGGACGAGCTGGAAGATCCCTTCCGTCTCTATCGCTGCCACACCATCATGAACTGCGCCAACGTCTGCCCCAAGGGCCTCTCGCCGGCACGCGCCATCGCAGAAATCAAGAAAATGCAGGCAGAGCGCCAGGTCTGATCCGCAGGATCGGATCGCGGACCCTTCGTCGTGCAGCCTGACGCGGAATTCATCCACGAACCGGCCCCGGGTCATCCGGGCTGGTTCACCTGGACGCTCGACGACGATACCCGCTTCAACGCGGTCGGGCTGGGACCGATGATCATCAGGCGGGAAGGCGCGCGCAGTGCCCGCGTCCGCCTGCTCGATCTGGAACGCCGCCACAGCAACATGCACGGCAATGTCCACGGCGGCGTCACCCTCGCCTTCGTGGACGTGGCCATGTTCGCGACAATGTTCAGCGTGCTCGGCGCCCAGGTGTCCGGCTCGGTGACGCTGGACCTGCACAACCAGTTCATAGGCGCGGGGCAAATCGGCGAACCGATGGACGTGCTGTGCGAAGTGATGCGCGAAACGGGCCGTCTCGTGTTCCTTCGCGGCTCCGTCGAGCAGGGAGACCGTCTCGTGTCCAGCTTCCTCGGCACTCTTCGCAAGCCGAGCGTGCGATGACCGCGATGCTCGAACGCTACGAGGCTCTGGTGGCCACCGGCGAACTGCGATCCGACCCGGAGCAGGCCGCCGCTGCCGAGCGGCTCAACCAGCTCCAGCGCGAGATCTACAAGGCGCGGACTTCGACCGGCCTCTTCGGCAAGCTGCTGGGCAAGAAAGCCCCCTCACCCCGCGGTCTCTACATGTGGGGCGGTGTCGGGCGCGGCAAGTCGATGCTGATGGACCTGTTCCATCAGACGCTCGACATCGAGGAAAAGCGCCGGATCCATTTTCACGCCTTCATGCTGGAAGTCCACGCGCTGCTGCGCGAGGAACGCCGCAAGGAAAGCGGCGATCCCATTCCGCCCGTCGCCGCCACGATCGCGCGCAACGTGCGCGTTCTCGCCTTCGACGAGATGGTGGTGAACAATTCCGCCGATGCCATGATCATGAGCCGGCTGTTCACGCATCTGATCCTCGATGAAGGCGTGACCATCGTCACCACATCGAACCGTGCGCCGAAAGACCTCTACAAGAACGGCCTGAACCGCGAACATTTCCTGCCCTTCATCGACCTGATCGAGAAGGAACTGGACGTGCTGACGCTGAACGGGCCGACGGATTACCGGCTCCATCGCCTGGGCGGCATGGCCACCTGGCACTACCCGCTGGGCGAGGAAGCCACCGAGCAGGCCCGCGAGGCCTTCTACCGCCTTACCGACTATCCGCCCGAGGACAGCGACCATGTCCCTTCAGCCGACCTCGACGTCGGCGGCGGGCGCATGCTTCACGTTCCCAAGAGCCTCAAGGGCGTGGGCGTGTTCAGTTTCAAGCGGCTCTGCGGCGAAGCCCGCGGGGCGGCCGACTACCTGGCGATCTCCCGCGCCTATCACACGGTCATTCTCGTGGGGATTCCCAAGATGGGTCCCGACCGCCGCAACGAGGCGGCGCGTTTCGTGACGCTGATCGACGCGCTCTACGAGAACAAGGTAAAGCTCATCGCTGCGGCCGATGCCTCGCCGGAAGACCTCTATCAGGCCGGCGATGGCCGCTTCGAATTCGAGCGCACGGTAAGCCGTCTCAACGAGATGCAGAGCGCCGACTATCTCGCCATGGGTCACGGCGAAGACTGAAATCGTTAACGATTTGCGAATCGGTCGTTAACGCGAAGCCCCCGGGCGGCTTTCGCGAGCGGTGATGCTCGTCCGATTCGTTTGCCTCTGCAGGCATTCCCACCAATAAAAAACGCCCCACTCCATGCTTGGAAAGGGCGTCGGAATACTTGGTGCGTGTCATGCTGGTAGTAAAAACCCAAGGAATTCGGCCAATTTCACCGAGCCCCAACGGAAAAGTGCGGCGCTTCTTTCGAAGCGCCGCRCCCAATTGGTTATTAGCGGCCGAGGCTGCCCCAGTTCCAGCTGTACATAACATTACCCCATGTGATCCGCCGCTATTTTGCGGCTGAGGACATGGATAACAATGGGTTAAGAAGTCATCAAGACTTTTTTAACCAGTTCGCCGAGACTCTCTTCCCACGATCTGCGTCAGGAGATCCCGGAATGGGACTGGGCGGCTGACATAGTACCCCTGAATGGCGTCGCACTGCATGGCGCGCAGGATCTCCAGAGCCGCCTGCGTCTCGACGCCTTCGGCCACAACCGTGCGATCCTGCGAATGAGCCATTTCGATGATCGACTGGACGAGCAGGAGGTCTTCCTTGTTGCCTTCCATCGCCTGGACGAAGACCTTGTCGATCTTGACCTCGGTGGCCGGAAGATAGCGCAAGTAGTCGATCGTCGCGTTACCCGTTCCGAAATCGTCGATCGACAGCCGGATGCCCGACTGAACCAGCTTCTGCAGCATCTGGAAGGTTCGGGAGCTACGATCGAGTCGGTCGGTCTCGGTGATCTCGAGAATCAGCTGGTCGGCGGGCAGTCCGTAGGCATCGAGAATTTCGGCGATCATCACCGGCAGGCCGGGATTGCGCAGAAGCTGCGCGGAGATGTTCACCGACACTGTCATGTCGAGGCCCTGGCGGCGCAGTTCCACGGCAGAGCGAACGGCATCGTCGATCACGAAGCGCGTAATGCGCTCGATCCGGTGGAATTCTTCCGCGATGCGGATGAACTTGTCCGGGCTGATCGGACCGCGCTCCGGATGCGTCCAGCGTACGAGAGCTTCTGCGCCCATAATCCGGTTGCTCGCGACATCGAGCTTGGGCTGATAGGCCACCCAGACCTCGCCATTGTCGATGGCACGGTCGAGCTGGGTCAGCAGCGAGATTTCCCACTGCGCCTCGTGCTTGCGGCTGTCGAACTTGTAGACGAGTTCGTCGTTGCGCACTGCCTCCTCGGCCGACTGCATGGCGCTGGCGACGCGGCTGGATACCGGCCGGTCGAACTCCGAATCGATCCCGCAGTTGAACGAAAGGTCGATGTCCAGACCGCCGACCTGGATGCCATTCTGGACGATCCGGTGCAGTCCTTCGAGGTTCTCGAACAAGTCGAACGTGCTGCGGATGGTCGAGAGCCACATGAACATGCCGCCTTCGTGATAGACGACCACTTCGCTGTCGCTGATGCGGATGCGGCGGACGATCTCGTTGGCGACTTGCCCCTCGACATGCTCGGCGAAGCTGCCGATGATCGCGCCATAGTTCCGGATCTGAAGCGCGACCAGGATACGGCTCGAAACCGCCTCGTACTTGCGCAGGACCTGGACGCTGGGCAGGCCCGATCCCGAATTGGTTTCTCCTGCCACCTCGACGCGGTCGAGGTTCCGCATGCGGAATACCGCTACGGCCGCCACGGCGATGGCAGGTACGATATCCACCTGAATGCGGAAATGATCGAGGGCCAGAGGCGCCACAATGAGCACCGCAACCAAGCCCGTGAAACGATAGATATCGAGCACCCTGCCTCGGCCAAGTCCCGAAAGCACCACACCCAGCACCACCAGAAACGCTGGCGACCAGCCAAGCTCAATCGGAACGCCGTCCTTCAACGTCTCCGCCGCGATGGCGTGGAAGAACGCTCCGGGCGCATAGCCCTGCGCAGGTAGAGTATGGAGGTCATGATAGACTTCCGCGCTCGGGGCGATGATGATGTCCTTGCCGCGCACCACTGCGGGGTCGAACCGCCCCTTCAATATGTCGACATAGCTGACGGTCGGGATGGTGGTGTAATCGATAGCGTAGTCAGGACGGAAAACGCGGTCGCTAGGGCGGGACACGCCGGCGATTCTCGCCGCCATGCTCGGAATGACGCCGATCGGACTGTCGGACGAAAATGGCAAGCTGAGGCTCAGGTTGAACGGATGATCGAGCGCAAGCAGCGAAACGGCGCGAGCATTTTCAAGGAATGCCCGTGAAGGCACCACCGCAGCATAATTCCCGCGAGGCCCATCCTTGGCCGGCATAGCGCCCAGGAAAACGCGATCTGGGAAAGCCTTCAAGGTTTCCACGAACTGCTCGCGGCCGGGTGTCTTTCCATCGTCGTTCAAGGAACGGTCGACAAAAATTCTCTTGCCGCCTGCCTCGAGTATCCGGCGAATAACCGTAGCGTCGTCCAGGCGCGAAACGTCCAGGACTTCCAACTCTTCCAGCGTCTTGCCGTCCTGCAAGACCATGACGATCTCGCCGTTGGACGGGTGAAGCCGCAGCCAGGTACGCCCGTTCACGAGCACGTCCTCCAGCGGCAGCGCGGCTCCGGTCACGCCCAGGATGACGCCCGTGAGTGCGGCCCAGAAGACGATCCGGAATCTGGCGCTCTTCCAGATCTTCGCGGCCCTTGCGCCGAGGTCAGACATGATGGCCTCGCAAATCATTCCCCTCTACGCCCTCACGCAGGACATGGCTTTCCTCGTCGGAAAGCGTCCGCAATTCAATCGTGTACTGATGCGCTGCTAACTTCATGCACACCCTGCGATGACGTTGTCGCTGCCGGGGTTAGAGCAAAGGTCCTAAGAAGAAGTTAGGTTAACTCGCCTTCACGATAAATTTCGCAGGCCGTTGTTAACCCGGCAATTCCCCGGCGAAAGGGGGAAAATTCAGGAGATCCCCAAATGGGTTAGGGAGCGGTCGAGCATGAGCAGTTGCCAGAGCAGGCGCGAGTGGTCGCTTCGTCCCGCAATATGGTCTTCCACCAGGGCGCCGAGGCGCGGGGCGTCGAACCAGCCGGTGCGGGCCAGAGTGGCGCTGGAGGCGATCTGCCGGGCCGGCTGCGCCAGGGGGCCACGGAACCACTGGGCGATGGGCGTGACGAAGCCCTGCTTGGGCCGATAGAGAATCTGGTCCGGCAGAAAACGCCGCATGGTGCGCTTCATCAGCCACTTCCCCTGCCCGCCGCGCACCCGCATGTGTTCGGGAAGACTCGCGGCGAATTCGATCAGGCGATGGTCGAGCAGCGGCTCGCGCGCTTCCAGGCTGACCGCCATGCTTGCGCGGTCCACTTTCGTCAGGATGTCGCCCGGCAGCCAGTGCTTGAGATCGGCATACTGGGCGCGATCGAGGCCGGATCGCGCCGGCGCAGCGCGCATCAGGTCCTGAACGGACCGTTCCGCGCGGTAATCACCGCGAAGGCGGCGAAAATCGTCGGAATAGAGCCTGTCGCGCAGTTCCGGAGGTGTGAAACCGATGGACCGGGCATAGCCTTCGGCACTGTCCGCCGCGAGCGAGAGTAGCGTCGATTTGGCGCGCAGCGGACGCGGCGCCCAGTCGGCTTTCGGATAGAGCCCGCCCAGCGTGCCGAACAGCGGTCCGCGAATCGCCTGTGGGATGAGCCCGCGGACGCGGTCCTCGCTCCGCTGGAACAGATGGCGGCGATAGCCCGCGAACGCCTCGTCCGCGCCGTCGCCGGACAAGGCGACTGTCACCGATTCGCGCGCCAGCTGGCAGACGCGCCAGGTTGGCAGGGCAGAAGCATCGGCGAAAGGCTCGTCGAACATCGCGGCGAGGCCGTCGATCGCCTCGAAATCGTCGGGCGAAACCTGGCGGGCGCGATGGTCGGTGCCGAAACGTCGGGCGATTTCCGCGGCATAGTCGCTCTCGTCAAGCGCAGCGACGTCGAAACCGATCGAACATGTCTTGACCGGCTGCCCGCTGTTCTCCGCCATGAGCGCGACCACGCTGGAGCTGTCCACGCCGCCCGACAGGAAAGCGCCGAGCGGCACGTCCGCGACCATGCGCGACGACACCGCCTCGCGCAGGAGGTGCAGCAGTTCCGCCTCCAGATCGGCGACTCGGCCCCGGCGGCGCTCGGCAAAGGAAATGTCCCACCATTGCACCGGGCGCGGCAGCGGCGCGCCATGGCGCAGCAGCAGTGAATGCCCCGCGGGCAGCTTGGTCACACCCTTCAGGATCGCGCGGCTATCGGGAACATAGCCCCAGGCGAGATAGTCCTCGACCGCGAGCGGATCGATCTCGCGGCGCAGCAGCGGATGCGCGAGCAAGGCTTTCAGTTCGGACCCGAAGGCCAGGCTGCCGTCGCTGAGCGGTGCCAGGAACAGCGGCTTCACGCCCAGCCGGTCGCGCGCGAGGAAGAGGCTGCGCGCCTCCAGGTCATATATCGCGAAGGCGAACATGCCGTGGAGGCGCGAAACGCAGTCCGGTCCCCAGCGCTGCCAGGCGGCGAGGATGACCTCGCTGTCGCCATCGGTACGGAATTCGGCGCCGGTCTCACGCAGTTCGCGGCGCAGTTCGCGGTAGTTGTAGATCTCGCCATTGAACACCAGCATCGCCCGCCCGTCCGGCGATGCCATGGGCTGCGGGGAACCGGCGACGTCGATGATCGAGAGGCGGCGGTGGCCCAGCGCGACGCCGGGCGCGGTCCAGACCCCGCTCCCGTCCGGCCCGCGATGCGCCAGCGCATCGCACATGGCTTCCACGCGCAGCGGGTCTACCGGCTTGGGCGTCTCGAGATGGTAGATACCGGCGATGCCACACATATGCGAAGGGCCTAGCGGAGCTTGGTCACGCGGTCCATCCACGCATCCGGGGGGCCGGACGCCGTCAGGAAACGGGCAATGGAATCGGCCGCAGCAGCGCCTGGGCTGTCCTCGGACGAGAGAATCAGCATCGTGGTGGGACGGGCGCGCAGCAGCAGGTTGTCACCGATGACCGCCAGCTTGAGGTGGGCATTGCTCCCTGTGAGCATGTCCCCGGTACGATACCAGGTGACGGCCAGCCGTTCGGTCCTGCCATTGCCCAGGAGCCGTTCGCTGCGGCCTTGCGCGAAGGCAGGCCCCGGCGACTGCCACGACCAGGCGCTGCCCGGCGTCAGCGCGCCCTGCCCGAAGCCGCCCGCCTCGCGGCCTTCGCCTTGTCCGGCATAGAGCGCCAGGAAGACATCGACGCTATGCCCCTGTCCGTCGGTGTAGCGGCCCAGCAGCCGGTGATCGGCGCCCTCGGCGCGCGGCTCCCACCAGATTGCCGGGGCATAGTCGGCCCGGCTCCAGCGGGCGACTTGCGGAAGGTCGATCCGGTCCGGCAGGGGCGCGGAGAGGCTCTCGGCGCCCAGCGCCCAGCCCTTGGCGGCCACGACCAGCAACGCGATGCCGGCAAGCGTCACAACGGCAGAAGCCCTGCCCGCTTCCAGCCGCGACAGGAAAGGCGAGCGCACGATCGCGGAGACATCGATCATCGGCGCGTCGAGCGGACGATCGAAGAAGCGCCAGGCACCCGCGATGACGACCGCCAGCACCACGGCGAAGAAGATCCAGCCGTAGACGATGTGGTCGAACCCGGCGGCCTTCTCGACGCCCACGAACTGCGCGGCGAAGATCGTGCCCCAGGCGCGCACGCCGTTGGCCAGGATCGGCACCACGAGGCACGCGAGCATCATCGCCGCCCGGCGGCGCCAACTGATGAAGCAGACATTGGCAGCCAGCAGGCCGAAGGCGATCATCGCGATCAGGAACTTCACGCCCGAGCAGGCTTCCGCCACTTCGAACAGCCCGGCCGGCGTGTCGATGAAGACGCCGTCGACCGTGGCGGGAATGCCGCTGAAATGCGTGAGCGCCACGGTGATCTTCGCCGTGATCGTCTGGAGCACTTCGACCAGTTCCTCGCCCACCGGCACCAGGAACGCCATGTAGCAGAGCGGGAACAGCACGCCCGCCGTCACCCGCGGGCCCAGCAGCAAGGGGACGGCAGAGCCGAGCATCGCCACCGCCCCGGCCTGCCGCGCAAGGTCGAGACCGGAGAGCGCGCCGAGCAGCCAGAGGAAGGCAGCTCCCGCCATGAGGATAAGGCCGGGCCACCAGCAGAGCGGTTCGAGCTTCGCCAGTTCCGCCCGGCGCTGCCAGACCAGCCAGCCCAGAATCGGCGGGATCAGGACGATGTGGTTGTAAGTGGAGATATCCCACCACTGCCGCGCCATCGCCGCCCAGTCTCCGAAGAACAGGAGGAGCAGCGCCAGCATGGCGGCGCCGCAGCGAACGAGCGCCGGGCGCCAGCGCGCCGGAACGTCCTGCCAGCGCCCCTGCAGGGAAGAATTCACGGCCAGGGTCTCAGGCGGCATCGATCAGGTTTTCCGTCTGCAGGCCGATCATGCGCGGCAAGCTGGCAAGCGCCGCCTGCCAGCTTGCATGAGCGAGGATCCATTCGCGTGCGGCCAGTCCCATGGCGCGAGCGCTTTGGGGGTCTTCGGCCAGGAGGACGACGGCATTCGCCAGCGCCTCGTCGCTTTCGGCCACGAAGAAATGGCGGCCATGTTCGGCTTCGATACCCGTGGCCGCGCCGGGCGAGAGCACCACGGGCAGTTCCATGGCCATCGCCTCCAGCACCTTGTTCTGCACTCCGCGCGCGATCTCCAGAGGCACGAGCGCCATGTCCGCGGCGGCAAGCCAGGGGCGAATATCCTCGACCCGGCCCCATATGTGAACGCCATCGCGCCCATGACGGGACAGCAGCGACGGCGGCGGGTTCCGGCCGACGACGTGCAGGCTGGCCCTGGGCAGGCGGGCGCGAATCCGCGGCAGGATGCGCGTGATCGCCCGCTCCACCGCCGCGATGTTCGGCGCGTAGTCCATCTGCCCGGTGAACACGATGCGCGGCCCCCCAGCGCCCTCCTTCACGGCCAGGCGCGGCTCCGGCAGGGTCCGGGCGGGATCGAAAAGTACGCTGTCGATGCCGTTGCCCACGGCCTCGACCCGGCAGGTCGAGCGGCCGGGCATGGCCTCCTCCAGCCGCGCGGCGAAGAGCGCCGCCTCGGCCTTGCTCACCAGCAGGGTGCGGTCTGCACGCCAGGCGATCCGCGCTTCCTCGGCGCGCAGGAGGCGCCCTTCCCGGCGCTCCATCCAGCTGCGAAAACCGCTTCCCCTGGCGCCGTAAGCCTCGAACTTCGCCGAATCGACATCGACCAGATCGACGATCAGCCGACCGCGAAAGTCCTCTGGGACATATTGCGCCATCTGGCCGGAAAAGACGAAGATCGTCTCGATCGGGCGGCTGCGCAGCACTTTGTTCACCCAACCCGCCATGCGCCGGTCGTGGAAGGCCGTGAGGCTGAGCGGCTGCCTTTTCGCCAGCGCCTGCAACCCGGCGATCGGCAGGGTTTTCCCGCGGTCGAGCAGAATATGGCTGGCCGCCAGCGCGGCCATCTCCTGCTCGCAGGCACGATCGGCGGCATCGTCCGCGAAGCAGCCGAGGTGGACCGGGGCCAGCCGCGCCAGAGCTTTGAACAGATTGTGCGAGCGGATCTTGTCCCCCCGGTCAGGCGGGAAAGGAATGCGGTGGGCCAGGAACAGGATCTCGCCCATCAGCCGATGCCGCGCGCGATCAAGGGTCCGAGCCGATTGGCCACGGCCAGCGGCAGACGCTGCCACAGCCTGATCTGGAGCGAGAGCTTGCTGCTGGTGGGATCGGCTTCGCGCCGCGCCGCGCCCGGCGCGGTCCAGGCGGCATAAGTCAGCGGCTCCGGCTCGAAGCCCCAGTTGCGCTTGAAGTGATAGGCCCCGCTGCCGGTCTTGGAGCGACCGAAGTCGAACACCGTGCAGCCTCGCCGGCGCGCATGGAGCATCAGTTCGAAATACATCCGGTCGTTGGCGCGAAGCCGGCGCGCTTCCTGAGTGCCCCCGCCCCAGTAGGGCATGGCCGCGCCGCGGTGGTAAAGGGTGATGACGCTGGCCACCGCCCGGCCCTGGTGGCGCACGGTCAGCACGTCGGCATCGTCGCCGAACGCATCGAGCACGCTGCCGAGGAGCCTCTGCGGGAACACCGGCGTGCCGAGATTGCGGTAGCTTTCGGCAAAGACGGCGTAGTGGGCGGCGCGGTCTCGCGCGCTCGTGCCGACCTCCACGTCGAGATCGTTCGCCAGCGCCTTGCGCACTTCGGCGCGCTGCTTGCGCGGCACGTCCAGAAGCTGCGCCTCGTCATCGGCCGCGAGCGGGCGGGCGAAATTGCAGTGGCTCTCGGTCTTGAGCGTCCAGCCCCGTCCCGCCTCGGGCAGTACGCCGCCGCGCAGTTCGATGGCCGGGCAGGAACGGCGCAGCGCGAGTTCCTCCAGCGCCGCGAAGATCGCTCCGCTATCCGCACCCTCGCGCGTCAGCAGACCGCCGCCCACCGCGAAGCCGGACGAGGCCAGCAGCCGGCCGAACACCGGCGAATGAATGGCGTCGAGCGGCAGGAAAGCCACGATTTCGCCCTGTCGCTCTTCGACCAGCGCCAGGGCGTGATTGCCCGTCGCCCGGGCCACGGAGACGAACCAGGCCGGGCGGTGGAACGGCGTCGCCAGCGGGTGGCTGGCGGTGAACAGCTCCAGCCGCGCGACTTCGCCGGGATCGGCGAGATCGACCAGCCTCACCGCGCCCGTGACGGGAGCGAACGGCGCGTTCATGCAGCCAGCGCCCCGGCCGGCGCCAGGGTTCCACCCGGCCCCATGACCAGCGTGGGCGCGCGTTCCGCTTCGCGCACAGCGAGTTCGTCCATCCGGCCCCACTGGAAGTCGCCGATCAACTGCCGCAGCTTTCCAGCCATCATGCCGAGATTGGTGTAGTGCCGCAGACGCGAGCGCAGCGGCGCATTGGGCACGCGCGGCTGGTCGGGGTCGATCTCCCAGGGGTGGAAGTAGAACACCGCCGGTCGCCCTTCGGCATTGACCTGGCGGATCGCCCAACGGGAGAACCCGTAAGGCAGCACGCGGAAGAACCCGCCGCCGCCCGCGGCCAGACGGCGGCCGGCGAATGTCGCGGTGGTCACCGGGATCTCCACCAGGGGACTGTCGGCAAGCGGATGGAAGGCGAAACGCGGCGCTTCGCGCCAGCCATAGTGGTCGTGCGCGATCGGCGCGACGCTGGAGCTATAGGCATAACCCTGCTCGGCCAGCACGTCGAAGGCCCAGGGCGTACGCGCATCGATGGAGAAGCTGGGCGCGCGGTAGCCGCTCACTTTGACCCCGGCAGCATCCTCGATGGCCTTGCGGCTCATGTCGAGGTCGCGTCCGAAAGTGGCGGCGTCCATGCGGAACACCCGCTCGTGATCCCAGCCGTGGCTGGCCATTTCGTGCCCCGCTTCGGCAATGCGGCGCAGCAGCCGCGGATGGCGCACCGCCACCCAGCCGAGCGTGAAGAACGTGCCTTTCACCCCGGCCGCATCGAACAGCGCCAGAATCTTGTCGCAATTGCGCTCGACCCGGGTGCGAATGGCGGGCCAGTCGCTGCGGTCGATCACGGTTTCGAAAGCGCCGACCTGGAACCAGTCCTCGACATCGACCGATAGCCCGTTGACGGGGCCGCTGGAGGCTCTGGCTTCATCCATGGCGTCTATCCTTACGGAACCGGCTCGAAATTCAGGCTGCCTGCCGCTGGCCTTCGCCGCCTTCGAACCACTCGATCAGCATGGTGAACGTGTGGCGAAGGGTGCGCTCCTGCTCTTCCAGGCGGGCTTCCAGGCGCGCGCTATGCGCCGCGGCCTGGGCCAGTTGCTCCTGAAGCGCGGCGATCTGGGCTTCGCCGCCGGAAGCGGGTGCCTCCTTCTGGCGTTCCACATTGGCCGCGAGTTCCAGCACCGCATGCTGAAGCTCGTCGATCTGCGAATCGCGACTCGCCAGCGCCGATTCGATCAGCGCGATGGCCGCCGCCGCATCCAGCGCGTCGGGGTGAAGCACCGGCGCGGGCGCCGCCTGGCTTGCGCCCGCCACCGATCCGGCCGCCTCGGCGACAGGCGCCTGCTGGCTGACCAGCGCGCGGGCGCCGTCCTCGTCCAGTTCGGCCAGGACATCTGCCAGCATCTCGAGATCGACCAGCGCGCGCTGCTCGACCGCGCCCAGCAGCAGCAGGCGGTTGACGATCTGGTTGATCCGGCGCGGAATGCCGCCGGTGGCCTCGTGCACTTCGGCGAAGACGCGGTTGTCGAAGCCCGGATTGCCCTTCCAGCCGACGCAGTTCAGGCGGTGCTCGACGTAAGCCTGCACTTCGCGCGGCTCCATCGCCGTAAGATGATGAGTCGCGATCACCCGCTGGCGCAGCTGTTCGAGCTGGTTGCTCTCCAGCAGGGTCGTGCGGAATTCGGGCTGGCCCAGCAGCAGGGTCTGAAGCAGCGGATGCGAGCCGAGCTGGAAGTTCGAGAGCATGCGCAGCTCCTCGATCGCATCGACCGAGAGGTTCTGCGCCTCGTCCACGATCAGCAGGCAGCGGCGGCCCGCGCGGGCTTCCGAATGGAGGAACGTCTCGATCGCGCCGAGCGCCGAGGCCTTGTCATGCCCGGACACCTGCAGCCCGAAGGCCTGCGCCACGACATGGACGATCTCTTCCCCGTCCAGCGCGCTGGTGACGACGCAGGCGGCCGTCAGGCGCGCCGGGTCGATCGTGGCCATGAGGTGCGAGACGAGCGTGGACTTGCCCGCGCCCACTTCGCCCGTGATCACCACGAAGCCCTCGCCCTGCGCCAGGCCGTAGCCAAGGTAGGAGAGCGCCTTGCGGTGCGTCGCGCTCTCGAAATAGAAGGCCGGATCGGGTGTGAGCTGGAAAGGCCGGCCCTCGAACCCGTAGAATTGTTCGAACATCCCTGCTCTCCTTCGCAATCAGAAGCTGTAGCGCACGCCGGCAAGGGCGGACGCGGTCCAGTAGTCGTCATATAGCGGATCGTTCCGGGTCACCCCGTCGATCCCGAGGGCCATCGTCGCGCGGAGGCGGCGGGCCAGCATGCGGTAATAGCCGAGCGTGGCGCCGTAGCCCTCGACATTGCCGGTCAGGGCATCGGTGCTGGTCAGCCAGTTGGCGTAGACATTGGCCGACCAGCCTGCATCGCGGCCGAGCTGGCCGCTGACATAGGCGGCGATCCACCAGTTCTCGTCGATCACGCCGTCCGCGGCGGCCAGGACGGTGTTCCGTCCGGCGATGAAGTCGCGGCGGTCGTAGCCCGCGCCGATCCCGGCGTTGAGACGCCCGATCTCGCGCGAATAGCTCGCGGCGATGCCGCGGCCCCGGTAGACCGCCGAGCGCACCGAACCCAGCGCGCCGGAAACGCAGTTGTTACCATCGAGCGAGATGACGCAGCCGCGCAGCTCGCCCGTGACCGGATCGCGCACGGCCACGAAATCGTCGGGCAGTTGATCGAGCGCGCGGCCAAGCTGTCCGCCGAAACCGCTGACACTGTCGTATACGCCCACGCTCAACTGGCTGCGGTCGTCCGGCGCATAGGCCAGGGTGCCGCCGAAGCTGGTGGAGCCGTAGCGGCGGCCGATATGGGCCGAAAGCGAGGTGCGGCGGCTGGGGCGCCACATCACGGCCACGTCCCAGAGCAGTCCGCTGACATCGTAGGCCAGTTCGCGCGGGGCGCTCTTGTCCGTCACATAGCGTCCGTCGCGGCCGACCACGGGATTGCCGTCGGCATCGCGCACCGCGTCGCGACTGGAGACTTCCACATCCTCGTAGCCGAGCGCGCCCACCACCTGCACGGTGCGGCTGACGGGAACGGTCACCAATGCCCGCGCCTGCATGTCGCGCACGCGCTGGTCGAGGTTGGAGACGTCCTCCTGATAGATGCTGCCCGCCACGCCCAGGCCGACCGGCGCGACGACATGCGGCGCGACCCCGGCCTCGACATCGGCCACTTGCGTCACGCTCTTGTCGAACAGATCGCCCGCCGCGCCGCCGGGTACGGCGACATAGGCATCGGGCTGCTCCACTTTGGTGAAACCGGCGCGGTAGTTTGCGGAGAAGTCCACATCGCCGGCGCGCGTCTTGAAAGACGGGCCGCCGTAGACCGAATAGATGTTGGTCCGCGTCCCGTCATTGGTCAGGCCGGCGGAAAGCGCCGATCCGCCGTTCTGGACGCGCGCCTGGGTGGCGAGCGCGCCCGCTTCCAGCGTCAGGCCGGGCGTGATGGTGGCATAGCCGCGCACGATGCCGCTGATGGCGTCGCCGTCCTGTGCCTTCCGGCCCCAGCCGATGTAGCGCTCGTAGCGCACCGAGGCCGAGGCGGCATTGTTGCGCCCGGAGATGCCCAGATCCACGCCCGCCGCCAGCTGGGTATATGTAAGCACGTCATTGCCCGGCGAGAGCTGCGCGTCGACGATCTGGTCGATCTCGATATAAGGCGTCACTTCCAGCCGGCGCGTGCCCTTGCCGCGTTCGCCGCGTCCCGGCTTGCCGCCGCCGGACGGGCTGTCGGCTGGCGAAGCTGCCTCGTCGGAGCCGGCCCCGACCTGGTCGTAGCCCATGGTCTGCGCCTGCACGGGCAGGGCGGCCACGGCCGTCAAGGCGGCCAGCCCCAGCGAGGTCCAGGAAGCCGACTTCATCCCTTGTATCCGTAATAAGAGCCGAAGCGGCGACCGCTCGGGCTGAACTGCGCGTCGTTGAGCAGGAGCTGGACGTTGGGGCAGGCGCCCAGCAGCGAGATGGCATCCTCCAGCGCGCCCTGCCCGGTGCGGTCGGCGCGCACGATCACCACCGTCTGGCCGACGTACTTCGCCAGTTCCGCGGCGGGCGACGCTGCCAGCGCGGGCGGCGAATCGAAGATCACCATGCGGCGCGGCGCGTTCTCGGTCAGCCGCTCCAGCACCTCGGCCGTGCGCGAGGAGGCGAGGTATTCGCTGTCGTTGATCGTCGCATCGCCCGCCGGCATGATCCAGAGGCCCGGAATATCGGTGCCGAGCACGCAAGCGGCAGGATCGATGGTCTCGTCCATCAGCGCATCCATCAGCCCGGGACCGCCCGGCAGGCCGAGTGCGGAGAGGATCGAGGGCTTGGCGAAGTCGGCATCGACCAGCAGGACTTCGCTCTCCTTCTCGGCCGCGATCGACAGGGCGAGGTTGAGCGCGCAGTAAGTCTTGCCTTCGCCGGGATGGGGCGAACTGATCAGGATGCGCTGCGAGGCAGCGCCCGCGCCCTGGCGGCGCAAATCGGCGGCCTGGACCAGGAGCTGGCGCTTCACGATGCGAAACTCTTCGAGCAGCGCGGTGACGGTGCCTTCGGGGACGATCAGGCCTTGCTCACGCAAGTGCTCGCGGTCGATCGGATGATGGTCGTCGCTGAAGGCGATCGGCGCGGCAAAGGGCAGCGCGGCCAGGGGCGGCACGGGTTCGTGTTCGGCAGCCAAGGGGGCGGCGAATGGCGGCGGCACAGAGGCAGGCGCGCCAGAGGCGGTCGGGGCGGCAGGCGCGGCGGCAGTCGGGGCGTCAGTCGGGGCGGCCGGAGCCGGCGCCTTGCGCGCCGGTTCGACCGGCAGCGGGCCGGGACGCGCGATGATCGCGTTGAAATCGAAGCGACCGGCGGCGCGCTCGATCAGCGATTCGCCGGGGCCGCGGGTGCGCCCGGTCGGCGCCTGCTTTTGAGGCTGGCTTTCGGCTTCGTGCGCCGCGTCTTCATGCCCGGAAAGCGGGATCTTGCTGTGTTCCGTCATCGCCGTTCCTCAGGCCACCATGCCGCGCTGGATGAACTCGACCGCGAGCAGCACCACGCAGAGCGCGCAAAGCGCCGCGCCCGCACCAAAGAAATACTTGAGCCGGCGGCGGCGAAGCTGGCGCACATGATCCGTGACGTTCTGCGAGATCGCACCGAGCACCGGCAGGCCGATGGCCCGCTCCAGCCCGGCCGTGGTCGCGAAGACCGACCGGACCTTGCCGAGGGCGAAGGCACCGGCACAGCCGCCGACGATCCCGGCCATGAGCACGCCCACGAGCAGGAGCGGACGATTCGGCGCGACGGGCTTGCGCGGCGTCGTCGGCGGGTCGACCACCTGGAACTTCACGGCCTCGCGCTCGGTCTTCACTTCGCCGCGCAGGCGCAGTTCCTCGCGGTCCTGCAGGAGCTTGTCGTACTGCTGGCGAAGCACGTCATAGTCGCGGTTGATGCGCTGGGCCTCGGTGGCGAGTTCAGGGTCCTGGATCGCGGATGCCGTGAGCGAGGCCACGTCGGACTGCAGGGCCGCCTTGCGCGAAGTCAGCGCCTGGACATTGGCGAGACGCTCGGCACGGATCGACTGGAGCGAACTGTAGGCGGGGTTAGGTGTGCCGCCGCCATTGGCCGCTTCCTGCGCGGCCGGTCCGCGCAGTGCGGCAACCTGGTTGCGCGCCACGATCACGTCGGGATGGTTATCGGTCAGGCCCCGCGCGCGCATGGCCGAAAGCTCGGCCTGGGCGGCGGCAAGCGCACCCGCGGCCCCGCCAGCGCCGCCGCCGGCGACGGTGCGCGGCGTTCCGGCGAGCTGGCCGTCGATGGCCGCCAGCGAACTCTGCGCGGCGGAGAGGTCCGCCTCAAGGTCACGCAACTGAGTGCGCGAGCTTTCCAGCCGCTGCGCCACGGCGGCGCCGCCCAGCACCATTTCGGGATGCTCGGCCTCGAAGGCGGTGCGACGCTGCTCGGCGCTTTCCAGTTCCTTCTCGCGGCTGCGAAGCTGCTGGTTCACGAATTCCAGCGTCTCGACCATGTCGCCACGGTCGCCCGAGAGGTTTTCCTCGCGGAAGATGTCGATCAGCTTCTGCGCCACTTCGCGGGCCAGTTGCGCATTCTCGGCATCCGAGAACGAGGCGTAGTTGGCGGTCGCGGTGATTTCGAACAGGTTGTCCTGTTGCGCCACGACCGAGACGTTCTTGCCCAGGCCCAGGACGGCGGATTCCATCTGCTTGGGCGACTGGATCGTGTCGCCAAGCCGCGTGCCGCGCACGACCTTCTCCAGGTTCACGGCGCTCGTCAGCGTCTGGCGGATACGCTCGATATCGCGCTTCTTGTCGGCCACGCCGATGCCGACCTGTTCGGCCAGGGCATCGTCGAGCTGGATGAAAATGCGCGCGCGCGATTCGTAGGTGTTCGGGATCAGCGCCACGACCAGCCAGCCCAACAGGCAGATCGCCCAGGCAGCCGCCAGAGCGATCCAGCGCCGATGCCAGACGCTATGCAGGGCTGCGAGCAGTTCTTCGTAGAGGCCGTTCATTGCGCCAATCCGTTCCCGTCAGGTCCGATCCTCAGAACATGCTTTCCGGGATGATGATCACGTCGCCCGGCTTCAGCATGACGTTGGCCTTGCTCTTGCCCTTCTTCAGCAAGTCGCTCAGCCGCAGCGCATATTCGGTCTGCTTGCCGCTCGCCTTGTCGAAGCGGATCAGCCGCGCACGGTTGCCGGCGGCATATTCCGAGAGACCGCCCACCGCGATCATCGCATCGAGCACGGTCATGTTGGCGCGATAGGGGATCGAAGCCGGCTTCTCAGTCGCGCCCACGACGCGGATCTGCTGGCTGTACGTGCCGGAAAAGCCGTCGACGATCACCGAAACCAGCGGGTCCTGGATATATTGCGAAAGCTGGAGGCGGATGTCCTCGGCCAACATGGCAGGGGTCTTGCCGACGGCGGGCATGTCGGAGATCAGCGGCGTGGTGATCCGCCCGTCGGGCCGCACCTGCACTTTGGCGCCAAGCTCGGGATTGCGCCAGACGAACACGGTAAGCTGGTCCAGCGGACCGATCACGTATTCCTCGCTCGGCCCTTCCTGCATCGCCACGAACTGCGCAGGCGGAAGCTCAGGCTTCGGCGCGGCATTGGCACAGCCCGAAAGCAACATGCCGGCAAGCGACATCCCGGCGAGCGCAGGGCCGGCCAGAAGTCCGATGGGGCGACGATGCGGCATAGGCTAATCCCTCAAGGCGCCCGCTTCTCCGCAAGTACGGGACTGGCGGACCGGGCAAATTTCCAGTCTCGCCTATCGCTTAAAAGGGTGAACATTGCGTTAGCCCTGACAGCGCGATTCCCATGCGGTCCCGCTATGGGACAACATGGCGCCAATCGCTAACGCCGGGTCAGACCAGCATTTCCAGCGCCGGACCCTGGCCGAGGAAGTTCGCCGGGCTGGCCGAAGCGCCGTAGGCCCCGGCGCAGAACACCGCGATCAGATCGCCCACATCGGCCCTTGGAAAACCGCCCTTGTCGGCCAGCTTGTCAAGCGGCGTGCACAGACAGCCGACGATCGAGGCCTCCTCTTCCACATCGGCGCCGAAGCGGGTGGCGATGGCGGAGGGGTAGTTGCGTCGCACCACCGTGCCGAAGTTGCCCGAGGCGGCAAGCTGGTGATGCAAGCCCCCATCGGTGACGAGGAACACTTCGCCGTGGCTCTCCTTCCGGTCGATCACGCGCGCGATGTAAATGCCCGATTCGCCAACGAGATAGCGGCCGAGTTCGATGCAGAACGCCGTGCCCTGCAAGACCTCGGGCAGCCGCTCGAAGCGCTCCGCCAGCCGCGCGCCCACCAGTGCCAGATCGACCGGCGTGTCGCCCGGGAAATAGGGAATGCCAAGGCCGCCACCGAGATTGCAGCGGGGCGGCACCGCACCGCTCTGCAGCGCCAGCCGCGCAGCCAGGTCGAGCGTCTGACCCTGCGTTTCGGCAATGGCCTCGGCATCGAGCGCCTGGCTTCCGGCGAAGATGTGGAAGCCTTGCCAGTCCGCGCCGCTGGTCAGGACCTCGCGCACGAGTTCCGGGACCCGCGCGGCATCCACGCCGAAGGGCTTGGCACCGCCGCCCATCTTCATCCCAGATCCCTTGAGGTCGAAATCCGGATTCACGCGAATGGCAAGGCGCGGCGTCAGGCACAGCGATTCGCCGATGCGAATGGCGCGCCGGGCCTCGGCTTCCGATTCGACATTGAGCGTCACGCCCGCGCGAATCGCCGCTTCCAACTCGCGGTCGCGCTTGCCGGGGCCGGCAAAGCTGACGGCGGCAAGGTCGATCCCCGCGCCCCGCACGATCTCGAGTTCCCCGCCCGAGGCGATGTCGAACCCGTCCACCAGTCCGTCCATCAAGGCCAGCAGCGGCGGGAACGGATTGGCCTTAACGGCATAGTGCAGTGCCAGCCGCTCGGGCATGGCCGCGCGCAGTTCAGCCACGCGGCGGCGCACGCGGTCCGCTTCGTAGAGGAACAGCGGCGTGTCGCCCGCTTGCGCCGCCCACTGCGTCACCGGCTTGCCGCCGACCGCCAGAACGCCGTCGATCGCCGCGAACCCGGCGGGGATCGGACCGAGCGCCTTCATGCCAGGGTCTCCACGGCAAGCGCGGCGGCAAGGGCGGTGCGGTCGATCTTGCCGTTCGGCCCGATCGGCAACGCCGTGCGCCAGTGGATCACTTTGGGCTGCATGAAATTCGGCAGTTCCTGCATGAGTTTACGGGGCAATTCTTCCTCTGCGCCTGAAGCGCCGGGCGCCGCGCGGACCACGAGATGGACCGCCTGCCCCAGCCGCGCATCCGCCAGCCCCAGGGCCACCGCCTCGGCGACGAGCCCGGTCGCCAGCGCGGCCTCTTCCACTTCCTGCGGGCTGATGCGGTTGCCGGCGCTCTTGATCATGGCGTCGCGGCGGCCGACGAAGTAGAGCAGGCCCTCCGCATCGCGCCTCACGCGGTCTCCCGACCATACCGCCATGCCACCGTAGCGCGATCCGGCGGGTGCGGGCTTGTAGCGTTCCGCCGTGCGCTCCCGGTCCTGCCAGTAGCCCTGGGCGACCAGCGGGCCGCAATGGACCAGTTCCCCTTCCTCTCCGTCCGCGGCAATCCTGCCGGCTTCCGTCACGACCAGCACTTCAGCATGGGGAATCGCCTTGCCCATCGAGGTGGGATGCGTGTCGATCAGCGCGGGGTCGAGGTACGTGGAGCGGAAGGCTTCGGTCAGGCCATACATCGCGAAGAGCCGCGCCTGCGGGAACAGGGCGCGCATGCGGCGCACGAGATCGACCGTCAACGCGCCCCCGCTATTGGTGAGACGGCGCAGGTTCGCTGCCACGTCGGCAGGCCAGTCCAGCTCGCAAACCTGCACCCAGAGCGGCGGCACGGCGGCCAAAGTGGTGATGGCATGGCGGTCCACGGCCTTCACCACGTCGCGCGGCATGAGGTAGTCCAGCGGCACCACGCAGCCCCCGGCATACCAGGTTGAAAGCAGCTGGTTCTGCCCGTAATCGAAGGACAGCGGCAGCACCGCGAGCGTGCGATCGTCGGCCGCGAGGCCCAGGTATTCGGCCACGCTCTCTGCCCCCAGCCACATGTTGGCATGGCTGAGCATGACGCCTTTCGGGCGGCCGGTGGAGCCACTGGTATAGAGGATCGCGGCCAGTTCGTCGGGATCGGCCGCGGAGGGCGGCAGTTCTCCGCCCTGCTCCGCGGCTTCGGCCAGCGCAGCGCCTTCCTCGATGATGCGGCAGGCCGGCGGGACATCGCCCTCGCCCAGCGATGCCAGGCGCGAGGGCGTGCCGATCAGCACGAGCGCGCCGCTGTCGGCCAGGATATGGGCGACCTGCGCATGCTTTAGCAGCGGGTTCACCGGAACATGGACCAGACCGGCGCGGGCCGTGGCCAGCGGCAGCAGGCAGGTCAGTTCGCCCTTCGCCGCCCACGAGGCCACGCGCGCCCCCTTTTCCGGCACCACGCGCGCCAGCCACGCCGCAAGGCGGGAGACACGCGTTCTTAATGCCTTGTAGTCCAGTACCTCTCCGCGCAGCACGAGCGCCTCGGCCGAATCCTCCCCGCGCAGGGCGAGATGGTCGAGCGGCAGGATCGGATTTTCGGTACTGCCGGTCATGACGGGGATAGGCTCCGCAGGGGTTCGAACGGGACGTGATAAAGGTCGATTATCACCGCGATCTTAAGCAAGTGCAATCGGATGGCCAGCTAGCTGCCTGGCTTTCCGAGAGCAACCAGCGCGCGCCGTTCGACCGGTTCGCCTGGTTCCAGGGACTGGCCGAGCATTGCAGCCTTGCTCCGCTGATCGCCGTTGCGCGCGAGGAGGACGACCTGGCGGTGCTGCCGCTGCAGGGCACCGGAGGCCACCTCCACGCGCTGTCGAACTGGTACACCTTCCGCTATCGCCCCCTCGCCTCGCGCAGTGACGGGCTGCTCCAGGCGCTGGCGGCAGACCTTGCGGGCAAGGCGCGGGGGATCACGCTGGGCGGCTTGCCTGACGAGGATCGCAGCGCCACGCGCCTCGAAACGGCATTTCGAAATGCCGGTTGGCGCGTCCGCCGCGAAGCCTGCGACACCAACCATGTCCTGCCGGTGGATGGCCGCAATTACGCGGAATACCTCGTTTCCCGTCCCGGCAAGCTGCGCACCACGCTCAAGCGCAAGTCCGGCAAAGTGGAAACCCGGGTGCTCGACCGCTTCGATGCGGATGTCTGGCGCGCTTACGAATCGATCTATGCCGAAAGCTGGAAGCCCCACGAAGGCAGTCCCGCCTTCCTGCGCGCATTTGCCGAGGCCGAAGGCCGGGCCGGGCGGCTGCGGCTTGGCCTCGCGCTGGCGGATGGCGAGCCCGTCGCCGCGCAGATGTGGACCGTCGAGCACGGCACCGCCTGGATTCACAAGCTGGCCCACCGCGAGGCCGCGAAGCCGCTTTCGCCGGGTTCGGTGCTCAGCGCTGCGCTGTTCCGCCACGTCATCGACATGGACCGGGTGAATCTCGTCGATTTCGGCACCGGCGACGATCCCTACAAGCGCGACTGGATGGAAATTGTGCGGCCGCGATATCGGCTGGACATGTTCCGCCCCTGGTCGCCGCTGAACTGGCCGCATTTCGGCCGCGAATTCGCCCGCGGCATTCTGGGGGCAGGTGCACAGTACCTTGCCGCAACCGCGAAGCGCGGCTAGAGGCGCGGAGACTAAAGACAATGCCCGAAGAGAGGGGCCATGCAAGACGACACCGACCTGCTGCTGCGCCGCATCCTGACGGACGTACTGGGCCTCAAGCAGGGGCAGGCAGAAACGTTCGATGCCGACACCGGCCTGTTCGGGCATTTGCCCGAGCTGGATTCGATGGCCGTGGCCGGCCTGCTGACCGAGCTGGAAGACCGGCTGGACATCATCATCGAGGACGACGAGATCGACGGCGAGATGCTGGAGACTTTCGGCGGCCTGCTGGACTTCGCGAAAGCCAAGCGCACCGCGGCATGACCCGCGCGGGGGGTATCGCCCGATGACCCCCGCGACCTGGCTCTGCCCGCTTCCCGACGGAGGCTCCCAAGAGGAACAGGCGCTCGCTTTCGACAGCGGACGCGCCTGCCGCCTGCTGATCGTGCCCGCGCTGTTCGACGAGGGCAATCGCCTGCGCCGCTTCACCGTGGAAGTCATGCGGCGGCTCGACCGTGCGGGTATGGACAGTGTGCTGCCCGATCTTCCCGGCACGAACGAGAGCCTCTCCGGCCTGCCAGCGCAAGATGCCCGGCACTGGCAGGACGCCATGGGTGCCGCGGCGCGGCACTTCAGTGCGACCCATGCGCTGGGCCTGCGCGGCGGCTGCCTATTCACGCCGCCCCTCCCCGTGTTCCACTATGCCCCGGTGAAGGGCGCGCAGATCCTGCGCGGCATGCTTCGCGCACGCATGCTGGCCAGTCGCGAGGCCGGGCTGGAGGAACACCGCGAGGCCCTGACGGTCGCCGCCCGCGAGGATGGTCTCGTGCTGGCGGGATATCCACTCGGCAGCGCGCTTTTTCGCGACCTGGAGCGCCTGGAGCCTACGATCGGGGCAAGCGTCATCGCGCAGGACCGGATCGGCGGCAGCGGCCTTTGGCTCCGCGCCGAGCCGGACGAGGACGCGGCGCAGGCCGATGCCCTCGCCGCGCTTCTGGTGGAGGCCATGCAGCCATGACGCGGCGGCATTTCACGTTTTCCTGCGAAGGCGCCCGCCTCGTCGCCACGCTCGACGGGATACCGGGCGAGACCGGTCTCCTGCTGGTCTCCGGCGGCAACGAAGTGCGCGCCGGTGCCTGGAACGGCCAGGCCCGCTTCGCGGCGCGCATCGCGGCGGAAGGATACCCCGTGCTGCGCTTCGATCGCCGCGGCGTGGGCGACAGCGAGGGTGAGAACGGCGAATTCCGGTCAAGCGCCCCCGATATCCGCGCCGCCCTGAAAGCCTTCCGCGCGGAATGCCCGGGCGTTCGCCGCGTGATCGGCTTCGGAAACTGCGACGCCGCCAGCGCGCTGATGCTTGCGAAAGGGGCGGGGCTGGACGGGCTGGTGCTTTCCAATCCCTGGACCATCGAGGACACCGCCGCGGAGGCCCCGGCCGAAGTCGTGCGCGACCACTATCGGCGCCGGCTGGCCGATCCGGCTGCCATCAAGCGCCTGCTGACCGGCCAGGTGGCGGTAGGCAAGCTGGTCCGCAGCCTGGTGGCGGCCGCGCGTCCGGCCCGGGCCCAGCCCGTCGGTCTCGCGCAGGAAATCGCGGCAGGCATCGCCGGCTTTTCAGGCCCCGTCCGCCTGCTCGTGGCCGAGCGGGATCGCACTGGCCTTGCCTTCATGGCGCACTGGCAGAAGGCGGATCACCGGGTGCGGCGCTGTGCCGGTGCGACTCATAGCTACGTCGAGCCGGACGCGCAGGACTGGCTGCTTGCGCAAGTGCTGGACGTGCTGGCCGCAGATTAGGCGTAAGGGGTTCGAGGAAATTCCCGAACCCCTTACGCAAACCCTCAGGCCTCGACTTTCGCCGCTTCGGCAAAGTCCCGCGCGGCAAGATAGCGCTCGGCGTCGAGCGCGGCCATGCAGCCGGTGCCCGCAGCGGTGATCGCCTGGCGATAGACGTGGTCCATCACGTCGCCGCAAGCGAAGACGCCGGCGATGTCGGTCTTCGGCGTGCCCGGCTGGACCAGCAGATAGCCGGTCTCGTCCATGGCCAGCTTGCCCTTGAACAGTTCGGTCGCAGGTGCGTGCCCGATGGCCACGAAGGCACCGTCGGTCAGGATTTCGCTCTGCTCGCCGGTTTTGGTGTCGATCAGCGCCAGGGCGCGAAGTTCGCCGTTCTCGCCTTCCATGAAGCGCTCTACGCGCTTGTCCCAGACGACATTGATCTTGGGATTGGCGAAGAGGCGGTCCTGGAGGATTTTCTCGGCGCGCAGGCTGTCGCGGCGGTGGATCAGGGTCACTTCGTCGGAATGGTTGGTGAGGTAGAGCGCTTCCTCGACGGCGGTGTTGCCGCCGCCGATCACGACGACCTTCTTGCCGCGATAGAAGAAGCCGTCGCAAGTGGCGCAGGCCGAAACGCCCTTGCCCGAGAGTTCCTGCTCGCCCGGAACGCCCAGCCACTGCGCCTGCGCGCCGGTGGCGATCACCAGGGTGTCGCCCTCGTAGATGTCGCCCGAATCGCCGATGGCAGTGAAGATCGGCCCGTTCAGGTCCACCGAGGTGATGATGTCGTACATCATGCGGGTGCCGACGTGGACGGCCTGGGCCTCCATTTCCTGCATCAGCCAGGGGCCCTGGATCACTTCGCGGAAGCCGGGGTAGTTCTCGACATCGGTGGTGATGGTAAGCTGGCCGCCGGGCTGCAGACCCTGCACCACGATCGGTTCCATCCCGGCGCGCGCGCCGTAGATCGCGGCCGAGAGTCCGGCCGGGCCGGAGCCGATGATGAGCATGCGGGTCTTGTGCGTCGTCGCCATGTGAAAGTCTCCGGCGTGAATGTGTCGAATATCGTTGGGGCGCGAGATAGGGCCAAGCACCCCGGTTTGCCAAGCGCCGCACGCTGTAAGGAAATACTTGATCCCCGCAAATCGGCGCTTGATGCCCCTTGTCCGGCGGGCAGAACGCGCCTCTCCCCATTGACCTCGGCGCGGGCCGGGATCACGGTTTCGTCATGAAAAGCCAGCTTGGTCCCACTTCGAACCGCTTCATCTCGCAGCGCCTGCGCCTCAACTACGTTGACTGGGGCAACCCGGACGCGCCGCCGCTGATTCTCCAGCACGGCGGGCGGGACCATTGCCGCAGTTGGGACTGGGTGGCGGAGGAACTGCGGCACGACTGGAACGTCATCTGCCCGGACCTTCGCGGCCACGGCGATTCCGAATGGTCGCCCGAAGGTCACTACGGGATGGACGCCTTCGTCTACGATTTCGCGCAACTGGTGCATACGCTCGGGCACGAGAAAGTGACGATCGTCGCCCATTCGCTCGGCGGCAATATCGCCACGCGCTTCACCGGGCTGTTCCCCGAGAAAGTGGCGAAGTTCGTCAATATCGAAGGGCTCGGCCCGCCGCCTCAGATCCGCCGGCAGATGGAGGAACGCGGCCCGGGAGAGCGGCTGAAGCAGTGGATCGAGGACAAGCGCCGCGCCGCCGGCCGCCTGCCGCGCAAATACGCCACCCGCAAGGATGCCTACCAGCGCATGAAGGAGGAGAACACCTTCCTCACCGAGGAGCAGGCCCGCCACCTCACCATCCATGGCGCCAGCCGCAACGAGGACGGCACCTGGAGCTGGAAGTTCGACAACTACGTCAACGTCTGGTCGGTATCGGACCTGCCGACTTCGGACATCGTCGCGCTGTGGCAGGCGATCACCTGCCCGATGCTCATGCTCTGGGGCCAGAACAGCTTTGCGCAGAGCCCTGCCGAAGACGGCCGGATCGACCACTTCCCGAACGCCCGCCTGATCGAATACGAAAACGCCGGCCATTGGCTGCACCATGACCAGTTCGATCGCTTCATGGGCGATGTGAAGGCATTCCTGGCAGACTGAGGGGACGGCCCCGGCCGGGGCCGCCGCGTCAGGTGAGCAGGAAGTAACCGAGGCCCAGCCAGCAGCAGGCACAGAGCGCGACGGCGATCATCAACCCGCGCGCGTCATGTTCCGGATTGCCCAACTTGCCGCTCTGGGCGGCATAGACCAGGCTTGAACTGATCCCGTGATGGAGTCCGGCGAAACCTTCCGGACGGCGTTCGAACTGAAAGATACCTTCGTTCACGACGTTCATTCACAACATCCCCTAATGCGTGGCGGTTTTGCCCGCCGGTCCGATGCCGTCCGCCTTTTGGCGTGACGTCCCGAACCTTCCCGCAGAATCGGGATGCTAACATCTTCCTCCGGGCTTGCCCATACCATCAGGCCCATACCATCAGGCCCATACCATCGGGCCCACACCATCCAGGCCACTCCGCGTCGCGCCGCATCAACGCCTTGCAATGCATGCATCCAGCCATATACGACGGAATATAGCCCAGTCCTTTCGGAGACCTTCCACCATGCGCCGGCTGCTCGCCTTCCTGACATCGCTGTTCGCGGTCTTCGCCCTGGCGGTCGCACCTGCCGTTGCCCAGCAGTCGGGACCCCTGGTGCTGGCGGCGGCCAGCCTGCAGGAATCGATGAATGCCGCGGCCGACGCCTGGGCGGCCAAGGGGCATCCGCGCCCGAAGATCTCCTTTGCCGGATCGTCCGCCCTCGCGCGCCAGATCGAATCGGGCGCCCCGGCAGACGTCTTCGTCTCCGCCGACGAACCCTGGATGGACGAAGTGCAGTCCAAGGGCCTGCTGCGCCCCAAGACCCGCGTGTCGTTCCTGACCAATACCCTGGTGCTGATCGGGCCCGCGGGCAAGGCGAAGCGCCTGACGATTCGCCCCGGTTTCCCGCTTGCGGCCGCGCTTGGCCCGAACCGACTGGCCGTGGCAGACCCCAACGCCGTGCCTGCCGGAATCTATGCCAAGCAGGCGCTGACCCGGCTCAAGGTCTGGCCTTCGGTGCAGGGCAAGCTGGCGCCCGCCGAAAACGTGCGCGCCGCGCTGGCGCTCGTCAGCCGGGGCGCCGCGCCGCTGGGCGTGGTCTACGGCACCGACGCCCGCGCCGAACCCGGCGTGCAAGTGGTAGGCACTTTCCCCGCCAGTTCGCACGACCCCATCAGCTACCCGGTGGCCGTGCTGGCATCCTCGCGCCACAAGGACGCGGAAGGCTTCCGCCGCTACCTGATCTCCGCCGAGGGCAAGGCCGTGTTCCGCCGTTTCGGCTTCGGCGCGCGCTGATCCTGCACGACCCGCTGGCGTGACGGCGCTCTCCCCGGAAGAATGGCAGGTCCTGCTCCTGTCGCTGAAGGTCAGCGGCGTCGCCATGGCCGCGATCCTGCCGGTCGCCTTTGCGCTCGCCTGGGTAATCGCTCGCTGGCGCTTTCCCGGCAAGGTCCTGCTCGATGCGCTGGTGCACCTGCCGCTGGTCCTGCCGCCTGTCGTCACCGGCTGGCTCCTGCTGATCGCCTTCGGCCCGGCCGGTCCGCTGGGCCGCTTCTTCGCGGAAGGCTTCGGACTGACGTTCATCTTCCGCTGGACCGGCGCCGCGCTGGCCGCCGCGGTCATGGCGCTGCCGCTCATGGTCCGCGCCATGCGCCTCTCGATCGAGGCGGTCGATCGCCGCCTCGAAAGCGCCGCCCGCACGCTCGGCGCCGGGCGCTGGCGCACTTTCGCGACGATCACCCTGCCGCTTGCCATGCCCGGCGTCCTGGCCGGACTCGTGCTCGGCCTCGCCCGCTCGATCGGCGAATTCGGCGCGACCATCACATTCGCCTCCAACATTCCGGGCGAGACGCAGACCCTGCCGCTCGCCATCTACAGCGCCTTGCAGATGCCCGGTTCGGAGTGGCAGGTGACGCGCCTCGCCGTGCTGTCGATCCTCGTCTCGCTCTTCGCCCTGGTGGCGTCCGAATGGCTCGCGCGGCGCAGCGGCGCCCGATACGGCCAGGCGGGGGCAGCGCATCATGCCCTTTGACCTGGCGATCTTCCTGAAGCGCGGCAAGCTGCGGCTGGACTATGCCTTCCGGACCGAAAAAGGCGGCCTGACCGCGCTGTTCGGGCCTTCGGGCGCGGGCAAGACCTCCCTGCTCGACGCCATCGCCGGGCTCGCGCGGCCCAGCGCCGGCCACATCCTCGTCGAGGACACGATACTGTTCGACAAGGCCCGGCGCATCGACCTGCGGCCCGAGCAGCGCCGCTGCGGCTACGTATTCCAGGATCTTCGCCTGTTTCCGCACCGCTCCGTGCGGGACAACCTGCTCTACGGCTGGCGCCTGGCGCCGCCGGCGCAGCGCTGGATGGATCTCGACACCGCGCTCGGCTTCCTGGGCATCGGCCACTTGCTCGACCGGAGCCCGGCCACGCTGTCCGGCGGCGAAGCCCAGCGCGTGGCGATCGGCCGCGCCTTGCTCTCCGGCCCCCGCTTCCTGTTGATGGACGAGCCGCTGGCCTCGGTCGATGCCGAAAGACGCGAGGAAATCCTCACCGTGATCGAACGCATCCGCGACGAACTCGCCCTGCCGATCCTCTATGTCAGCCACGACCGCGCGGAAGTGGACCGGCTGGCCGACCGCGTGATCGACATCCCGGCTCGAGGCTGAAGCGCTTGCCCGAATATCTGGGCCGACGATCTGGGGCCAAAGATCGCGGCTGACCTCTTAAGCCGATCCGACACCGAATAATTGCGCTCTCCCCCGATTGACAGCCTCGCGCGCATCGCCCAAACATGAATTGTAATTCTAATACACTAAGGCACTGCACAGGCAGGCCCGGGAGATGGGGTACATGTCGAAAATCCAGCGGGGCGTCAGCCTCTACAGCTTCCAGGAAGAGATGTTCCTGGGGCAGATGTCGGTCGAGGACTGCATCGCCTTCGGCGCGTCGATCGGCGCGACGGGCATCGAAATCCTGCCCGAGCAGAACATGCCGGCCTTCCCGCATATCGACGATGCCGAAGTGGCCCGCTGGCATGAGATGCTCGCCCGCCACGGCGCGCATTTCACCTGCTACGACATGTTTCTCGACACCAAGCTGCGCAAGGGCGAACTGATCTCCGATGCCGAGCAGGTGGAGAGCATCCGGCGCGATCTGGTGCTCTGCAACCGCCTGGGCATCCGCAACATGCGCGTGCTGGTCTTCGTGCGGCCCGATATCCTGGCGCAGTGCGTGCCTTATGCCGAGGAACTGGACGTCCACATGGGCGTCGAAGTCCACGCGCCCTGGCACCTCGAACATGCCTGGATCCTGCGCACCATCGAGGAAGCGGATCGGCTGGGCACGAAGCATCTCGGCATTCTTCCCGACATGGGCATCTTCATGAAGCATTACCCGCCCGAATTCCGCGCCCGCTTCGAACGGCAGGGCGCCCGGCCGGAAGTGACGCAGTTCATCGTCGACCAGCACGAACAGAAGATCATGTGCGAATACACGATCTACGAAGTCGCCGTGAAGATGGGCGGCAACAAGGCGGAAATCGCCATGGCCGAGACCCTGCGCCACGCGCCTTATGCCAACCCCCGGCGGATCGGCGACTATGCCCCCTATTTCCGCCATATCCAGGCCAAGTTCTACGGCATGAGCGAGGACTGCACCGATCCCACGATCGCTTATGACGAAGTGATCCCCGAACTGGTGAAGTGCGGCTGGGAAGGCACGCTCTCCAGCGAATACGAGGGCAACCGCTGGATCCAGGACGTCTCGCCGGTCGACAGCCGCGAACAGGTCCGCCGCCAGCACGTCATGTTCGAACGCCTCATTGCAAAAGCCGAAGCGGAACGGGAGATCGCCTGATGTTCGACAAGTACCTGATCGACGCCGCCACCCTGCGCAACACCGGCCCGGCCGATGCACCGACCGGCTTCGCCTTCGAGGCCCGGCTGGGCTATTATCGCGGCCTCGGCCTCTCGATGGTCGAGAAGCTGGACGTCTCGATCGACGGCGCCGCCCTGCCCCGCGAAGCCGTCCGTTTCGACGAAGGCAAAGGCCCGCTCAGCCTGGACGAAATGGAAGTGGCCTACGATCGCCGCTGGCCCTTCGGCGCGCCGGCGACCATCCTGGTGGACCATGCCGGTGGCTTCCCCGAAGGCGAGCACGAGCTTTCGCTGCTCCAGCAGCTGCGCGTCTCCTACCTGCCCTTCCCCTCGGTCAACAGCGACGCCAAGCGCGTCTCGCTCGCCGGATGATCGACCGGCGTGACGCCTTGCGCCTGGGTTCCCTCACGGGCCTGGGCGCGGGCCTCGCCGCGGGCTCGGGCGCGGCCTGGAGCGCGGGCCGCGCCGCACCGGCCACGGCCTCTGCCCTGCCCGGCATCGAGGGCCAGCGGCGGGCGGATCGCGGCGACGGGACTTATCTCAATCCCGCGCTGGCCGGCGATTTCCCGGACCCGACCATCCTCAAGGACGGTGAGGACTATTACCTCACCCATTCCTCCTTCGAAGCGGCGCCGGGCCTGCTGATCTGGCACTCGCGCGATCTGGTGAACTGGACGCCCATCGGCCCCGCGCTGGACAAGCCTCTCGGCACTGTCTTCGCGGTCGATCTCGTGAAGCACGAGGGGCGCTACTACATCTACATCCCGTTCATGCAGGCGCCCTGGTCTCAGGGCCTCAAGAGCTTTGCCAATATCTTCGTCATCCACGCCGACGACATTCGCGGCCCCTGGAGCGACCCGATCGACCTTGGCATCGGCGGCTTGATCGACCCCGGCCATGTCGTCGGCGAAGACGGCAAGCGCTACCTGTTCCTCTCGGGCGTCAACCGCGTGCGCCTCACGGACGACGGCCTCGCCACCGACGGGCCGGTGGAGAAAGTCTACGATGGCTGGAAGTACCCCGACGACTGGGTGACCGAGGCCTATTCGCTGGAAGGCCCCAAGCTGTTCCGCCGCGGCGACTGGTTCTACCTGGTGACCGCGGTGGGCGGCACGGCCGGTCCGCCCACGGGTCACATGGTGACGGTGGCCCGCGCCCGCTCGATCAACGGCCCCTGGCAGGACTGCCCGCACAATCCGATCATCCGCACCTGGAACCCGGCGGACAAGTGGCTCTCGCGCGGGCATGCCAGTCTGGTGGAAGGGCCGGGCGGAGACTGGTGGGCCGTCTATCACGGCTATGAAAACGGCTTCTACACGCTGGGCCGCCAGACGCTGCTCGAACCGATCCAGTGGGACAAGGACGGCTGGCCCCGCGCCATGGGCGCCGATCTCTCCCGCCCCCTGCCCAAGCCCGCCGCTCGCCGCCAGACCGGCAGCGTCTCGGCCCCGCGGGATCTTCCGCAGGGAATGGCCTGGTCCGACGATTTCTCGCGCGCCGCGCTGGGCACGCGCTGGCGGTTCTACAACCAGGCGCCCAGCGAAAGCACGCGCGCCGTGGTCGGCGGCGGCGCGCTGGCGCTCGCCGCCAAGGGAGCCGGGCCGCAGGACTGCTCCCCGCTTACCCATCTTGTCGGCGACCATGCCTACGAATGCACCGTCTCGCTGGAACTGGAAGGCGGGGCCGAAGCGGGGCTGCTGCTGTTCTTCAACGATCGCCTGTTCCTGGGCATGGGCTATGACGGCACCCGGATGGTCAGCTACCGCGGCGGCAAGCCGAGCTATTGGCAGGAGCCCGTGGCGAAAGGCAGCCGGATCGACCTGCGGATCGTCAATGCACGGCAGATCGTGACCATGTACCACCGCGTGCCCGGCGGCGACTGGATCCGCCATGCCGTGCGCAGCGAAGTCTCCGGCTACCATGCCAATACGATGGACGATCTCGCCAGCCTTCGCCCGGCCCTCTTCGCCAGCGGCAATGGCCTGGCTCGCTTCCGCGACTATCGCTACCGTGCTTTCGAGGGAGGCTGAACCATGATGACAGACCGTCGCAGCGCCGTGGCAGGCATGATCGGCGCGGGCAGCGCGCTTGTCCTGCACGGTCCCCTGGCCGCAGCCGACTTCAAACGGATCCCCCAGCGCGCCTCGGTTCGCGTGATTGCCGACAACGACTATGCCGGCGACCCGGACTCGCTGGTCGCGCTGGCCCATCAGTTGCTCAGCCCCAAGGCGCGCACCGTGCTCGTCACATCCTCGGCACTGGATCGCAAGTTCCCCGGGCAAGGCCCTGCCGACCGGACGGCCCGGCTTGGCGCCGCGGTTGCGGTGGAACTGGCGGAGCGCCTGGGGATCGCGGCGGTTCCGACAGTCGCCGGCACCGAGAACCTGGGCGAGCTGACGCCCTCCTCCGCCGCCAGGGCCATCGTGGCCGAGGCCATGCGCGAGGACAAGCTGCCGCTCGTCTTCACTTGCGGCGGCCCGCTCACCAACCTTGCCGCCGCGCTGCAACTGGAGCCGCGCATCGCCGGCCGCATGAAAGCGATCTGGATCGGCGGCGGAGACTATTCGTCAGGCACTGGGGCAGCAGCCAGCGGACCGGCGGGCGGCTGGGAATACAATCTCATGGCCGACCTTCCCGCCGCGCGCCGGGTTCTCGGCGATCCGGCGCTGGAACTGATCCAGGTACCGCAATCGACCTATCGCCAGATGCAGATGTCGATCGCGGACATGGCGGCGCGGCTGCGGCCGATCTCGCCTTTCACGCAGTGGCTCTACGACCGCTTCACCTCGCCGCCCGACTTCGTCGATATCGGTGGTGCCTGGCCCATGGGCGATACACCCACGGTCGTCCTGGGCACGCTCACGCCGGAGAGCAGCCGGTTGGAGACGGTCACGGCGCGTGCCGTCAACGCAGACGGCACTTACGGAGCCGAAATCGCCGGACGCAACCTGAGGGTCTGCACGAGGATCGACGCCCGCCTCGCTTTCGACGATTTCCTGGCGCTGATGATGCTGAACGCCCAGGAGCATCACGCCAGGTAGGACGCAGATCGACGGAGCGGCAGCGCACTGTGCCGCCGCTCCCGATCCTCACCCCGCTTCGGCAAGGATGCCTTTCTCTTCCGCTCCCGCCTCGGCCCGCCGCAGCTGCATCAGCCGGCGCCGCGCGCGGATCGCGGCGGCATCGGTTTCCAGGATCGCCGGACGCGCCGCCCAGAAGTCCTGCTCGCCCAGCGCCTGCTGCGCCGCCTCGATCATCGGTTCGTCCTCCTCCACGAAGACCTGGCGCGCCAGGGCCTCGGCCTCGGGCGTTGCCTCGTGATCGTAGAAGTAGTGGCTGCTGGTGCGCGTCTCCGGCGTGATGATGTGCGGGTTGAGCATCTGCGGCACGACCATGTCCTGACGCCCCGTCCCCGCGCGGGCCAGTCCGACCGCCAGCGCCATCGCCGCGGGCGCGTGCCAGCGCATGTGCAGCCACTGGTCCACCCGGTCCCCCTCACCCAGCATCGGCGCGGCCCACATCGGCGGGGTGACCGCCTCCATGTCCCAGTTGTTCCAGATCGCCCCGCTCTCGTCGGTGACGACCGATTGCCGGCCCGAGAAGATCGAGCCGTTCACGCCGAAACTGGCGACGTGGAGAAACTCGGCATGCGTCAGGTCCATCAGGTTGTCCGTCACCAGCTCGTAATGCCCCTGGATGACGAGGCGGCTGCGCTGCATGTCCTCCCGGTCGACGAACGCGAAGTCCGGGATCGACGCGGGATCGGCCTGCTCGGGATCGCCGGGCCAGAAACACAGTCCGCGATGGCGATGGACGACCGGCATGGTCCGCGCGCGGGCATGCGCCGGCGGCGGCGCCGGAAAGGGATTGTGCACGCAGGCCCCGGTGCGATCGAAGCCGAGCCCGTGGTAGGGGCAATGGATCACATCCTGCTCCAACCGGCCCTTGCTCAGCGGCACGAAGCGGTGCGGGCAGCGGTCTGCCAGCATCGCATATGTCCCGTCGGACAGGCTGGCGATCAGCCACTTCTCGTCCAGCAATGTGCGAGACAGCATGCCGCCTTCGGGCACTTCGTGGTCCCACGCGCCGAGATACCAGAGATTGCGCACGTAATCGGACATCGTCTTCTCCCAGTGATTTTCGGAGAGTGCCGGGACGATGTGCGCAGATATCGTGCTGCTCACATGCTGCGCCGCCACCCCCGAAAGGGTCGTCCCGAAGGACAAAGCGGCCCGCAGCATGAAGGCGCGGCTCTAGCAGCGGCGCCGACTTCCCAAGCGGAGAGACTCCGCTACCAGGCTGGGCTTGGTTTTAAATAGAACGCGAATTCCAGTCAAGCATCCTGCTCGGGAAAGAGCGGCGCCGGAAGCTGGAGCGCCAGCACGAAGCAGATCAGCATGAGGCCCTCGATCGCCGCCACCGCGGGCAGGACGGCGCCCACTGCGCCTGCCGCTCCCCCGGCAAAAAAGGCGGTGCCGACCACCGCTATGCCCAGCGCCATTCCCAGTTCCTGCACGGTCTTGATCAAACCGCTTGCGGCGCCGGCATGGCTGCGATCGACGCGGGCGAGGATCACCGGCGTCAGCGGCCCGCTGGTCATGCCCATGCCGGTCCCGGCCAGTGCGAGACAGGGCAGCGCCCACCAGAACGGCACGCCGCTCTCGATCCACAGCAAGGTCCCACCCGCGAACAATGCCATCAGCGAGATCCCGCCGACCAGCACCCATTTGCCGTGGCTGGTCACCAGCTTGCGGCCGAGGAATGCGATACCGAGCATCACCCCGGCGCTGAACGGTATGTGCAGCAGGCCGGTCTGGAGCGGCGAGAAGCCCAGCAATTTCTGCGCGCCGAAAGCGAAGACGAACAGGAATCCCCCCGTCGCCGCCCCGAAGCAGAGAGCGATGGCAAGACCGAACGAGAACTGTCGCTGGTGGAACAATTCGGGCGCGAACAAGGTTGGCTCGCCCCTTCGACGGCGGCGCAGCGTCCGGCGCCAGACAAGCGCCATCATCACCGGCGCGGCGATCAGCAGCGCCAGATGCCACGGCTGCCAGCCCAGATCATGCCCGCGCACCAGGGGATAGAGCAGCGCCGCCATCGACGCGGCGAACAGCATGGTCCCGCCCCCGTCGATTCCGCGCGCGAGCGGCGACCGGGCGTCCGGAAGCAGCCGCCGCGCGACCATGACCGCTACTACGCCCACCGGCACATTGATCAGGAACACGCTTCGCCAGCCGAGATCGAACAGGTTCGCATGGATCAGCACGCCGCCGATGATCGGTCCGCAGATCGCCGAAAGTCCGCCGATCACGCCCACCCAGGCCAGCTTCGCCACACGCTCCAGCGGCTCGAACAGCACCTGGATCAGCGCCATGACCTGCGGCGCCATCATCGCCCCCGCCGCGCCCTGCAGCACGCGCGCGGCAATCAGCTGGTCCGGGCTGGCGGACATTCCGCAGAGCAATGAGGCGAAAGTGAACCCGGCCACGCCGCCGATGAACAGGCGGTTGTAGCCGAAGGCATCGCCCAGCCGCCCGCCCAGCATGAGCAGCAGCGCAAAGGCCAGCGAATAGCCCGCCGCCACCCATTGCGCCTGCGCCGCCGCCGCGCCGAAATCCTGCTCGATCACCGGCAGCGCGGTGTTGACGATGGTGACGTCCACGATCTCGAGGACCAGCGCCACCATCAGCGTCAGATAGGCGAGCGACTTCTGCCGCTCGGTCAGGTTCACGGCAAGCGCCGGCGCCGCAAGCGCCGTCAAATCACGCCTTCCTTCAGCATCGAAACCGCCGTCGCACAGGCGCGCGCGGTAAGCGCCATGTACGTGAGCGAGGGGTTCTGGCAGGCCGACGAACTCATCTGCGCGCCGTCGGTGACGAAGAGATTCGGGATGTCGTGCGCCTGGCTGTGCCGGTTGAGCACCGAGGTTTTCGGATCCCAGCCCATGCGCGCGCCGCCCATCTCGTGGATGGAAGTGCCGCCGTGGCCGGGCTTGTCGAATCCCATGACGACATGGCCGCCGGCATCGGTGAGCATCGCCGTCGCCTCGCGGTGGGCATCGGCAAGCGCGGCCATTTCCTCTTTGCCATGCGCGAAGGCGATCTCAAGCTGGCGCACGCCGCGCGGGTCGGTGCGCCTGCTGAGGGTCAGGCGGTTGCTGGCGCGCGGCATCGAATCCGCGAAGACCACCAGGACCATCGTCCAGGCGCCGATCTGGTGCAGCTCTTCCTTGTAGTCCTTGCCGATGCCGCCCATCCGCTTGCCGCGCGTCCAGGTGCCTTGCAGCGCGCCGCCCTGGAACGAATAGCCGCGCGTGAAGCCCTCGCCGTCCAGCTTATCGAGATTGCGGAAGCGCGGGATGACGATGCCGGTCGGCCGGTTCCCGAAACTCGTCCGCCCTTCGAAACCGGGCACCACTGCCATGGCCGCCATCGTATTGGCATGGTCCATGATATGCGTGCCCAGCACGCCGCTGGAATTGGCGAGGCCCTGCGGCATCGCCTCGCTGGCCGAGTTCAGCATCAGGTGGACCGAGTTGAACGCGCCTGCATTCAGGAACACGACGCGGGCGTATGCCACTTTGTGCTCGCCGGTCCTGGTGTCGATCCAGCGCACGCCGGTGACGCGGCCGGTCTTCGGATCGTAGTCCACCTTGTGTACTTGTGCGTCGGTGACGACCTTGAGCCGGCCCGTCTTCTGCGCGGCGGGCAGCGTCGCCGACTGCGTCGAGAAATAGGCGCCGTAGGAGCAGCCCCGCGCGCAGATGCTGCGATACTGACAATGCCCCCGGCCTTGCTCGGGCCGCGCTTCGGTGAGGTTTGCGGTGCGGCCGATGGTCATGACGCGGTCCGGGTATTTCGCCCGGATTCGCTCCCGCATCGCGGATTCTACGCAGTTCAGTTCCATCGGCGGCAAAAAGCGCCCGTCGGGAAGCTGCGGCAGCCCCTCCGCCGCGCCCGAGACGCCGACGAAGTCCTCCACTTTGTCGTACCACGGCGCCAGGTCGGCATAGCGGATCGGCCAGTCGGTCCCGAACCCATCGCGCTTGTTGGCGCCGAAGTCGTAGTCCGACCAGCGATAGCACTGCCGCCCCCAGGTCAGCGAGCGACCGCCGAGCTGGTAGGAGCGGAACCAGTCGAAGTCCTTGCCGGGCGCCTTCTGGTAGGGCTGATCGGCATCGTTGACGAAGTGGCCTTCGGTGAACTCGTTGAAGTGCCGGTTGAGCATCTGCACCGGGTATTCCCGCGCATAAAGCTCGGCATCGCCCTGCCCGCGAAACGGCATTTCCCAAGGGGCCTTGAGTTCGGTGTCGTAGCCGGTCTGATGCTCGATATTGCGGCCGCGCTCCACCATCAGGACGGTGAGGCCCGCCTCGGTCAGTTCCTTGGCCGCCCAGCCGCCGGTAATGCCCGAGCCGACGACGATCGCGTCGAACTGGGGCGCGTCGAACCGGGGCGCATCGAATTGCGTGTTGTTTGTCATGGTCAGCCGAAATCCACTGCGGTCCAGTCGCTGGAAAATGCGCGCATCCCGGGCTGGAGGGGGATGTCCCACTCCCATTTGCCGGGCACGAGTTCGTAGCGAAGCTCCTGCGATCCGCCCGCTTCGCTGGTGTAATAGCCGGTGAGGATCAGGCCCTTCAGCGCGGTCCACGGCGAAGGCGGGGCGCCTTGCGCGAAAGCCTCGGCATCAAGCGCGGCCAACAGGCGCGTCCGCTCGGCAAGATCGTGCCGCAGGAAGTCGCCGCCCGCCGCGCGGTCGAGCCTATGCTCCAGCCAGGGCAGATGGCGCAGCGAACCGTTGCGGCGGCGGAACGGGGCGACGGCGGCCGTTATCGTTTCCGACGCCATCGGCGCGCCGGTTCCCGCAAGCCCGTGCGCGAGGGCCAGAACCACGAAGTCGCCAACGCCCACGTCGCGTGCGCCCGGCGTATCAGTGCGCGGAATCACCAGGTCCGAGACATCCGCGATCAGTCGGCGCTGGCGGTCGCTGGGCAGGTCCGCCGCGTCGAGATCGGTCAGCTTCACGCCCGCCGCCGGGATCCCCAGAGCCAGCGCCAGCAGTGCCGCGCCCGCCGTGAATTCGCGGCGGTTCCAGCCGTTCTTCGCGCCGCTCATTCGCCGATTCCCATCAGGCGGGCATTGAGCATGCGGTCACTGCCGCTGCCGGCGAAGTCGTCGAAGGCCCGATCGGTGACGCGGATGATGTGCCGCTCGATGAACGGCGCGCCTTCCGCCGCGCCCTGCTCGGGATGCTTGAGGGCGCATTCCCATTCGAGCACGGCCCAGCCGGCGAAATCGTACTGCGCCAGCTTCGAGAATATCTGCCCGAAATCCACCTGCCCATCGCCCAGCGAGCGGAAGCGGCCGGGGCGGTCCGCCCAGTTCTGATAGCCGCCATAGACCCCGACCCGTCCATTCGGGCGGAACTCGGCATCCTTCACATGGAAGCACTTCACCCGGCTGTGGTAGATGTCGAGGAACGCCAGGTAGTCCAGCTGTTGCAGCACGAAGTGCGAAGGATCGTAGAGGATGTTCGCGCGCGGGTGGTTGCCCACGCGGTCCAGGAACATCTCGAACGTCGCGCCGTCGTGCAGGTCCTCGCCGGGGTGAAGTTCGAAACCGATGTCGACGCCGTTCTCGTCGAACACGTCGAGGATCGGCTTCCAGCGCCGGGCCAGTTCGTCGAAGGCATCCTCGACCAACCCCGCGGGGCGCTGAGGCCAGGCGTAGAAATAGGGCCAGGCGAGCGCGCCGGAGAAACTGGCCTGCGTAGTGAGGCCGAGGCGGCGACTGGCCTTGGCCGCCAGCTTCATCTGCTCGACCGCCCAGGCCTGCCGCGCTTTCGGATTGCCGCGCACATGCGGCGCAGCAAAACCGTCGAACTGCACGTTGTAGGCGGGATGGACCGCCACGAGCTGGCCCTGAAGATGTGTCGAAAGTTCGGTGATGCAAAGGCCCTTGTCGGCCAGCATGCCGGTCACTTCGTCGCAGTAGGTCTGGCTCTCGGCGGCCTTTTCCAGATCGAACAGCCGCGCGTCTCCGCTGGGGACCTGCAGGCCCTTGTAGCCCAGACCCGCAGCCCAGTCGGCCATGCTCTCCAACGTGTTGAACGGCGCTTCGTCGCCTGCGAACTGGGCGAGGAAGATGGCGGGGCCCTTGATGGTTCTCATGGTCTTTCTCGTTCCGATCAGGCGGGAAACTGGACCCAGCCGAGGTCATCGCGGCTGGCGCGCACGGCCAGGTCGATCAGGCGCATTCCGCGCAGGCCCTCGGCCATGCCCGGAACCAGTGCGCCGGGCTCACCGCGCAGCATTCTGGCGAAATCGCGGTAGAGGTTGGCGAAGGCTTCGAGGTAACCCTCGGGATGTCCGCCCGGCGTCCGGCTGGCCGCTACGGCATCGAGACCAAGGCCGGGATCGCCCGCCTGCACCAGTTCGGTGCGGCCATTGAGGTGATGGAGGCACAGTTCGTTCGGGCTTTCCTGTCGCCAGCAAAGCCCGCCCTTCTCGCCGTAGATGCGCAAGCTCAGGCCATTGCGCTCGCCCACCGCAATCTGGCTGGCGAGCAGGGCCCCGCGCGCGCCGTTCTCGAAGCGCAGCAGGATCTGGCAATCGTCGTCGAGCACCCGGCCCGGCACCACCGCGCCAAGGTCCGAGAAGATGCGGGTGACGCGCAGGCCGGTGACGAACTCGGCAAGCTGGAAGGCATGGACGCCGATATCGGCAATGCAGCCGCCAGCGCCCGCGCGCGCAGGATCGACCCGCCATTCGGCCTGCTTGCCCTCTGCCTCGGCGGCAAGCCAGCCTTGCGGATATTCGACCACGACCTTGCGGATCGCGCCCAGCGCTCCGGCGGCGACGCGGGCGCGGGCCTCGCGCACCAGCGGATAGCCGGAGTAAGTGTAAGTCAGCGCGAAGGGCAATCCCGCAGCCGCCACCAGCGCCGCCATCTCCTCGGCTTCGGCCAGGGTGGCGGTGGCAGGCTTGTCGCAGATCACCGGGATACCGGCCGCAAGCGCGGCTTTCACGGCAGGCAGGTGATGGAAGTTGGGCGTCGTCACCGCCACGAAATCGATCCCGTCCTCCCGCGCCGCCTCTTCGCCCAGCATCGTGTCGAGATCGGGATAAGCCCGCGCGGGATCGATCCGGTAGCTCTCGCCCGCCTGCCGCGAACGCGCGGCATCGCTGCTGAAGGCACCCGCCACCAGTTCGATCTCGCGGTCCAGTTCGGCAGCGATTCGGTGCACCGGGCCGATGAAGGACCCCGGCCCTCCGCCCACCATGCCCATTCGCAGGCGCGCTTTCGTCATGCTTCCTCTCGTATGATTTGTAATGGTGGTTCTAATTTTATCGAAGCCCATCGGTCAAGGCCCTCGATGGCATTGACCGCGATCAAAATCACCGATAACAAAAAGAGAATAGCAATTCTAATATAGCGCCGGTCAGCGGCGCGGGCGGAGAGGCATGAACCCGGTTTCCCGATTCTTCAGCAAGCTCACCATGAAGCCGCAGGGCATGACGATCGTCATCGCGGCTTTCCTTCCGATCTTCGCGATCGTGTCGATGTTCCCGATCGTGGCGTCGATGATCGCGCACTTCCATACGGACCCGAACGCCGCCGCCAAGGTGCCGCTGATGGTCACGGCGCCGGGTCTGACCATCGCCATCCTCGCCCCGTTCGCAGGCTGGTTCGTGGACAAGTTCGGCCGCCGCCGGCTGCTGCTGATCTGCACGTTCTTCTACGGACTGTTCGGCACCCTGCCCTTCTTCCTGGACGACCTGAACCAGATCTTCGCCAGCCGCCTGGCGCTGGGCATTTGCGAGGCGGGCATCCTGACCATCGTCAACACCCTGATCGGCGACTACTGGGACAATGAAAGCCGCCGCAACTGGCTGTTCCTGCAAGGCGTGGTGGGCCCGTTCCTGGCTTCCGGCGTGATCCTGATGTCGGGCCTGGTCGCTTCGATGAAGTGGAACGGAGGCTTCCTCGTCTACCTCGTCGCCTTCCCGATCTACTTCGCGATGCTGGCCTTCCTCTACGAGCCCAAGGGCCGCGCCGCGCATGACGACGCACCTGCGGAAGCCACCGGCGACAAAGCCCGCTTCCCGCTGGGTGCCGCGCTTGGCGTCGCCGCGCTGACGCTGTTCTCCGCCGCGCAGTACTACGTCTTCATCGTCAATGGCAGCATCGCCTTCGGTGAAGTGGGGGTGACCGATCCGGGCGCCGTCGCCAAGATGAGCTTCCTGCCCAGCCTGTTCGTGATCCTGGGCGCGCTGCTGTTCCGCATCCTGTCGGGCCGTTCCAACGGCGTGCAGCTCGGGGCCTTCCTCGCCATTCTCGGCACCGGCCTCGCGGTGATCGGCCTCGCCCGCAATCCGGCCGAGATGATCGCCGGCCTGGCCATCCAGCAGACCGGCGCGGGCATGGCGGTTCCCTCGCTGATCGCCTGGGCCCAGACCAAGTTCCCCTTCGAGCATCGCGGCCGGGGCATGGGCATCTGGACCGGCTCGTTCTTCTTCGGCCAGTTCATTTCGCCCGTGCTGGTGCATCAGGCCAGCGGCGCGACCGGCTCCATGCAGGGCGCTTTCGTCACGGCCGGCGTGGTCTCGCTGGTGGTCGCCATCGGCGCGCTGACGATGGGCATGACCCGCGGCCGAACCCCGCTGATGGCCTGATCTGTCAGGCAGAGCAAAAGCAGAAAGGCCCGCCGGGAGCGATCCCGGCGGGCCTTTCCTTTTCCGCAAATGGTGCGCTTCAGGTCAGCGCAGCAATCTCCATTTCGACGGCCAGTCCGGTATCCTCGCAGTGCCGCGCAAGCCGCAGCGTCAGCCGGTCAGCAACCGGCTCCCAGCCCTCTGTCCCCCAGCGCTGGAGCGCGCGGGGTTCCAGCGGCACGGCGATGCGGCGGCGCTCGCCGGAAGCCAGAACGACGCGGGCGAAACCCACCAGCGCGCGTTCGGGATGATCGCGATAGACCTGCACGACATCGCTGCCCGCGCGGTCCGACAGATTGGCCACGGTGACGTGCAGCATGTTGCCCTCCACCGCAGCATCGGCCCATGCAAAGCGCGCATAGCCCATGCCCGAACCGAAGGGGTGACGCGCGGCCTTGCCGCTGGCGGCAAGGCCGCGATAGCCCAGCAAGGTGCCTTCCGCGTAAGTCAGCGAACCGTCCYCCGCAGGCTGGAGCGCGAAAGCCGGATAGTCCGCCTCGCTTGCCGCGAACGTCACCGGCAGACGGCCGCCAGGCTCGCGCGCGCCGGAGAGCACATCCGCCAGCGCCCGGGCAAAGCCCTCGCCCGGATACCAGACGGAAAGCAGCGCCGCCGCCTTCTCCTCCCACGCGCTGTCGAAGGCATGGCCGACATTGACGATCACCGCCGTGCGCGGATTGGCCGCCGTCACCGCCTCGATCAGGCGAAGCTGCTCGGCGGGAAGCAGCGTGTCCGGCCGGTCCTTGCTTTCCACGCTGGAATCGGAGGTTTCCCCCACGATGAGGAACACGGCATCCGCTGCCTGTGCAGCATCGACGGCGGCCTGAAGCATTTCCTCGGCGCTGCCGGGGCTGCGCAGGCCATACCAGAGGCCTTGCACGCGCCCGCCGGTCCACGAGAACTCGACCGTGATCACCACGTCCTGCCCTTCGGCAAGATCCAGGCTGACGGCATCGGAATCGCCGCGCTTCAGCACGCCCATCACATCGCCCGCAGGAACCTCGCCGCCTGCGCGCAGCACTTCCCTGCCATCGACGAGGATGCGTGCCGCGCCGGTCGAACCGAGGTGCAGCTTGTGCTCGCCGCTGCGCTTCGCGGTGTAGCGGCCGCTGGCGCGCACCGAGCCGGGCTCCATGAAGCGCGCCTGCTCATGCACGCCCACGAACCAGACCAGCGAATTGGTATCGCGCGTCTCGCGGGTGAGCACTTCGCCCGCGCATTCCGGCGCGGCGAAGTATTCCAGCGTCATGCCGCGCGTGCAGCCGTCGCCGATGTCGATCGCGGGCGTCACGCGCATGTTCGGCAGGCGCGGCTGCGGATCGACGCCCGGCGCGAACAGGATCTCGCAGGACTCGCCGTAAGTCTCGCGCAGCGCGTCCACCGGGGTCGGCGCATCGGGCGAGATCGAGATCTTCGCGAATGTCCCGCCCTGGAAGCACGGCGCCCAGGCATTGGGGCCGATCACCGCCAGCGTCTTCACCGATCCCGGCGAGAGCGGGAGCATGCCCCTCTCGTTGCGCAGCAGGGTGAAGCCGGCCGCTGCCGCCTCCACCAGCAGCGCTTCGGCCTCGGCTGCGGGGATTGGCGGCGCCTTGTTCGCAGTGACCCGGCGCGCGACCGAGGCCACGCGCGATGCCGCATCCTCGATGCGCGCCGGATCGACCGCCCCTGCGGATACCGCCGCCTCCAGCTTGCCCCCCATGAACCGGGCCGGCCCCGGCATTTCCAGATCGAGGCCGGCATTGATCGTGCCCTCGCTGGAATGAGTGCCGAACCAGTCGCTCATGATGAGCCCATCGAAGCCCCAGTCCTGCTTGACCACGCCGGTCAGCACATGGCCCTGCTCAGAGCACCAGGCGCCATTGACCTTGTTGTACGCGGCCAGCAGGCCCACGCAGCCCGCCTCCACCGCGTATTGGAACGGCAGCAGGTAGACTTCGCGCAAGGTGCGCGCGTCCAGGCGCACATCCACTTCGTCCCGCGCGGTTTCGCTGTCGTTGCAGACCAGGTGCTTGGCGACCGAGCCAGTGCCGGTCGACTGCAGGCCCCGGACCCATTCCGCGCCGAGCACGCCGGTCAGCACCGGATCCTCGGAGAAATACTCGAAGGCCCGGCCCGCCAGCGGACTGCGCGCGAGGTTCAGATTGGGCGCCAGCACCGCATCCACGCCGCGCGCCACGGCCTCGCTGCCCACCAGGGCGCCGATACGGCGGGTGAGGTCGCGGTCCCAGGTGGCGCCCAGCAGGGTCGAACAAGGGCTGAGCAAGGCGATGTCGCGCTCATCCACTTTGCCGCTGGCGATGCCGAGCGGGCCATCGGACATGGTGAAAGACGGGATCCCCGCTTCCGGCACGGCCAGTGTCGACCACATCGACCCGCCGGCCGTGAGCGCGCAGGATTGCGCCAAAGTCACATCGCTCATGCGGCAACCTCCACCGGGCTCGGCGCCATGCGAAAGCCCATGATCTGCTCGGCCTGGGCACGCACGGCGCGGGCAATGCCTGCGTCGGCCAGCGTTCCGTCCGCCGCGAAAGGCTTCTGCTCCACCGAGTTGACCGCAACGCCCACCGGCGTCGGCCAGCCGCGCATCGCATGGACCACGTCGCGCAAGGCGGAAAGCGTGGTGCCGCAGGCCTGCCAGCCCGCCGCCGTGACCACCAGGCCCACCGGCCGCCCGTCGAAATAGACGCGCCGATCGCCGCGCAAGTCTTCCAGCAGGTCGACGGCATTCTTGACGAGGCCCGAATAGCCGCCGTGATAGCCGGGGCTGCCGATGACGATACCGTCGGCGCCGCGCACGGCCTCCACCAGCGCCTGTTCCTCCGGCGTGCGGTCGGGTTTCTCGGGGTTGAAATGCGGCAGGCCCGCAAGCGCGGGCCCGTCGAACATCACTGTCTCGGCGCCCAGTGCCGCGCATTCGGCCAGCACGGCGCGCACGATCCGCTCGCTGGAGGAGGCCTGGCGGAACGTTCCGCCGAGGCCCACGATCCGCCGGGGAGCGGCGGGCGAAATCACGGTCATCGCATTCTCCTAAACCGGCGCGGCCTTCTTGCGGGCCGCGCCGTCATGTCGGTATCGAAAGCCTCAGGCCGGCACCGCGGCCTTGAACGCCGGCATCACCTTCTCCGCCATCAGGCGCAGCGTCTGGTCGCCATAGGCGAGGCGCTGCTCGGTCAGCGGGCCGGTGGTCGTGCCGCAGAGCACGTTGCCGATGCCGAGTTCGGCATAAGGCGCCAGATGCGCCTGCACCGTCTCGGGCGAACCGTAGAGGCACCAGGTGCCGATCCAGTCGTCGCTGAGGGCGTCGGGCGTCCTGTCGGTCTTCTTGTTGGCATCGTCGCTCTCGGCGCGGGCGTTGAATTCGGCCTCGCGCTCGATCGCTTCCTGGTAGCTGCGCAGGATCACTTCCAGTTCCTCGCGCGCCTGGTCGTCGCTCTCGGCCACATGGACCACCTGATAAGTGTGCGTCGTCCAGTCGAGCGCGGACTTCACCACGGCATCGTCATGCCCGGCATCGAGCAGGAAGCCCTTGTAGATGTCGAACCACTTCTTGACGTGGACGAAGGGCTCGGTGCCGCCGATCCTGGGCGGGGTGAAGGCAGGGATGAACGCCGGCCAGCCGTTTTCCGCCGCACGGCGCGCGCTGGCTTCCTTCATCGCCACCGGCATCAGGCGTGCATGACCCGGCGTATAAGGCGCGGGCGTAATGCGCTGGAGCACGCGGCCCTTGTAAGGCCCGTTGTCGATCACGACGGCGGGGTCTTCCATGCCCTTGGCCCAGAGCTGTTCCGCCAGCGCCAGGTTGTTCTCCGCGATCGAACCGGCATCCCGGTAGTCCACCGCGAAGCCGATCATTTCTTCCGGCGTGGTGCCCGAACCGACGCCCACCAGCAGCTTGCCGTCGGTCAGCTGGTCCAGGATGTTGATCCGCTCGGCAAGGCGCACCGGGTGGTGCAGCGGCACGGAGACGACCGAAAAGCCGAAATGCATCTTCGGCATCTGCGCGGCGAGATAGGCGGCGAAGATGAAGCTGTCGCTGGCCACCGGCATGTAGCCGTTGAAGTGATGGTCCGGCAGGAAGATGGCATCGTAATCGAGGTCGGCCGCCAGTTTCGCGTGCCCCTCAAGGTCCTTCATCAGCCTGCGATCCTGTTCGGGACCGAGCGATCGGGCGTTCAGAAATACGGAAAAACGCATCTTCCCCTCCCTTGGGGTCATTGCCGCCGCCGCGATGGCGTGCGTGCCGGTGTGAAATAAATGTGAATTAGAATTGACGTTCTGATTTCGATAGGCTGTTTGTTGCTGCCATGTCAACACGCGCAAAGCCCCGCTCGGCTGAAAAAAAGCTCGCCGTCGATTCCGTCAGCCGCAAGCCCCAGCAGGGGCGCAGCAAGGCGTCGCTCGAACGCATGGTCGCGGCGGCCGAAAAACTCATGCTCGAACGCGGAAGCGAAGAGTTCACCCTCCAGGAAGTGAGCCAGGAAGGCAGCGTCTCGATCGGGTCCATCTACTTGCGGTTCGAAAGCAAGGAGAACCTCGTCCGCGCCGTCATCGGCAATCATCTCAAGCGCATGGAAGTGCGCGAGGACGAGATGATGGCCCGCGTGCATGAGCAGTCCGACTCGCTGGTCACCGTCGTTCCGGCCTTCGTCGAGAACTACGCCGAACTGCTGCGCGAGGAAGCGCCGCTGCTGCGCCAGAGCATGGCCCGCGCCGCTTTCGACCCACTGGTCGCCGGTCCCGGCCGCCAGAGCGCCAACCGTGCCGCCGCCCTGGGGATCGGTGCCATGCTGAACTACAGCGACCAGTTCGGCGGCAGCGATCACGAGCGCAAGGCCAATGCCGCCTACCAGATCATCTTCGCCACGCTCGCCCGCCAGTTGAGCCTCGGTTCCACCGGAGAATCGGTCCATCCGCAGGACTGGAAGGAACTGAAGATCGAGCTGGGCCGGATGTGCCTGGCCTATCTCAAGACCGACTTCTGAACAGAGGCCCGAGGTTCGCGGCCGGCTGATCCCGGCCGCACAAAATAAGGGGCGCGGCAGCGATGCCACGCCCCTCCCCATTTTGCGTGGGGCAGTTTGCCGCGGGCCCGCGGAGGAGAATTGCAGGCCCGCGAAGACGGTATCCGGCGTCAGAAGTTGACGCTCGCCCGCACGCCGTAAGTACGCGGGGGCTGGAACTGGTAGTTGTTGGTGTGCGAGACGAAGTTCTGCTGCGCATAGGCCAGCACGTTCTTGTCGAAGATGTTGCGCACGAAGGCGATCACCTTCCAGCCGCCTACGTCCGGCTCGTAGCCGAGCGAGGCATTGGCGACCACGAAATCGTCGGTCGAGATGTCGTCGACGTTGAAGGCCGAGAAGTAGTACTTCGACGAGAACTTCGCGTCGGCATGGGCAGTGACCTTGCCGGCACCCACGACGAAGTCCTGGTCGATCGAACCGGTGACGGTGAACGACGGGGCATTGGGCAGGCGATTGCCGCTGATGTCCTGCGGATTGCCATCGCCGTCGTCGACGATGATGCCGTCCCCGAACTTGGTGTGCAGGTAGGCCGCATTGATGCCGATCCGGGTGGTTTCGCCCAGGAGCGCCTTCACTTCGCCTTCGACGCCGAAGATCTTCGCCGAACCGACGTTGAAGATGCCGCTGCCCTGGAGCACGTCCGAGGTCTGCGAGGCCTGGTAGCCACGGTAGTTCGAGTAGAACACGTCGCCATTGAGCTGCAGCTTGTTGCCCATCAGCGAGTTCTTGGTGCCGATCTCGAACGCGTCGAGCTGCTCGGGATCGTAAGGCACCGAAGCGGAACTGCCATTCGAATTGAAGCCGCCGGACTTGTAGCCGCGGTCATACTTCGCATAGATCAGCGTGTCAGGCATGGGACGATAGTTCAGGCCGACATGCCAGGTCGGCTGCCCGTCGCTCAGCCTGCCGTCGCCCGCCACCGGGAAGCTCAAGGCCGGCGCGAAGGGGCTGGACAGGGCCTGCAGGTCCAGGAACGCCTGCCCGCTGCGCACTTTCTTGTCCCAGGTGTAGCGGCCGCCAAGGCTGAGTTCGAGCTGGTCGGTCAGGTCGTAGTCGACCTGGGCGAACACGGCCTGAGAGCGCGTCTTGATCTTGTAGTCGAACTTGATGCCGTACTGGTCCGGCTGGCCGAGCGCTGCCAGGGGACCGCCGTCCGCGAACAGGCCGGTCATGTCGAGGTTGAACAGGCCGGAATCGACCGTGTTGTTCTCGCTGAACCGGAAATAGCCGGCCTGGAAGAACAGCTTCGATGCGCTGTCGTTGCTCACCCGGAATTCGTGGTTCCAGGTCTTCGGGCGCTCGTTCTGGCGGAACTGGCGGTTGGCAGGATATTCCGGGCCGGTGGCGTCGAGAACGTTGTGCCAGTTCTGGCTGTCGTAGCCGCCGGCATAGATGAAGTTGAGATTGCTGTCGGTCGAGTAGGCCAGCTCCCAGCGGACGCGGTCACCCTCCAGCGTGGTCTTCTGCGCAGCATCGCCCGGGAAGGCGCCCAGGTCCTTGAAGCTGGGCTTCGGCCCGCCCAGCGTGCCGCGCAGGATGGCATCGCCGTTCACGGTGCGGGAATCGTGTTGGTAGGACACCCACGCCGAAAGACCGCCCGACTTGTACATCGCCTGGATGCGGCCCGAGGCGAAGTCCTCGTCGTCCCCGGAGGTGGTCGGTCCGTCGATCTTGCGATAGCCCTTGTGGGTCAGGTACGTGCCCGAGGCGCGGATCGCGAACGTATCGCTCACTGCCAGGTTCGCGCCCATCTCACCGGTGAACGCGCCGAAGTTGCCCACTTCGACCGCGCTGTAGCCGCCGTTCACGAACTGCGGGCGATTGGTGATGATGCTCACCAGGCCGCCGGTCGAGTTACGGCCGTTGAGCGTGCCCTGCGGGCCCTTCAGCACTTCGATGCGCGCCAGATCGTACATCGACGAGTTCAGCGAGAAAGAACGGTTGGTGTAGAAACCGTCGCGCGACACGGGAACGGACGGGTCGCCGATTTCCGTCACGTCGGTCGAGGCAATGCCGCGCACCGCGACATAAGCTGCACCGGCCGACGGAGAGATGTTCACGCTGGCGTCGATCGACGCAAGGTCGCGCACCGAAGCGATGCCGGCATCGCGCAGTGCATCACCCGAATAGACGTTGAGCGCGGTCGGCGTGTCCTGCGCGCTCGAAGCCGTGCGGTTGGCAGTGACGATGATGTCGCCAAGGCCGGTGGGCTGTTCCTGCGCCGCGGTTTCGCCGGCAGGCTGCGGCGCGGATTCCGTCTGGGCCATGGCGGTCATCGGAACGGCCAGCGCGGACGTGGAAAGAAGCACGAATGCCAGTCTCATCAAACTCTCCCTAGTCGGCGCCGCTTTGCGATCGGGCGCCTTTATAAAACCGGAATGCTTATTCTAATTAGATCACGAATCGGCACCCGTCAAGGCAGCAGAGCGCCTTCGTGAAGCACACGCGAAAGGCGGCGCGTTTCCTGGGCTCAAGAGCCGGAAACGCGCCGCCTTCGGTGCGATGCGATGGTTTTTCGGGGGGTGGTTCGGACGGCGGAATAGGCCTCGAACCTGGCCGTCAGCCGCCTTTGCGGATGTCCCTAGCGGATGGCCAGCGCCGGTATGGTCTGCACCGGACGATAGCCCAGCAGCTGCCCGGCGGTCTCGACCAGAGGCTCACGCCCGATGGCGATGGCGAGGCCCTGCGTCACTTGCCGCAGCTGTCCGCAATCCAGCCAGGGATGACCGGCGCCGTACTGGTTCGCCATCCCCAGGTTCATCCGCTCCAGCGCGCGCTGGCCGTTCTTCGCGCCATAGGCATGGAGATAGGCGCTGCGCATGTGCCGCGCCGCCGTGTCGAGATCGCCGCGATGCTGCCGGCTGAACGTGTGGTAATCGGTATCGAAGCCCTCGCCCCGGCTCTCGCAGCGCATGGCCGTGACTTTCAGCATCGCGTCCAGACGCTGCACGCGTTCCGATCCGTCATCGCCGATCGCCGCCGGTTTCGGTGCGGCTGCTGCCGGGAGCGCTGCCAGCGCGGCCACCGCGCCGGCGATCGCCAGGAAGGATCGGCTTTTGCTTACGCGCGTTTCAGGCTTGTTGCTCATCTTCGTGCTCCTCCTCCAATGGCGGGTTTTCGTCCCGTCCCAGGGCAAGAGTTTACACGAGTTGGTTAACATCGCCTAAAGCCGGTGACGAGGCGTGCAATCTCCGGCCGCGACATTGCCGGAGCGCGCCGGCACTCTATATCTGCACCGTCGCAATCGACTTGCATCAGAAGGATTTACACGATGACCATCGCCGTTGGAGACAAGCTGCCTGACGTGAAGCTGATCAAGGCCGGCGAAAGCGGCCCCGAACCCGTGCAGAGCGCGGCGTTCTTCGCCGGCCGCAAGGTCGCGCTGTTCTCGGTTCCCGGCGCCTTCACCCCGACCTGCTCGGCCAAGCACCTGCCTGGCTTCGTGGACAAGGCCGCCGAACTGAAGGCCAAGGGCGTCGACGAGATCGCCTGCACCGCCGTCAACGACGCCTTCGTGATGGGCGCCTGGGGCAAGGCCTCGGGCTCTGCCGATGTCACCATGCTGTCCGACGGCAATGGCGACTTCGTGAAGGCCATGGACCTGGTGATGGACGGCACCGGCTTCGGCATGGGCCACCGCGGCCAGCGCTTCTCGATGGTCGTGAACGACGGCGTGGTGGAGCAGATCAACGTCGAGGCGCCCGGCGCCTTCGAAGTCAGCTCCGCGGACCACATGCTCGGCCAGCTCTGACCTGCATGTGAAAGGCGCCCCGGGCGAACTGGCCGAAATGGCCTTTCGCCCGGACCAAGGGGCGGCCTTCCTGCGGGACGGCCCCCCTTTCCTTTGCCCTAGCGGCATCGACGGGGCGTTGGCTTTCCGTCCAGGCCCATGGCGCCTTGCCGCGACCCGGACGGATGGCTAGCCTCGCGCCAAAGCGAGGAGTTTTCATGGCACGTTCGGTTATCGTCACCGGTGGTTTCGGCATTCTCGGCGCGGCAGTGGCCGCTGCATTCGCCCGCACCGGCGACAAGGTCGCCCGTATCGACTTCGCGCCCGAGGCCCGTGACCCGCTGGTCGGCGCACTCGACATCGGCGGCGTGGACCTGACCGACGCCGCCGCCACCCAGTCCGCGCTCGACCGGGTTGCCGCTGCGCATGGCGGGATCGACGTGCTGGTCAATGTCGCGGGCGGCTTCACCTGGGAAACGCTGGAAGGCGGATCGCTGGCGAGCTGGGCGCGCATGCAGGCCATGAACCTGACGACGGCGGCCACGATCACCCAGCTTGCGCTGCCCCAACTCAAGGCATCGGCGGCGGGCCGGGTCATCAGCATCGGCGCCGGAGCGGCGGTAAAGGCCGGCATGGGCATGGGCGCCTACGCCGCTTCCAAGTCAGGCGTCCACCGCCTGACCGAGGCGCTTGCCGAAGAACTCGCCGGCACCCGCGTCACCGTCAACGCCATCCTGCCCAGCATCATCGACACGCCGACCAACCGGGCGGACATGCCGGATGCGGACTTCGCCACCTGGGTCCAACCCGAAGCGATAGCGGACGTGATCGCCTTCCTCGCCTCCGACGCCGGCCGCGCCGTTACCGGAGCACTGATCCCGGTCACGCGCGGAGGCTAAGGCGAAAGGCGGGCATGACGGGCCTCAGCCCGGCCCGCGCCTGTCCCTAAAGATCAGTCCCGCTCGCCGAACAGGCGGCAGGCCACGGCATCGAGCCGCGCCACCAGTGCCGGGTCGCGCGCATCGGGCGCGGTTATCAAGGCATGATCGAGCGCCCGGTCGATGGGGCTGGGTGCGCGTTCCGGCGGTAGGCTGGCCGCCAGGCTCCGCAGCATGTCGCGCGCGACTTTTGCATTGGCATGCATGACTTCCAGGACATGGCTGACTTCGACGCCGGCCTCTTCCTCGCGCCAGGAATCATAGTCGGTGACCATGCCCAGCATGGCGTAAGGAAGCTCCGCCTCCCGCGCGAGCTTCGCTTCGGGCATGCCGGTCATGCCGATCACGTCGGCGCCCCAGTTCCGATACATCCGGCTTTCCGCGCGGGTCGAGAACTGCGGCCCTTCCATCGCCAGGTAGCAGCCGGCGCGATGGACCCTGGCTCCCGCCGCTTCGGCCGCAGCCCCTGCCATTGCGGAAAAGCGCGGGCAGACGGGATCGGCCAGGCTGACATGCGCGACCAGCCCCGTGCCGAAGAAGCTGCCCGTACGCCCCGTGGTCCGATCGATGAACTGGTCGACCATGACCATGTGCCCCGGCGCCATCTCCTCGCGCAGCGAGCCGATCGCGGAAAGCGCCAGCACGTCGGTAGCGCCGCAGCGCTTGAGCACGTCGATATTGGCCCGATAATTCACGGCGGATGGCGGAATGGCGTGACCCGCGCCGTGGCGTGCCATGAACGTGAAGCGCACACCGCCAAGCCAGCCGGTGGTCACCGGGCCGGAAGGCGCGCCGAAGGGGCTGGAGACCGTGATCTCCTGCGCCTCGTCCAGTTCGATGCCGGCGGCAAGACCCGATCCGCCCAGAATGCCGATGTGCCAGAAGCTGCTTTTTTCAGCGCGCAAGGATACCTGCCATGATGATGTCGATCGTGTGTTCGCGGTAGCGGTCGCGCAGTTCCTCGGTCAACGTGTCCTGGTCGAAGCAATGCTTCAGCACCAGCCGCGCCGAGAAGAATCGGTCCACCGCCCCGGTCACCGTGAAGTAGAAAAGTTGCGGATCGATTTCACGGAACACCCCTGCCCGCACGCCGTCGCCAATGAGCTGTTCATAGGCGCGGTAGATCGGCGAGAGATAGCAGTCGGCAATGCGGCGCGCCTCGGTATCGTCGCTTTCGCGCACCATGCGCATGGTCAGGCGGTTCAGATAGGGAACCTCGTAGAAGGTATCGACGACCTTCCAGAGATGGCGCCGCAACTTGGCCTCGGGCGACCAGCCGTCCTTGGCCACCAGCGCGTCGACGCTGGTGACGATCGATTGCCAGTCGCGGTCGAGCAGCGCCTTGAGCAGCCCGGCCTTGTTGCCGAAGTAGTACTTTACCAGCGCCGAATTGAGGCCCGAGCGTAGCGACAGTTCGGACAGCGAGATGTCGATCACGTCGCCGTCACGCATGATGGCGCTCGCCGTCTCGAGCAACTGGGCGCGGGCGCCGGGCGGCGGCGCGCCGGTCTCGCTTGTGGAATTGCCTTGCGCCATGTCCCGGTTTCCGCCCCTGTTCCCCGAAACGCTTACTTCGGGCCCATGCGGATCGCGCCGTCGAGCCGGACGGATTCGCCGTTCATATAGTCATGCTCCAGCATGAAGAGAGCGAGCTTCGCATATTCGTCCGGCTTGCCCAGGCGCTTGGGGAACGGGACCATGGCGGCCAGCGAATCCTGTACCTGCTGCGGCATGCCGGTCATCATCGGTGTCTCGAAAATGCCGGGGAGGATCGTGTTCACGCGGATTCCCTCACTCATGAGGTCGCGCGCGATCGGCAGGGTCATCGCCAGCACGCCGCCTTTCGACGCCGCATAGGCCGCCTGCCCGATCTGCCCGTCCTGCGCCGCGATCGAGGCCGTGTTGACGATGGCGCCCCGCGCCCCGGCGTCATCGACGGGATCGAGCGTGACCATTCCCGCCGCCGCCTTGCTGATGCAGCGGAAAGTGCCGATGAGATTGATGCCGATGGCCTTCTCGAACAGGGCCATGTCGTGCGCGCGCGGCGCGCCGGTCTCGCGGTTCCGGCCGACGGTCCTGGAAGCAGGCGCGATGCCGGCGCAATTGACCAGCACCCGCTCCTGCCCATGAGCGGCGCGGGCCTTGGCGAAGCCGGCATCGACGCTGGCATCGTCAGTCACGTCGACCAGGCAGAACACGCCGCCGATCTCTGCCGCAATGGCTTCTCCGGCATCGACGTTAAGGTCGAACACGGCGACCTTCACACCCTGCTCCGCCAGCGCGCGCGCCGTGGCTGCGCCCAGGCCCGATGCCGCGCCGGTAACGACGGCGGCAAGGCTGCTGTCCAGTTTCATGCTGCTTCCCCTTCCTGCCCGCGCAGGCCAGCCCCACCGAACGGCGAGGGCAGGCATGCCCGATGACCTGGACCTGATGATTCAGGCCCGACGATTTAATCAACCGGTTAAGCAGCTGAAACCGGCAGGTCAATCGGGCAGAGTGAAATCGCGCCCCGGCGTCATGGCCCGCCGTCGTCGCCTGGCGTCGTCGGCCGGCGGGGGCCCCGGCGCGGGGGCCCGCTCCGTGAGCAGGATGGCGCGCTGAATCAGCCTACCGGGTCCATGCCGCGCTGGATCTGCGAACGCTCGATGTTCGAACGATCGCCGCGGCGCTGTTCTTCCCACTGGCTCTTGCTCATGCAGATCTTCTTCGCGCGCAGACGCGAACCGATTTCCTCCACCCGCTGGCAGATCATCGGGTCCTTCTTCTCGATGTCGTTCTTGGCGACGGACGTGGCCGGAACCGCGGCCGGCGCGACCGGTGCAGTCTGCGCCGTCGTTTGGCCCGTTACCTGCGGCGCCGGGTCGCTTGCCAGCGCGGGGGTGGCTGCCAGGACGCAGGCAGCGACGGCAACTCGTGTGATCATGTGCATCGTGTAACTCCGTGGCGCCGACCTTTGGGTTCGCGCGCCGAAAGACTGGATGAAACGAAGGTAAATCGGGACGTATCGCACTTCAAGTGCGCGCTACGTCGAAGGCGAGCGTCATGCGCTCGCCCGCGGCGAAAGGCCGGGTCCCATGCCACATCCAGGACGGGAACAGCACGAGCCGCGCCGGCTTCGGCTCCACCGAAACGCGCGGGGCAAGATCGCCCAGTCCTGCGGGCGCACCGCCCAGATCGAGCCATCCCTCACCGGGAGGAAGGTCTTGCGGAACAGCGAGATAGAGCGCCGAGCTGATCCAGCCTTGCGGGTGATGATGCGGCGCATGAAAGCCCGCGCCGGCCAGCCGTACCGACCAGCTACCGGCAAACCGCGGGCGCCGGCCTCGCTTCCGCGCCAGTGTGGGGTGGGCGGCATCGACCGGCAGAAGGCTGTCTTCGAATTTTGCGATTTCGCCGCGCAGGGCTTCGCGGATGCGCGTGATTTCCGGTTCGCATCGCGCCAGCAAGACCCCGTCCGTCTGAGTCCCCCCGCGAACGGACTGATCGAGGAACCGACCGGATCGCGCATGGAGACCGCGCAGCATCGGCACGAGCGCGTCCAGCCCGATCTCGGCAGGATCGAGGTCGATCACGCGGACAAGCCCCTCCGCCTCCAACCAGGCAGACCGCGGATCGCCAGCCAGGCGCCAGGCCAGGGCCGCATAAGGCCAGATCGCTTCCGCGCCCTCCCCGGCGAGAAGAGGCTCCATTTCCGAGACGGCCTGCGCGGCGTCCCCCCGTCGCAGCAGATGGCGCAGGCGCCAGACCGCATGGCCCTGATCGGTCGCGGCACCCAGAGCGGCGAATGCGGCGGCCGCTTCCTCGCCCCGTCCCAGTTCGTCTAGCGCAGCCGCCCGCGACAGGAGGAACGTGCGAACCGGCCCGTGAACAGCGATCGCGCGGTCCGCTGCGGCCAGGACTTCGGCATGGCGCTCGCCGGAAAGCAGCAGTTCGATGGCGAGCGCCCGCAAGCCATCGCTCTGGGGGAAGCGCTGCAAGGCCGCCTCGATGCTGGCCAGCAGCCGGCCCTCCTGCCCAACCATGACGGACAACTGGGCGAACTGGCGATGTCCTTCCATCCAGCCGGGATTGGCCGCGAGCATCGCTTCCAGTTCGGCCAGGCCGCGCGGCCCTTCCCCTTCGGCAAGCCGCGCCGAGGCGAGCCCCAGCCGGATCTCGCCTTTCGCGGGGGCCAACACGGTCGCCTGCTCGAACAGCCGCGCCGAAGGGCGCCCCGCCTCCAGCGAGACATGCGCCAGCGCATGGACCACACCGCCATTGCCCGGCGCCAACCGCTGCGCCGCCTCCAGCGCGGCAACGGCACCGTCACGGCGGTCGAGCGCGCGGCGCAGCATCGCGGTCCAATGGAGGATGGTGACATCGGCGGGATGGCGGGACGGATTTCGGGCCAGCCAGGCCGTCAGCCGCGCTTCGGCCTGTTCCTCGTCGCCGCGGGCGAGCGCCTGTTCCGCCAGTTCGGCCAGCGCCTGCCTCTCGTCTCCGGGCACGGACACTAGCGCCCGTCCACGTCGCGGCCCGCCGCGGCAATCGTCGCCGCCACCGCCCCGCGCTCGGTTTCGGCAAGGCCGTAATGCCAGACGTCGAAAATCAGCACGATCCTGAGGACATCGGTGGGATTCATCGCCTCGTGCTCGATCGTATCGTCGAACGCGAAAGCCGCGCCTTCCCGCCATTCCCGCGTCTCGGCGCCAACGCGGAACCAGCAACCCGGCGGGACGACGAGCGGCAGGTGGCAGACCAGCCGCGTATTGTCGACGCCGACATGAGGCGGGATCGCGGTTTGCGGCGCCAGCAGCGAAAACATCGCGTTAGGAGAGGCGCCGGCGACTTGCGGCTGTGGCAGGCGCGAGAGGATCTCCATCGTGCGCGGCGCCTGCGCGGCGTTGTGCGTCACTTCCCTGCCGTGTCGCAGCAGATGGATCGCGCTCCAGTCGCGGCTGCGGTTCAGCGGCCGCCACTGCGCCAGGTTCTCGCGGTCCTCATATTGGATGTAGGGTTCCAGCTCGGCGCGCTCGGACTGCATCAGCGCCAGCATCTCCGCACGGATCGCCTCGAAACCGGCCTCCACTTCCGCCAGCCACGGTGTCACATGGCGGGGATGGAACTCCCGCTCAACCAGGCCGGGATAATGGAAATGCGTGGGTTCGCTGTGATAGACCCGCGTCTTGCGCAGGATATTGTCGCGGAACCGCGCCATCCGCCAGTCCAGATCGGCATCGGCATCGGCCTCGATAGTCTCGGCCTCTTGGCCCGCCGTCCGCGCGACTTGCTCCAGGTGCTGGCCGCGCTCTTCCAGCCAGTTGGCATGAAACGCCCTCCCCGCCGCTACGGCAGCTTCGAGCGGCGACGGCATGGGGCCCTCCGGCAGCTGCGCCAGGGCTTCGCCCCAGGCCGCGCCCGCCTGGGCATCGCCGATCCGTTCCAGCAGCCCGGCCCGCATGACAAGCGCCATGAAATCGAGCGGCGCCAGTTCCAGCGCGCGGTGGACGGCCTCCAGCGCCTTGTGCGGCTGCCGCAAGGCCCGGCGCAGACCCGCCAGCTTGAGCCATTGCGCCATGAGCGCCGGCACATCGAGCGACGGCAGTTCGAAATCGGGCGAACCCGATTCCGATCCGGCGCTCTCCAGCAATATCTGCAGGGCCTGCGCCGCGGCCGGGAGATTGCCCGCCGCCGTCAGCCGGTCCACTTGCGCGAAAGTCGTAGTCCCTGAGTTCATTGCCCCCCCGAGCGTGTTCAGACCGGATCGATGTCGAGGTCCGGCGGGCCGCCCCAGGCCGGCACCCGGTCGTCCTCAAGCGAATAACCGAAGCGTTCCACCCAGGGCCGCAGGATATCCAGCACCGGTTCGAGATGCTTCTCGTACCGCCGCCAACGCCCGGCCGCGCGGGTATAGATCGCCTCGGTGACCTGGGCGTAGCTGGCCGTGCGCACCACGCCGCGCGCACGTGCGGCTTCGCGGTGGTCGAACGCCTCGCCGGCCCACGGCAGGTCCAGCCAGTCGAACAGCGGTGCCAGCTCGCGCGCCTGGTCTGCAACCAGCCTTTCGTAAACGACCGTGCGAACCGGCAGGTCGAACACCTCCCGCGCCTGCTCCCAATAAGAGAAGGTGAGATCGTAGAACCGCGCCGCTGTCTCCAGATCCAGGAAATTGCTCATGGCATTGTTGGGGCGGAAGTTGGTGATGAAGCAGCTGAGGATGACGTCGCAGGGGTGCCGCAGCGCCAGYACGAAGCGGGCATCGGGGAACAGGCGGCGGATCACCGGGACTTTGCCCAGGTGCAGCGGGTGCTTGTCGATGATCAGCGTGTCTGGCGCCAACCTATCCGGCCCCAGCGGCGCATGCTGGGATACGCGCTCGAAGTAACGGGCCCGCGCGGCAACGATGGCCGCGGCATCCAGCCCTGCCAAAGCGTTCACGCCGCCAAGCTGCGTCTCGATTTCTCCGAAGAAAGGTTCCTCTTCCAGCACCAGGGTGTTCGGCGCCGTCATCAGCATCGTATCGAGCAACGTCGTGCCTGAACGAGGAAAGCCCAGCAGAATGACCGGAGAGGCACGATCGGCAGGCGGGGTCTCGCTCCAGCCGCCCAGCCACTGCGGCGTCACGAGCGCCCGATCCCGCGCGAGATCGCCGCGGAATCGCTCGGCGCGAACGGCAGGCTGCGACGGCTCGTCGAGATGACTGGCGTTCATGGCGGCGAATTCGCCGAAAGCCTCGTCATAGCGTTCCATGCGGTCGAGCATGATGCCGCGAAGCTGATGGCGGCGATTGGCCACGACGACCTCGCCCGACTGCTCCAGCGCCTCGAATGCCGGCCCGAAGTCCTCGGCCCGCTTGAAACGCAGGGCATCGATATAGGCCAGCGATTGCGCATCGGTTCCGCTGGCAAGGGCGCGCTCACGCAAGGGTTCCAGCTCCGCCTCGCGGTTGCTGCGTTCATAGACGGCAGCAAGCCCGACGAAGGACGGGCCCAGTGCCGGCTCGATGACAAGAGCGGCCTCGAACTGGCCTTCGGCGATGGCATAGTCGTTACGCCGGGCGGCTTCCTGACCGTAATCGGATTGCAACGCGGCATTGCCGGGCTCGCGCCGCGCTGCCTCGGCGATGGCTTCGTACTGGCGATCCTCGATACCGTTATCGTGGTAAAAACGCGCCAGAGTCAGCATCGGCACATGATCGTCCGGGAAATCGCGCGCCGCATCGCGCAGCACGGTCTCCCCTTCCTCCACACGTTCCGCGAGGAGCAAGGCCGTCCCCAGATTGACGCGGATCGGCGGGGAATCGGGAGCCAGCGCCATCGCGCGCTGCAGCACCTCGATGGCTTCCGCCGCCTCTCCCTGCTCGCTGAGGGTGTTGCCGAGATTGTTCAGCAGCGACCAATCGTCCGGCTGCCTCGCCAGGACATGGCGATAAAGCCGTGCGGCCTTGGCAAAATCTCCGGCCTCCTGCGCCAGATGCGCACCGAGCCGGGCAAGGCGCAGGCTCGGTTCAGCGAAAGCGCAGGCTTCATCGCAGAGCGCCAGGGCCTCGTCCTTGCGATCGGTCCGCAAATAGGATTCGGCCAGATTGGTGCGCACGACCAGGTCCTGCGGTCGCAGGGAATGGGCGCGCTCCAGATATGTCGCAGCACGCGCAAAATCGCCGCGGTGGAACTCAACCGCACCGCCGAGAGCGGCCAGCGCGGGATCTTCGGGCTCGGCTGCCACGGCCGCGACGACGGCCTGCGCCGCTTCGTCGAGCCGCCCCATGCGCGCCAATCCGGCAATCCGGCGAAGCTCATCCGAGGGATTGGGCTTTTCCGATGGCTTGGCGGTCGTGGTCATGCAGGGGTCCGAATTGCTTGGCGGACGCGTCCGCCGGAAACAGAAGCGGCGGCCCTCCGGGGAAGACCGCCGCCAAAGACTAACCGTTCGTGGGAACGATTAGAAGTTCATGCTGATGCCCGTGAACACGTAGCGACCCAGAACGTCGTACGTACCCGGATAGGCGTTGCCGTTGCAGACGACGCTGGCGCATGCGTTCGAGGTGACCAGCGGCGGATCCTTGTCCAGCAGGTTGGTCGCACCCAGACGCCAGGTCAGGTTCTTGCCGAGGTCGGCGGTCAGCGTCAGGTCGAAGTAGTCCATCGCCTTCAGCTTGTCGTCAAGCGAGTTCAGGTTGCGAGCGGCGCGCGATGCCGAAGTCGCCAAGGTCGACGATTCATTGGCAAACTCGACAGTAGCCGACGAGAGGTGACGCCACTGCAACGAAAGTCCTACGCCGTTCGACATAGTGTAGCTGACGCGGGCCTTATGGCGCCACTTGGGCAGCGGAGTGCCGCAAGTCGGACCGTAGTAGCCTGCACAGTTGTACGACTCGGTCAGACCATTGTCGACGATGTAATTGTTCAGCCAGGTGCCCACGAAGCTAAGCGACACGCGGCCGGCATTGCCGATCTCGGTCGAATAGTTGCCGTTGAACTCGAAGCCGCGCGTCTTCACGCCGCCCACATTGTGGTAGATGTCGACCACGTAGCCGCCCGAAGTCAGCCACAGCGAGCCCGAGGGATCGCGGTTGACCAGGTCGCAAGCGTCATTGTTGCCCGTGCCGCAGGCCGCGAGGATCGCGTCCGCGCCGTACTGCTGGATGGCCTGCTTCACCTTGATGTCGAACCAGTCGACGCTGGCGGTCAGACCCGGAACCCAACGCGGCTGAAGAACGACACCAAGGGTCTTGGTGGTCGACTTTTCCGGATTGAGGTCGGGGTTGCCACCGATCAGGCCGTTGTACTGGCCGGCCGGGTTAAGCGAGGTACCACCGCTGACGCCCTGTGCGGCGCAGACGGGCGTGAGCACGTCCTGACCGGCGCAAGGATCGGTCGTGCCGTCAAGCGCGACGATCTGCGGAGCGAACAGTTCCTGGATGTTCGGCACGCGGACGGCGCGGTTGTAGCCGGCGCGCAGACGGATGTCCGAGACCGGGGCAAGATCGACACCCAGCTTGTAGGTGTTGGTGTTGAAGGTACGGCCGTTCGAGATGCTGTAGTGCGAGTAGCGATAGCCGCCATTGAACGACAGGCTCTGGATGAAGCTGTCCTGGACGATCGGAATATCGATTTCGCCGAAGAACTCGGTGACCTTGTAGGCGCCGTCGGTGTCGAGCGTCGGAGCGCCCTGGCCGGTGAGATCGCCGGTGGTGAAGGCGTTGTCGGTCCGCAGTTCGAGCGAGTCGCGGCGGTATTCCACACCAAGCGCCACATTGACGCCGTCCGACGACCACGGCGACTTGATGCCGTATTCGCCGAGCATGCCGGTGAAGCTGGCGCTTGCCACCTGCTGCGAGGTCTGGCCCTTCATGAAGCCGGTCGCCGTCAGATAGTCGAGCGAAGCCTGCGAGATGTTGCCGCTGAACACGTCATAGGGCGAGCAGTTCGGGTCTTGGCCGGTGACCGTGACGCGGCAAGCCGGGCCATTTGCCGTCTGGACAACGTCGAGCGCGTTGGCAAGGCGGGCAGCCGAGAACTCGTTCGAGTAGACCTGCGTATAGTTGGTGCGGCCATACTGGTAGTAGGCGTCGTAGGACCAGGCCTTGCCCAGCTCGCCGCGCGAACCGATGACGGTACGGAACGAGGTGTGCTGGAGATCGCTCTGGCGAGCGCCGCCTTCGACGTTACGACGCAGGAGCTGCATGAACGCCTTGTTGTAGGTCGCACCGGTCGTGGGATCGGTGAAGTTGACCGGAGCGGCGTTGGGGTTGGTGTTGTAGTTCGCACCAGCTGCCAGCGGGAAGTTTCCGAGGAAGCCGTTGATCAGGTTGCTCGGCTGGCAGATTTCGGTGCGCTGGGCGGCCGACATCAGCGGGTTGTCGCAGTTGATGGTCAGCGTGTTGCCGAAATCGCCCGACGGCGCGATCTGCGCGACGGTGCGGTCATCCATGAACATGAATTCCATGTAGGGATGGATCGCGGTGTTGATTTCGTAGTCGGCGAAGACGCCAGCCGTGTAACGTTCGTCCGGACGCTGATAATAGTTCAGCGGCGCGAAGTTGTAGATGTTCTGGCGGCCCTGCGTGATCGTGCCGGCGCCAAGAGCACCGATCGTCGACGAGCTGGTGTTGGCCGGATCGTAGTACAGGACGTTGCCCGGTGCAGCCGTTGCCGAACCGCCGCAAGCGAAGGTTCCGGCAGCGTTCGTGCCGATCGAGCACGACGAGTAGTCACGCTTGCGCTGAAGAACCGGGGTGGCACGGCGATAGCCGACATAGGCAGTGGCGTGGCCACGGCCGTCGTCGAAGCTGGTGCCGAAGGCCGCGGTCAGGTCGTACTGGCCACCGTCGGCATTGCTGCCGCGCGGGTAGGCATAAGCCGGATCGCCCGCCTTGGCATCGAGCAGGTCGCCGATGAAGCCGTTCTTGTTCTTGTGGGTGTAGAGACCGTAGTTGGCGTCGATCTTGAAGCCTTCGAACTCGGTATCCATCACGAAGTTGACGACGCCGGCCACGGCGTCCGCGCCGTAGGTCGCCGAAGCACCGCCGGTCAGCACGTCGACGCGCTTCACCAGCGCAGCCGGGATGAAGTTAAGGTCAGCCGCCGAAGTGGTGCTGTTCGGGTCACCGGTCATCAGACGGCGACCGTTGATCAGCACGAGCGTACGCGACGGGCCGAGGCCGCGAAGGTCGACCGTGGCGGTGCCGGTGGCGCCGTTGGCGAGGCCCGAGCTCTGGCCGGCAACAACCTGCGGCAGCGAGTTCAGCAGGTCTTCCGTGCGGGTCGTGCCCTGCAGCTGGATGTCCTGCGACGTCACGGTGGTGATCGGCGCGATCGAAGCCTGGTTCGGTGCTACGATGCGGCTGCCGGTAACGACGATCGCCGGACCGCTGGCGGTGTCGTCGGCCGCGTCCTGCGCCTGGGCGCCGCTGCTGAGCAGGGCGAAGCCGAGCACCAGAGGTGCTGCGCCAGCCTTCAGCGCGGTGAGAGTTTGCTTGTTCACGTGTGTGTGTCCCTTTTTTCTAAGGCACGGTGTGACGCCGCCCCTTGAATTTTCCGACACGCGACCCCCCTGTAAGGATATTTCGCGCGGCGGAAGATAGGCTTTCATTACGCAAAGCAGGACTTGCTCAAAGGGCTTTGACGGTTGCCCCGCAACATTCGCGGATCCTTGTGACAAATCCGCAACAAAGGCGAATTAGACGAGCGGGTTTTACAGCGAATCCCGTTCAGCTCAGTCCGCAAATTTCTGTTCCATGTCGTGACATTGCCGCAACATCATTTCACGGACGCGTCCATCAAGAGCGTTAATGCTGCGAAAGCACAGCAGAAGACCCCATATTCTGCCGCTCGATCAGTTCGCTTGCTGCCGCACGGTTTGGCTTGCTACCAAACCGGACATATCCGGCAGCGAAGGGAACGGGCATTGAACAAGGCATATCTGTCAGCGGCGGCCATGGCGCTGCTGGCTTCCCAGGCGGCGCTGGCCGCCGACAAGACCCCCACCGATCAACCCGAACCCTACCGGCAACTCGTCGCCTGCCGTGAAATCGCCGACGCTGCCGCGCGCCTGGCCTGCTACGACAAACAGGTTGCCGCGCTCGACCAGGCCACCAGCCGGCACGAAATCGTCATCGCCGACAAGAAGGCTGTCGAAACCGCCAAGCGCGGCCTGTTCGGATTTGCAACGCCGGTCGCGAAACTCATGGGCTTTGGAGGCAATGAGGATGCAGCCGAGGAGTTGAAGGCAGTCTCGACGACCGTCGCCGGCGTAAGAAGGACCGGTGCGGGCTGGCTGATCGATTTCGAGGACGGCAGCACCTGGGAGCAGAACGACACGCGCGACTTCGTGCTCTCCCCCAAGATCGGCAACAAAGCAGAAATAGCACGCGGCGTGCTTGGAACGTTCACCGTCTCGGTGAATGGTCAAAGACCGATCAAAATGCGCCGCGTGAAGTGACGTTTGCTTCACGACCATGACGATCGGCACGAAAAAGCCGCGAGCAACTAAAATTCTTCATCATGGGTCGCGCACGACATATTTCGTCTCGATATTGCCTAGACATTAGATTTTTGTGACAATCCGATCACAACTACTCTGAGTTATTGACGGAAATCTCCCTGAAAATGCGGAGTTTTGCTGTTGCAGCTTTGTCACAACCGTAGCTGCAATTCGGCCGAGGGCGGCGTTTACGATTGAAAGCGAACGCCCTCGGCGCGAGAAATCCCCTCATGGCAATCTTCCGCGTTCACGCACGAAGATTGCTGCATCCGGGTGCACGGTGGGTCTGGTCACGCTTCCAGCTGTGCGCACGAAAGCAACAAGGGACACAACAACGTGCAAAACTCTCTGAAGAAGGCGGCGCTGCGTAGCGCAGCCAGCCTGCCCGTATTCGCTCTGGCCTTCGCTACGAGCGCATACGCGCAAGACCAGGCCGCAGCCGACGCCGACGATTCGGCCAGCGCCCCCGCCATCGTCGTCACCGGTTCGCGCATTTCGACGCCGAATCTGGAATCGGCCAACCCGGTCGCCATCCTGACCGGCGAGCAGGTGTTCAGCAGCGGCAACCTCTCGGTGGGCGACCAGCTGAACGAACTGCCGCAGCTGCGCAGCTCCTTCAGCCAGGCCAATTCAACTGCGTCCCTCGGCACCCGAGGCCTGAACTTGCTCGACCTTCGTGGTCTGGGCACCGCGCGTACTCTCGTTCTGGTCAATGGCCGCCGGCACGTTGGCAGTGACGTCCTCGTCAATGCCGTCTCGGTTGACGTCAACACGATCCCCGCCGACCTGATCGAGCGCGTGGATGTCGTGACGGGCGGCGCTTCGGCCGTCTACGGTTCAGACGCCATTGCCGGCGTCGTGAATTTTATCCTCAAAGAAGACTACGACGGCATCAGCTTCCGCGGTCAGAACGGCATTTCCAACTATAAGGATGCCGGCAAGCAATTCGCCTCGGTTGTCGTCGGCAAGAACTTCTCCGAAGGCCGCGGCAACATTACGCTGGCCGCCGAATATTCACACTCGGATGACTTCTACGCCTCCGACCGTCCGGGCTTGCGCAACAATCGTGGCTTCGTCGTAACGGATGCCGATGCGACGGGCACCATTGTGAACGGTTCCAACGGCATTCCCGATCGCACGTTCTATAACGACATTCGCTCGGCAACGATTTCGCTCGGCGGCATGGTCGCAGCTTATGGCGGCGGCAACTGCGGCAGCGGCAGCAATGGTCGTGCTTTCACCTGCAACTATCTGTTCCAGCCCGACGGTTCGCTCATTTCCCAGACCGGCGAGCGTATTGGCATCGGTCCTAACGGCAGCTTCCAAGGTGGTAACGGCAACAACAACCGCGAAGACCGTCTTCTGGCCCTTTCGCCGGACTTGAAGCGCTATACCGTCAACCTTACGGGTCACTACGAGATCACTCCGGCTCTCGTGCCCTTCTTCGAAGCGAAGTACAGCCGCACGGACGCACGCGGCTCGCAGAGCGGGCCGTTCTTCTCGCAAGGCGCTACCCTTGGCGACTCGCGTGAGCGCGTTCGTCTCGACAACCCGTACCTGAATGATGATGCTCGCCAGACCCTGACGAACTCGTTCCTCGCAGCGTCAGCCGGTCGCATCAATCCGAACACTGGTGCCGTTTATGCCAACAACGCGGCAGGCGACGCCGGCCTCGCCACCCAGTTGAGCGGAATTGCCGACGGCTCCTACCAGTTCAGCCTGCGCCGCAACTGGACCGACTTCGGCGTGCGCGACGAAGAGATCAAGCGCGAGACCTTCCGCATTGTCGGCGGCCTCAAGGGCGATTTCAACGACGACTGGAAGTACGAACTGTCGGTCAATTACGGCCAGCACAAAGAACGCAACCTGATTCGCGGCAACGTCAATGTTCAGCGTTATCTGCTGGCTCTTGACTCTACCACGGATGCAAACGGTAATATTGTCTGTCGTTCGCAAGTCGATCCCAGCGCCGCCTTCTCGTACCTTACCGGAGAGGGCGTTGCCTCAGATCCTCGCCTCGCCGGCGATATCGCGGCCTGCGTTCCGCTCAATCCGTTCGGCCAGGGCTCAACCTCGCAAGCTGCCAAGGATTACATCCTCACCAACAGCCTTGCTACCGGCAAGATGACCCAATGGGATATCCTGGGTTACGTATCCGGCGACACGAGCCAGTTCTTCAATCTCCCCGGCGGCCCGGTGGCCTTCTCGGTCGGCGGCGAATACCGTCGCGAAACGGTTCGCTACGACCTCGACGACCTGACCCAGGAAGGTTACGCTTTCTACAACGCCATCCCCGCCTTCACGGCTCCGGCGTTTGAGGTGAAGGAAGTGTATGGCGAACTGCTGTTCCCGATCCTCAAGGACAAGCCGTTCTTCGAAAACCTGAGTCTGCGCGGCAACGGCCGTATTTCGGACTACAAGGGGTCGGCCGGCACGGTCTATGCTTATGGTGGCGAACTGGTCTGGAGTCCGGTGCGCGATGTCACGTTCCGTGGCACCTACTCGCGTTCGGTCCGCGCGCCGAACCTGGTTGAACTGTACTCCGCAGCAGGCCAGAACTACGCTCCGAACTTCACCGACCCCTGCTCGTCGCGCAATATCAACAACGGCACGACCTATCGCGCCGGTAATTGCGCTGCGGCAGGTATTCCGGCCAGCTACGACTACAACTACTCGTCGTCGCTGGAAATCGTGAGTGGCGGCAACCCCGACCTTCGCGCGGAAACGTCCGACTCCTTCACGGTTGGCACCCTGATCCAGCCGCGCTGGATCCCCGGACTGTCCATCTCGGTCGATTACTGGAACATCAAGGTCAACAACGTTATCGCCTCTGTCGATGCACAGACGATCGTCGACCAATGCTATGATTCGCCGAGTCTCGACAACGTGTTCTGCGGGTTGTTCCAGCGTGCAGGCGCTGGCGGTGCCGGTACCGGTGAACAGCCTTATCAGATCCTCGAGGGTTCGCTCTTGCAGAGCTCACTCAACTACGCGAAGCTCAAGGTTCGCGGCCTCGACACCCAGATCAACTACGATCATGCGTTTGACTTCGGTCGTCTGTCGCTGACGGCCTACTGGACGCACTACTTCCAGAACGACCAGTTCATGGATCCGACCAACCCGTCCTACAAGGATACTCTCCTCGATGAGTTGAACTATCCGTCGGACGCGGTGACCATGAACGCCTCGTTCCAGACTGGCGCCTTCAAGCTCGGCTACCAGCTGCGCTGGCTCGGTGGCATGTATCTGAACGAGTACGAGGACTATAACTCGGTCAACGGCGTTCCACCGCAGAACGAAGACTACGCGCCGATCAAGAAGTACCCGGATGTATTCTACCACGACATTCGCGCTTCGTACGACGTCGATGATAAGTACACGCTCTATTTTGGCGTTGACAACGTCTTCAACAAGATGCCGCCTTACGGCCTGACTGGCGTGGGCGATGGCTCGGGTGTGTACCCGAACATGGGTCGCTACTTCTACACCGGCATCACTGCCAAGTTCTGATCTTTTCGATCATAACCACTCTTCGGGGGCGGCGGGTTATCCTGCCGCCCCTTTTCTTTGGCCGTTCGAGCGTTCAAGAAAGGCGCCATGACTCAAGCCAGTGAACGTGCCCGCAATGCGCTGGACAGCGGGCGGCAGCAGGACGCCGTGGAGATCGCGCAGGAAGCCGGCGCTCGGGGGGACGCCGAATGTCTCGCCATGCTCGCGCGGTGGCGGCTGATCGGTAGTCCCCTGCCTCGCGACCTCGGCGAAGCGCGCCGTCTGCTGCGTGCGGCCACGTCCGCCGGCAGCGAAGATGCCGCGCTGATGGAGGCCGCTCTCACCGCCAACGGTACCGGCGCCCCTCAGGACTGGGCAGGCGCCACGGCCATCCTGCAGGAGACCGCGGAGCGTTACGGCGGCACCGCCGCGCAAGACCTGGACCTGCTCGCGCGGATGGAGATCGACGCGGACGGCTATCCCCTCGCTCTGCCCGAACCCGAGCGGCTGGGCCGGGGCTATGAGGTCAGGCGCTGGCGGCAGTTTGTGACTCCCGAGGAATGCGCGCATCTCGCCATGTCCGTGCGCGACCTGCTGGCGCCCTCGATCGTCGCGGATCCCCGCACCGGCCGCGCCATACCGCATCCGATCCGCACGTCATCTGCTGCCGTGGTCGGTCCGACCCGCGAGTCCCTGCCGCTCCAGGCCATCATGCGGCGGCTGGCCGCAGCCACCGGCACGCGCGTGGAACAGGGCGAACCGCTCAACGTCCTGCACTATGCGCCCGGGCAGGAATACCGCGCTCACATGGATACTCTGCCGCACGTCACCAACCAGCGTAAGGTGACGGCGCTGCTCTATCTCAACACCGGTTATCTCGGCGGCGAAACCTGCTTTCCCGAGCAGAACCTCTCGGTTGCGGGCGGCGGCGGCGACATGGTCGCCTTCGACAATACACTCCCCGACGGTTCGCCGGACCCCCGCAGCCGTCATGCCGGCGCGCCGGTCCGGCAAGGCGCCAAGTGGGCCGCCACGCGCTGGATCCGGGCGCAGCCCTTCGACGTGTGGGACCAGGGCTGAGCGGTGACGCCGTGACAAAAAGGCCCCGGCAATGCCGAGGCCTTTTTCCGTTCGAGACGGTCGCGATCACTCCACCACGATCGCCAGTGCGCCGTCGCCATCGTCGATCCGCAAATGCGAGCCGTCGGGGACTTCGCCGGCAAGCAGCTTCTCCGCCAGCGGGTCCTGCAAGTAGCGCTGCACCGCGCGCTTCAGCGGCCGCGCGCCGTAGACCGGATCATACCCTACCCGGCCGAGCCAGCGCTTCGCGGCCTCGGTGAGGTCCAGCGTGATCTTGCGGTCCTTGAGCAGCTTCTGCACGCGCGCGACCTGGATATCGACGATCGGGCCCATGTGTTCCTGGCCAAGGCGGTGGAACAGCACGATTTCGTCCAGACGGTTGAGGAACTCGGGCCGGAAATGCCCGCGCACCACTTCCATCACTTGCGGCTCCACGCTGTCCACGTCCTGATCCTCGTCGAGCTGCGTCAGGTACTGGCTGCCGAGGTTGCTGGTCAGGATGATAAGGGTGTTGGTGAAGTCCACCACCCTGCCCTGTCCGTCAGTCAGGCGGCCATCGTCGAGCACTTGCAGCAGCACGTTGAACACGTCCGGATGCGCCTTCTCGACTTCGTCGAACAGCACGACCTGATAAGGACGGCGCCGCACGGCTTCGGTCAGCACGCCGCCTTCATCGTAACCGACATAGCCCGGAGGCGCGCCGATCAGGCGGGAAACCGCGTGCTTTTCCATGAACTCCGACATGTCGATGCGCACCATCGCGCTGTCGTCGTCGAACAGGAAGCCGGCCAGTGCCTTGGTCAGTTCGGTCTTGCCGACGCCCGTGGGGCCGAGGAACAGGAACGAGCCCAAGGGCCGGTTCGGATCCTGAAGCCCGGCGCGGGCACGCCGCACCGCCTTGGACACCGCCGAAACCGCGTCCTTCTGGCCGATCACGCGCGCGCCGATCATCTCCTCCATCTTGAGGAGCTTCTCGCGCTCGCCTTCCAGCATCTTGTCCACCGGCACGCCGGTCCAGCGGCTGACGACACCGGCGATGTCATCCTCCGTGACCTCTTCACGCAAAAGAGCGTTGCCCGCCTGGGCCTGCGCTTCGGTCAGCTTGCGCTCCAGCGAGGGGATCGTGCCGTAGGACAGCTCGCCCGCCTTGGCGAGATCGCCAAGCCGCTGGGCCTGATCGAGTTCGCTGCGCGCGGCGTCGAGCTGCTCCTTGATCCGGCCCTCGGCGGCGATCTTGTCGCGCTCGTTCTGCCAGCGGGTGGTCAACTCGCTCGACTGCTGCTCCAGATTGGCCAGTTCCTCGCGCAGAGCGACGAGGCGGTCCCGGGAAGCCTCGTCGGTCTCCTTGGCGAGGGCCATTTCCTCGATCTTGAGCTGGATGATCCGGCGGTCGAGCTTCTCGATCTCCTCGGGCTTGCTTTCCACTTCCATGCGGATGCGGCTGGCGGCCTCGTCCATGAGGTCGATCGCCTTGTCCGGCAGGAAGCGGTTAGTGATGTAGCGGTTGGAGAGCGTCGCCGCGGCCACCAGCGCCGCATCGGTGATGCGCACGCCGTGGTGCAGCTCGTACTTTTCCTTGAGCCCGCGCAGGATCGAGATGGTGTCCTCGACCGTCGGCTCGCCCACGAAGACCGGCTGGAAGCGGCGCTGCAAGGCGGCGTCCTTCTCGACATACTTCTGGTATTCGTCGAGCGTGGTCGCGCCGATGCAGTGCAGTTCGCCGCGTGCCAGCGCAGGCTTCAGCAGGTTGCCCGCGTCCATCGAGCCTTCGGAAGCGCCCGCGCCGATCAGCGTGTGCATCTCGTCGATGAACAGGATGATCTGCCCGTCCGCGCCCTTCACTTCGTCGAGCACGGCCTTCAACCGCTCCTCGAACTCGCCCCGATACTTGGCGCCCGCGATCAGCGAGCCCATGTCGAGCGCCATGAGGCTGCGGTCCTTGAGGCTGTCGGGCACGTCGCCATTGGCGATGCGCAGCGCCAGACCCTCGGCGATGGCGGTCTTGCCGACGCCGGGATCGCCGATGAGGACGGGGTTGTTCTTGGTGCGACGGGCGAGGATCTGCACGGTGCGGCGGATTTCCTCGTCTCGGCCGATCACCGGATCGAGCTTCCCGTCCCGCGCGGCCTGGGTGAGGTCGCGCGCGTACTTCTTCATCGCGTCATAGGCGTTCTCGGCCGAGGCGCTGTCGGCATTGCGGCCGCCGCGCAGCTCGGAAATCGCCGCCTCCAGTGCCTGGGGCGTGAGGTTGGCGGCCTTGAGCGCCTGCCCGGCCGAAGTGATGGTGGCAAGCGCCAGCGCCAGCAACATGCGCTCCACGGTGACGAAGCTGTCGCCGGACTTGGCGGCGAGCTGCTCAGCCTGATCGAGCACGCGCACCGCGTCATTGTCCAGGCCGGGCGCGCCTTGCGCGCCGCTGCCCGAGACGGTGGGAATCTTGCCCAGCGCCTTGTCGACCTCCTGCACGGCGAAGGCCGGGTTGCCGCCCGCGCGCTGGATGAGACCGGACGCCATGCCCTCGCTATCCTCGAGAAGGGCCTTGAGGACATGGTCGGGGCTGATGCGCTGGTGGTTCATGCGGATCGCAACGGTCTGCGCCGCCTGAAGGAACCCCTTGGCCCGGTCAGTGAATTTTTCGAGATTCATGGTATGAATTGCCTCCTGATCTCGACCATATAGTGTTGCATATTTACAACACAAGGCATGCCGTGACATTTTTCGCGCCGCGGTCATTTCCGGCCGCAGATGGGAAGAAAGCGTGGATTCTCAAGAGCCGGAACCGGCTGGCTACAAGATGGGAACCACAGCGCCGAATGCCACCCCAAAATCACCTGAGATCGGGCAGGATTTTCCGCGGGTTTTCGGTCAGGCCGCTTCCAAACGTCGCCCGGGCGTTGAACGCGGCGATCCGGCCGCATTCGCTTGGCGCCGCACGCCGCCTTGCCTAGCTTCCGCCAACCAGACCGGAAAAACAACGGGAAGAGGCATCAGACGTGGCGAAATTCACTCCCCAGCAGGCAGCGGACGTGCTTGCGATCAAGCAGGTCGTCTACGAATGGGGCGACGAACTGGACATTCACAACGGCCTCGAAATGCGCAAGACCGACGTGCTGGCCGAAGACGTCTCCTACAACGTCGGCGGCGCCTGGCGTGAAGGGCTGGCAGAAGTGGAAGCCTTCTACAAGGGCCGGGCCGAGGCCATGCGCGCGGGCGCGGGCCTGATGACCATGCGCCACATCATCACCTCGCTGCGCGTCTCGTTCGACGGCGCCGACCAGGCGAAAGTCGGCTACCTCCTGGTCTTCTTCGCCGCGCTGGGCGACGGCCCCTTCGACAAGTATTGCGATCCGCTGGCCGTTGCCGACGTGACGATGGAATGCCGCCGCGATCCGGACGGCGAATGGCGGATCACCCGCTTCGATTCGGGGCAGATCTTCAAGCGGGGCTGAGGGATCAGGGATCCGTCGTCCCGGACTGGATCCGGGGCGACGGCGTTCCGCCGATCCCGGCGCCGCACCATTGCCGCTGGCCCTTGCCGAACAACGTGCTAGACCTTCGGCCATGCGACTTGCTCCTCGTTCCAGCGCCATCGCGCTCGCCGCCGCTCTGCTCCTCTCCGCCTGCGCCAGCGCCCCGACAGCGGACCTCGCCGCGGCGCCTGCCGCGCCTGCCGACAAGGCGGGTCCGGCCCCCGCCTCCCCGGCCGAACTCGTGGCCAAAGTTGACATTCCCTACGAGAAGTTCGTGCTGGCCAACGGCCTCACCACGATCGTCCATACCGACCGCAAGGCCCCGATCGTCGGCGTGACGGCCTATTACAAGGTCGGCTCCAAGAACGAACCGCGCGGCAAGACCGGCTTCGCGCACCTGTACGAGCACTTGTTCTTCGGCGGCTCGGCCAACGTGCCGGACTTCGATATCCCACTGGAAGCGGCAGGCTCCACCCCCACGAACGGCTCGACCTGGTACGATCGCACCAACTACGTGGAAACCGTGCCCACCGGCGCGCTCGACGTGGCCCTGTTCATGGAGAGCGACCGCATGGGCCACCTGCTGCCCGCGGTGACCCAGGACAAGCTCGACAAGCAGCGGGGCGTCGTCCAGAACGAGAAACGCCAGGGCGACAACCAGCCTTACGGCCTGTTCGAATATGCGCAGAGCGAAGGCCTGCTGCCCGTCGGCCACCCCTATCGCCACTCGACGATCGGCTCGATGGCCGATCTCGACGCCGCCACCCTCACCGATGTGCGCAAGTGGTTCACCGATCACTATGGCCCGAACAACGTGGTGCTCGTGCTCTCGGGCGACATCGACGCCGCCACCGCGCGGCCCAAAGTGGAGAAGTGGTTCGGCGACATCCCGCGCGGCCCGGACATCAAGCCGGTAACTGCGGAACCGCTGACGCTGGGCGCGCCGGTGAAGCGCGAGATCGTCGATCAGGTGCCGGTCCTGCGCCTCACCCGCAACTGGACCGCGCCCGGCCTCAACGACCGCGAGACGCTCGCCCTGCAAATGGGCATGCACATCCTCGGCGGCCTCGCCAGCTCGCGGCTCGATAACGAACTGGTCCGCGGACAGCAGCTGGCCGTGGCGGTAACCGCCTATTCGCAGGTCTTCCAGCAGCTCAGCTTCCTGACCATGGCGATGGACGTGAAGCCCGGCGTGGACCGCGCCAAGGCCGATGCCGCTTTCGACAAGGTGCTGGCGGACTACTTGCGCGACGGGCCGACGGAAGACGAAGTGCGCCGCGCCGTCGTCAGCACGCTCTCCGGCGAGATCGGCGGGCTGGAACGCGTCGGCGGCTTCAGCGGTAAGGGCGCGACCCTGGCCGAGGGCCAGGTCTATTCTGACGATCCGGCAAAATACAAGGAAGACCTTGCCCGCATGGCCGCGCTGACGCCGGCGGAGATCAAGGCGGCCATGAACAAGTGGCTCTCGCGCCCGGTCTATGCGCTCGATGTCCTGCCCGGCCAGCGCAAGGAAAGCGGCGATGCCATGGGCGGCTGGGGCGACGAGGCGGAAAACCCCGCGCCCGGCTCCAACCCGAAGGGCGCCGCCCCCAAGGGGAAAACCCCCACCCTCGCCGCCGGCCCCAAACGCGATATGCCGCCCCTCGGCCAGATCGGCGCCCTGACTTTCCCCGCCATCGAGCGCACCACCTTGTCGAACGGCATTCCTGTGGCGCTCGCGCGCCGCACTGCCGTGCCAAAGCTGGTCCTCACGCTCGACTTCGATGCCGGCTATGCCGCCGATGCGCTCGACACGCCGGGCACGCAGGGGCTGATGCTGGCCATGCTCGACCAGGGCACCAGCAAGCTCGACGCCACTCAGATCGCCGAAGCGCAGGAACGACTGGGCGCCAGCATCTCGATCGACGGCTCGCTCGATACCAGCAGCGTGACGCTCTCGGCGCTGTCCGCCAATCTGGCGCCTTCGCTTGATCTCACCGCGCAGATCGTCCGCGACGCCGCCTTCGCACCCTCCGAGGTCGCCCGGGTCAAGGCGCAGTCGGAAGCGGAGCTGGCACAGGCGCTGTCCACGCCGAACGCTCTCGCCGCGCGTTCGCTGGGGGCGGAACTCTTCGGCACGCATCCTTATGCCCAGCCCGGTGACGGCCTTGGCGATGCCGCCTCGCTGGCCGCGTTGACCCCGGCGCAGCTCAAGGCCGCGCGCGACAAGTGGCTTCGCCCCGATATCGCCACCATCACCGTCGTCGGCGATGTGACCATGGCCGAACTGAAGCCGATGCTCGAACGCGCCTTCGGGCAATGGCAGGCCCCGGCCGCGCCCAAGCCCGTCAAGCCGCTCGGCGCCGCCGTGCCGGCGGCAGGCGGCAACCGCATCGTCCTGATCGACCGTCCCGGCTCGCCGCAGTCGGTGATCATGGCCGGCCGCGTGCTGCCGATGACCGGCCGGACGCCCGATACCGAAGCACTGCAGCTCGCCAACGACGTGATGGGCGGCGGCTTCCTCTCGCGCCTCAACAAGGACCTGCGCGAGGAAAAGGGCTGGAGTTACGGCGTGCGCAGCGGCGTTGCACAGCCTGTCGGACCGCGCTCGGTACAAGTCTCGGCCCCGGTCCAGTCGGACAAGACGGGAGAGGCGATCAAGGCGATCATCGCCGACATGGGCGCGTTCCCGGGCAGCAAGCCGGTGACCGCCGAGGAACTGCAGCGCGTCACCGAAGGCGCGATCCGTCAGCTTCCCAACCAGTTCGAAACCGGGGCGGCAGTGCAGGCCGCGATCCGCAAGAATGACCGCCTCGGCCGGCCCGAAGACTACTACGTCGGGCTCGCCGCGCGCTACCGCACCATCGATGCCAAGGCGATCGGTGCCGCCGCCACCCAATACCTCCAGCCCAAGGGCCTGACCTTCGTGGTGGTGGGCGACCGCAAGCTGGTGGAACCGCAACTCAAAGGCCTGGGCCTGCCCGTGGAAGTGCGCGCCGCCCCGGCCGCGCCTCAAGGCCAGGAATAAAGGAGAGAAATGGAATGTCGCTGCTCGGCGGAACTTACGAATGCTCGACCAAGACCCCGATGGGCCACCAGAAGGGCACGCTGACCATCGTGCCCGAAGGTGACACTTTCACCGGCCAGATCACGGGCGATCTCGGCACGATGGAGCTGCGCGGCGGCACCATCAGCGGCAACCAGCTGAGCTGGAAGATGAAGATGACTTCGCCCATGCCGATCGACCTCGACTGCAAGGCCACGGTCGACGGCACCGCGCTGACCGGCACTATCAAGGCCGGGTTCTTCGGCACCATGCCGCTGGAGGGCACGAAAACGAGCTGATCCGGAGTGCGGCGGCGGGATGAGACCTGCCGCCCGCGCCGGCCTGACGCCGGGTTTTCCGGAATGGCCGGACCCGGCACACCGGGTCATTGCCGAGCGGACTTCACGCCGCACAACGAAAAAGCCCCGGAAAAGCGCTCTGCTTTTCCGGGGCTTTTTCTATTCGTTGAGGCGCAAGATCAGCCCAGCTTGGCCTTGAGGATCTCGTTCACCACCTGCGGGTTGCCCTTGCCGGCCATGGCCTTCATCGTCTGGCCGACGAAGAAGCCGAACAGCGCGACCTTGCCTTCGCGGTACTGCGCCACCTTGTCGGCATTGGCGGCGAGGATCTCGTCCACCTTGGCCTCGATGGCGCCGGTGTCCGATTCCTGCTTCAGGCCCTCGCGCTCGACGATGACACCGGCATTGTCGCCGGTCTCGAACATCGTTTCCAGCACCTGCTTGGCGATCGAGCCCGAGATCGTGCCCTTGCCCACCAGCGCCAGCAGTTCCGCCGCCTGCTCGTGGCTGATGGGCGAGTCTTCAAGGCTCTTGCCCTGCTTGTTGAGCGCGCCGAAGAACTCGGAGATGAGCCAGTTGGCCGCCTGCTTGGCGACTTCGGCAGGCTGCTTGCCCTGCGCCGAAGCGGTTTCCGCCAGCAGCGCCTCGAACCAGGCGAAGGTATCGACGTCGGCGGTCAGCACGGCGGCATTGTAGGCCGAAAGCCCCAGTTCGCCTTCGTAGCGGGCGCGCTTGGCGTCCGGCAGTTCGGGCAGGCTGGCACGGCATGCTTCCAGGAAGGCATCGTCCAGTTCCAGCGGCAACAGGTCCGGATCGGGGAAGTAGCGATAGTCGTGCGCGTCTTCCTTCGAGCGCATCGAACGCGTGGAGCCGGTGGTGGGATCGAACAGACGGGTTTCCTGCACGATCTTGCCGCCCGCTTCCAGCACGTCGACCTGACGGCTCGCCTCGTGCTCGATCGCCTGCATGACGAAGCGCACGGAGTTGACGTTCTTGGTCTCGGTACGGGTGCCGAGTTCGTCACCGGGCTTCCGCACCGAGACGTTGACGTCGGCGCGCATCGAGCCCTGGTCCATGTTGCCGTCGCACGAGCCGACATAGCGCAGGATCGTGCGCAGCTTCGACAGGTAGGCGCCTGCTTCGGCGGGCGAAGCCATGTCCGGACGGCTGACAATTTCCATCAGCGCCACGCCCGAGCGGTTGAGATCGACATAGGACATCGTCGGATGCTGGTCATGCATCAGCTTGCCCGCGTCCTGCTCGACGTGGATGCGCTCAATGCCGATGACCTTGTCGGCCGGGATGCCCGCCTTCTCGTCCGCCTCGATGGTCAGCGAGCCCTCACCCACGATCGGGTGATAGAGCTGGCTGATCTGGTAGCCCTGCGGAAGATCGGCGTAGAAGTAGTTCTTGCGGTCGAAGCGCGACCACTTGTTGATCTGCGCCTCGATCGCCATGCCGGTACGCACGGCCTGACGGATGCATTCACCGTTCAGCACCGGCAACATGCCCGGCATCGCCGCGTCGATCAGCGAGACCTGGCTGTTCGGCTCCGCGCCGAAAGCCGTCGCCGAGCCGGAGAACAGCTTGGAGTTCGAGGTGACCTGCGCGTGGACTTCGAGGCCGATCACGACCTCCCAGTCACCGGTGGCGCCCTGGATGCGATAGGTTGATTCAGTCATCGTGTTTCGGTCCACTCCTGGGGCGACGCAGCAGCAGGTGCCGCTGCCCCTCCCCGTCATTCCTTTCCCGCTCCGGCGTCTTGCGCCGACGAGCGGGTCGGTCGTCCCCTCTCTTGTGCTTGCTGCCGGGAACAAGGTTCCCGAGACTTACCAGCAGGTCGAGAAGGGTAAACCAGTCTACCACCACTTCTCCGGCTTGGCCGCGAACTGCGCGCGCTGTTCGAGCGCGAGACCGGCGTTCAGCACGCCCTGTTCGTCGAAAGCCTTGCCGATGACCTGAAGACCCAGCGGCAGACCTTCACGGTTGAGGCCGGCCGGAACCGACATCGCCGGAAGACCCGCGAGCGAGGCCGGCACCGCGAAGACGTCGTTGAGGTACATCTTCAGCGGATCGTCGACGTTCTCGCCCAGGCCGAAAGCGGCCGAGGGCGCGGTCGGCGCGAGGATCACGTCGCACTGCTCGAAAGCCTTTGCGAAGTCCTGCGCGATCAGCGCGCGGACCTTCTGGGCCTGCGTGTAGTAGGCGTCGTAGAAGCCGGCCGAGAGCACGTAAGTGCCGATCAGGATGCGGCGCTTCACCTCGGGGCCGAAGCCGGCGGCGCGGGTGGCGGCGTACATGTCCTGAAGGTTGGCACCGTCCGGCAGGTCGCGCAGGCCATAACGCACGCCGTCATAGCGCGCGAGGTTGGACGAGGCTTCGGCAGGCGCGATGATGTAGTAGGTCGGCAAGGCGTACTTGGTGTGCGGCAACGAGATCTCGACGATCTCCGCGCCCGCATCCTTCAGCCATGCAATGCCGTCGTCCCACGAATTCGACACGTCTTCATCCAGGCCATCGACGCGGTATTCCTTGGGAATGCCGACCTTCTTGCCCTTCATGTCGCCGGAAAGCGCGGCTTCCCAGTTCGGCACCGGCAGGTCGAGGCTGGTCGAATCCTTGGCGTCGAAACCGGCCATGGCTTCGAGCATGATCGCGCAGTCCTGCACCGAGCGGGCCATCGGGCCTGCCTGGTCGAGCGAACTGGCGAAAGCGACCACGCCCCAGCGCGAGCAGCGGCCATAGGTCGGCTTGATGCCGGTGGTGCCGGTGAAAGCGGCGGGCTGGCGGATCGAGCCGCCGGTATCCGTGCCGGTAGCCGCCGGGCAGAGACGCGCGGCGAGTGCCGACGACGAACCGCCCGAGGAACCGCCCGGAGCCAGCGCGGCATTGCCGCCGTCATTGCGCTTCCACGGCGAGATCACATTGCCGAAATAGCTGGTCTCGTTCGACGAGCCCATGGCGAACTGGTCGAGATTGAGCTTGCCCAGCATGCCCGCGCCGGCATCCCACAGCTTCTGCGAGACGGTCGATTCGTACTGCGGCTTGAAGCCTTCCAGCATGTGGCTGGCGGCCGTGGTCTGCACGTCGAAGGTCGCGAACAGGTCCTTCATGCCGATCGGCACGCCGCCCATTTTGCCGAGCGCTTCGCCGCGCGCGCGCTTGGCGTCGGTGGCCTGCGCGGCTTCGATGGCCTTTTCAGGCGTGGCGATGATGAAGGCGTTCAGCGCTTCCTGCGCAGCGGCGACATTGGCGTTGAACGCTTCTGCCACTTCGACGGCGGAGAAATCGCCGTTCGCAACGCCGTCGCGGATCTGCGCGACGCCGAGTTCCGTAAGAGAGTTTGAAGTATCGGGCATTATTCGATCACCTTGGGCACGCCGAAGAAGCCGTGTTCGGCAGCGGGAGCATTGGCCAGAACGGCATCGCGCTTGTTGCCGCCGGTCAGCGGATCGGCATCGATCACGTCATCGCGCAGGCGCAGCGTGTTGGGGATGACGGCGGTCATCGGCTCGACGTTCGAGGTATCGACTTCGCCGAGTTGCTCCACCCAGGCGAGAATGCCGTTGAGTTCGGGGACCATCGCCTCGATTTCAGCCTCGCTCACCTTGATGCGGGCAAGGCTGGCGATCTTCGCAACGGTTGCGGTATCGACCGACATGGCTTTCCTTCAGGTTTGACCGGCATGGCGCACCACGCCGGGAGATCAGTCCGGGCAGCTAGCACCCGGCCGAATTTGCTTCAAGCAGGGACGCCTCCGCGAGGAGCACGCCCCGATGCGCTATTGGCAGGCGCGTTACTGGCCGGATTGGCCCGGTTGCGCCTGCTCCTGGCCTTGGCCTTGTTGTGCCGCGATCATCGCGTCCAGCTCGGCCTGGGTCTTGAAGTCCAGCAAGGTGACTTCGAAGACGAGATCCGAATTCGGCGGAATCGGTCCGCCGCCCTCGGCGCCGTAGGCCAGCTCCGAAGGGATCTCCAGGCGATAGCTGCCGCCGCGCTGCATCTGCACGAGACCGTCGGCAAAGCCGGGCACGACGCTTCCAACCGCCATCGGCATCTGCTCGTTCTGGTCGAACACGGTGCCGTCCTTGAGCATGCCCTTGTAGCTCACCAGCACATAGTCCTCGCGGGTGGGCTTTTCGCCCTGCCCAGCGGTCAGCGTGGTGACGGCGACCTTGCGGGCCGGCGCGGCAGCCGTGGAGCCGACAGCCGGCGCGGCCTTTTCCTGCGCGGCGGCCGGAGCCGCGGCAGGCAGGACGAAAGCCAGCGCCAGAAGCGAAGAGCCGATCTTGCGGTTCATGAAGGACGCGATCAGCGTGCCGGGCCTTCGGCGCCGGGCACGACACCGCCCGGAAGGGCGCCGCCGGGGATGGCCGCGCCGGGTGCGCCAGGAGCACCGCCGCCCTGCATCTGCTGGAGCTGCTGCATCAGGCGCTGCTGCTGTTCGATCTCGGCGCGGCTCTTGAAGTCCAGCAGCTCGATCTCGAAGTTCAGGTCCGTGTTCGCCGGGATCTGGCCCACGGCCTTGTCGCCGTAGGCAAGCTTCGCGGGGATCTCGACGTCGTACTTGCCGCCGCGCTGCATCTTCACCAGCGCCTTGGAGAAGCCCGGGATCACTTCGTTGAGCGCCATCGGCACCTGCTGGGCCTGGTCGAAGACCTTACCGTCAGGCAGCGTGCCCTTGTAGTTGATGAGCACCACGTCCGCCACGGTCGGCGATTCGCCGGTGCCGGCGGTCAGCGTCTTGACATGGACCTGCGGCGGCAGGGCAGCATAGGCGACACCACCCGCGGCCAGCGCGATTGCAGCGACGCCGAGCCAGATCTTGCCCAGCGAGCCCTTTTCAATCGGCTGCAGCGGAACGCGAGTGATCTCAGTCATGGTCTAGGGCCTCGTTCGGGTTCGCCCGCCAGGAACACCTGCACGGCAGATGCACAAAGGGCGCGGATGGAAATTTCCGCGCCCTCATGGCTCAAGCCGGAGCGGCGTTCAAGCCGCAAGCCGAGCAATTTAAGATGTGCCAATCACAATCGTGTCATCACGATCCTGACTGTAGCGGCATCCTTGCGCGAGGCCCGCTCGGAAACGGGAACCATGCGCTGCCGCAACCCCGCCCACCGGGCGGGGCCGACGCCGATCTTACTTGGCGCCGTCACGCTCCATGCGCTTACGCTCCAGCTTGCGGGCGCGACGCACAGCGGCGGCCTTTTCGCGAGCGCGCTTTTCCGACGGCTTTTCGTAGTGACGGCGCAGCTTCATCTCGCGGTAGACGCCTTCACGCTGCAGCTTCTTCTTGAGCGCACGAAGAGCCTGATCGACGTTATTGTCGCGGACGAGAATCTGCATAAACCGACACACCTCACAAATCAAAAGTACGAATTCCGCATTCCGACGCGGAAGGTACCCTGAAAGAAAAACACGAATTTGCACCGAATCCCATGGCGGGGTCGGCTCGAAGTTGGGGGCCGCTAGCACTGCCAGCACCGGAAGGCAAGCAACCTTGGCCGTTTTCTTGGCCCGGATGCGCTCTCCACCGGGTTTCGAAGCCCCGATGGAGAGCACTTATACACCGATAGAAAGGATCAGGCCAGTTGATCCACGACCAGGCCCGCGGCGGAAACCGCAGCCGAGGTCGCCGCCGAAGCGGTATAAGTCGTTCCCTCGGCCTGTTGGGCCTTCAGGTTCTCCAAAAACGCCTGCACGGCTGCGAGAGTCGCGTCGGCTTCGTCGGTCTCTTCGGTATCGTCGGTCGAATCGGTTTCATCCGTTTCGTCCGTCGCCTCGGTTTCGTCGCTCTCGTCGGCTTCCTCGACGGACCCGCCGCCGGGAGGCGGACCGCCCGCGCCGCGAGGGCCACCGGGACCACCGGGGCCGCCCGGCCCGCCTGGTCCGCCGGAACCACCTTCACCCGCTGCGCCCGCATCGCCGCCTTGCGACGGGCCTTGCGCGAACAGCGACTGCAAGGCACTCGCCTGGTCCTCGCTGAGCGTGCCATTCTCCACCTGGTCGGAGATCAGCGAATCGATCCGATCCTTCATCTGCGAAGGCGCGAGCCGGCTGCCCGATCCGCTGGTACCGAGCGCGTCGTCGATCGAATCGAGGGCCGATTCGAGCGCCGAGGCGTCCGTATCGCTGATCGATCCATTGCCGACCGCGGTCGAGATCTTGTCGTCCATGTCCTGACGCGGATTGAAAAGAGCGCTCAGCGCGCTCGTCGACGATGAGATTTGCATTATTATGTCTCCTTGCGGAGTGGGGTCGCACCCTGGAACCTTTATAGACGACTGCCCTGCCGGACGGTTCGGACGGCGACGATTGGAAAACTGCGCATTCGCGGCTAAGGCGGCGCGATGTCCCAACCTTCCTTTCTTGCCTCCTCGCTCTTCGTGGCGTTCGGCGGCGGTCTAGGCTCCTGGCTCCGGTATCTCGCCGGGCTGGCCTGGACCTCCGCCATCGGACCTGTCCGCGCCGGCGCGTTTCCCTATGGCACCCTGACCGTCAATGTCGTCGGCAGCCTTGCCATGGGCGTGCTGGCCGGCTGGCTACTGCTGCGCGGCACCGAGGGCGAGAGTGCTCGCCTGCTTATCGGCGTCGGCGTATTAGGCGGCTTCACCACGTTTTCCTCGTTCAGCCTCGATACCATTGCCCTCGTCTCGCGCGGGCAGGTCGGTCTTGCGGCTTTCTATGTCGCGATCACGCTGATCGCAGGCTTCGCCGCGCTGTTTGCCGGTCTTTCCATCATGAAGGGAGTCGCCGCATGAGCCGCGACAATTCGGACACTGTCCGCCAATTTACCGTAGGCCGCGACGATGAAGGCGTTCGTCTCGATCGCTGGTTCAAGCGCCACTTGCCCGAAGTGGGCTTCGCCATGGTCTCGCGCTGGGCGCGAACCGGGCAGATCCGCGTCGACGGCAAGCGCGCCGATGTCGATACCCGCCTGACGCCCGGGCAGGTCCTGCGCGTACCGCCGGGCGGCGAGGCCAAGCCCGGCCTGGGCGGCTCGCGCCCGCGCCGCGAACTGACCGAGGAAGAGATCGAACGCGCCGACGCGATGGTCCTCACGCAGGACCGCGCCGCCATCGTGCTCAACAAGCCGCCGGGCCTCGCCACGCAGGGCGGTTCGGGCATGAAGGAACACGTCGACGGCCTGCTCGACGCTTATGCCGGAAAGGGTCCGCGTCCGCGCCTGGTCCACCGCCTCGACAAGGACACCTCGGGCGTTCTGCTGGTCGCCCGCACGCCGGGCAGCGCCGCGTTCTTCTCCAAGCGGTTCTCCGGTCGCACCGCGCGCAAGATCTACTGGGCGCTGGTGGTCGGCGTGCCGAGCATCAACGACGGCATGATCGAGCTGCCGCTCGCCAAGCAGCCAGGCACCGGCGGCGAGAAGATGCACGTCGATGAGGAAGGCGGCCAGTCGGCCCGCACCCGCTACCGCGTGCTCGATCGCGCCGGCAACCGCGCCGCCTGGGTGGAACTCCACCCGCTGACCGGCCGTACGCACCAGCTTCGCGTCCACATGGCCGCCATTGGCCACCCCATCGTCGGCGACGGCAAGTACGGCGGCCAGGAAGCGTTCCTCTCGGGCACGATCAGCCGCAAGATGCACCTTCATGCGCGCCGCCTGATCATCGATCACCCGGACGGCGTGCCGCTCGACGTGACCGCCCCCCTGCCCGAGCATTTCGCCAATTCGCTGGCCTCGCTGGGCTTCGACGAGAACGACGGCGCCGAATTGCCCGAAGCGCCCCCGGCGCCCGGGAAGGACGACGAGAAGCGCATGGCCAAGGCCCATGCCAAGCAGTACCGCAAGGAACGCCGCGGCGAACGACGCTCACGCCGCGACGGCAGCTCGGAACGCCCCGGTTCGCGCGGCAAGCCTTCGGGCAAGCCCGGCAGCAAGCCCGGCAGCAAGCCCGGCAGCAAGCTGGGTGCCAAGCCTGCCGGAAAACCCGCGGGCAGGCCGGCGGCCAAGGCCGGACCCGGCGCGAAACCCGCTTCCAGGCCCGCTTCCAAGCCCTCTGGCAAGCCCTCTGGCAAGCCCGCCGCCCGCCCCGGCGGCGCGCGTCCCTCTGCAGGTGGTCCGTCGTCGCCGCGAGGTAAGCGGTGACCACGTCCGTGAAGCTCGCCGTCTTCGATTGCGACGGCACCCTGGTCGATGGCCAGGCGCCGATCTGCGAGGCGATGGAGGCGAGCTTCGCCGAATTCGGCCTGGTCGCCCCCTCCCGCGCCCTGATCCGGCGCGCGGTGGGCCTCTCGCTGCCGCAGGCGATCCGCCAGCTGCTGCCGGAGAGCGACGAGCGCCAGCAGGACGCCATGGCCGAGGCCTACAAGGTGTCGTTCCGCCAGGCCCGCGAAGAGGGGCGCGTGTCGCAACCCCTGTTCCCCGGCATCGAGGATTGCCTGCGCACGCTCCACGCCCGCGGCTGGACTCTCGCCGTCGCTACCGGCATGTCCGATCGCGGCCTGACGCATTGCCTGGCGGCGAACGGGATTTCCGATCTCTTCGTCACGCTCCAGACCGCCGACCGCCATCCCTCCAAGCCGCATCCCGCGATGCTGGAGGAAGCCTTGATAGAGGCCGGGGCGATGCCGGAAGCTGCCGTGATGATCGGTGACACGGCCTATGACATGAAGATGGCCCGGGCCGCCGGGACCCGCGCCGTCGGCGTGGACTGGGGCTATCATCACCCGCGCGAGCTGATCGAGGCCGGCGCCGAAAAGGTCTGCGAAGCACCGAACGAACTCATGGAGTACCTGCTGACGTGAGCGAGAAAGACCCCGCAAAGGCCCGCTTCGCCACGATCCAGCTCGTGCGCCTGTTCGGCGTCGCCTGCGTGATCGCGGGCATGGCGATCGGCGCCAACAAGCTCGCCGCGCCGCTCTGGCTCGGCTACCTGCTGATCGCCAACGGCCTTGTCGACGTCTTCGTCGTCCCCAAGATCCTCGCCCGCAAATGGCGCAGTCCGCGATGAAGCGCTTCTACAAGGAAGCCGGCGTCGAGGAGATCGATGGCCAGTGGCGCGTGCTGCTGGACGGCCGCCCCATCAGGACGGCCGGAGGCCGCGCGCAGATCGTTCCCACCCGCGCGCTGGCCGAAGCGCTGGCCGCCGAATGGGCCGCGCAGGGCGAGCAGATCGACGCCCAGTCCTTCCACTTGCGCGACCTGGCCGACTTCGCGATCGACGCCGTCGCCCAGGACCGGGCGCAGACCGTGCGTGACGTGCTGCCTTATGCCGAAACCGACACGCTCTGCTATCGCGGCGACCCCGAGGACGCGCTCTACCAGCGCCAGCTGGCCGTGTGGGAGCCCCTGCTGGCGCAAGCCGAACAGCGCTACGACATCCGCTTCGCCCGCATTTCCGGCGTGCTCCACAAGCCTCAGCCGGCCGAAACGCTGGCGCGGCTGGAAACCGCCCTCGCCGCCGAGAACGACTTTGCGCTGGCGGCGCTGAAGATGCTCTCCAGCCTCGCCGCGTCGCTGGTGATCGCCATGGCGGCGATTCGGTCCGATGCCGAGGCCGAGGCCCTGTGGAACGCGGCCAACCTCGAAGAGGACTGGCAGGTCGAACTCTGGGGCGAAGACTGGGAAGCCGCCGAACGCCGCGCCGCAAGGTTCGAGGCGTTCAAGCTGGCGATCCGGCTGGCCGCACTGGCGCGCGCCTGAAGCTGCACGAAAAAGCCGAAAAGCCCGCCCCGGTCGAACCGGAGCGGGCTTTTTTTTATAGCCTTACGCGGCAGAGCCGCCGTGCAGAAGTCGCTCTGATCAGAACTTCACGCCAAGACCGGCAAGGCCGTAGTGGCGGCTGTAGCCCTGTTCGTAGTTCGAATAGTTGTATTCGACCTTGCCGAACAGGTTGCCACCGAAGTCATGTTCAAAGCCGGCACCAAGGCGGAAACCGTCGAGGTTGACGCCGTCGCTGTCCTTGTTGACGCCGTCGTTGTACGTCACGCGCAGCCGGGCATTGGTGTAGCCACCCAGCACGTAGAGCTTGGTCGTGTCACCGACGTTGGTGCCGACGCGGGCAATCGCGGAGAGATCGCGGCCGGCGCGAACGCAAAGCTTGTCCCCGGTAGCCAGGAGATCGCTTGCGCATTCCTTGGTGGTGCTGCCCGAAATGCCCGCCTGGATGCCGAAGAACAAGGCTTCGCGCACCGGGAAATCATAACCGGCGGCCACGCCGTAAGTCAGGCCTTCCGACGAACCGCCATTGACCGAAACGCTGTCGAGACCGGTCTGAGCCTGGACATAAGCCTGCGCATTGGCGGCGACGGGCGCGGCGAAAAGGGCGGCGGCGCCAAGAAGGGCGAACTTGTTCATGGTAGCTCCTGCATTCTGTTTTACCCGGCCGTTGCGGCCGCGGGGTCCGGGCCGAATACAGCGCAGGAAAATGCTTTCAATACAGCGCACTGAACAAGTCACGTCACAGAAGTGTCATTGTGATGTTTTTACCACAACACCGACCTCAAGAATGAAGGCCGCCTGCGGATTTCCGGAAAACAGAATAAGGGACAAAAAATAAAAAGAGGCGTCTGAATTAAAATTCCAGATCGCCTCCTACTTACCCCGGCCCTGCACCTAAATGCGAAAATTACTTACAGAAATTGTCATGATTATTGAGGCGCAGCGCTCGCCCCGCCGCTTTTCACCCAGGTGGCGACCTGGTTGGCAACGTCATTTGCCGCCTTGTTGAGCGCCGGACCGACCGAGGCTGCCTCCGCCTTCACACCCGGCACGATCGCCTCGAATCGCCGGGTCACGAGCGGGCCGCTGCGCTCGGTGCGGATCGCGTCGAAACGCACGATCACCGACGACGTGGGGACGTCATAGCCCATCTGCAGCAGCCTTCCGCCGATCAGCGTCTTGCCGGTGACCTCGAAATCACCGCCTTCGACGACGAGCTGGCCGGTCTGGGCCCGCAAGGTCTCTGCCAGGAGCGAGCGGAACTGGCGGCTCGGCTTTTCAATCCACCAACCGTCCTTGAGATAGGACAGGGTCGATCCGTCCACCCTCACCGGCACGCGCAGCACGTCCAGGCTGCGATCGGCTTCGGGATCGAGCACGACAATGGCCTCGGAAATCTGCCCGGTGGCCTGCGAACCGGCCGGCGCGGTCTGGTCCGGCGTCAGGCGCAGCAGCAGATCGGGGGCCTTGGGCGCCAGGCTGATGCAGCCCGAAAGCGCCAGGGCTGCCGCGGCTGCAAGCGCGCCGCCGAGGATCGGGGTCTTGTGCCGGAGCTTCATCGCGGTTCCCATCTTCATTCTCGGTTCGTGCAGGCGCATGGATCGCCCGTTCATGGCTTGTAAGTGGGCAGCTTCTGCCCCTTGATGAGTGCGCCAGCGCCCTGCTCGTCGATCTTTTCCGTCACGTTGCGCAGCGCCTTGCTGGTGGCGCGCAAGTCGCGGATGGCAGCTTCGGCGGCGGGAAGCGTCTGCTGCGAAACCTGATCGAAAGCCGGCTGCGCATGCTGCAGGGTCTGGTCCAGCGTCTCCATCGACTTCTGCGCCGCGCCCAGCGTGTTGCGGAGCTGCTCGGCCAGCGAATTGCCCTGATCGCCCAGGAGACTGTCGGCCTTGCCGGCCACGCCTTCGAACGCGGTCAGCGTGCGGGTCGCCTGGTTGAGCGTACCCTGGAGTTCGGCAAGGGTCTGCTTCACTTGCGGCGTCGCCGACGAAAGATCCTTGGTCATCTTGTCGGTGTTCTTGAGAATACCGGTGATCGACCGGCGGTTCTCTTCCGAGAGGAGCAAGTTGAGGTTTTCGGTCAGCGTCGCCAGGCGCTCCAGCAACAGCGGAGCGTTCGACAGGATTTCACCCAGGCCGCCGCGCTTGGTGGGGATGACCGGCACGCCTTCCGGACCCGGCTCGGTCAAAAGCGGCGCATCCTTCACGGCGCCTTCGAGCTGGATATCGGCAACGCCGGTGAAGCTGCCCTGGATCGTGGCGGTGGTGCCGACGGTGACGGGCACTTTCTTGTCCACCTTCACCCGCACGCGGATGAAGCTGGGATCCTGCGGCCACAGCTCGATTTCCTTGATCTGCCCTACCGGCACCCCCGCGTAATCGACGCCCGACCCCTTGGCGAGGCCATCCACCGATTGCTTGAAGAAGATGTCGTATTCGTTGCGCGCACCATCGTTCAGGCGCGCAATCCAGATGATGAACGCCGCCAGGGTCGCCAGAAGGACCAGCGTGACGGCTCCGACCCAGATATGATTGGCCCGTGTTTCCATGCTGATTACCCTATGCCCCGCGTCCGTTGATATCGCGCCCGTTGCTGCTGTCCACGGCCGGTCCTTCGGGAGGGGAACCGTCCTGCGCAACAAGCGCGTCGTCGTTCATCGAAATCTCGTCTTTCGCGCCCAGCGCGGCACGGCCGCGCGGGCCGTTGAAATATTCCTGGATCCAGGGGTGATCGAGCGCCAGCAATTCCGGGATCGTGCCCACGGCGATCACCTGCTTGTCCGCCAGCACCGCCACGCGATCGCAAATGGCGTGAAGCGTGTCGAGGTCATGAGTGATGAGGAATACCGTCAGCCCGAGCGTCTCCTTCAACCCGCGCGTCAGCCGGTCGAAAGCGGCGGCACCGATCGGGTCGAGGCCGGCGGTCGGCTCGTCCAGAAACAGAAGTTCGGGATCGAGCGCCAGCGCCCGCGCCAGGCCGGCACGCTTGCGCATGCCGCCCGAAAGCTCGTTGGGATACTTGTAAGCGGATTCTTCCGACAGGCCGGCGAGCCGGACCTTGAAGCGCGCGATATCGCCGCGCATCTGGTCGGTGATTTCGGGATAGAACTGCTTGAGCGGCACTTCCACGTTCTCACCCACGGTCAAGGTCGAGAACAAGGCGCCGCCCTGGAACAGCACGCCCCACCGGGAGCGCAAGTCGCGGCCTTCCTCATCGGTGGAATCGCCCATGTGGTGACCGAGCACGGTGATCTCGCCCGATTCCGGCTGCTGGAGCCCGATGATCGAGCGCATCAGCACCGATTTGCCAGTGCCCGACCCGCCGACGACGCCCAGAATCTCACCCCTGCGGACCTTGAGCGAGAGATTCTCGTGAATGACGTGATCGCCGAAGGCATTGCGCAGCCCCTCGACCACGATCGGGAATTTCTCATCGGAATCGGCGGCGGTTTCCGCCGGTTCCGCCTGAAGGCTTTCGCTTTCGATCATTGCCAGCCGATCTTGGTGAAGAAGATCGCGAAGAAGGCGTCGAGCACGATCACAGTGAAGATCGCCGTGACCACCGCCTGGGTGGTGCGCGCGCCCACTTCCTCGGCGTTCGAGGTCACCTGCATCCCCTGATAGCAGCCTGCCAGGGCGACGATCAGCGCAAACACGGGAGCCTTGAGCAGGCCCACCCAAACGTCAGTGATCGGCACGACTTCCTGAGTGCGCTGAAGGAAGGTCCAGAACGGAATATCGAGCGCGAAATTCGCGATGAAGGCGCCGCCGATGATCGCCAGCACCGTGGAATAGAAGCCGAGCAGCGGCATCATCAGCATCGCCGCCAGGACGCGCGGAACCACCAGAGCCTGCATCGGCGAGACGCCGATGGTGCGCATGGCGTCCACCTCCTCGGTCAGCTTCATCGTGCCGATCTGCGCCGCAAAGGCCGAGCCCGAGCGCCCCGCGACCATGATCGCGGTCATCAGGATGCCCAGTTCGCGCATCGCGAGCCGGCCGGTGAGGTTGATCGTGTAGATTTCAGCGCCGAACTGCGCCAGCTGCACTGCGCCCTGCTGGGCGATGACGATGCCGATGAGGAAGCTCATCAACCCGACGATCCACAGCGAGTTGACGCCCACATGCTGCATGTGATGCACCAGCGCCGTGCCCCGAAGCCGCGAGGGGTGCCGGATCGCCGCGCCGAGCGCGGAGATCAGCTCCCCCAGGAAGCCGACAGAGCGGACTAGCCCGTGCCCCCAGCCGACCACGAGATCGCCGAGTTCGCCCACCGTGCGGACCAGAAGAGGCCGCTCCGGCTCGATCTCCGGCTGTTCGTCAGGGACGCGGCCGATCGCCGCGAACAGGTGCTTGGCCTGGTCGCTTTCGCCCACGACTTCAAGGTTATGCTCGCTTGCATAGCGGCAGACGAGCCAGGCGCCAGTGGTGTCGATATCGGTGACGCCGGACATGTCGATCCGGTCGAACGGGCCGTGCAAGGCGGCCAGCTTGTGGTCAAGATTGCCCAGGGAATGGACGCGCAACGGCCCCTTCAGCGCCACAGTCTGGACGCCGTCCTGGTCGCTTTCCGACAGAGTGAATTCAGCCCATTCCCGCATGTGTGCTCGTATTGGGGGAAAATGCCTGTACCGGCAAGGGGTTCCCCCGGCGCGGCGAATTGTTCATTTCGCAATCGCAACCGTATTGGAGCCATCCTTTATGCACGTCCCGCGACTATGGCGGCATCCCGTGTTGGCGGCACTTGCGAATGACGCCCCGCACTGGCAAAGCGCGGCGCCATGACCGACACTCCAGAAGCCTCCCCCGAAACCGCGCCCGAAGCCGCGCTGGACAAGACTTTCGACCCCGCCCAGATCGAGGCGAAGTGGTACCAGCACTGGGAAGGCGAAGGGCTGTTCCGCCCCGAGCGTTCTGACGCGCAGCCGTTCACCATCGTGAACCCGCCGCCGAACGTCACCGGATCGCTCCACATCGGCCACGCGCTGGACAACACGCTGCAGGACATCGTGATCCGTCACGAGCGCCTGAAGGGCAAGGACGCCCTCTGGGTGGTCGGCACTGACCACGCCGGGATCGCCACCCAGATGGTGGTAGAGCGCCAGATGGAGGCCAAGCAGGACAAGCGCGCCAACTACACGCGCGAAGCCTTCATCGAGAAGGTCTGGGAATGGAAGGCCGAATCCGGCGGCACCATCACCGGCCAGCTGCGCCGTCTGGGCTGCTCGATGGACTGGAGCCGCGAGCAGTTCACGATGGATCCGCACTTCACCAAGGCCGTGGTCAAGGTCTTCGTGGATCTGCACAAGCAGGGTCTGATCTATCGCGACAAGCGCCTGGTGAACTGGGACCCGAAGTTCCGCACCGCCATTTCCGACCTTGAGGTCGAAACGCGCGAGACCAACGGCCACTTCTGGCACATCAAGTATCCGCTTTCGGACGGTTCGGGCCACATCCACGTCGCCACCACCCGCCCCGAGACGATGCTGGCCGACATGGCCGTCGCGGTGAACCCGGAGGACGCGCGCTACAAGGAACTCCTTGCACGCGGCGCCACCGTCACCCTGCCGCTCACCGGTCGCGAAATCCCCATCGTCGCGGACGAGCATGCCGATCCCGAACTGGGTTCCGGCGCGGTGAAGATCACGCCCGGCCATGACTTCAACGACTTCGAGGTGGGCAAGCGCGCGGGCTTCAAGGCCGGCGACATGCTCAACATGCTCGATGCCGATGCCAAGCTCTGCCAGACGCAGGACGGCCTCGTCCCCGCGCAGTTCATCGGCATGGACCGGTTCGAGGCGCGCAAGGCGATCGTCGCGTTCCTGGAGGACGACGGCCTGCTCGAAAAGGTCGAGGATCGCGTGATCCAGACCCCGTTCGGCGACCGCAGCGGCGTGGTCATCGAACCCTGGCTGACCGACCAGTGGTACGTCGATGCGCAGACGCTGGCCGGCCCGCCGATGGAAGCCGTCCGCTCGGGCGCGATCGAGATCGTCCCGAAGACCTGGGAAAAGACCTTCTTCAACTGGATGGAAAACATCCAGCCCTGGTGCGTGTCCCGCCAGCTCTGGTGGGGCCACCGCATCCCGGCGTGGTATTCGGAAGACGGCGAAATCTTCGTCGCCGAGACCGAGGAAGAGGCACAGGCGCAGGCCGGCAACAAGAAGCTGACCCGCGACAACGACGTGCTGGACACCTGGTTCTCCTCCGCGCTCTGGCCTTTCGCCACGCTCGGCTGGCCTGATGAAGATGCGCCGCTGCTGAAGAAGCACTATCCGAACGACCTGCTCGTCTCCGGCTTCGACATCCTGTTCTTCTGGGATGCGCGCATGGCGATGCAGGGCATTCACTTCATGAAGGAAGTGCCGTGGAAGCGGCTCTACCTCCACGGCCTCGTCCGCGCCGCCGATGGCCAGAAGATGTCGAAGTCCAAGGGCAATGTGGTCGATCCGCTGGGCCTGATCGACAAGTACGGCGCCGACGCGCTGCGCTTCTTCATGGCCGCCATGGAGAGCCAGGGCCGCGACGTGAAGATGGATGAAAAGCGCGTCGAAGGTTACCGCAACTTCGCCACGAAGCTGTGGAACGCCGCGCGCTTCTGCCAGTCCAACGGCATCGTCGCCAGCACCTCCATCGCCGCTCCCAAGGCGACCACGGCGGTCAACAAGTGGATCATCGGCGAAGTCGTCGAGACCGTCGCCCTGCTCGACAAGGCCATGGCGGACCTGCGTTTCGACGCCGCTGCCAATGCGATCTACCACTTCGTCTGGAACCAGTTCTGCGACTGGTACATCGAACTGATCAAGGGCAGCTTCGATGACGAGACCAAGGCCGTCGCCGGCTGGGTGCTCGACCAGATCCTCGTCATGCTCCACCCCTTCATGCCCTTCGTCACCGAAGAGTTGTGGAGCAAGATGGGCACCCGCGAGAACGACCTGATCGTCGCCGCATGGCCCGCACCGGATGCCACGGTGGACGCCGGAGCCAAGGCCGAAGTCGAGTGGCTGATCGCGCTGATCGGCAACCTTCGCGGCGCCAAGTCGGAACTCGGCATCGCACCGGGCGCGCGGCTCACCGCCTATGTCGCCGACCCTTCCGACGCGACCCGCGCGGTAATCGGCCGCAACGGCACCGCGATCGACCGTCTGGCGCGTCTGGATGCGATCCACTTCGAGGCGGCTCCGGCTGGTGCCGCCATGCAGGTGGGCGCTGGTGATGCGACCTTGGCGATCCCGCTGGAAGGCGTGATCGACATCGCTGCCGAGAAGGCGCGTCTGGAAAAGGCCATGGCCGCCTCGGTCAAGGAGCGGGATTCGCTCGACAAGCGTTTGGGTAATCCGGCCTTCGTCGAGAAGGCCAAGCCCGAGGCGATCGACAAGGCGCGTGCGGATCATGCGCACCATTCGGCCGAGGCGGAGCGTCTGGCGGCTGCGCTGGCGCGGCTGGGATAAGAAAAGGGAAACGCAGGGGTTAACACCCCTGCACCCCGATACTGGCGAGGTCGCGCGCGCAGCCACGCCCGTGCCCTCCTTGCGACCGCAGGCCATTTGTCTCCCGGCTCCCAGTGGGCGCAAAACGGCCAGGCAGGGCGAGACCTCGACATTCCGAGGGTCTGGGGGATCATCCCCCAGGACTTCTCACTTTTCGTTTTCCTACATCACGCGCATCTGACACCTTCGCGCGCGTGATCACCCTGCCCCCTTGCACGCAATCAGCTGCGAGATGACACCTTTCGACAGAAGGTGACATTTTCTCCCCTGGACCGTGTAAACTGTGTCAACCACGCTCCATCAAACTGCATTCGAGAATACCCGTGACGCTTGCCCTTGCCACCACCACTCCCGGCGAACCCGAAGTGTTCGCTTCGCTTCAGGGCGAAGGCGCCAGCATGGGGCGGCCGAGCACTTTCGTGCGGCTGTCGCGGTGCAACCTTGCCTGCGAGTGGTGCGACACCGCCTACACCTGGCGCTTCACCGGCGATAACCGCTTCCACCGTGACGATTTGGCGTTCGAGCGCAAGGCCAACCAGGTCATGGCCGAGGAAGCCGACGTGGCGCGCATGGTGGCGGACCTGCCGCCCGACCGCCTCGTCATCACCGGCGGCGAGCCGCTGCTTCAAGGCGCGCAACTGGCGCGGATGCTGGCAGCGCTCGATGAGGCGCGACCGGGGATGCATGTCGAGATCGAGACGAACGGCTCGGTCGCGCCGCATGCCAGCCTCGACGCACGGGTGCAGCAGTACAACGTCAGCCCCAAGCTCTCGCACAGCGGCAATCCTGCAGAACTGGCTCTGGTACCCGAGCGGCTCGATGCCTGGGCGGCCGATCCGCGCGCGTACTTCAAGTTCGTTGTGGCGGAACCTGCCGACGTGGCCGAAGTCCGCGCGCTCCAGGAACGCCACGCGATCCCCGCCGAGCGGATATTCCTGATGCCGGAAGGTCGCTCCAGCGATGTCATCCGGCAGAGGTCGGGATGGCTCTCGGATTTATGCACGCAGGAAGGCTATCGCTTCACGGACCGGCTGCACATACACATCTGGGGCGATACGCGGGGAACTTGAGGGGCATATGAACGAGGCATCACCGATTCCGCACGGGGAAACCGAACCCGAGGAGGGACAGCCCCCCCGGCAGATGGAGCGGATGAAGGGCGACCTCACGCAAGGACCGATCCTGAAGACGCTGATGGTCTTCTCGGTGCCGATGCTGATTTCCAACGTGCTCCAGACGCTGAACGGGTCGGTCAATGYGATCTGGGTCGGGCGCTTGCTGGGCGAGGCCGCGCTGGCGGCAACGGCCAATGCCAACGTCATCATGTTCCTGCTCTTCGCGCTGGTGTTCGGCTTCGGCATGGCCACGACGGTGCGCGTCGGCCAGCATTTCGGCGCGCGCGACATCGACGCGGCGCGGCGCACGTTCGGCTCCGGCCTGGGCTTCTGTCTCGTTCTCTCGGGGCTTTGCGGCATCGGCGGCTGGTTCGGCGCGGATGCCCTGCTCCATTCGCTCGGCACGCCCGAGGCCAGCCGGGTCGAGGCGCTCGCCTACTTGCGGGTGATCTTCGTGACGATCCCGCTCGGCTCGATGTCGATGATGGTCTCCATGGGCATGCGCGGCGCGGGCGATTCCAAGACGCCGCTCTACGCCATGATCCTGACGGTCGCGCTCGACATCGTGCTCAATCCGCTGCTCATCATCGGGCCCGGCCCGATCCCCACGCTGGGTATCGCCGGCTCGGCCATGGCCACGGCCTTCGCGAACTTCGCCGGCCTGGTCTACCAGCTCTGGCGCATCTACCGGCAGGACCTGCCGATGCGCCTGCGCGGGCCGGAACTGGGCTATCTCGTGCCGCGCGGCCCTGAACTGGCCTATGTGATCGTCAAGGGCCTGCCGATGGGCGCCCAGATGCTGCTGGTGTCCTCCGCCGGCCTCATCATGGTCAGCCTCGTCAACCGCGAGGGGCTGGACGCCGCGGCGGCCTACGGGGCCTCGCTGCAATTGTGGAACTACCTCCAGATGCCCGCTTTCGCGATCGGCTCGGCGGTGAGCGCCATGGTCGCGCAGTCGCTCGGCGCGGGCGACCATGGCCGTGTCGGCAAAGTGACCGAAGTGGGCCTCGTCACCAATCTGGCGCTCTCGACCCTGGTGGCGGCGCTGATCGTGCTGTTCGACCGCCCGCTGCTGGCGTTGTTCCTGGGCGGAGACAGCCCGGCCATGCCGATCGCCCGGCACATTCAGCTCGTCTGCACGGCCAGCTTCGTGATCGTGTCGATCACGATGATCCTCACCGGCACGATGCGCGCCTATGGCGCCGTGGTGGCGCCGCTCGTAATCATGTTCCTGGGTCTCTATCCGGGACGTCTGGGCTTCTACTGGCTCGCCTATCCGGTCATCGGCAGCGACGCGGTGTGGTGGTCCTATCCCGTCGGTTCGGCCCTGACCGTAGCTCTGACGATCGGCTACTACCGCTGGGGCAAGTGGCGCGCGGCGTTCAAGGCCTGACCGCGCGCGCCGGCTTCTCCGCGGTTTTGCTTACCTGCCCTGGGCCCGCCAGCGCTGGACCGTGCGGAGCACCATCTCCTCCTCGCCGCCGGATTGGCTCCAGAGGTCGATGAACGAGGGATCGGCGGAAGCCGGGCGGCGGAATTCCTCCAGATCGTCGAACGAGGCGCGGATCGGGATCGCCACGCCCTCGCCGCAGATCACGCATTCGCGGTTGCGCAGCGCCGGGATGGAATCGAGGAAGCCCCGCGCGCCTTCAGGCATGGCCGCGCGGACGAAGGCCTGGTCGCGGTCGTTGTTGAGACGCATCGAGATGATCGTGCCGCACTGCGAGAGCACGCCCTCGGCAAGGTCGGACGGCCGCTGCGTGATGAGGCCCAGCGAAATACCGTACTTTCGGCCCTCCTTGGCGATGCGCGAAAGGATGCGGCCGACCGACGAACCGTCGGCGTTCTTCTCGTTCGGAACGTAGCGGTGCGCTTCCTCGCAGACGAGCAGGATCGGCCGCGTCTTCTCCTCCCGCGCCCATACGGCGAAGTCGAAGACCATGCGGCTGAGCACGGCCACCACGGTGCTGGTGATGTCGGACGGCACGCCGGACACGTCGATGATCGAGATCGGCCGCCCGCGCGAAGGCAGGCGAAACAGCTGGGAGACGAACTCAGCCATCGTGTCGCCCACCAGCATACCCGAGAACATGAACTGGTAGCGCGGATCGCCCTTCAATTCGTCGAGCTTGTTGCGCAGCCGCATGTAGGGGGCGCTGGAGTGGCCCTTGTCAAGCTTGCCCATGTGGTTGTTCAGGATGTTGGACAAGTCGGAGAGCAGGTAGGGAATCGGCGAATCGACGGTGATCTTGCCGATCTGCTCCGCCAGGCGGTTCCTCGCCCGCGCCTCCAGGAGGCACTTGCCCAGGATCTCGCAATCCAGCTGCCGCTCATCGCCGCGCGTCGTGACCAGCACCTCGCAATGTTCCTCGAAGTTCATCAGCCAATAGGGCATCTGCAGGTTCGAGACGTCGAGGATCACGCCGGTGTTGCGAAAGGCGGCAGCATATTCGCCGTGGGGATCGACCATGATGATATGGCCTTCCGGCGCCTGTTCGCAGATCCGGTGGAGGATCAGCGCGGTGCTCGTAGACTTGCCGGTGCCGGTCGAACCCAGCAGCGCGAAGTGCTTGCCGAGCAGGGCATCGATGTAGAGCCCGGCGCGAATGTCCTTGGTGGGATAGACGGTGCCGATCTGAACCGCCTGCCGTCCGTCGCTGGCATAGACCTGGCGCAAGTCGTCCGTGTCGGCCGGGTAGACCAGCGCGCCGGGCGTGGGATAGCGCGTGACGCCGCGGCGAAATCCGTGGATGCGACCCGTCAGCCGTTCCTCCAGCCCTTCGCCCAGGAAGTCGGCCTCGGCGACGATGCCGCCGGGGATGGTGGCGTCGCTCTTCTGGTTGCGGATGCTGGCGAGCAACCAGCCCCGGCCCACCCGGACCTTGACCTGGCTGCCGACTTGCCCCGACATGGCGATCGAAGGATCGACGTGCTGCGCGGCATCGTTGAGGCGCGCCAGATCGAAGGCGATGCGGGCGCCGGCACCGGAAATCTCCAGGATCACGCCGATCGGCTCGCGCCCCTCTTCACCGCCCACCCGGGGGTGCGGGGCCGTCGCAGGATCGAAGCCGTCCATTCGCATCTCGTTCATTGAGCCCTCGAAACAAGCGTTTTCGTTCGAAAGCGCTAGTTCGGCGCGGTTAATTTCCGCCTAAGAGGGGCCTGCAACGCTGCCTAGCGGAGGGCGAAAAGCCGTCCGGCAAGCCAGCCCATGCCCACCGAAACGAGGACCGCCAAGAGGCCATAAGCAAAGCCGTAGTTTTCCGAGAAGTTGGCGATCGCCCTTTCGAAGCCGAGCTTGCGCACCTGGACCTGGCTGCTGGCCGAAGCGACCACCCGCCCCCGCGAAATGGCATAAGTCTCCGCCGTATAGGTGCCGATGGGCACTTGCGAGGGCAGCCGGATGCGCGCCTGGTAGAGCACTTGCTCACTGACTTTCACGCCGCCCTCCTCGTCGCGATAGAGGCCGTTGCGGCGATTGAGATCGACCAGGCCATCGGAGAATCGCGCCTGCTCGGTGGGATCGATGGCCCCGATCGGCGAGAGTTGCAGCCACTTTAGACCGAGTTCGTAGATCGCGGCCGTCTTGTCGTCGACGATGTCCTTGATCGGCCGGGTCGACGCCAGGCCATAGTAGGACGGCGCGGAACGCAATTCCGTGCTGTCCGCATTGATCCAGATGCCGGCGACTTTCTGCTTTTCGCGCAGGACGATGGACTGGGTCGGTCCCTTGAGCACGACCACGATGTCGTAATCCTGCGCGGCGCGGGAGCCTTCCGGCGTGAGGATCGCGCCGAACAGCAGCAATTCGGTGCCGGTGAAGCCTTGCCGCAGGTCCACTTCGTGCTGGGACACTTCGGGAACCAGGATCGGATCCCGCGCGCCGCCGAGCGCCAGGGCCGCGGCAAGCGCGAGAAACGGGGCCAGCCCGCGCTTCACAGCGGGGCGACCGTGTAGATCTCGTCCGGACGATAACCCAGCCCGATCGCCATGCGCCCCGCGACCAGCAGCACGATGATCGCCAGGACGAGGCGCAGCTTCACCGGGCTCGCCTTCTGGGCGAATTGCGCGCCGAGTTGCGCGCCCGTGACGGATCCCAGCAGCAGCAGCGAGGCCAGCACGATGTCGACCGCATGGGTGGTCATCGAATGCATCATCGTCGTCGCCATGGTGACGAACAGGATCTGGTAGAGCGAAGTGCCGACCACGACATTGGCACTCATGCCAAGGATATAGAGCATCGCCGGCACGAGGATGAAGCCGCCGCCCACGCCCATCAGCATCGTCAGGATGCCGGTGCCCATGCCGAGCAACAGCGGAGCAAGCGGTGAGATGTACAGCCCGGAGCGGTAGAAGCGCCAGCGCAGCGGCAGGCTGGCGACCATCGGGTGATGGCGGCGCTTGCGGGCCGCGATGGGCACCCCGGATCGCTCCGCACGGATCGTCTGGATGCTCTCCTTGGCCATCAGTCCGCCGATCGAGCCGAGCATCAGCACGTAGAGGATATTGATGACCGTATCGATCTGCCCCAGCCGCTGCAGCAGGCTGAACAGCGCCGCGCCGATGCCGGTGCCGATGATGCCGCCGGCCACCATGACCGTGCCCATGTGGTAATCCACCCCGCCCCGCCGGGTATGCGCGAATACGCCGGAGACGCTGGCGCCGGTCACCTGGCTGGCGGCGGAAGCAGCCGCCACGGTCGGCGGGATCCCGTAGAAGATCATCAACGGCGTGGTGAGGAAGCCGCCGCCCACGCCGAACATGCCCGAAAGCAGGCCCGTGATCGCCCCCAGGCCAACGATGATGAGACCGTTGACGGAGAGGTTGGCTATGGGGAGGTAGACATCCATTCCACCCCTCTCGCTACCGCAGCATCCGCCGCTAGGAAAGCCGGGAATCAGAAACCTGCGGATAGAGTGACGGCAGGCCCCGAGCCGGGATCGGCATCGCCGGCGATCCGGAACCGCCAGTCGACGGCAACCCTTCCGAATGCCCCGCGTCCCAGCGGCACGGCAAACGTCGCGCTCGGTCCGGCATCGAGCCGTCCGGCACCTTTTTGCACGCCGCCCCAGGCGCCTCCGCCCAGGCGTCCTTCCAGGCGCCCTACCGAGAACAGCCCGCGGTCGGCGCGAAACTGTCCGTCAGCAAAAGGCGTTGCGAAGGTGCCGCCGACATAGCCCGCCTGCCCGTAGGCCTCGCCCCGCCAGCCTTGCGGCAGAGGAAACGGCGGAAGCTCGGTGATCGCCATGGCCGCCGGCTGGAAACGGTGCACGCCCCCCTGCTCCGTCAATCTGGCCTCGAGTGCGGCGATGACCGGCAGCTTCGGGAAAGGCCGGGCGGAAAAGCCCAGCGCGCCAGCGGTTTCGCGCATGACCGAACTCAGCGTCGTGGTCGTGCGCATGTAGCCCGTAAGGCGCCGCGGATCGTCCAGAGAAAGGCGATAGCGCAGCACCGCGCCGGTCTGGCTGGCACCATAGGTCGCCGGCAGCGCGCCGTTGGTGATCCCCCCTGCTCCGTTGTGTCGAAGCAGCGCCCAGGAATCTCCGGACCATCGCCTGGGGAACGGCCTCGGTCCCGCGACAGGGGTTACGCTCGATGGCGGACCCGGCTGGGCCGCAAGCTGCCAGAGCGGCGGCAGGCCCGAAGGCATGCGCGACCCTGCTGCCGTGCCGGACACGAAGCGGGCCGGCGCGACATCGAAGCCGCGCGCGCCCCACTCCATCTCGCCGGGCAGGCCGCTTATCCCATACTGCATCGGGCGATCCGGACTCGCAGGAAAAGCCGCCGGCGCCCGGCTCGCTACTCCGTAACCCGGCCCGTTCACCCATACCGGCACGCGCACGAATACGGGATAAGGCTGGCCCGCCCTTGCCGGCATGGCATAACCCGGCCCGGCCATGCCCCGCTCCATCGCCAGGTATTCCAGGGGCGGATAGAGCCCCGAGCCTGGCGGCGACAGCGGGCCTTCAAAGGCATCATCGCTGCCGTTGCCAGCGAGGCCTTGTCCGCCGCCGCTTGCGACCGGAGAAGCATGAACGATGTCCGCCTCGATCGGCAAAGGACTTTGCCAGGTTGAGATCCGGCCGCCCATCCAGCCTGCCAGCACTGCCAGCAAGGCCACGAGCGGCTGTCCGCGAAAAGGCTGTGTCAGGCTCATGCTGCCGCCACTCCGCCAAGCGAGGCCGGGTGCGCATCGTGCCGGGTCTTGTCCCAGGTGACCTCGCCGCCCCTCAGCGTGCGGATGTAGGAGGCCAAGGCATCACGCCCGGCCATGATCGCGATGTAATTGGCCACCGGAATGCGCAGGATGGCGCGGAAACCTTCGGCAACCCCATATTCGCGGGTCGTGAGTGCGGCGCGCACCACGCTGCGCCACACCAGGCTGAACAGACCGACCGCGATCATCCAGGCCAGCATCGGCGGCGGCTTCGTGGCGGTTTCCCAGCCCAGGATCCGCGGAACCCCGAGAATGCCCTCGACCAGGATGAGGGCATAGCTGCTGGCGAGCACGATCGCGGTGAGAGGCCCGCGCCGGTCGCGAAGGGCCATCCAGGTATCCGCCGAACTGCCTTCCCAGCCGAGCCTTTCCCAGCCCTGGAAGGCAATGCCGTGGATCCAGCGCGTCTTCTGCCGGATCGATTCGCGGAACCGGGCCGGGAAATAGGCCCGCGTCGCGACGAGTTCCCCTTGCTCGTCCCGCACGCGAAGGAAGCGCGAGCGCCCGCCTTCGCGCGATACCAGAACGCCCAGTTCGTAATCCTCGGTGAGACATTCCGCCGCGAACGGGCCCGGATTGCCTTCGGCCAGGCGGCCTTGCGCGATCCGCTCCAGCATGTCGCGGCCGAACCCGCAGCCTACTCCAGCTGCCGGAATCGCCGCCCCCAAGGCATCGCGGACGACCAGCGACTTGGTATGAGCTTCGGTGAACTCGTCGAGATAGTGGCCGCCCACCCAGCGCGATGCCGCCTGCGGCTCCGGCCGTACCGGAATCTGCACGAAGTCCGCCGAAGCCAGACCGGCATCGACCACGGCCAGTTCGGCAGCATGGACCATGTCTTCGGCGTCGTGCAGAATGACGCAGCGATAGGCCCGGCCGCTCTGGCGTTCATCGTCGCAAAGCGCGCGGTAGAGCCGGTTCAGACAATCCGCCTTGGTGGTCGGTCCGGCGCGTTCATGGATGATCACCCGAACGCGCGCGTCCGTGCCCGCGCCCTCCATCGCTGCGCCGACAGTGGCGGCATCGTTGCCGTAGCAACCGACATAGAGCGTGAAATCGTCCTGCCGCCAGGCGGACAAGGCATGGCGGATCGTATGACCTATCACCTGGTCTTCCTGCCAGGCGGCAATGAAGATCGCCGCCTTGCCCCGCAGCGGCGCGCGGGCAGCGTCGCCCGTGATGCGCTGCGTCCGTGCCCGCCCCGTCATGCGGAACCATAGCCAGCAGCAATCGACCGCCACTTCGTCGAGAGTGCCGATGAGCACCCAGAAACCGGCGAAGAGCAAAAGCTCCTGCTCGATCATAAGCAGGCCTGAAAGCGCCTGCCGAACAAGTTCAACCAATCCCATGTTAGCCCCCGCTGGAGATCGGAATTAATCCCTGTCCCGGCTGTCGGAGGCACTGGCGCCAACCGATTCCCAAGACTTCCGTTGCGGGGCGGGAGGTATGTCCGGCGCCAGCGGCACACCAATGAACAAGCGTCTATTTCACAAAGTTAACTAACTTTTCGGGAACCCGTCCGAAAAGCCGCCGGGCGTTGCCCAATGCACTGAGCAAGCGTAGCCCGCGCCCGACGGCGTCTGGCTTACCAGCTGCCGATGTTCGGCATCGATGCCCAGGGCTCGGCGGGATCGAGACGGCCGTCCTGCAACAGCTCGACCGAAATGCCGTCCGGCGTACGGATGAAGGCCATGTGGCCGTCGCGCGGCGGGCGGTTGATCGTCACGCCGGCATCGGCCAGCGTCTGGCAGGTCGCGTAGATATCATCGACCTGGAAGGCGAGATGGCCGAAATTGCGGCCACCCTCGTACTGCTCGAACGAGCCGTCCTCGGCCGGCCAGTTATAGGTCAGCTCCACTTCGGACTCCTCGCCCGGCACGGCAAGATAGATCAGCGTGAACCGGCCCTGCTCACTCGAAAAGCGGCGGGTTTCCTGCAGGCCGATCAGTTCGAAGAAGCGGATCGTCGCGTCCGGATCGGTCACGCGGATCATGGTGTGGAGGTACTTGGTCACGGAGATTCCTTCAACTTATCGCATATGAAAAACGGTTCATCGCGGATACACACCTGTTCGGCCATGTTCCGCGAGACTTCAGGGAGAAGCCGCGATGCCTGACACTAGCCCATCCGACCCTCGCCACTCCACCTCCTTCTTGCGCGATCCTGTCGTCAGGGGCTGGCTGGCGGCCTCCACGATCCTGGCCATCGGGCTGGTGGCCGGCGGCTATCTCCTTGGCGACGGCATGAAGCGCGCGCACCGGGCGGATCGCTCGGTGACGGTTCGCGGGCTGGCGGAGCGCGACGTCACGGCCGACCTTGCGACCTGGACGATCGCCTATTCCGCCTCCGCCGGCGACCTTTCGACGGCGCAATCGGGCGTCGAGAACGATACGCAGGCGATAGAGACGTTCTTCCGCGAACTCGGGTTCCCTGCCGATGCGCTGCAGCCGACCGGGGCCAACGTGCAGCAGAGCAAGGACAATGGCGTCGTCACTTTCACTGTCCGCCAGCGCGTCACTTTGCGCACTCAGGACGTGAAGCGCGCGCAATCGGCGGTGAGGCGTCAGTTCGAACTGGTGCGCCGCGGGGTCATCCTGGAGGAAGGTTCGGGCATGGCTTTCACTTTCACCCGCCTCAACGACATCAAGCCGCCGATGGTCGCCGCTGCTACCCGCGATGCACGGGCGGCTGCCGAACAGTTCGCGCAGGACAGCGGCGCCCAGGTCGGCGCCATCAAGAGCGCGACCCAGGGCTATTTCACCATCGAAGCGCGCGACGGCGATTCGGGTGGTGGCTGGGGCGTGTCCGATACGCCCTACAAGAAGGTGCGCGTGGTCACGACCGTGGACTTCTATCTCAAGTAGAGGCAAGCCCCGCCCGGATCGCTCCGGGCGGGTCCTCCTGCAAAACGCTTGTCGATCAGAACGAGGCGGTAAGCGTGCCCACCACGGTGTCGTCCGTGTAGCTGTCGACCGAGACGCCGCTGACGCCGACATAGCTGATGCTGGCGGAAAGCGGGCCGAACAGCGTCATCGAGGCGCCGATCGAATAGTCGATGCCGGTCTTGTCGTTGAACGTCCGGGTGTCCGTGCAATAGTAACAGGGCGAAAGGACGCCGTCGGTATAGCCAAGGTGGCCGGAAACGGTGACGGGCGTGTTCGGAATGGCAACGTCGACATTGCCGTAGACGTAGAGGTTGTCCGACTTGCTGCCGTTGTTGTCGAGCAGGCCCTTCTGCTTCCAGTCGTAGGCAAGGCCCAGCTTCAGCTTGGCCGGTCCGACCTGCCCGCTGATCGAGGCGTAGGGCTCCCAATAGTTCGCGTCGCCGATCTTGCCGCTAGGGTAGACGTAATAGAGCAGCCCGGCGTCAAGCGTCAGGCCCGAAGTCACTTCGCCCGTCCAGCCGCCGATGAGATCGAGTTCCTGGTCGCCATAGACCGATCCGTCGCCCACGCCGTCGCCATCCACGTCCACTTCGCTGCTGTGAAGCGAGGAGGACCAGATGCTGGCGTAGAAACCGCTTTTGTGGGAGACGGTGATGCCGCCCTGGACGGCCAGATCGCCACCGGAGAGCGAGACGCCGCGGAAGCGATAGTCGCTGGTCAGCGCGACGTTGCCGGTCACGGTCACTTCGGAAGGCGCATCGGCCTCGTCAGCGAAAGCCGGAGTTGCTGCGATTGCACTGGATGCGAGCAGAGTGGCGGCGAAAGCGCCGCGGACGGACATAAACATGGTCATTCCCTCACTGAATTCTTCTTGGGGTGTCTCGTCCCAGCCTGCTTTGCCGCATCGCCTTTCTGTCTTGAAGGCGATTGCAGCTGCACAATATTGCTGCACCGCACCCAAGATGGTAACAAGAAAAATCTCATTCCAGAAACATTCTGGAAACCTTGTGTGGATTTTGGGCCACTACCCGCGAAGCCGGCACGCCTCGGCTTAATGCGTATGACGAAGGCCGCGTTGTGCTTGTGGGCATGAGCCGCGTTTCCTATAGTCGTCGCCAACGCAATGCTCGCGAAGATCAGAAACCTCCTCGGCCGCGCTCCCAGCGCCCGCCTTCCCCAACTGCCCATTGGACAGCGCATTTATGCGATCGGCGACATCCACGGCCGCCTGGACCTGTTCGAGCGCCTGATAGAGGCGATCGAGCGCGACGACGCCCAACGAAACAGTGCGCATAGCCTGGTCATCCTGCTCGGCGACCTGATCGACCGCGGACCGGACAGTTCCGGGGTGCTGGCCCGCGCCCGGCAATGGGCGCGCGAACGCGATGTCGAATTCATCCAGGGCAATCACGAGGAAATGCTGCTCGTCTCCCGCGACAAGCTGGACGCCTTTCGCAGCTTCCTGAAATTCGGCGGCCGCGAGACCATCCTGTCCTATGGCATGGACCCGCAATTCGTGATGGATGCCGAACTCGACGAACTGCAGCGCGCGGCGATGGAAGCCATCCCGCAGGACGATTTCGACTTCATCGACGGGTTCCAGAAGATGATCCGCGTGGGCGACTACGTCTTCGTCCATGCCGGCGTCCGACCCGAAACGCCGCTGGAAAACCAGCTGGGGCACGACTGCCGGTGGATCCGCGAACCGTTCCTCAGCCACAATGGGGAATTCGGCGGCTTCGTCATCCATGGGCATACGATCACGCAGGAACCGGAGATCCGGGGCAACCGCGTGGGTATCGACACCGGGGCCTACATGCACGGCCGCCTCACCGCCATCGGGCTCCAGGGCAGCGAGCGCTGGTTCATCCAGGCCTGCGAGAGCGAGGACGGGATCACGGTCCAGGTCGCTGCGGAAGCACCCGCTTGAGCGGTTCGGCCCCCGCTTGAGCGGTTCGGCCCCCGCCTGAGCGGTTCGACAAAGCGTGCGCGGCGATCCGGCATCGCGCGTTGTCATGAAAATGCACCGGGGAGCCTGTAAGCCGGGTTTTGTACCTGGCGTGGTCTCCCCAAGGAGGGACCTTACGCCGCGGCGGCAGCCATTCCTCTAGGCGACGCATTGCTGCGCCGCTCAAGCGACCAACCCGGGCTGCCTGGGTCCGAAACGAACCCGCCGTTCAAAGACGGCGCGCAGCCCCTATTCGGTCTTGCTCCGAGTGGGGTTTGCCATGCCGCTTTCCGTTACCGGAAGCGCGGTGCGCTCTTACCGCACCCTTTCACCCTTACCTGCCGCAAGGGACGAACCCTGTTGGCGAGGCGGTCTGCTCTCTGTGGCACTTTCCCTAAGCTTCGCCGGGCCTGAAAACCCGACTCGCCCGGCGGGCGTTACCCGCCACCCTTGTTTCGTGGAGCCCGGACTTTCCTCGCGCGTCAAAAGACGCCCGCGGCTGCCCGGCCCCCCGGTGCGAGCGGTCACCTAGCACGGCCGCTGCCCTGCTCCAACAGCAGTTCCAAGAGAATCGCGCCGATTTCTCCATCGATCTGGCCATCGATCAGTTCGGGCCGCCAGCGGCGCTGGAAAGCCGTGACCGCGGCGCGGCCGTCGGAAATGTCGTAGCCGAACCGTTCCAGCGCGAGATAGAAGGCGCCCGGATTGTCGTAGAACAAGTTCATCTTCGCGAGCGGGATCTTCAGCGCCAGCCCCAGGTCGCCCAGCCTGGCCCAGTCGAAGAACTCGCCGGGATCCTGCTTGCGGGCCGGGGCGATGTCGGAATGGCCGACGACGTTGCCGCGCGGAATGTGGTTGCGCTTGACGATATCGGCCAGCAGCGGAAGCAAGGCTTCCATCTGCGCTTCGGGAAAGGGACGATAGCCCCATTCGTGCCCGGGATTGACCAGTTCGATGCCGATCGAGGCCGAATTCACGTCGGTAACGCCCCGCCAGTAGGAGCGCCCGGCATGCCAGGCCCGCTTTTCCTCGGGGACGAGCGAGGTCACCGCGCCCGCCTCGTCGATCATGTAGTGCGCCGAGACTTCCGCCTCGGGATCGCACATCCGCTCCAACGCCTCGGCGGCGGATTTCATGCCGGTATAATGCAGCACGACCATCGAGATCGGCAACTTGCGCTCATTGAAGTTGGGCGACTTGACGATGGAATTGACAAGCCAGCGGTTCATCGTCGTCCTTCCGCCCTTCTCCGTTCAGGCCTTCACGCGCCGGGCAGCACGGCGCCGAGCACCAGCGCGTCGTCCGCCAGGGCATATTGCAGCTTGCCGCCCTGGGCATGGGCAAGTTGCTGGATCATCGCGGCCGGCGCGGTGCGGCTCGACAAGTCGCCTTCTGGCAGCGCGCCTTCGAGGGCGCGGCCGATGTCGCGGTCGAAAGCGATGCGCGGGCCGGCCGCACGCACGACGATCTCGCTCATGCCGTCGCGGAATTCCGCCGCGAGATCCAGCGTGCCGCCGCGCGGCAGCGCCTCGATGCCGATCAGGCCGAAGTTGAGCAGCGTCTTCACCGCCGGCTTGGGCAGCATATCGCTGGCGAGCGCCCAGTTCAGCACGATGCGGGCGTTGTTGGCCACCAGCGCATCGATCAGGGCGCGCGCCTCGGTGACGGGAACCATGTCGCCAAAGCCGCCCGCAGCGCCGAAGGCCAGGCGGAAGAACTTAAGCTTATCAGCCGAAATCCGCGCGCTCTGGTCCAGCAGCTCGAAGCAGCGCTGGCGCATTTCGGGGTCCTTCTCGTCCGCGAGCAGCTCCAGCCCGTTGGTCAGCGCACCAACGGGACTGAGCATGTCATGGCACAGGCGCGAACAAAGCAGGCTGGCAAGTTCGAGCGAGCTTGTGGTCATGGAACGGGGACTTCCCTTTGCAGTAATCATTCGAGTTCAGGCCGTTGCGAAGGATCATTCGACAATACGGCTCGTGACGGCCGCAAATCCTTTCCCGGTATCGCGCCAGAAAGCAACCTGCCCGTCCGCTATGATCGCCCAAACGCGCAAATCCCCGGTGGAATGTTCGCAGTCCGTGGCGGAAGGCACGGGATCGCCGGTGGGGTGGGAGTGGTAATAGCCGATAACTTGCGGTCCGCCCTGGCGCGCGGCACGGTGTGCGGCCAGCAGGACGCGGGGGTCGATCTCGAAATGACGCGCAGGCTCCGCGGCGACGTTGGCGGCGGGAATCACGCCCGCAATCCGTTCGCCGTCATTTTCCCGCGTGCCCAGCAGGATGCCGCAGCATTCCTCCGGATGGGCACGTAAAGATTCTGCATGCAATCTTGCGATCAGCTCACTTGTCACTTCGACATTCATCCCCAAATCCTACAGGCAATGGGGGCTTACGAAAACATCATCGAAGGGTTCATCGGCAGCGCGGGCGGCCGTCTGGACAAGGCGCTGGCAGAGGCCAGCGGACTTTCGCGCGAACGCGTCAAGGCGCTGATGGGCGAAGGGCGCATAACGCTGAGCGGCAAGCCGGTCTCACAGGCCTCGCTCAAGGTGGCGGGCGGCACCGCTTTCGCGATCGACGTGCCCGAAGCCGCACCGGCAGAGGCGGCCGCGCAGGACATTCCGCTGAACATCGTGTTCGAGGACGAATATCTCGTCATCGTCGACAAGCCGGCCGGTCTCGTCGTGCATCCGGCGGCGGGCAATCTCGACGGAACCCTGGTCAACGCCCTGCTCCATCACTGCCGCGGCCAGCTTTCCGGCATCGGCGGCGTGGCGCGGCCGGGAATCGTCCATCGAATCGACAAGGACACGTCCGGCCTGCTCGTCGTCGCCAAGACCGACAAGGCGCATGAGGGCCTGGCCGCGCAGTTCGCCGACCATTCGATCGCACGCGCCTACCGGGCCGTCGTGTCCGGGCGCCCCATCCCGATCGCGGGAACGGTGCGCGGCGCCATCGCCCGGTCGAGTGTCAACCGCAAGAAAATGGCCCTGGTGGAGGACGGGCGCGGCAAGCATGCCGTCACCCATTACAAGACACTGGAAACGCTGAAGAACGCATCGCTCGTGGAGTGCCGGCTGGAAACCGGAAGGACGCATCAGGTGCGCGTTCACATGTCGTCAATCGGGCATTCGCTATTGGGAGACCCTGTATATGGTCGTACCCCAACTGCGATTCGTCCGATCCTCCAGCGACTCGGCTTCGTCCGTCAGGCTCTTCATGCCGCGGAACTCGGCTTCGTCCATCCCGTTACTGGAGAGAGAGTCCATTTCATCAGTCCGCTGCCCGACGACATGCAGACGCTGATCGATGAACTGCGAAACTGAAATCGGATAATTGTGCTATCTTGAACAGGTGGCCGCAAGCTAAGACGCCTCGCAAGGGTCTTCGACCGCGGGCCGACCGGAAAGGACGGATATTGTGAGCAAGGAACGTAATCTCCCGGCGGTGCCGGCACTGGGCGGTGAGCAGAGCCTCAACCGTTACCTGTCCGAGATCCGCAAGTTCCCGCTTCTCGCGCCCGAGCAGGAATACATGCTCGCCAAGCGCTACAAGGAGCATGAGGATCCGGCGGCAGCCGGCCAGCTGGTCACCAGCCATCTTCGCCTCGTTGCGAAGATCGCCATGGGTTACCGCGGCTATGGCCTGCCGGTCTCGGAACTCATCTCCGAAGGCAACATCGGCCTCATGCAGGGCGTGAAGAAGTTTGAACCCGATCGGGGCTTCCGCCTCGCCACTTATGCTATGTGGTGGATCAAGGCCTCGATTCAAGAGTACATCCTGCGTTCGTGGTCGCTCGTGAAGATGGGCACCACGGCCGCGCAGAAGAAGCTGTTCTTCAACCTTCGCCGCATGAAGAAGAACCTCGACGCTTACGAGGATTCGGATCTTCATCCGGACGATGTCGCCAAGATCGCTACCACGCTCGGGGTTTCCCAGCAGGAAGTGGTCAACATGAACCGGCGCATGATGATGGGCGGCGATGCGTCGCTGAACGTCTCCCTGCGCGAGGAAGGCGAAGGACAGTGGCAGGACATCCTGGCGGATGAACGCCCGCTTCAGGACGAAACCGTTGCCGATGCCGAAGAAGCCACCGTGCGCCACGCCATGCTGGTGGAGGCCATGGACGGCCTTAACGAGCGGGAGCGTGACATCCTGATGGAACGCCGCCTGACCGAAGACCCCAAGACGCTCGAAGAGCTGAGCCAGGTCTATCACGTCAGCCGCGAGCGCGTCCGCCAGATCGAGGTGCGCGCTTTCGAGAAGCTGCAGAAGGCGATGAACCGCATCGCCAGCGACCGCAAGCTCCTGCCCGCGGGCTGAGCTTCGGCTGCAAGGAAATGAGAAACGGGCCGTCCGAAAGGGCGGCCCGTTTTCGTTTGGGCTGCTTGCGCGAAACGGGTTCGGGATGACGGCGGCGAAGGACCCGAGAGGTGGGTTCTTCGGCTGCTGTCACGACCAGGACAGGCTCACCCGGCCCGGCTTGCCGTCCAGGCCGCGCGCTCGGCTTCGGTCAGCGGCAGCTCCATGCTGCGTCCTTCCGCAGCAGATCGCTCTGCCGCCTCGATCACGGCCATGACCGCGAGCGACTGGATCGGCGGCACCGGATTGGCCGCCCTGCCCCGCGCCGCTTCTCCCACCAGGCGATAGAACGCGCGCTGGTCGCCGGGTTCGGCCGGAAGACGGCTCGCCTGTCCTTCGCCATTGTAAAGCACGAGCGGATCGGGGTCCTCTCCCCACCCTTCAGCGCCAGGCGCCATGCCGGAGAGCAACTGGCTTTCCTGCACGTCCATGCCCTGCTTGACGGCGCTGCCGCCGGTTCCGTGGACGATGAAGCGCGGCACGCCGCCCGCCACCAGCATCGAGGCATGCAGAACCGCCCGCTTCGCGCCGAACTCCAGCACCACATGGGCCCAGTCAGCGCTGCGCGCGCCTTCGCGCTGGAGTGCCAGAGAAGCCGTGACCCGGTCCGGCAAGCCCAGCAGCAGCAGCGCCTGGTCGACGAGATGAGGCCCCAGATCGAACCAGATGCCGGCGCCCGGTCCATCGTTCTCGCGCCAACGGTCACGCACTTGCGGGCGGAAGCGGTCGAAGTGGCTTTCGAGATGGGAGACTTCGCCGAGAAGGCCCTCTTCGATGGCCTTGCAGATGCTGCGAAAATCGCTGTCCCAGCGGCGATTGTGGAACACGGTGAGCTGGCGGCCGGTCTCTTCGGCCAAGGCGATCAGCGCGCGGGCCTCGGCCATGTCGAGCGTGAAGGGTTTGTCGACGACGACGTTCTTGCCCGCGCGCAAGGCGGCCTGGGCCAGCGGGAAGTGCGTATCGTTGGGTGTGGCCACGACCACCAGATCGAGTTCTGCATCGCCCAGCAGGGCCGCGGGGTCGGCATGCACCGTCGCACCGGGGAACGCGGCCAGGACCTTGTCGGCGCTCCGGCTGGCGACGCCGACCAGTTCCAGCCCTTCCACCGCGCCGATCAGCGGAGCGTGAAACGTGGCCCCGGCATAGCCGTACCCGAGGAGGCCGACCTTGAGAGCTTCGCTTGCCGGGGTCATGTCGTGTTCCTTCTCGGGCTAGTGGCCGTTCAGGCGTATTGGGCCTGCCACATGCTGGCGGCAATGCTTTCCCGCGTCAGCGCATCCGGCTCGGCCGTGGCGAGACCCTCGGCCTGTGCCTGGGCCGCCACCACGACGGCGATTTCCAGTGCCACGTCGCGAAGCTCGGTCACGGCGGGCAGCAGGCCGTCGTGATCGGCGCGGCTCAGTTCGCCCAGGCGGCGCGCGGCAACCATGAACATGCCGTCGCTGATCGCGGTCGCCCCGCTCGCCAGCGCGCCAAGGCCGACACCGGGGAAGACATAGACGTTGTTGACTTGCGTGACGCCCGGCGTGCCGAAGGGACTGCCGGTGCCGACGATCGCCTTGCCGCCGGTCCACTCCAGGATGTCCGCGGGATGGGCTTCGGCGCGCGAGATGGGGTTCGACAGCGGGAAGATCACCGGGCGCTCGACGTTTTCGGCCATGGTGCGGACGGTGCGCTCATCGAAGGCCGCTTTCTGGCCCGATGTGCCGATCAGCACGGTCGGGTGGACATTGGCGACCACTTCCTGAAGCGAGATCATGTTCTGGCCGCTGACGTTCCAGCCTGCGATCTCTGCCGGATCGCGGGCAAGGCGAAGCTGCTGCGGCGGCAGGCGGGGCACGTCGGAAAGGATCAACCCGTCCCTGTCGACCGCCCAGATCCGGGCGCGCGCGGACCTGTCGTCGAGACCTTCGGCGACCATAGCCTGGACCAGCATCTCCGCCACGCCGCTGCCCGCCGCGCCCGCGCCGAAGAGCACGACGCGCTGCTCGGTCAGCGGCACGCCGGTCCTGCCGATCGCTGCCAGAAGCGTGCCGACGGCCGTGGCGGCGGTGCCCTGGATGTCGTCGTTGAAGCTGAGCAGCCGGTCACGATAGCGGACCAGGAGATCGTAGGCGTTCTTGCCCGCGAAATCCTCCCACTGGAGCAGGACGCCGGGGAAGCGGTCATCCACGGCGCTGACGAAAGCCTCGACGAAATCGTCGTAGTCCTGCCCCCGGACGCGCCCGGCACGCCAGCCCACATAGAGCGGGTCTTCGCGGCGCGCATGGTTGTCAGTGCCGAGGTCGAGCAGGATCGGCAGGACTTCGGAAGGGTGGATGCCGGCGCAGGCGGTATAGAGCGCCAGCTTGCCGATGGGGATGCCCATGCCGCCCGCGCCCTGGTCTCCCAGGCCGAGAATGCGTTCGCCGTCGCTGACGACGATCACTTTGACCCGGTCATAGGCGGGGTCGGCCAGGATGTCGGAAATGCGGTCCTTGTTGGGGTAGCTCAGGAACAGGCCGCGCGGGCGGCGCCAGATCTCGCTGAAGCGCTCGCAGCCCTCGCCCACGGTGGGTGTATAGACCAGCGGCAGCATGCGCGGCAGGTCGCTCTGGACCAGCGCATGGAACAGCACTTCGTTCGAATCCTGAAGCTCGCGCAGGAAAGCGTAGCGCTGGAAGTCGCTTTCCTTTTCCTCCAGCGCCTTGCGGCGGCGCTCGATCTGGCTGTCCAGCGTGCCGACATGGGGCGGCAGCAGGCCATGGAGGCCGAACTCGTCACGCTCCTCGGCGGTGAAAGCGGTCCCCTTGTTGGTCAGGGGATCGGAAAGCAGCGCACGGGCGGCAGCGTGACGGGTGGGAGACATCGACGACCTTTCCTTCACAGCATTTTCAGGTCAGGCAGGCCGCCTGACGACTCGAAAAAATGCTTCAAACCAATGATCCAGGGCGAATTTCGCCCTAGAAACGCAGACTCAGCCAGCCCGCCAGGAAATCGGAGCTGCGGTATCCCGCATCGGTCAGCGCGGGGCCGGCTTCGAGATGCTCGTAGCGCCCGGTGAGCGAGACGCGGGGCGAGATCTGCCAGACCGCCTGCAAGCGGGCGAGTTCGGCGATCTTGCGCGCCCGGCCGTTCTGGGTGCCGGCAAAGGGTTGGCCGTTGGCCCGATAGACGGCATCGGTGACACTGTCACGCCAGGCGAAGCGGTATTCGGCATTCACTTTCACGTTCTTCAGCGGCGTGAAGCTGAAAGTGGGCGCGATGGCGCGCAAGTTGCTGGGCGTCAGGTAGAGCTGGTAGCTGAAATAGACGTTGTTGCCGAAAGGCGAGTAGGCATCGCGCAGCTTGCCGTCGCCATAGCCGCCCCCGCCGCTGGCATAGTCCGCGCTGAGCCCGATCCGCGGCGCTGACTTCGACGCCCCCAGCCGGTAGGACTGCGCCAGCAGCACCTGCCAGGCGTCGATCTTCTGGTCGATGAATTCGCCCCACTGGTGGTTCACCGTCCAGTCGAGGTTGATCGGCCCGGCATCGCCGTAGACGTGGACCCCGCCGTAATAGCGCGTGGCCGGGCCGATCCGCCCTCCCCAAGTACCCACGCCGTTACGGCGCCGCCAGAGGAAGGGATCCACGAAGAGCTTCGAATCGCCCAGGAACGTCTTCGGCACGGCATAACCCAGCGTCACGCCGGAAAAGCGGCGCTCGGGATCGCTCTTGTCGTCGCCGATGCCGTCCTCGCCATAAGCGGTGGGGCGCAAGTCGAAGACGTCCGCCCGCACCGCCTTGCCGCGCGCCCAGGCCCGCACGCCGTTGAGCGTGTAGTGGATGGTGTTGTTGTCGCGCTGCGACGTCAGCAGGTTGGGTCCGTCCACGAACTCCTGCCGCCCATAGCGGATGCCCACGTCCAGCCCTGCCAGCCGTCCATTGGCCTCCGCGAAATACTGCTGGGCGACGAGGCCGTTGCTCATGTTGGTGGCGGGCGTGCCGATGTTCTCGCCCGCGAGGCCGGCATGGGCCAGTTCCCCGTAGAAGCGCAAATGCGGGCCGACATGGACGTCGGCGCCCACCACCATGCGGCTGATGTCCTGCCGCTGGGCCTCGGCCTCGCGCAAGTTGGGATTGGTGGTCTGGTTGACCCGCAGGCGCAGTTCGCCCGAAAGCGTGACGTAGATATCTCCGGTCTCGTTGAGGGCCAGAAACTTGAGCCGGTCGAGAAAATCGTCGCGCTTCTTGGTATCGGCCATGGACCGCCAGTCCTCGGCCCAGCGGGAGATGCTGTAGCCGTTAGTGACGGCGCCGTCGCCATTGGAGGAAACCGGGTAGATCGGGGCTTTCGCCTCGTCTGCCAGTGCAGCGGTGGGGGCTGCGAAAAGCGCCGGAGCCGGGGCGCAGCAAAGGGTGGCGGCAAGCAGCCGCGGAAGACCGGTCTTCATGGGGATGATTCCTGTGCGGGGCCGCAGCCCCGAGGGTCAGTGTCCGTTTGAAAAATGCCCGCGGGGCATTTTCAAAGCGGCACCGGCCCCAAACAATCTCGGGTCAGACGAGCGCGGGGCTCGCGGTGGCAGCGGGCTCGCGATTGGCGAGCACGGCCTTGAACCGCTCGGTGTCGAGCTGGCCTTCCCAGCGCGAGACCACCACCGTCGCCACGGCATTGCCGATGAAGTTGGTGAGGCTGCGGCATTCCGACATGAAGCGGTCGACGCCCAGGATCAGCGCCATCCCCGCGACCGGCACCGAAGGCACGATCGACAGTGTGGCGGCCAGGGTGATGAAGCCCGCGCCGGTGACGCCCGCCGCACCCTTTGACGAGAGCATGGCCACGCCCAGCAGCAGCACTTGCTGGCCCAGCGTCAGTTCCACGTTGCAGGCCTGCGCGATGAACAGCGCCGCCAGCGTCATGTAGATATTGGTGCCGTCGAGATTGAAGCTGTAGCCCGTGGGAACGACGAGGCCGACGATGCTCTTGGGGCAGCCGGCGCGCTCCATCTTCTCCATCAGCGAAGGCAGCGCGCTTTCCGAGGAAGACGTGCCCAGCACCAGCAGCAGTTCGGCCTTGAGGTAGGAAATCAGCGAGAAGATCGAGAACCCTGCCAGCCGCGCGACCACGCCCAGCACCACCACCACGAAGAGCGCGGAAGTCAGGTAGAAAGTCGCGACGAGGCCCACGAGGTTGGCAAGGCTGCCGACGCCGTACTTGCCGATGGTGAAGGCCATGGCGCCGAAAGCACCGATCGGCGCGGCCTTCATGACGATCGAGACCAGCTTGAAGAACACCAGCGACACGTCTTCCAGCAGCGAAAGCGGACGCGCACCGCGGTCGCCCAGCATGGCCAGCGCAATACCGAAGAGAATGGCGATCACCAGGACCTGAAGGATATTACCCTGGGTCATGGAGGAGAGGAATGTGTCCGGGATCATTTCCATCAGGAACCCGGTGATCGACGTTTCGTGTGCCTTCTCGGAGTAAAGTGCGACCTTCGAGGCATCGAGCGTGGCGGGATCGATGTTCAGGCCCTGGCCGGGACGAACCACATTCGCGACGGCCAGCCCGACGATCAGCGCCAGGGTAGAGAAGAAGAAGAAATAGCCGAACGCCTTGCCCGCCACCCGGCCCACCGAGCGCAAGTCGCGCATGGAGGCGATGCCGGTGACAATGGTCAGGAAAATGACCGGCGCGATCACCATCTTCACCAGCTTGATGAAGGCATCGCCAAGCGGCTTCAGCGCCTCACCCGTGGCCGGGGCGAAGTGGCCCAGCGTCACGCCCGCCGCGATGGCGACGAGCACTTGCACATAGAGATGTCCGTACCAGCGCTTTGGCGCGGTCGGTTCGTGCGTGTCGGACAACTGGGCGTGCATGGTAAGGCCTTCCTTCCTCTCTCGGGCACGCTCAAGACTTATGCTTATCGCGTGCCGGGCAGAAACTGTTCGATTCCACGCTGCGGCAAAAGCAGTTTTTGCATTCATTGGAAATGGCTGATTTCCAGGCCTTTACGGCGGAGGGATGCGGAGCCGAGGGGCAACAATCGGCACATTGCGTTGCAGCGATGTGCAGAAATTTGCACATCGCTCGCTGCCGGTCTAGGCTGGCGCAGTGAATCGTCGCCACACGCTCTACTGGCTGCTGGCAGCCCTGGCCGCCGCGCTCCTTGCCGCGGGTCTGGCCGGCGAATTCGTGCGCCAGCGCGCCACCGCGGCGTTCTCCGCATCGGTCGCTGCCGACGCACGGCTGCGCCAGTCCTTGCTCGACAGCGAGATCGCCCGGTTCCGCCTGCTGCCGCAGACCCTGGCGGACGACCGCGACGTGATCGCCGCCGCCAATCGCGAAAGCGGCGCGGACGCGCGGCTCAATGCCAAGCTGGAATCCTTCGCCGGCCAGATCGGCGCCTCGGCCATCTACCTGGTGGGAGAAGACGGGTTCGCGATCGCCGCCAGCAACTGGCGCCACCGCGACAGTTTCGTCGGCCGCGACTACCGCTTCCGGCGCTATTACCGCGACGCCCTGCGCCGCGGCGACGGCGCCCAGTTCGCGCTGGGCACCGTGAGCCATCGCCCCGGCCTCTACCTGGCGCGAAAAGCCGCCGGGGACTGTGTGATCGTCATCAAGCTCGACTTCGACCGGATCGAGGCCCAGTGGCGCACGGCAGGCGGCGAGACCTTCGTGACCAACCGCAACGGGGTGGTCCTCGTCGCCAGCCGCCCCGCCTGGCGCTTCGCCATGACGCGCCCGCTCGATCCTGCCCTTCAGCGGGCCATTGCCGGCGACATCGGAATTCCGCGCCTGACGCCCGCCCGCTTCTCCAGCGACGGTGACGGCCTGCTGCACATGCCCGAACGCAGCGGACGCCTGCTTCTTGCCACCAGCGCGCCCAACCGCGACCAGTGGCAGGTCAATCTGGCATTGCCGATCCGGGTCGCCGTCACCACGCCGATGCGCAGCGCCCAGGCCGTGGCCGCGACTTTGGCCCTGCTCGCCGTCGGCGCCCTCTGGTGGCTCGCCCAGAGCAACCGCCGCCGCCGTGAACGCACTGCCCAGCTGGAAGCCGCCGTCACCGAGCGGACGGCCGAACTGCGCCGCGAGATGGAGGAGCGCAGTGCGCTCGAACAGCGCGCGGCCCTGCTGCGCGAGGAACTCCGCCTCGCCAATCGCCTCGCCACGCTGGGACAAGTCACGGCCAGCGTCGCTCACGAAACCGCGCAGCCCGTGGCCGCGATCCGCAACTATGCCAGCTCGGCCGGGCAATTGCTGGACCTCGGTGCGGCCGCGGAAGTGCGCGAGAATCTTTCCGCTATCGACCGCCTTGCCGAACGCATCGGCATCATCACCGCGCAGCTGCGCGGCTTCGCCCGCAAGGGCAGCACCGGCGAGAGCGCGGTGCCGCTGGCCGAAGTGCTCGACGGCGCGCGCCTCCTGCTCAAGGAGCGCCTTGCCGCGCTGACCTTCGAAACCCCGGCGATTCCCCACGGCCTCAAGGTTCGCGGTGACAAGGTGCGGCTGGAACAGATCCTGGTGAACCTCCTCCAGAATGCGATCGAAGCGCTCGCCGGGCGCGCGGCGCCCCGCATCATCCTGTCGCTGGCGATCGAGGGCGAAACGCTGCGCATCACTGTCGCCGACAATGGCCCCGGCATCGCGCCGGACATCGCGGATCGCCTGTTCACGCCCTTCGCCACCAGCCGCGCCGAAGGGCTCGGGCTGGGCCTGGTGATCGCGCAGGACATCGCGCAGGAGTTCGGCGGCGCCCTGCGCCTCGTGCCCAGCGACACCGGCGCCGCCTTCGAACTGCAATTGAGACTGGCCCGATGACCGACCTTTCCGCCGGCACCCGCCGCGTCGCCCTCGTCGAGGACGACGAAGACCTTGCCCGTTCGACGGCACAGCTGCTGAAACTCGCCGGGTTCGAAGTCGAAAGCTTCCCGGCCGCCGCCCCGGCGCTGGCGGCGCTCACCGCCGACTGGCCTGGCGTGGTCGTTACCGACGTGCGTATGCCGCACGTCTCCGGCATCGACCTGTTCCGCCAGCTTCACAAGCGCGATGCCGATCTGCCCGTCGTGCTGGTCACCGGCCACGGCGACATCGAGATGGCGGTACAGATGCTCAAGGCGGGCGCCTGGGACTTTCTCACCAAGCCTTTCGCGCCCGAGGCGCTGATCGCCGCCGTCACCCGCGCCGCCACCGCGCGCGGGCTGACGCTGGAAAACCGCCGCCTGCGGGCCATGTCGCAAGATGCCGACGCGCCGCTGTTCCTGGGCGAAAGCCCCGCCATCCGCAGGCTTCGCGAGATGGTACCGGTGCTGGCCAATGCGGATATAGACCTGTTCATCGAAGGCGAGACCGGCACCGGCAAGGACCTCCTCGCCCGCCTGATCCACCGCGCCGGAAAGCGCGCGCGCCACCGCTTTCTGCCGCTGGCCTGCGCCGGGATGCCCGAGGCGCTCGCGGAACCGCTCTTCACTGCAACCGGCATCGACGAACCCGGCCTGGCCGCGGCCCATCGCGGCACGCTCTACCTCGACGATATCGACCGCGGCCCGGCGCACTTGCAGGAGCGCCTGCTGCCCTTCGTGGAGCAGCGCGTCCTGCGCCGCCGGGGCGAGGCCATGCCCGTCGACGTGCGCGTGATCTCCACCAGCCAGGACGCGGCTGACGGCCCGCCGCCCTCGCTGCTGCCGCCGCTGTTCTACCGCCTCGCCGCCATGCGCCTACGCATCCCGCCGCTACGGGAAAGGCGCGAGGACATCCCCGCTCTCTTCGCCCGCTTCGCCGGCGATGCCGCCAGCCGCGTCGCCCGCGAGCTTCCGCCCGTCACCGCGGCGGTCCGCACGATGCTGGAACGCCATGACTGGCCAGGGAACGTGCGGGAACTCGCCAATTTCGCGGAGCAGTTCGTGCTGGGCCTCGGCGATCCCTCGCCCACGCCCTCCCCTTCGGGCAACAAGGGCCTGACCGAGCGGGTCGACGCCTTCGAGCGCGAGGAAATCGTCGCCGCCGTGATCGCCGCTAACGGGGAGATCGGCGCGGCCATCCGCGCGCTCGATCTGCCGCGCAAGACGTTCTACTACAAAGTGAACAAGCATGGGATCGACCTGGGGGCACTGCGGCAGAAGGGCTGAAGAGGCACAACACCTCCCTTCGTCATTGCGAGGAGGCGAAGCCGACGCGGCAATCCAGGAGCCGCACTAAGCCGCCCCTGGATTGCTTCGCTACGCTCGCAAAGACGAGGAAGAGAGCGAGAACTTCAAACCAGCTCGGTCTCGATCGGCAGCCCCGACTTCAACGTCAAAGTCACGGGTGTCCGCTCGGCAATATCGGCAAGCCGAGCCTTCTGCTCCTCGTCGAGGCCCACGATCGAGAGCTTGCGCTCGATATGCATCTGGTCCTTCGCACCCGCGAGCCGCAAGTCGACATCGACAGATACCAGGGGCCAGCCCTTGCGACTGGCGTACATCTTCAACGTGATCGCCGTGCAGGCCCCCAGGCTGGCGAGCAGCAGGTCGTAAGGCGCCGGTCCCGCCCCCTGCCCGCCGAGCGCCTGGGGCTCGTCGGCCGTGATCGCGTGACCGCCGACCACGATCTCGGTGCGCCAGGGGGTTTCGCCGATATGCGCGGTTCCATGTGCCATGGTGTGAAGCTCCTCAGGCCGGAAGGGGGATGAATTCGCTCTCGTCGGGCACGCGGTCGAAGCGCTGGGCTTTCCAGTCGTCCTTGGCCTGCTCGATGCGGTCGAGCGAGGAAGAGACGAAGTTCCAGTAGATATGGCGCTTCTCCGGCAGTGGCTCCCCGCCCAGCAGCATCAGGCGCGTGCCGCCCTTGGCCTTGAGGATGACCTCGGCGCCGGGCTTGAACACCACCAGTTCGGTCTCCTTGAAGCTGCCGGTCTGCCCCTCCACTTCGACTTCGCCGCCAACGACATAGATCGCGCGTTCGACGTGCTCGGCCTTCACCTGGTAGCGCGCACCGTCGAGCATGACGATATCGGCGTAGACCATGTCGGAATAAGTCTTGAGCGGCGAGGTCAGGCCGTCGGCCGTACCGGCGATCAGCGTCAGGCGCGTTCCGGCATCCTCGGTCACGGGGATCTCGTCCGCCTTGTGGTGGGCGAAGGCCGGCGCGATCTCTTCGGCTTCCTTCGGCAGGGCGATCCAGGTCTGGAGCCCGAACAGCTTGCCGCCGCTGGCGCGGACTTCGGGAGACGTGCGCTCGGAATGGACGATGCCGCTGCCCGCGGTCATCCAGTTGACCTCGCCGGGCCGGATCGCCTGAACGGAGCCGAGGGAATCGCGGTGGAGGATCTCGCCTTCGACGAGGTAGGTCAGCGTGGAAAGGCCGATGTGCGGATGCGGGCGTACGTCGAGGCCTTCGCCGCTGCGGAACACCGCCTCACCCATCTGGTCGAAGAAGATGAAAGGGCCGACCATGCGGCGCTGCGCAGTGGGCAGCGCGCGGCGGACCTGGAACCCGTCCCCAAGGTCGCGAACGGGGGGAAGAACGACAAGGTCTACACCTTCGATATCGGATGAGCGAACGGTCATGGGGCAATCCTTCCTTACGCTTCTTTTGTATGCCTGAGCGCCGGGGAAGAAGGTCGGCGCCGATCTGGTAAATTGCAATCCGGGAGATGAGGGAGCGGACGATTTCCGCCCGCTCCCCAACTCGTTTCGGCCTTGGTGTCAGGCCGCGTCGACCAGGACGATCTCGCTGTCCTCGATCGCGGTCACCCGCAGGACGTCGAGGTCGCTGATGGCCGCCCCGTCACGGGCGTTGACGCGCACGTCCTCGATCTGCACCGCGCCGATGGCCGGCACCAGGTAGGCCTTGCGGTCCTTGCCCAGCGGATATTCTGCGGTTTCGCCGGCCTTGAGCGTGGCGCCGATGACGCGGGCATTGGTGCGGATCGGCAGCGCATCGTTGTCATTCTCGTAACCCGATGCCAGCGTGACGAACTGGCCCGACCGGTCGCCCTTGGGGAAGGGCTTGGCGCCCCAGCTCGGTTCTTCGCCGTCGCGGGTCGGGATGATCCAGATCTGGAAGATCTTCGTCGTCACGTCCTCAAGGTTGTATTCCGAGTGCGTGATGCCGGTGCCCGCGCTCATCACCTGGACGTCGCCGGCCTCGGTGCGGCCCTTGTTGCCCAGGTTGTCCTGGTGAGTGATCGCGCCCTCGCGGACATAAGTGATGATTTCCATGTCGCGGTGGGGGTGCGGCGGGAAGCCGGTCTGCGGCGCGATCGCATCGTCGTTCCAGACGCGCAGGTTGCCCCAGTGGACGCGGGCCGGATCGTGATAGCCGGCGAACGAGAAGTGATGCTTGGCGTCGAGCCAGCCGTGGTTGGCACCACCGAGGCTGTCATAAGGGCGAAGTTCGATCATATCCTGTCTCCGGGGGCGGCGGGGTGAGGTGCCGCCCTCTCTTGAAACCCCATATAGACTTGCCTGCATTTCAAGTTCAGAGGGATAAAATCGACCTGACTGTTCTAGGAGATTGAAAAGTGAGCAACCCCGGTACGCCGACCCTGGACCAGCTGCGCATCTTCCTGGCCATCGTCGACACCGGCAGTTTCGCTGCCGCCGGGCGCAAGCTGAACCGTGCGGTCTCCGTCATCAGCTACGGCATCGCCAACCTCGAAGCCCAGCTCGGCGTCCTGCTGTTCGAACGCGAAGGCACGCGCAAGCCGCAGCTTACCGTAGCCGGCCGTGCCGTCCTGTCGGAAGCGCGCGGCGTGGCCGAGGGGATCGACGGATTGCGCGCCAAAGTGAAAGGCCTGCTCGACGGTCTGGAAGCCGAAGTCGACCTGGCGGTGGACGTCATGTTTCCGGCCGAGCGCCTCGGCGTGATCCTGCGGGCCTTTGCCGCGGAATTTCCGACCGTGCAGCTGCGCCTCCATGTGGAAGCGCTAGGCGCGATCACTGCGATGGTGCTCGACGGCACGGCGGTGGTCGGCCTGTCCGGCCCGCTTTTTGCCGGTGTCGACGGGTTGGAAAGCGTTTCGGTCGGCTCGGTGGCGATGGTGCCCGTGGCCGCGCCCGACCATCCGCTCGGCCGCATGGACCTGATCCCGCCCGGCGCCGGCCGCGAATATACGCAGCTGGTGCTCAGCGACCGCTCGCGCTTCACCGAGGGCAAGGACTTCTCGGTCATGAGCCCCAAGACCTGGCGCCTCGCCGACCTTGGCGCCAAGCACGCCCTGCTGCGCCAGGGCATCGGCTGGGGCAACATGCCGCTGCCGATGATCGAGGCCGATCTCGTGTCCGGCACCCTGATCCGCCTGTCGATGCCCGATCACCCCGGCGGCATCTACCGCTTCGGCGGCATCTGGCGCCGCGACACGCCGCCCGGCCCCGCGGCCGCCTGGCTGCTCGACCGCTTCGTGGCCCAATGCGAGATCGACGAGACGCTGATCGCTCTCCCGGATATCTGAATTAAAAGCGTAAATGGGGGAAAAGCCGGCTGGCAATAGTAAAAATCCCCCATTCCCGAAAGGAAGCAAGACTGCAATCTCCATAGACTATGAAGATGGGGCCTGATGATTCGGGCGGTGAACAGACTTTTCGTATCGAATTACTATGCGACAATCACCGTTATCGAGATTTGCCCCATCATCGCGATTGCCCCTGCCGTAGAGGTCGGATCGGTCGTCGAGCTTGGAGAGTTGGTCATGCTTCACGGAGTCCTGAGCACGACGACGACGAATACGGGACAGGATTCAAGACATTACCACGCTGAACCGCCGGCAATCCCGCAGGCCATCCCTTTAGCCAAGGCAATGGACACCGGCGGGGTGGGGCCGGACAGCCTCGCGCTGGCCAGAAGCCGATTGGCGGAGCACGACCTGCTCGTTCCGGTCGCGCCGCAGTCCGTCCCTGATGGCGACTCATCCGCCAAGGGCGGACTTGCAGGCTGGCAGCTGCGCAGGGTCATCGGCCATATCGAGGAGAATCTCGGCCAGTCGCTGGCCTGCTGCGAACTGGCCGCCGTGGCGCGGCTCAGCACCGGGCACTTCTGCCGCGCCTTCAAGACCAGCGTTGGCGAACCGCCCCATGCCTACGTCATCCGCCAACGCATTCGCCACGCCCAGCGCCTGATGCTGCGGACCGACGATGCCTTGTCCGAAATCGCCTGCATCTGCGGCCTGACCGACCAGGCCCACCTCACCCGCCTCTTCCGCCGCGTGGTGGGCAACACGCCCAGGGCCTGGCGCAACCGCTGGCGGCCGCTCACCGACTGACGGTCCCTTTCCCGACACCCTGCGTTCGATCCCGGCGGCGACCATGCCGGGACCACGTTCGGCGCGCCTCCGGCGTACCCGAACTCCTCGGGACTGGCGGACCCCATTCCCCCGCCCACCGCCAGTCCCGCATTTTCGCACGCATCGAGGCATTTCAGTTTCATCGAACAGAGCGGTCCATTTTATCTGGATTTCTGGAATTCGTTTTTCGAGGCATTTCCCGGTTCAACGAGGCACCCCGCAGCCGTCACGGCCGGACCCTCTCCAGACCAGCCCCAAGGGGAATGACCATGAACACTACCACCGCTACGCTCGCTCCCGCTGCCGAAGACAAGGGGATCCTGAAGTTTCTGCCGCTTGTGGGCCGCATCCTGATCGCCGCCATCTTCATCCTCAGCGGCCTTTCCAAGCTTTCCGATCCCGCTGGAACCATGGCCTATATCGGTTCGGTGGGCCTGCCCTTCCCCGCCGTGGCCCTGGCCGGTGCCGTTGCGGTGGAAGTCATCGGCGGCGCCCTGCTGATCTCGGGATATCGCCTGCGCAGCGTCGCTGCCGCGCTTGCCCTGTTCAGCCTCGCCACCGCCTTGTTCTTCCACGCGCAGTTCGCAGACCAGAACCAGTTCATCCACTTCTTCAAGAACGTCGCCATGGCCGGAGGCCTCCTGCAGATCGTCGCTTTCGGCAAGGGCCGCGACTGATCCAGAACCAGCCAGAACCCGCAAAACCAGGGGCTGCCGAAACGCGGCCCCTTTTTCGTTCCAGCTCCGCCAGAGTACAGACATCCGTTTTACAGACTCGCATCCCGGCCTTGACGCCTCGGAGAGATGGCACCCCGGATCCGTGGAAGAACCGCTGAAACGGCCCGAATAACTGACATCAAGGAAAGCGGCCGCAGGATCGTCTCCGCGATAACACGCCGGCGCATTGACCTCAGGCCTGTCACACAAGATACATACATCCGTTTTAGCAGCCGGCATCAGACAGACATCAAGGACTCCGCCCATGCGCAAGATTGCCCCGACCGTCCTCTCCGCCCTCGTCGCGGCGATGGCCCATTCTCCCGCCTCCGCGCGCGAGCTGGCCACGCTGACGCGACTGGACGACCAGACCGTCGAGCTGGCCCGGACGGACACGGCACCGGCCACGATCTGGATCAGCACCGACACGGCGCTCGACAAGAACGACCAGCGCTTCGCCGCCGCCAGCAAGGACGCCGCGCTGAAGCTGCCGATCCCGGCCAGCGAACGCCGCTACGTCATCATCCAGGGCAAGGGCGGCAAGACCACCGTCGTCGCCGAGCGCGTGGTGCCGCTTCAGCAGGGCAGCAACTTCCGCGACATCGGCGGCTACGTCACCAAGGACGGCCATACGGTGAAGTGGGACAAGGCTTTCCGCTCCGGCGCGATGCCGCTGCTGAGCGAGGCGGACTATGCGCTGCTGGGCCAGGTCAATCTGGGCGCCGTGGTCGACTTGCGCTCGATCGAGGAACGCGAAGTCGCACCCGACATGCTGGACGACCGCACCGGCGCGCTGTTCCTCGCCAACGACTATTCGCTCAAACCGCTCTTCGCGAAGATGGCCAAGAGCGGCGGCGAGAACATGTATCAGGGCATGGAAATCATGCTGGTCCCGCAGTTCCGCGCGCTGTTCAATCGCCTGCTCGCGAACGAGGGCGCCGTGGTCTATCATTGCTCCGCCGGGCAGGACCGGACCGGCATCGCCACCGCCCTGATCTACGACGTGCTCGGCGTGGACCGCGAGACGATCCTCAAGGACTATCACCGCTCCACCGAACTGCGCCGCCCCAAATGGGAAATGCCCAAGGTCGACCCGGCCGACTTCCCGAACAATCCCATTCTCAAGTACTACGCCGCGCGTGCGGACGGCCAGCCGCCCAAGGCCGAGCCGCTCTACACGCCCAGTGGCGCGTCGCACCTGGCCCAGTTCTTCACGTATCTCGACCAGCAGTACGGCGGTTCGGAAGGTTACCTGAAACAGAAGGTGGGCCTGACCGACGCCGACATCGCCAAGCTGCGCAAGACCATGCTCGACTGACGGGTCACGGCCATGCGCCCGCCCGGCCGATCGGGCCGGGCGGGCTGGACGAAACCACGCTTCGGGTCGCAATCGAAGCGCAGCCTCGTCAAGGGCCGGAGCAATGCCCCCCAGCTTGCTCCGGCCTTTTCGCGTACTCAGGGTTTCCGCAAGGTCACCGCGTCGAGCGGCTCTCCGGTGGCGGTATAGGCGCGGTAGGCCAGGGCTTCCTGGCTGACGTCGATCACCTGATAGGCCTGCGTGCGCGATGCCGACTTGCGCGCCCAGGGCAGGCTGCCGACTTCGTACATCTTCGGTCCGGCGACCGAGACGGCATATGTGGTGCCCGCATCGTCCGCCGCGGGGCCGTTCTTGCCGATCGCGCCGCGGGCATAGCCGTGGTCGTGCCCCTGAAGGACCAGATCCACGCGGTACTTGTCGATCAGCGGCTTCAGCGCGGCGCGCAGCTTCGGATTGTCGCGCTCGGGCTCGCTGGAGAACAGCGGGAAGTGCAGGAACAGGACCGTCCAGCGGTTCGGGTTGTTCGCCAGCAAGCCGTCGAGCCACTTCACGATCGCCTTGCGCGCCGTTTCGTCCCGGTCGACCTGCATGGAGTCGATCGAGATCAGGCGCAGGCCCTGGTAATCGGTGTACCAGCTCGTCTCGCGGCTCGCCGGAACGTCGGCCGGGCCGTTCTCCGGCAGCGTGAACTGCCGGCGCCACTGGCCGTTGATCGAGGAGCCGGCCCGCGCCGCCTCGTCCTTGACGTATTCGTGGTTGCCCGGCGTCGGCATCTGCGGCGTCTGGGCATAGAGGAACCCGCCCGCGGCAAACCATTCGCCCCATTCGGCATCGCTGTCATGCCGGTTGATGAGGTCCCCGGCATGGATCGTGAAGGCCGCGTCGCCCGCCTGGCGGAAGGCCATGCGCAAGGTGCGCGAGGCTTCCGACAGGATCTGGTTCTGCATGTCCCCCATGTAGATGAAGCGGAACGGCTTCGCCTCGCGCGCGGCGGTGCGGAACTGGAACCACTCGGACCAATGCGCGCCGTCGCCCACGCGGTAGGCATAGACCGTGTCCGGCTCGAGCCCCGCCAGCACTGCCGAGTGATAGGCCGCGCGGAAGGCAGGATCCTCGCGGACGGCCAGCGTGGCGTCGTCGGTCTTCGCCTCGGCCGTCAGCGGCGTTTTCACGAAGTCGGGACTGCTTGTCGCCTTCGCATACTGGACCTGGCCCGGCAGACCCGGCGCCGAGCGCCAGGTGACGGCCATCTCGGTGGTCGGATCGGCGGTGAGGTTCAGGATCACGCGTTCGGGCCGGACGGTGGCAGGTGCCAGCGGCTCCTGCTGCTGCACCGGCGCATCGGCGGCGAAGGCCGGGAGCGGCAGGCACAAGGCCAGCGCTCCCAGCAGGACATGGGCTTTCTTCTTCATCGCAAGTGTCCTCAGAAGATCAGGTTGAGCCCGAGCGTGATGCTGCGCCCGTTCTTGATGTAGGCGCGGCTCGCCCCGGTCCCCGACGACACGGTTTCCCAATACGTATGCGAGTCGAAGAGGTTCTGGACCTGGAGCTGCACCGAGGACTTCTTGAGGAAGGTCTTGCGGAAGGTCAGATCCACGAAGCTATAGGCCTGCTCATAGGGATTGTTGCCGAAGTCCTGGATGCCGCCGAGGAATTTCGACTGGTAGTTCCACGCACCGTAGATTTCCCAGCCCTTGCGCTCCCAGAACAGCTGGAGATTGGCGATCGTCTCGGGCGTTTCCATCAGCGGCAGGGTGTAGCCCTCAGGGTGCCAGGAAAGCCCCGTCACCGCCTTCGAGCGCTGCAACGTCAGGTTTCCGCCCACGCCCAGCGAACCGAGAATGCCCGGCAGCCAGTGCAGGAGCTGCTGGCCGCTGATTTCCATGCCGTAGACTTCCGCCCACTTGCCGTTGTTCGGCATCGAGATCGCCACGCCGGTCGGATCGACGTTCTCGCCCAGCGTCCCGTCACGGATGTTGCTGGAAGAGGAGCGGAACAGGAAATTCTCGATGTGCTTGTAGTAGAGCGCCACCGAATAGGCCCCGGTATTGCCGGCGTAGTGCTCCAGCGACATGTCGAGGTTGAGCGAGCGCATCGGCTTGAGGTTCGGATTGCCCTGGGCGATCGAAGTCAGCACCCATTGCGAGATCGGGTTTTCCTCGCCGTCGCCATCGGGATCGGTTTCGTAGCCATATTCGCGCGCCGAACTCATGCGGGCGATGTCGGGACGCGCGAAGCTGGTCCAGACCGCGCCGCGCAGCTTGGTACGGCTGTCCAGTTCATAGTTGACGTGAACCGAGGGCAGCACGTTCACGAAGCTGGACTTGTCCGAAACGAAGCGCTCGCCCTGGATCAGGTCCATGTTCCAGGCGTCGATGGTGTTGCGCGTCGCTTCCATGCGCACGCCTGCGATCACTTGCGCGCGGCCGAAGCGCGCCGTGCCCATGGCATAGGCGGAGATCACGCGCTCGTTGAAGCGGAAGCTGTCCTCGTTGGACAGTTCGGCGTCGTTGGGGTCGACCGCGAAGCCGTCGAAGATCTCGCTGTCGCCATCTTCGGCGCGCTGGAGTTCGGCCAGCATCTTGCGGTTGTCGATGGTCGTGCCCAGGCGATAGAGGCCGCTATAGGCGCCGCCGAACAGGCTGTTCACATCCTTGCCGTAGAATTCGGAAAAGTCCGCCAGGGTGCCGTCCGCCTCGAGATTCAGGAACGAACCCTGATAAGTGCGGCGGCGCGAATTGTAGAACTTGGCGCCTGTCTTGAACGATTCCACCCAGGAATCGACCGGCTTCCATTCGAGGTTGAACTGGGCCTGCCACAGCTTCTCGCTGCTTCCGCCCACTTCGCCTTCGAGGCTGCTGAAGTCGTATTGCGAGGGGTCCTGCACCGCTTCCAGACCGGCGGAATTGAGCAGCCACTTGGGGAAGCGCGAATCTTCGCTGCTGCTGAACAGCACGCCCTGATTGCCCAGCCAGCCGTACTTGTCGCTGCGAAACTCCAGGGTGTAGCCGTCGTCGAGATTGTCTTCCGACTGCGAGTAGGACACGTCGTAGTCGATCGTCAGTTCGCCCACGCGCGAAATGCCGCCGAGGTTGGCCGAAGCCAGGCTGCCCGTCTCACGCGAACCTTCCCAGAAGCGCCGCAGGCGGAAGCCCTGCGGGTCCCAGGTGCCCGAACCGCCGTTGAGGCTGTAGAACGACTTGCCCTTACGGTCGGCATCGGTGATCAGCCCGTCGCCGTCCTGGTCGACGATCTGGCCGAGCGAATAGCCATAGATGCGGCCCAGCCTGGAATCGGTACCGACGATGCTGTCTTCGGGCTGGAGCAGCGTCGTATCGGCCACGTCCACCTGCACCAGCCGCGTCGAATTCTTCGCGGTGTCGTTGCGGAAGTTCAGGCGGTTGAGGAATTCGTCCTTGCGGTACTTGTTGTACTGCCCGCGGAAGTGGAAATCGTGGTCGTCGGAGCGATAGTCGATGCTGGTATTGGCGCCCCAGCGCTTCACGTCGGTCTCGCCGAAGCCCAGGTCCATGCCGCGCATCACGAAGCGGTTGGGATCCCAGCCCAGCGTCTCGCTGTTGTCGTACCAGGTGTCCGGCTGGTTATCGCCGTCCACGCCGTTCTGCTCGAACTGCGACTTGCGCCGGCTCCAGCTGCCCGAGACGTAGATGCCGAAATGATCGTTGAACTGGCGCGAAAGGGCGCCGGAAACCTGGCCCGACTTGCGATGATCGTACTTGTCGAGCATGCCGCCCTCGGCCGAGAGGCGAGCATACATCGGCGTCTGGTCGAAGGCGGTGGGAGTGGAAATGTCCACCGAGCCACCCAGCGCGTCACCGTCGCGGTCCGGCGTCAGGGTCTTGTAGACGGTGATCTGCTTGATACCGTCCGGCGGCAGGACCGAGAGCCTCACGCCGCGGTAGAAGTTGTTGTCGCGCGAACCGGCACCGCCAAGGCGCACGCCGTTGATCGAATAGTTGTTCAGCTCGGTCGAGAGGCCGCGCACCGTGATGCGGTCGCCCTCGCCCGTGGTCGGGCTGCGCACGGCATTGACGCCGGGAAGGCGCGCCAGCGCCTCGGAGATGTTGTTGGCGGGCAGCTTGCCCATGTCGTCGGCGCTGACCGTGTCGGAAACCGTGTCGTTCTTGCGCTTGATGTCGAGCGAACGCTGAACCGCCTCGATATAGCCGGTGACGACGATCTCACTGTCGCCGGCCCCGGAAGGCTCTTCGGCGGCGACAGTCGCGACCGGGGCAGCCCGGCGCGCCGGCGCGGGAGCGACCGCGGCCGGACGGGGCCGGGCGGCACGGGCGCGCAGGATCACGGTGCTGCCGCGAAGCTGGGTTTCGACATTGGCCCCGCGCACGAGCTGGGACAGGGCCTGCTGCGCGCTCATCTTGCCCGACAGGGCCGTGCTGCGGCGCCCCCGCACCGCATCCGGCGCCGCGGCCACCTGCATGCCGGTGACCCGCGAGAATTCCTGAAGCGCGCGGCCCAGGTCCTGCGCCGGAATGGTAAAACTGTACTGAGCGGTGGCCGCCTCGGCGACCGGCGCGGCAAGGCCGCCCCCGACCGTTGCCAGCGCTATGGCCAATGCCGAGGCATGGGCCAGGGCTTTACTTGAACGAAACATCATATCCCCCGTTGGATCAGGCATTCGGGGGGAAGACGCAGGCAGACAACCAATCCCGACAATTATTTTTTCTTACATTTTCATTACGTTATCAAGTAAACTTGATGACAGCGGAAGATAGCCAGCCCCCCCGGCTCAGCCTTCCGCCCACACGGCGAGACGATGACATGAGCGGGCCTGGCCGCGCCGCCGCAGAACGCCCGAAGCCGGCGTCCTGCAAACGAACTCAATGGGAAAGGACGTAGCGCGCCTTTTCCTTGCGCCACTGCAGATCGTGGATCGCCGCCAGCGCTTCCAGCACCATCTCGGGATCGGAGGTCTGGAACCGCCCGGTCACGAGCAGCTGGCCCAATCCCGGATCGGCCAGCACCACCGGCAGGTCCGAACCGCGATTGATGCGCTGCACGAGCTGCTGAACCGAGGTGTCGTCCGCGTCGAACCAGCCGTCGATCCAGCCGGGATGATCGCCGCGCACGTCGCCCAGGCTGCGCACCCGGCCGCCGCCGACTTCGATCCCGTTGCCTGCGGGAAGCCGCCACTGCCGCCCCGCCCCGGCATCGACGCTGACCAGGCCGCGATAGACGCGCACCACCCGCGTCTGGCTGTCCACCAGGTCGATGTCGAAGGCCGTCCCCAGCACGGTCACGCGGGAATCGCCCGCGTTGACCGAGAACGTGCGGACTTTCTCGTGCGCCACGTCGAAGAAGGCCTCGCCGTTCTGGAGCGCGACTTCGCGCGACCAGGGCGTGATGCGCACGTCCATCCGGGTCCCGCCGCTCATGCGCACTTTCGATCCGTCCGGCAGCACGACTTCGCGCGAGGTACCGCGGGCGGCGGCATAGCTCGATTCGCTCACCAGCGTGCGGGCGCCCATCGAGAGCACGACCACCAGGCACAGCGCCACGGCCGCGAAGCCCGCGAACTGCTTCCACGCCTGCCCGGCCCAATTCGGYACGGCCTCATCCTCGAAGGTGCCGAAATCGTCGGGCGCGGCTTCGGCGGCCTCCAGGGCACTGCGCAAGCGGCCGGACTGCCAGAGCGCCTGGTGCCGCGCATAGCTTTCGACATGGCGCGGATCGCCCATGATCCAGCGATCGAACTCGGCGGCGACTTCAGCGTCGTGCAGCGGACGGTTCATCCGGTCGACCCATTCAGCGGCCTCCCGGTCGATCACGTCGAATTCCTGCCTCTGGGCCGTCATCAGGCGAACTCCGCGAAGTCCACACCGGCGCGATCGAGCGCCGCGCGCAGATCGAGCAGGCCACGGGTGATATGCTTTTCCACTGCCTTCGCACTCATCGAGAGATCTTCGCCGATCGCACGGCAACTTTCATGATTCAGGCGCCTGCGGATGAGGACTTCGCGGCGCAGCGGCGGCATCCGTCGCAGGCAGAGCGAGAGCACGTCGAGCGCCCGGCGCGAATCGAGAATCCTGTCGAGCGAGGGGTCGTCGCTTTCCCATTCGTCGTCAACGTCATCAGAGTGCTGCGTCTCCTGGCGCATTTCCCGGCGCCGCGTGTCGATCATCAGGTTGTCCGCGATCCTGAAGGCCAGCGCAAAAAGGCTGCCTATCTGCTGCGTCTGGCTGAGAGCGATCAGGCGCGCAAGCGTTTCCTGCGCCACGTCATCCGCCACGTCCGGTCGCGCCCCTCGCGCACGGAGGTAGCGCAGAAGCGTGGACCTCACTGCATTCCAGTCCTGCGGCGGCGCCGCAGGACGATCCATGGCATTCGATAACACGATTTTTTCCACCCTGCGCCCGGCCGTCCAAAGTCCGGCGCGCGCTGCCTAGGCGGGCACCATGACGGTTTGAGGAAATCCCCATGCGCAAGCGCTCTTAACGCGCGCACCAACCCTCTCGCCGGCAGCGCGAAACCCCGCACACCCGCCCTGCCCGCCCCGCATCCTCCCGTCCCAATGGCGCTTCCAAAGCCGCCTCGCCATTCTGAACCATTGACTCCGGAGCCCGCCGAAATTACCGGCCATTCTTGCGATTGAGTTGCAATATCCTGCTCTCGAGGGAAGAACGAGCATGGCCAAGAGTGCCGCGAATGCCAGAACGACGGGTCCCGCCGGCCGCCGCATCGGCCGCTGGAACGTCGCGTCGCGCATCGTCGCAGCGGTTCCGGCGAACTACCTGGTCACCTCGCTGGCCACGGCCTGCCTGGCGCGGCTGCTGGCGCACGGTCTGGCGGTCAATCCCGCTGAGGCGAGCGTCACCGCCACACTGCTTTCCTTCGCCATCTTCGCCACGATCGCCCTTTTCGCGTTCGGCCTGCGCTCGGTCTCGCGGCTCTGGCTCTGGCTGGCGGTCTCCAGCGGCGTGCTGGGGGCCGCTCTCTGGCTCTCGCTCGGCATGGGAGGCCGGCTGTGAAGGAAGGTCTGCGCCAGTCGATGGCGCTTCTCCATACCTGGACGGGGCTGCTGCTGGGCTGGCTGCTGTTCGCCATGTTCGCCACCGGCACTTCGGCCTATTTCCAGGACGAGATCACGCGCTGGATGCAGCCCGAGATCACCGGTAGCGCCGATCCGGTCACTTCGGCCGAGGGCGCCGTCCGCTTCCTCCAGCGCACCGCGCCCGATGCGACGAGCTGGTACATCTCCCTGCCCAACAGCCGCAGTGCCACCACGCAAGTCTACTGGCAGGCGGCCGAAGGCCAGAAGCGCGGCAAGCGCGCGGATACCAGCGCCGTGCTGGACCAGAGCGGCCGCGAAGTCTCCACCCGCGACACGCGCGGCGGCTACTTCCTCTATCGCTTCCATTTCGACCTGCACTACATTCCGGTACTATGGGCCCGCTACCTGGTGGGCGTGGCGGCGATGTTCATGCTGGTGGCGATCCTGTCCGGGATCATCACGCACAAGAAGATCTTCGCCGACTTCTTCATGCTGCGCTTCAACAAGGGCCAGCGTTCCTGGCTGGACGCGCATAACGTCACGGCCGTGATCGCCCTGCCCTTCCACCTGATGATCACATTCACCGGCCTGGTCACGCTGGCGATCATGTACATGCCCTGGGGCATTGCCGCGAACTATGCCGACCGTACGGCGTTCCAGGACGCCGTCTTCGGCAAGAGCGTGGACGTGGCACGCAGCGGCAATCCTGCGCCTCTCGTAGCCGTGGCACCGCTGATGCGCACCGCTTCGGCCGCGTGGGACGGCAAGCGCGTGGGCTACGTGAAGATCACCAATCCCGGCGATTCCACCGCCATGGTCAACATCGCCCGCGCATCGGAAGGCGCCATCGGTTCGCGCGGCGAGGAAATCTCCTTCAACGGCATCACCGGCCGCCCCGCGGATCACAGCATGGCAAAGGGCGCGGCGCTCGCCACCGAAAGCGTGATGATCGGCCTTCATGCGGGACGCTACGCCGAATACGGCCTGCGCTGGCTCTATTTCCTCTCGGGCCTGGGCGGCACGATCATGGTGGGCAGCGGGCTGGTGCTCTGGACGGTCAAGCGCCGCACCAAGCTGCCCGATCCCAGCCATCCGCACTTCGGCTTCCGCCTGGTCGAGAAACTCAACATCGCCACCGTCGCGGGCTTCCCGGCCGGCATAGCGGCCTATTTCCTGGCCAACCGCCTCCTGCCCCTGAGCATGGCCGAACGCGCCGATCATGAGATCAACAGCCTGTTTCTCACCTGGCTGGCGGTTTTCGTCTGGGCGGTGGTTCGCCCCTCGGCACGGGCCTGGCCCGAGGCGCTCGGCCTCGCCGCCGCGCTGTTCGCAGCCGTGCCGGTGGTGAACGCCCTGACCACCTCGCGCGGACTGCCCGCCAGCCTCCTGGCGGGCGACTGGCTGTTCGTTTCGTTCGACCTGGTGATGCTGGTGCTGGCCGCCGGCTTCGCCAAGGGCGCGCGCCGCGCCGCGCGCAAGCGGGCGGAAGGCCCCCGCGCCGTTCGGCGCAAGACCCCGGAGGCCATGGCCGCATGATCCACCTTCTCGCCGTCCTCCTCTCCGCCGGCGCCTTCACCGCCCTCGCGCTTTCGATGAAGCGCCACCAGCGCGACTTTGCCGGCCGCGCCCTGACCGAGCGCGAGAGCCGCCTGGCGCGGACCGGCGGCTGGTCTCTGGTGGGACTGGTCCTCGCGATCGACATTGCCGTGTTCGGCTTCGGCTATGCGCTGGTCGCCTGGGCCGGGCAATTGACGATGGGCGCCTGGCTCAACGTGGCCTGGCTTTGCTGGAAAACCGGCGCCTCGCGAAAGAACTGACATCCCACGGGCACAAACACCGCGTCCGGACGTCCTGAAGGTATGAAGCGGCGGGCGGCAGTCCGGCGCGATCCGTGCACGAAGGGAAGCCATCCATGGGAATGCTGGTCGACGGTCAATGGCATGACGTCTGGTACGACACCGAATCCACCGGCGGCCGTTTCGTCCGCAAGGACGCCGCTTTTCGCGACCGGGTGACGACGGACGGGGAATTCGCCGCCGAACCCGGCCGCTATCACCTCTATGTCAGCCTCGCCTGCCCCTGGGCGCACCGCACGCTGATCGTTCGCGCGCTCAAGGGGCTGGAGGAACTGGTCTCCGTTTCGGTGGTCAACTGGCTCATGCTGGAAAAGGGCTGGACCTTCGATCCGGCACCCGGGGTCATCCCGGACCCGATCCACCAGGCCCGCTTCCTCCACCAGGTCTACACCGCCGCCGATCCGGCCTATAGCGGCCGCGTGACCGTGCCGGTGCTCTGGGACCGGAAGACCGGGCGGATCGTCAACAACGAATCCTCCGAGATCATCCGCATGTTCAACCAGGCTTTCGACGGGCTGGGCGCGGCGCCGGGAGACTTCTACCCCGAGGCCCTGCGCGCGGAGATCGATGCGGTGAACGCCCGGGTCTACGACACGGTCAACAACGGCGTCTACAAGGCCGGCTTCGCGACCCGCCAGGACGCCTACGAGGAAGCCGTCCAGCCGCTGTTCGATTCGCTGGACTGGCTGGAGGATCGCCTGTCGCGCAATCGCTATCTGGTGGGCGACAGACTGACCGAGGCCGATATCCGCCTGTTCACCACATTGGTGCGCTTCGATGCGGTCTACGTCGGCCACTTCAAGTGCAACCTGCGGCGGATATTCGATTATCCCAACCTGCAGGGGTTCCTGCGCGACATCTACCAGACGCCGGGCGTGGCCGGCACGGTAAACTTCCAGCACATCAAGGGCCATTATTACGAGAGCCACCGCACGATCAATCCCACCGGGATTGTCCCGTCCGGCCCGATACTTGATCTGGACAGCCCGCATGGCCGCGGCAGCGGGCCAGCCTGAAACGGGACGGACCGCGTCGCTCGGGGAAACTGCGGTGTTTCCTGTTACGGGAAAACAGGTAAGCTGGAGGTCGATCAGCCCAGTACCCTTCCGATCTATCCCTTCCGGAAATTCTTAGGAGGCGCCCCCCATGCGCAAGGATGCATCCCTTTACTCGATCGACGGTTCCTCGCTTCCCAATGCCTCCTCGGAAGATTCGCTGACCGACCGGCTCAATCGGGTGCTGGAAGTGCTGAGCGCCGAGTTCCCGCATGCGGTCGACATCGGCCTGGAGTTCGACGGCAAGCTCCACGCGCATATCGACGTGCGCGGCGGCGAGGAAGTCTGCGGGGTCGAATCGAAGCTGCCCAACCTGGGCGACGGGATGTTCACCCAGGTGGCCCACGGCGCCACGCCGCATCACCCCTTCTTCCACCGGATCAGCGCTATCGTCGTCGGCTGACATTTCACCGGACCGCTTTGCGGGAACCAACCCAGGGCCCGCGCCTTTCTCATCGGCGAGGAAGGAACGGGCCATGGCCGCACGCGCATACTGGCAAGGACAGATCAGGCTCGCCCTGGTGTCGATTCCCATCGAGGTCTATCCGGCCACCAAGTCCGGCGCCACCATCTCCTTCCACCAGATCCACGAACCGAGCGGCAAGCGCATCCGCTACGAGAAAGTCGCGCCCGGCGTAGGCCCGGTCGATCGCGACGAGATCATCAAGGGCTATGAAATCTCCAAGGGCAACTACGTGCTGCTCGACGAGGAAGAGATCGAAGCCGTCAAGATCGAGAGCCGCAAGACGCTGGAACTGGTGCAGTTCGTGGACGCGGGCGACATCGACGTGCTCTATTATGAAAAGCCCTACTTCGTCGTTCCCGCGGACGATCTTGCCGAGGAAGCCTACGTCGTCCTGCGCGAGGCGCTGCGCCAAAGCCGCAAGGTAGGGCTTGGCCAACTGGCGGTGCGCGGGCGCGAGCAACTCGTCTCGATCAAGCCGTGCGGGCGGGGGCTGGTGATGGAAGTCCTTCGCTACGCCGACGAAGTCCACAAGGCGCAGGGCTATTTCCGCGAGATCGGCGAGGACAAGCCCGACGCCGATTTGCTCGATCTGGCGACCACGCTGATCGAGAAGAAGAGCGCGCCCTTCCACCCCGCCGAATTCCATGATCGCTATATCGATGCCCTTCACCGGCTGATCGACAAGAAGGCCAAGTCGAAAAGCAACAAGCGCGTGCTGGAAGACGTCGAGGCGCCATCGGGCGGCAACAAGAGCAATGTCATCGACCTGATGGCCGCGCTCAAGAAGTCGGTCGGCGACAGCGGCAGCCGCACGGGGAAAGCGGCGCCTGCGAGCAAGTCCGCAGCGGACAAGGGCTCCGCGGCTAAGGCGCCTGCCAAGAAGGCCGAGGCGAAGAAGCCTGCCGCCAAGAAGCCGGCGGCGACGAAGAGCCCGGCCAAGACCACGAAGACCACGAGCACCACGACCACGCGAAGCCGCAAGCGCGCCTGAGCCATGGAACTCAACCCGGCGATCCCCCTCCATGCGATCGATTCCGAGGTTCTGCTGCGGCTTGGCGTTGCCGCCGTGGTCGGCCTGTTGCTCGGCCTCGACCGCGAGTGGCACGGCCATCCGGCCGGCCTGCGCACGCACGGGCTGGTCTGCGTGGCGGCGGCCACGATGACCACTTCCATCATCGCCCTCTACTTCCAGCTCGACGGACCGCGCATGGACCCTCTGCGCATCTTCGAGGCGACCGGCGCTTTCGTGGGCTTCATCGGAGCCGGGCTGATCGTGTTTTCCCGCGGGCGCCTGCGCAACCTGACCACAGCCGCGCATATGTGGCTGACCGCGATCATCGGCATCGCCTGCGGCGCCGGGCAGTGGCCGCTGGTGGCCATCGGCATGTTGGTCAGCCTGGTCATGGTGACGGCGCTGCATTTTGTGGAGGCGCGCTGGGACCGGCGGCATCCTTCGCCCGGCAAGGAGCGGTAAGGATGGCCAAGTCCGACCCTCTCGCCGAATACAACCGCAAGCGAGACTTCGCCCGAACCGCCGAGCCGGCCGGTAAGCGGCAGAACAGCGAAACGGGAAATATCTTCATCGTCCAGAAGCATGCCGCGCGGCGGCTGCACTGGGATTTCCGGCTGGAAGTGGACGGCGTGCTCAAGTCCTGGGCCGTGACCAGGGGGCCGAGCGCCGATCCCGAGGACAAGCGGCTGGCCGTCCGTACCGAGGATCACCCCCTCTCCTACGCCCGCTTCGAAGGCAACATTCCGCAAGGCGAATATGGCGGCGGCACCGTCATGCTCTGGGACGAAGGCACCTGGGCGCCGATCGCGGGCAAGAGCGCGAAGGACCTGGAGGAAGGACACCTCCACTTCACGCTCGACGGGGAGCGGATGAAGGGCGAGTGGCTGCTGGTGCGGATGAAGGGCCGACCCGGTGAGAAGCGGGAGAACTGGCTGCTGCGCAAGGTCAGCGACGCCCATGCCGTCTCCGGCGATCAACTGGTCGAGGAAGGGCTGAAAAGCGTGCTCACCGGCCGCACCATGGCCGAGATCGCAGCGGACAAGGCGGGCACGCAGTCGCTCAAGGGCAAGAAGGGCAAGGCCTTTGCCGATGCCATGGACGACGCCGCGCAGCACAATTCGGAGACTGCCAAGACGGCCAGGCCCGCAGCGAAGCGGCGGCCCGGCAGCCGGGCCAAAGGCGCCCCGCCGAAGTTTCGCGCGGTCCAGCTGGCCACGCTCGTCGATGCCGTGCCGGACGGCAACTTGTGGATGCACGAGATCAAGTTCGACGGCTACCGCGCACTCGCCGCCGTCGCCGGTGATACCGTGCGAATATATACCCGCAGCGGCCTCGACTGGAGCGACAAGTTCGCCCCGCTTGTAGACACCCTCGCCGCGCTCGACCTTCCGCCCAGCCTGATCGACGGCGAGATCATTGCACGGGGACCGGACGGCAATCCCAGCTTCTCCAACCTGCAGGCCGTGCTCAAGCGCGGACACGGCAGCCAGAAACCCGGCGACAAACTGGAATTCCACGCCTTCGACTTGCTCGAACTCGATGGGCGGAACCTGGCCTCGCTCCCCAATATCGAGCGCAAGGAGCGGCTGGAAGCGCTGCTGGCCGATGCCCGATCCCCGCTATTCGTGGCGGACCATGTGATCGGCGCGGGTGAAAAGCTCTACGCGGCGATGTGCCAGGCGGGCCAGGAAGGCGTGATCGCCAAGCGCATCGACGCCGCCTATGCGGGCCGCCGCACCCGCAACTGGGTCAAAGTGAAATGTACCCGCAGGCAGGAATTCGTGGTAGTCGGGTGGAGCCGATCGAGTGCGAAGGGACGGCCGTTTTCCTCGCTGCTGCTGGCGCAGTACGAAGAGGGGAAGCTGGTCTATCGCGGCAAAGTGGGCACCGGATTCGACGGCGACACCCTGGGCGATCTGGCGGCCCGGCTGGCACCGCTCGTCCGCAAGACCGCACCGGTGGAAGCCGACCGGACCGAAGCGCGCGGCGCAACCTGGGTAACGCCGAAGCTTGTCGCCGAGATCGCCTTTGCCGAATTCACCGCCGAAGGGCGTGTGCGTCACGCCAGTTTCCTGGGCCTGCGCAGCGACAAGCCGGCGAAGGAGGTCACCCCCGAAATGCCCAAGTCCGCTCCCAAGGCCGCGATCGACGTCGAAATATCCAGCCGGGACCGGGTGATCTTCCCGGAGACCGGCCAGACCAAGGGCCAGCTTGCCGACTACTATGCCGCGGTGGCCCCGCTCATGCTGCCTTTCGCCGCCAACCGGCCGATCAGCCTCGTCCGCTGCCCCCAGGGTCGCGCCCGGAAATGCTTCTTCCAGAAGCACGACAGCGGCTCGTTCGGCCCTCACGTCTCTCACGTCCCGATCCGCGAGAAGGACGGCGGCAGCGAGGACTACCTCTATATCGACGACGCCGAAGGGCTGGTCGCCTGCGTGCAGATGGGGACCATCGAATTCCACGGCTGGGAATCGCGGGCGGACGCCGTCGAGAAGCCGGACCGGCTGATCTTCGACCTCGATCCCGACGAAGGGCTGGACTTCGGAGACTGCCGCCGCGCCGCGCAGGATTTGCGCCGCCAGCTTGCGGATATCGGCCTGGTCAGCTTCGCCATGTTGTCAGGCGGCAAAGGCGTCCATGTCGTGGTGCCGCTGACGCCCGGCCATGACTGGGACAGCCACAAGGACTTCGCCCGCCGGTTCGCCGAAGCCCTGAGCACGGCCGAACCGGACCGCTTCGTGGCGACGATGAGCAAGGCCAAGCGCAAGGGCAAGATCTTCATCGACTGGCTGCGCAACCAGCGCGGCAGCACCGCCGTCCTGCCCTATTCCGCCCGAGCCCGCGCCGGAGCGCCGGTGGCGGTTCCGATCTCCTGGGACGAGCTGGACGGAATGAAGGACGCCCATCCCTTCTCGATAGACGATGCCGAAGCCCTGATCGAACACGCAGCCGACTTGCGCGGCTGGGGCTTTGCCGAGCAACCGCTGCCGAACTTCTGACGCGCGTTATTGCAGCCGAAGCCCCGCGGCTTCCGTGCTGCATGCCTCTACGGACGGCGCGCGCTTCGTTCCGGTCCTGGCCAGTTCGGCGCGCGCTGCGTCGAGGTCGGCACGAAACGCCTGCTCGGCATGGAGCCGCGCCAGCGTGGCCGCCGCCATCAGTCGCCCGGCATCGACATCGCTTGCCCAATGGACGTTGCAGACCAGCCGGCTGTCCCCGAAATCACGGCCGCGCTGGAGAATGGCATCGGCGCGATCGGGCATGAGTTCGGCCAGGATCAGCGCCCAGCCCCAGCCCAGCGCGCTATGGCCGGAGGGATAGGATCCGTCGGTGCGCAGCACGGCTTCGTCCTGCGGCGAGCAGGTCGTGTCGCCGTGGGCCACGAAAGGCCGCACGCGGCGATAGTGGTCCTTGGCCTTGTAGGTGGAGAGTCCGATGTCGATCATCGCCTTGCTCATCACGCGGTAGAGCACCGGCGTGCGCTTGGCATCCGGTGTCACGCCGGCGGCGCAGGCAAAAGCCTGGAAGGCATGCGCCGGCTTGAGATCGGCATCGCTCGCCGCCTGGATGAAGCGCGGACTGTCTTTCGGCCGGGCCATGGTCTTGTCCGTTTCCTCGTCCCGCGCGAACGCGGCCGATCCTTCTGCCGGTGGCGGCGGCAGCAGTGCTAGGCTATCCGGAAGCTGCGAGAGCGAGAGGTAGCCTTTCGGCATGCCCGGCGGCAGCTTGGCGGTGATGCTGGGCGGTCCGGCGCCGGCAGCGCCCGTCTCCACGGGCGCCGGGCCGGCAGTGGTTCCCTGGGGCGACTGGGCCGCCGCGGATACGAATATCGCGGCGGCACCCAGTGCCGAAAGGAGGATCGGACGGCGCGCGCTCCCCATCAACTGGAACCGGCAGCGGCATCGGCCATCTTGGCGATGGCGTCGTCGATGGTGAAGCTGTTGGGACGCTGGATCGGCGGAAATTCCTTGAACGTCTCCGCGAACATCGCCGCGCCGGTCTGGGCCGCATAGATGAAGTAGGCGTTGTGCAGGAACCAGTCGTAATAGGTGTTCGAGGTGATATCCGCGAACTCGTAAGGGTCGGTCCGCAGGTTGAACATCTTGGGCAGTCTCAGCCGGGTGAAGGGTTCGGCCCAGACCTGCATGGTGCCCGGGCAGCGCTGCTCCAGGAACACCAGCTTCCAGTTGTCGTAGCGCATCGCCAGGATGTCGCCATCGTCGCTGATGTAGAAGAAGAAGTTGCGCGGGCTGTCCTTCTCCTTGCCGGTGATGTGGCCCAGCAGGCTCTTGCCGTCGATGTGGTTCTTGTAGGTGCGGCCGATCGCCTGGTGGCCCTTCTTCACTTTCTCGACGATGTCGGGTTCGCCCGCCATTTCCAGGAAAGTGGGCAGCCAGTCGTGGTGCTGGACGATGCCGTTGGAGATCGAGCCGGGCTCGATCCTGCCCGGCCAGCGCACCATCATCGGAATGCGGAACGCGCCTTCCCAATTGGTGTTCTTCTCGCTGCGGAACGGGGTCATGCCGCCATCCGGCCAGGAGTTGCGGTGCGGGCCGTTGTCGGTCGAATACATGACGAACGTGTCGTCGGCGATGCCCATGGCGTCGAGAGCATCGAGAACCTGGCCGACGTTCTTGTCATGGTCGATCATGGTGTCGTGATAGTCGGATTGCCAGCGACCGGCCTGGCCCTTGCTCTCCGGCTTGGGGTGCGTGAACATGTGCATGTGCGTGGTGTTGAGCCACACGAACCACGGCTTGTCGTCCGCCTCCTGCCGCTTGATGAAATCGAGCGCCGCGGCGACGAATTCGTCGTCGCAGGTCTCCATGCGCTTCTTGGTGAGCGGACCGGTGTCCTCGATCTTCTGCTTGCCCACCTTGCCCCAGCGTTCCATCTCCGTGGGATCGTCCTTGTCGGTCGCCCAGCTGTGGATCACGCCGCGGGGGCCGAAGCGTTCCTTGAACTTGGGGTCCTTCGGATAGTCCTCCATCTCGGGCTCTTCCTCGGCATTGAGGTGATAGAGGTTGCCGAAGAACTCGTCGAAACCGTGATTGGTGGGCAGCATGTGGTTCAGGTCGCCCAGGTGGTTCTTGCCGAACTGCCCGGTGGCATAGCCCTGCTCCTTGAGCAGCGCCGCGATGGTCACGATCTTTTCATTCATGCCGGAGGGCGCGGCGGGAATACCCACCTTGGAGAGCCCGGTGCGCAGCACGCTCTGCCCGGTGATGAAGGACGAGCGCCCCGCGGTGCAGCTCTGTTCGCCGTAGCTGTCGGTGAACTTCATGCCTTCCCTGGCAAGCCGGTCGATGTTCGGCGTTCGATAGCCCATCAGGCCGTCGGTATAGCAACTGAGATTGCTGATTCCGATGTCGTCACCCCAGATGACCAGGATGTTCGGCTTTCCATTCGGCATGATAGGCATCCTTCTGCACGATAGGACCGCAATGGTCGTGAACGCGGGCCGATTCGGCCATCCGGGTTTCACCCGATACCAAGTTGTTTTGCATCCTAGGGGAGTGGATATTGCCTATCCAGCCCATCACTCGCGCAAACAACGTTACGATCACATTTCAGCCTGGAACTTTTATTTTCTAGTATTCTCGCTATTTCTTGGACATCCCCTCGGCATTGATGGGCGAGAGGCTCTTCAATTCGGTGAGGCCCGCAGCGCTCAGCTTGGCCCAGTGAGCGAAGAGGTCTTCGAAGTCCGCCGTGTTGGTCACGGTGTTGCGCAAGTAGGCCCGGCTGTCTTCCATGCTGCGGGAATCGACCGCACGGCCGAGCAAGGCACCGGTGCGTGAATCTCGCGCCTCGATCACCAGCGTGCCGCCCCCGGCGTCGCGGGAAAAGGTCCACGACCGGCCCGCCGTCATGGGGTCCGGGGCGACCACGTCGAGATTGACGACCGCCGTGGACAGCCGCAGCACATCGGAGCCGGGCTGGTCCACCACCTGGTATCCCGCCTTCTGGTAAGCTTCCACGAACAGCTTGTGGAAGCCGGTCTTCGCCTGCTCTAGGATATCCCGCGCCTGCTCGTTGGAGACGGGGCGCCCCCTGTCCTCGGCAAAGCCATGCTCACGCTGCCAGTTCTTGCGGAAGGCTATTTCCGCCGGGTCGATCATGACTTTGGTGTAGCCGCGAAAGTCCGCATCGGGCTGAAGGTAGACCGTCTCGATCTTGCTTGATTTCACATGCATCAGCCCGTCCCAGGTATCCGGTGCCTTGGCCGCCAGGGCGGGCACGGCGCAAGCAAGCAGAAGGGGCAGGACGGCATATCTGGACAAGCGCGCGCGCATCTTGAGTCTCCTCTGTTCCCGGTCTCGGGTCCCGGCATTTTCGCAAGACATTATCCGCAGCGCGGCGGCGCGCACATCGGGACCATTACCGGCTTTGCGCGGGACTACTCCGCTCCCAGGCGACGGCCCGCTCCCGCCCTGCCCACTCCCGCCCGACCACTCCCGCCCCGTTCACCCGGACATGCGTCGGGCAATCCGGGGGTAATCCCCGATTCAGCTCCCGGCCCGCCTGCCGCACTCTCCTCGACCTGTCAGAGGATCAGGAGCGGTACATGCCCCATGTCAATTTCCGGCACGTCTTGTGGAGTCTCCTGGCGCTGGGATGCAGCCAGGCCGCAGGCACGGCCCAGGCCTCGGAAGGCGGCACCAGCATCTACCTGCTGGGATCCGGCGGCCCCGCCGCCGCCGTTCAGCCGCCCGTCGAAGGCATCTTCGTGGACGACACAATGTATTTCTACGGCGGCGACATCGCGGCCGACAAGAGCCTTGTCGTGGGCGGCAATGTCGCGCTGGGCCTCGACTCCTTCGTGGCGGCACAGTTCACCACCCTGGTCTGGGTGCCCTCCACCAAGTTCCTGGGCGGCACCCTGGCCCTTGGCGGCTCGCTGCCGCTGGCCGCGCCCTTCGTCGATGCCTCGGTGATCGTCGCCGGGCCCGGCGGACAGTCCATCACCCGCTCCCGCACCGACAATACCCTGGCGATCGGCGACCCCCTCGCCAACATGTCGCTCGGCTGGAAGTGGGACAAGTTCTACCTGCAGGTCGGCGGCTTCGTGAATATCCCGGTGGGCCACTACCGCGAAGGCGAGCTGGCGAACATCGCGTTTCACCGCTGGGCCGGCGACGCCTCGCTGGCGGCGAGCTGGCACGACACCGATTCCGGCTGGGACGTCAGCGCCAAGGCCGGTGTCACTTTCAATGGCAACAACAAGGTCACCGACTACAACACCGGCAACGAGCTTCATGTCGAAGCCGCGGTGGAGAAGAGCTTCTCCGAGAAATTCTCCGCCGGGATCGTCGGCTATTATTACGACCAGATCAGCGGCGATACCGGCGAAGGTGCGGTGCTCGGCCCCAACAAGGGCCGGGTTGCGGCGCTGGGCGGCACGGCGGCCTATAACCTGATCCTCGGCCGCAGCCCGGCCACCTTCCGGGTGCGCGTATTCCAGGAATTCGACGCCCGCCGCCGTCAGGAGGGGACCGCGGGCATGTTGAGCCTGACCTTGCCGCTCAAGATCTTCCCGCCGGCCGCCGCGACGAACTGACCGGACACCGATCGGCCGCGTCTTGTCGGTCGCCGCTGCGCCGCAAGACAAGTGCCCATCCAGAAGGAGAGCCGACCATGCAGCAGCAGCGGCCGGATGCCACGCCCCCTCGGCCCCTGTCCGCGGTCCCGCTCCGGTCTGCCCCGATGCTGGCGACGCTGCTGCTGGCCGGGCTTCCGTTTCCCGTCATGGCACAGAACCTGCCGGTGCAGCAGATGGCGAACGACACCGTCATCGCGACGACTTCGCTGTCCGCCCCCCAGAACGACCGGCCTGCAACCGGCGACGCCGCCACATCGGCAGCCGCGCCGCCGGCACCTCCCGCCGCCAAGAAGATGAAGCCCGACCTGCTGGTCGTTCCCATTCCGATGTCGAACCCGACGGTCGGGGCCGGGCTCACCGTGGCGGGGGTGCTGTTCTACAACCCCAACGGCTCCAGCCAGCCCTGGGTCACCGGCGGCGGCGCCTTTTATACCACCAACAAGAGCTGGGGCGCCGGCGCGGTGCACAGCATGTCGCTGGACGACGACCGTTTCAAAGTGCTGCTCTTCGGCGGCTATGCCGACATCAACATGCAGTTCTACGGCATCGGCGCCAATGCGGGCGACCGCGACATCTCGGTGGACCTGGAGGACCGGGGCACCATGATCCTGTCGCAGGGGCAGTACGAGATCGCAGAGCACTTCTACGTCGGCGCGCGCTATCGCTTTCTCAAGGTAAACTCGCGGATAAAGCGAGAAAACCCGCTCTTTCCCGATCTCAATCTACCGGGCAACCTGCTCGACAGCCAGACTTCGGGCATCGGCCCGGCCGTGACTTACGACAGCCGGGACAACCAGTTCGCGCCGCGCAAGGGCGCGAATGTCACGCTCGTCGGCGTCTTCAACATGGACGCGCTGGGCAGCGATTTTTCCTATGACACCTGGCAGTTCGCGGCCAGTGGGTACTTCCCGGCGACCTCCACCGGCACGCTCGCGATCCACGGCAGTCTTTGCGCGGTATCCAAGGGGGCCCCGTTCTACGACTTGTGCATGTACGGCCAGAACGGAGACCTTCGGGGATACGAAATGGGCCGCTACCGCGACCGCGCGATGTGGACCGCGCAAGTCGAATGGCGCCAGCAGATGAGCGACAGGTTCGGCGGCGTCCTGTTCGGCGGGATCGGCGGGATCGGAGACAGCCTCGGAGATCTCGACCGTGGCAAGTTCCTGCCCGCCGTGGGCATGGGCCTGCGTTTCAAGGCCTCGCCAGAGACCGGCACGAACTTGCGGCTCGACATCGCGATGGGTCGGGATTCACAGGCCATCTACTTCGGAATCGGCGAGGCGTTCTGAGCGACGCCGCCTCACGGAAGAGGCGGATAGCGGCATTTCACGAGGCGGCTAGGGACTTTCCCCGATCAACTTTTGCTCCTGCCAAGGCAATGATCGCAAAGCACAACGGAAGGTGAAGACCGATGGAGATCGTGAAACAACTGATACCGTTACTGCTGACCTTGAGCCTCGGCCTGCTGGTGGTTGCGGCCGGACTGGCATCGTCGCGCGGTGACTTCGCCTATGTCCTGAAGCGCCCGCGGCTGTTGCTGCCCGCTTTCGTGGCGATCATGGTGATCCCGATCCTCGCGGCCATGGCCATCGTCGCGCTGTTCCCGCTTTCCCAGGCGGCAAAAGCAGGCATCCTGCTCATGGCCATTTCGCCCGTGCCCCCACTGATGCCGGGCAAGGCTTTGAAGGCGGGCGGTCACACGCCCTATGTCTACGGCCTCATGGCGACCGGCGCCGTCTTCGCCGTGATCTTCGTGCCGATCCTTGGCGCCCTGGCAGCCCGCTTCTACGGCGTTCACGCCCAGTTCCCGGTCAGCGTGGTCGCGCGCAATATCCTCATCGGCGTGGCCATCCCGCTTGTGGTCGGGCTTGTAGTCGGCCGGGTCCTGCTCAGGGCGCCCGCTCCGCGCCTGACGAAAGCCGTGACCATTGCCGCCTACCTGCTGCTCGTGCTGGCCGCACTGCCGATCTTGATCAAAGTCTGGCCGGCGATGATGGCGCTGATCGGCAATGGCACGGTTCTGGCCATGATACTCGTCGTCGTCGTGGCCATCGCGGGCGGCCATTTTCTTGGTGGCGACAACCTGGCGGACCGAGGCTCGCTTGCCATCTCCGCCGCCATGCGACACCCTGGCATCGCCTTGGCTCTGGCCGGTGCCAATCACGCCAATGCGGCGCTTTCGGCTGCAGTCCTGCTGTTCCTGATAGTCGGGTTCCTGGTGCTGATCCCTTACCAGATGCTCCTGCGGCGACAGGAAAAGCCCGGAGATCAGGTCTGATCCCCGGGCCCTGCAGGCTCAGTCGTTCGCGTCAGATCCTGGCGATGGCCCGGAAACCGACATGGGACGTCGAGGTATCGACCGGCTGGGCATGGCGCGCCGCCGGTCGATAGCGCTGGCAGTAGTTCGGCGCGCAAAGGTGCGAGCCGCCCTTGAGCACGCGCCGGGGGATGCGCGTGGGATCGTTCGGGTCGACACTGTCCTGCATCGCCTTGGCCCGCGCCGTGGAGCAGCAGCTCCTGACCGGCGCCGCACCGGGAGAATCGCGCCACCAGTCGGCGGTCCATTCCCAGACGTTGCCGATCATGTCGTTGAGCCCATAGCCGTTGGCCGGATAAGTGCCGACGGGCGAGGTCCGCAGCCACCCGTCCTCCCGCAAGTTCGCATAAGGGAAGGCGCCCTGCCAGGTGTTGGCCTGATGGACGCCGCCCGGCACGAGTTCGGAACCCCAGGCGAATTCGGTGCCTTCGCTGCCACCGCGCGCCGCGAACTCCCATTCCGCCTCGTTCGGCAGCGAGAGTCCCGCCCAGTCGAGATAGGCCTCGACATCGACCAGCGCGACATGGACCACCGGATGTTCGGCGATCTCGTCCAGGGAGCTATCCGGTCCGGTGGGATGGCGCCAGTCCGCGCCGGACTGGAAAGACCACCACTGGCTGACCGGCCCGCGCGGATCGACCGGGCGGGCGGGCGGCTGGAACACGAGCGAGGACGGCACCAGCATCTCCGGCAGGGCGCCGGGATAGTCGGCCGGGTCCGGCGCCTGCTCTGCAAAAGTGCGATAGCCGGTTTCCGCCACGAACCGCGCGAATTCCCGGTTGGTCACCGGGTTGCGGTCGATCCAGAAGCCTTCGACCGCGGCCGGCCGTTCGGGCCGTTCCTCGGGATAATGGTGGTTGGAGCCCATGGTGAACTGCCCGCCTTCGATCCAGACCATGTCGCGATCGGATCCGGGGCGGGTCTTTGCTGCATTCGATGCCACGGTTCAGTTCATCCCCGAGATGTTGAAGACGATCCCCAGCACCGCCGCTATGCCGAGAATAGCCAGCAGCACTGCAACGATCAGGGTAAGCGAAACCGGAAACACCGTCTCGCCGTGGATCAGCCCGTCACCCGTCATGGCCTTTCGGCTGGCGCGAAGCTCCAGGGCAAACTGGACGTGCCGCGCGATGCCGCCGAACAGCAGCAATATGCCCAGCACGATAAGCGCCACGCCGAAGTTCCGGGGTGTCTGGCTTTGGCCGATGACACCCGCTTCGTGCAGCTTTGCGAAGGCCTGATAGATCGTGAAACCGAAGCCGATGAGCGACAGCGCAGTGCGTATCTCGGACATCAGCGTCCGATCAGCGCTCATCCGCGTCCGGTGGAAGGACATGCCGGTACGCCGCATCGACATTTCCGTGCGGTTTTCGGAAAGACCCGTGCGATGCTGCGAAAGATCGGTCCGGAATTCGGACAGGTCCGTGCGGTGCTCCGAAAGGTTCGTACGAAAGCGCGAGAGATTGCTGCGAAACCGGGAGAAAGTGGTCGAAGCCTCGTCGGGGGTTATTCCGGCAACGTCGGGCAGAGGGGGAACGGCAGGCAGGTCGATCCGCTCGGGCCTGGGGGTGGCGATGCCCCGCTCGTTCTCGAACGGTTCGCCGGTCATTTCGCCGCTCCTGCCGGCGGCGGGAAGTTGGCGAGAACCGCCGTCACCACCGCATTGACCTTTTCCTGAGTAACGCTGCTGCTGGTCACCTGCTGCGTCGCAGTGCCATGCCACACCGGCGACTTGCTCGCGCTGTCGTAGACGTCGATGGTCAGCGTCCCGTCCGTCACGTTGCGCACATCGACCTGGTTGTACCCGGCCCAGCCGCCCCAGGGACGGAAATAGGGCCCGTAGGAGCCAAGCGAGGACACTTCCACGCGGTCTCGCGAACCAAGGGTAAACCCGATGGCGAAATCGCCGGTGCCGGCCTGGGTATAGCCGCGCTTGGACATCTCGCTTTCGACCGCGGTCTTGACGCGCTGGGTAAGCAGCGGGTTCACGCCTTGCGGTGCGGCAGTGTAAGCCCAGCTATACGTCCGGAAACCGGCAAAATTAGCCGTAGGATCGGCGTCGAAGGTTACTTTCGGCGTGGTCGCGCAAGATGCCGTCAGCAGTGCGCAACATGCCAGGGTCAACGCTCGCGAGTTCATGGCCTTCTCCTTGTATCGAGGCCTGAACTATTCGGCTGGCAATGGCTTTCAGCTATCGGGAATCTCCCTGATGCAGGCTGTCGGGCATCCCCATGGACAGCCCCCGAGGTTCGCCGCGCCGACTGCCCTGGCATCTCCCGAGGCAATTCCAGCGCGATCAGAGGGATTCCCCGGATGTGACGCCGGCAGGGAAACTGTGACCCTGTAACGGTTCAGCCATCAAAGGAGTGACCGATGCCCGTTTCGCGCTTCCGGCCTGCCGCCGGAGCCTTCACGCTGGCGCTGCTGCTCGCGGGTGCCGCGACGCCCGCTCTCGCCCAGGCCGCTGCGGACCAGACCCCGTCCGCAGCCGACGCGGCGACCACCGCAGCCACCACCGCAGCCACTGGGCCCCGCACGGCGACGCAGACGCTCGACCCGGTGGCCATCCAGGCGCTCAAGGGCATGGGCAACTATCTCAAGACGCTGCAGAGCTTCGAGATCCAGTCCAAGGCGACGATGGAATCGACGTTGCAGGACACCGATATCGCCGTGCATCTCGGCTATGAGGCAACCTACAAGGTCATGCGGCCCACCGCCTTCTTCGTGCAATTGAAGTCGGACCGCGCGATCCGCGAATATTACTATGACGGCAAATCACTCACCGTGAACGTGCCGCGGCAGAACTACTATGCCAAAGTGCCGGCCCCGGCGACGATCCGCCAGACGGTGGACAAGATCTATCTCGACTACGGGATCGACCTGCCGCTTGCCGATCTGTTCTACTGGTCCGAAAATCCCGTGACCGATGGCATCACTTCGGCCGTTCGCGTGGGCTTCGCGCGGATCAACGGGCAGGAAACCGACCAGTTCGCCTATCGCGGCGAGGATCTCGACTGGCAGCTCTGGATCGCCCGCGGCAAGAAGCCGGTGCCGCTGAAGGTCGTGATCATAGACCGTTCGAACCCGATCCGGCCGTCCTACGTGGCGGAACTCACCTGGAACACCGCCCCTGCCCTGACGGCGCGCGAGTTTTTCGAGGACGAGTTCCCCAGGGAAACCGCTTTGTTCGACAATGTCGTGGTGACACCGGAAGTCCCGAAGGACATGGCCGCAAGCTTGGCAATCATGCGCGAACAGATGCTCGATGACACCAGCTTCGCCRCTGCGGTGTTCGTGGGCGGCATGCAAGGCATTATGGAAGAGTTCGAGTTATTCAAGGCCAAGGCGCCCGATGCCGCCATCCTGCCGATCATGACCGCCGGCGGCGCGGCTGCGATCCTTGGCCAGCAGATCGACGCCGATCCCGAATTCGCACAGCAGCGGGATTATGTGGCGCTGCTCCACCAGCAACTCGATATAAATCCCGCCGAGAGACGCTACTCTTCCCCCGCTCAGCAGCCCGAAGCAATTGCGGACCGGCTTCAGCATCCGCCCGCGCCTTCTGCGCAGGGCTGACCAATGAATCCATGCTCCGTGTCAGAGCTGCAATGAAGCCTGGTGCGGAAACTCAGGATCCGCACCTAGAAAAAACTGTCACGCGAGGGAACGCCGAGAAAGAAAGTCATCGATGCGCATTTAGTCACCGGGTCAGAGGCATCCTGAATCATGCACAACGCCAACATCGGCCTGACTTCAGAGCGCCTTCTACTCCATTGGTGAAGAGCGTCCGACTTTGTTTTGCAGCAGACTTGCCATATGGGGAGTGGAAATGCCGATCCCTTGAAACAAAACACGATCGAACCCGGCAGTACTTAACCTCTGGCTTCAATCCGTCAGCGCCCATCATCTGGCGAAAATATAGAGCTGAATGACAGCATTGTCGCGACCGAATGCGATGTATTTGGAGGCGAGAAGCTGAACTATTTTTTCGTAAGCCGCCCGCCTATGAGGTTGATGAGAAGGACGCCTCGCCTGCCGAGCGGGAAACTGCCCTGCTGCTTCATTTTGAGTATCAATCGATCGGCAGCATCAAGCGTATTTTCCCGTTCGACGTAGCCATCCGGTGAAAGCCGCGACGTAGCTCGGATCAGGTGACGATCGGGTGCTGTTCTGGTTGCCAATTCCAGGGCATTAGCTGATCGAGCTGTCGGGCCGGATGCTCAGC
>NZ_JBFRCW010000008.1:0-205522 GCF_052113265.1 Novosphingobium sp. YAF33
GGCTATCGGCAGCGGGAAATCGGCTTCCGCTCCGCTACAGCCGCTTCCCCGCTGCCGATAGTGCCCAGCCTCAATCCGAGGCTGTTTGACTGAACCAACTGGCCCCTTTTTAAACCGGTGCCTGGCCCCATTTTATACCGGCGTTGACAGGCCTTGTCGGTGGTGATCCCCTGCGCCATGTGCATGTTGAGCGCATAGGCCAGGTCCACCCGGCTCAGCATGGGATCGCCAGACGCGAGCACGACCCGGTCCCTCCCCGCCGTCTCGACTGTCACGCTGTCGCGATCGACGGCGACAACCCGAGCGAGCGAGGCGTTGGTCAGGCCGCGCGGCTTGTCGTTGGCCGTCCAGCGTATGCGGTCACCGGCCCGCAAGTGGAGATCCTTCTTCTCGCTGAGCTGGAGGCGATCGCGTATCTCGGTCGGCGACAATTTCTGCGGATCGAAACGTATTCGGCGGCGGCCTTCGTCCAGCTCGACCTTGCCATTGGCGTGGACAGCCAGGACATCGTAGCGCCCGGCGCGGAGCCCTACGTCCTGGCCGCCGCCCCGACCGACCTCGAGCGTCATGCCGGCGCGGTAGGTGGCCGCGTAGCGCAGTTCCTCGCGCGTCGTGTTGACCCGCTCATAGACCGTGAGGTGGATGCCCTCCCCTTCCAGCGATCCTTCGGCGGCAAGACCCGCCTGGATCCTCTCGTTGATCGTCGCACGTGCCTCGCGCCCCGAGGCAAAGACCGCGGTCGCCTGGCGCTCCGCGGGATCGAGCGCCAGCCAGAGATCGGCGGCATGTTCTGCGGGCTGGGAGGCTTCGATGACCTTGTCGCCCAGCACCCGCATCGCCTCGCTTGCCTTGCCGATATTGGCAAGCGCGGCGACGGTGCGCAGGACGTCGGTCCGCTGGCGGATATTCTCGTCCATGCGCGCCAGCGTGCCGCCCGCCGCCTGGATCATGGCAAAGGATTTGCCCGCATCGATCGAGGAGAGCTGCTGCCGGTCACCGACCAGCACGAGCTTGTCGACGCCAAGTGTCTCGACGATGGCGTGGAGCTTGAGCATATCGTTCGACGACACCATCGAGGTCTCGTCGACGACAAGCATCGATCCGGCATGTGCCGCCCGCGCCGCATCGTAGCCCGGCTCATGCGGTTCGGCGACATACCGTTCATGGGCAAGCACGAAGGAGGCGATGGTTTGCACAGGGACGCCTGCGCCTTCGGCGAGGTCCGCGACCATCTTGTTCTGGAAGGCAAGGCCGGTGATCGCGCGTCCTTCCGCCTCCGCCACGCGGGCGACGGCCTGAAGCATCGTCGATTTGCCGGCGCCGGCGATGCCCTGGATAGAGACCGTGCGGTCGGCCGAGCCGAGGATCAAGGTGGCGGCGGCGAGCTGGCCCGTATTGAGGGGCTGCGTCGCGGCGGCCTGCAGGCGGCTCGGCGCCTCTGACGCGTCGATGATTGGGTTCGCCTGTCCGCGGCCCGCCTCTACCTGGGCCAGGATCTGGGTTTCCGTCGCAAGCGCCTGCCGGGTGGTGACGAAGTCGGCTGCGCGCTCCTGTCCCCTGAGCAGCGTGCCGCGCGCGACGAGTTGCTGGATCCGCTGTTCGATCCGATCGATCGTCACGTCCTTGAGGCCAAGGTCGAGCGCGGTCTTGGCAAGACGATGGATGGGAAAGGCCGCCTCGCGTTCGCTATGAATACGGACTGCCGAGGCGACCGCGAGCTGGGCCCGCGCGATGGCGGGCGACTGGGTGACGCGGGCAAGGCCGCGATCGACCAAAGGATCCGCGGGCCGGACAAGGTCGCCGAGCTTTTCGCGCCCGGCGGCGATCGCCTCGGTCACCGCCTTGTAGCCGCGCTCGAGGGGTCCGAGCGCCCCATGGCGATCGGACCGCGCCAGGGCGCCCTCGACGAGGGCTTTTCCGTCGAATCCGAGCGTCGCGGCCTTGTCGATCCATTGCTGCTTGAGGGCGTCGCGATCGTCGACATTGAGCTTGGGATCGCGGGTATTGGTGGTGATCTGGTCGCGGCCCTTGTGTGAGACGATGCCAAGCGCCGCCGCCTTTTCGAGGATCGCTTCGCGGCGCTGGCTGTAGGCATCAATCACCTTGCGCGGTACGCCGGCGATCTCGAAGGTGCCGTGCTTGCCGAGCGCCTCGATCCTGAAACCGAGCTGCTCGATGCCTTCGCGCAGATAGGCGTGGTAGATCGAGCCGATGACGGTGTTGTGGCTCCAGATCTTGTCCGCGTGGAGCGCTTGCCATTTGCCGTCGGGCAGACGGGTCAGGTTGGCGATCACTGCATGGATATGCCCCTGGGGATCGAGGGCGCGGCTCGTGTCGTGCTGGAAGAGGGCATGGACGAGGTTGCCGGTCGCGACAGGGACGGTCCGCCCGCCAATATCCTTGCGACCTTCCGCGAGGTTTTTCTCGACCCAGGCCATCGTCTTCTGGACCGCCGCCATGTTGGCGGCGAGAATGCGCTTGTCGCCCGCCACATAGGCCAGGATCGAGGCTGACTTGGGCATGGAGAAGGTGAGGTCGAGGCCGGCCCGCCGGTTCTCTACTTGAGCCACCCCTTCTCCCGAAGGCAGGATGCCGTTGAGCATGCCCTCGAACGCTTCCTTGCCCACTTCTCCCGACAGCCCGAGCGCCCCCGCGCCCTCCCCGCCCCAGGCGCTGATCTCGGAGGATCCTTCGACGGTGTAATAGTCATCCTTCGCGAAATAGTTCGCGGCACCCGAAGCGGAGCGGACCGAGGCGACCGACAGCATGTCAGATCCCCATGTCCATGCCGTCGTCCTCGCGCCCGAACGCCTGCCTTAGCTCGATCAGCGTCTGATCCTCGACCTGGGGCGCTGGCGCAGGTTGACCCCGCCCGTCGCGATCGCGCGGCACGCTATGAGGATCCTCGGTCGAAGCGCGCGCCGCCTGTGCCTTGTCGATGGCGTGCGTGGGGGTTGCTGGCCGCTCGTCGCTCTCGGCCGCACGCTGCGCCCGGCGGGCCGCTTCATCATGCTCATCCTCGACTTCGGCCGACAGGATATTGGCAGCGAGTTCCTTGGCCAGATTGACGGGAACGGCAACCTCGCCGATCACCTGCGCGGCGCCGTCGCGCCCGCCCGCCTCGCCCCCATCGCTCCCCTCGAACGCCTCCTCTCCGCGCCTTGATCGCACCGGCTGGAGATTGGGACGGGCGATGAAGCCCTGGGCGACCTGGGGATAGTCTTTCCACTGGAGCTGGATGCGCGCGGCGGGGAAGCCGTCGGGAAATTTCACGAAACCATGCATCGAGGGAAGGTTGGTGATGTCGTCCGCGATGACGAGCGGCTCGACCTGCTTGCGCGGCGTCAGTGTCGAGGCGTCGCGCGTGTTGTTGTAGCCGTAGCTATAGGCTTCATCCATCTGCCGTACTTCGCGGTTGCCGATGTAGCGCGCGCATTGCTCGGCGGTGTCGAGATCGGCGGTTGCGAGCATCAGCTTCGAGCGCGCGAGCGAGGCGAGATTGCGGGCACCCTGCTCGCCATAGACCTCGATCAGTTTTTCGAAGCTGTGGATCCCCAGGATCATCGCGCCGCCGAACGCGCGGGCGGTCTGGAGACCATTCTCGATCGCGGGCAGACGATGGAGTGCGCCGAGTTCGTCGAACATGAACCAGGTGCGCAGATCGCGGGTGCGCGGCATGGTCATGAGGCGGTTGATGGCGATGTCCATCCACAGCGTCAGCAGCGCCCGGTTCATCGCCAGATCGACATAGTTCGAGGTGATGAACAGGATCGCGCCGGGCTTCTTCTCGGTCGTGATCCAGTCGCGGATCGAGAAGCGTGGCCCCTCGTCGGGAAGGAAGCGCAGCACCTGCGCATTGGTATTGAAGACCGCGCGGATCGATTCCGCCATGCGTGCGGCTTCCGGCGCGGTGAGCGGGTCCGCGATCGTGTTGGCAAGGAAACGGTGAACCCGCTTCAGGTCGGCCGTCATCAGGTTCTCGGAGAGCGCGAGATTGGTCGTCGCGCCGCGCTCCTGGAGCCGGATGCACATCTCGATGAAGAGGGTGCGCGCCGCGAGCGCCCAGAAGGGTTCGGCAGAGCCGCCGTCCGAGGGAATGAGCGCCGCCGCTGCGGCAGTGAATTCGCTATGCGTGGTGCAGTCGTTGAAGATCGACCAGGCCGGGCAGCGCGCGTCCATTGGGTTGAGGATCATATCGCGCGCGGGATCGTAGAAGGCTTCGACATAGGCGCCGGTGAGATCGAAGATGACGGCCGTGTCCTCGCGGGCCCGCATCTGCGAAACCAGGCTCCTGAGTTCGGTCGTCTTGCCCGATCCGGTCGTACCGATGAGCATGGTATGCGACTGCTCGGTGCGATGCGGATAGGGGATGCCCGCAAGCGTATAGGGGTGATGGATACCCGCCGCCTTGCGGGCACGAAACGGCATGTCGAGAATCTTGGCCGGGGCGAGGCCGGGCAAGCGATCCTGCGCCTCCTCTTCGAACTTCGCATAATTATGTTGGCTGATCTCATTGAGCAGGACATGGCGGGCGACCAGCATGGCTCCGCGCTCGTGGCGTTCCTGAAGGATCGTCTTGCCCCGCCGGCGCGAAAGATCGACGAACCAGAGTGCGACCGGGATGGAGATGAAGATGGATACGAAGAAGGCCGCCAGAAGGCCTTTCATCGCGATCTTCCAGGCCTGGATGACCTCGGCGATATAAGGCACCGCGGGCATCACCGTACGCATGACCTCGCCGCTCGGCAGGGTGACGTTGACGCGCTTGTTGGGGTTGAGGTCGACCCAGTTCCAGAGCGCCGCATAGATCTTCATGCAGATGAGCTGGAAGCCGTGCTCGTCGAGCTTGATCGACATGATCACGAACCAGGCGGCCGCGAACAGGAAGAACCACATCAGGATGGGCAGTTTCGCACCCGAGAACCACATCAGAAGTTCGTGGGTGAGAAGCTGCGAGCCGCGGGTAAAATTGCCCGAATTGCGCTGCACCCGTCCGCGCGCGCTGTGATGGGTCAAGGGGATGACCCGGCCGTCTGTGCGAATGTCGTTTTTACGCGCCATGATACTGCTCCAGGCGCTTGTCAGTTTCCGCGACGATGCGGTCGCGGAATTCGGGAAATTGCTCGCGGATGATGATGTCGAGGGCGAGCTGCTGGAACTCGCCGATGCGCGCGAGACGAAGCTGGCTGGCAGTCAGGACCGAAGCTCCGCCAAGATAGGCATCGATGGCGCGGCGGATGACGTCGGACGGCCGACAGTGACGCGCATCGGCGACCGCGACGAGACGGTCGAACCGGTCTCGCGCCATGCGCAGCGAGACGATCTTCGAACTGTGGGACAAGCCAGCCTCCTAGCAGAGAGGCTGGTGGAGCTTGAAGCGCGATGCCGCTTATAGAGGAGAGCGCGACGCTCCGCAAGAATAGGCGCAGTCAGTAGGGCCGCCGTAAACAGCGATGACAGCTAAGATATTGAATTAGGGCTTATTATTACTTCGGCCGCGCGCGTCATACAGTGTAAACACCGGCCCCTCTGCCGTAACCCGTTGGATTGCGGGCTTATTTCCTGCAGCTTGCTGCGTAGGGTGTGCTAAAATCCTGAGAGTTTGCCCCGTTGCCCTGGGACGTGCGGGTCGTCGTCTATGAGGGGATGGAACCGGCCTCCGGCGGGCGGCGCTCCGCCCTTTGCGGCGGAACTTGCCTTGGGTCAGGCCGGCAGGTGCGGCGCTTTGAGGCGCCAGTGCGGCATAAAGCGGCGCGGTGGTGCGAGCGGTGACACGTTGTCGGTCCCGACTGGCCCTTCGGACGTCCGCCTCAAATGCGCAGGCAACGTTCTTTTGCTCTGACGCAAGGGGAACCCGCAGCCCCGCCTGCGTGAGGTCTCCGTCGCTTTGGCAGCGGGGGCGAAACGCCCCCGCCCCAGGCGAGGATCGTCACCCGGATGGGCGGAGACGAGGCGTTCGCATCGGCTCCGTGCGCTTGGCCGGGGACAGGCCCCGCAGGGGTCGGCGGCGGCCTAGCGAATAGAGCCGTCATCGGGCCTGGCCCGATGGGCCCAGCGATCCCTTTCCTGTCTTCCGCCGGGCCTCTCCATCGCTTATAGGAGAGCCGCGTTCACAGCCCGATCAGCTTGAACGAAAGGCCTTCCTATGGCGAAATCCCTGGACGATGAACGCGCGGCCATTGCCGCCGACGAAGAGCGACTGGCCGATCGCCGCAAGCGGCTCGCGGAACGTGAGCGCGACGCGGCGTTGGCGGCCCTCGACAAGGCGGGGCTGCTCAAGCTCCCGCTCGACCGCATCGAGGCCTTCGCCGCGCAGGTGAAGAAGCTCGGTTTCGAGGAAGTCACCAAGCGCCTCGCCGCCTGAAACGACCCCGCCGCGCCGCGGCGCGGCACGGACGCGGGGGGCTCGATGCCCCCCGCGTCCGTCTGTCCCGAGCAGCAAAAAAGGAGAGGCCTTGCGGCCCCTCCCCTCGGTTTCAATATTCGTCCGACAGACCGCCCGGCACTGTGTGCACCACCCGGTCGATAAGCCTCATCGGCAGCGCATCATAGTCGCCTTCGTCGATGCTGATGTAGCGGCCCTCGCTCTCCTGGATGACATGCTGGTCGAAGAAGCTGTGGAGCGCGCGGCGCTGTGCGCAGGCGACGGCGGCGAAGAAGGCGGCGTTGTCGGCGGCGGCGCTGGTCATCTGGGTCTGCATCGTCTTTCTCCTCTTGTCTTGAAGGACAGGGGAGTGGCCGTCGGCCGTCCGGGATCGGGTCAAGGACCGCCGGCATCGCCGGCGGCCGCGAAGCGGGCGACGGGGGTGCCGATTTTGTCCTGGTTGCCGTGGAGCGAAGCGGAGCGGTGGCCAGGTCAAAATTGGGGGGACCGTCGATCCTTGAGGCGGTCCCGGACGGCTGACATCATGGGATGTCTGTGAGAGATATTTTCCTCTCGTGGGGGCGCCCCGGCCGAGGCGAGCGGCCCGCGGACCGAAGGGTCCGCTTGGGGGTCGCGAGCGAGCCGGGCGAACCGGCGCGGGGATGGCCGGTAGAAGCGGAAATCCGCAGCGACGGGCGGCGGTTCAGAGCGGGTTCACGGGCATCCCGCCAAGAAAAAGGCGACCCCTGATGATGCAGGGATCGCCTCAAGTTTGGGGTGCTCGCAACAAAAGCCGCGAGTCCCTCGGGTCGCACCGTGTTTGTAGCATCAAATGATGCAGGAATAGTTGGCGAATTGCGTCGGCTTTGGCAGCTATTTGCCTAAAGCATCAGGCGGGCGGGATCGCGACTTGCCGCCGCCGCGTCGAAGCCCCGCTGCCAGGCTTGATCTCTCGCGCTGCCCCGCCGGTAGCTGCTCCCGCCATGACCCATGACGAAGGCGCGCCAGCCGGCCTTTTCCGCTTCCCACAAGGCATCGACTGGCGCGTGGCCGAACAACATCAAAAGGTCGAGGCGCGGCGCGCGTTCGGGCTGCAAAGGACGTGCCCGGCGTGTCATCGTGCCCCGCCCTGCACTGCCGATTCCGGCGCGCTCATACCGGCGCCGTCGACCGCGCCCTGCCCGCCGATTTCGAGCACAATGTCGCCGCTCATCGGCAGGCGGCGGGTGCGGATCTGTGCGCGCGTGAACTGCGCTTCGTCGAGGACCGCGATCACATCAGCGTCATAGTCGAAGAGCCTGGCGAGGGCGGCCAGGGCCAGCGTGTCGACCCGGGCGCTCAGCGCATAGTCCAGCGCCTGCTCGTCGCCCTCTTTCTGCCGCAGGAGGTCGAGACCCTGCCGGAGCGCTTCGGCTTCGAGATAGGTGCGCAGGCGGGCATAGTGTCGCGCGCTGATGCGGGCCACGAGCGGGCGATATTGGATCGTGGACGCGGCGGCAGCATTGCGAAACGGGATCGACATGGGAGCTCTCCTTGTCTGTTGGCTCGCGCCTTTCCACCCCTCTTTTCTTTGGGCTTTGCGGGCCGGTCTCCAGAGCCCGCCGATAGAGGTTTCAGGGCCGCCTTTGGCGCGGCGCGACGGGGTTCGATGCCCCGGCGCGCCGCCCTGCCAGACGAAAAGACGGAGGAGAGGCCCCGGCCTGAGCCGGAGCCTCTCCGATGGGCTCATGCCCGCTTGGCCGTCCGCTGGTGGGCGAGATTGACGACGTGGAGCGGAACCCCGGCCTGGCGCAGCTTCTGTGCGAGGTTCATCTGGATGCCGGAGCCCTCGCAGATGACCGCTTCGACGGGCTTGAGGTTCACCAGCCGGTCGTTGCGGACGAAGGCGGCGCGGTTGCCCTGGCTGCGGTCCAGGCGGAACTGGATGACCTTGACGCCGCGAGCGGCGGCCCAGGCGTGGGCAATGGCATCGCAGCCCTTGGCCTGCGCGGTCGTGGCGAGGATCATCTCGGGGATGCGCGTCTTGATGCGGTCGAGACCCTTGTAGAGCAGGTCATGATCTTCCCAGACCTGGCCGCCCGAGAAGATGACCACCGGACCATCGGGCGCGAACTGTTCGCGGCGCGTCCGGGCGCGTCCTGCCAGATAATCGCGCGCGTCGATCATCGAGGCGCTGAGCGCGGAGGATACCCGGCTGCCCTTGACGGGCGAGAAGGGCTTGCCGGTCTCGACCCGGTAGACTTCGGCGGCATGGTCGCGCATGCATTCCATCGCTTCGCGGCATCCCTGCAGCGTCTGGCAGAGCAGCTGCGTGTCCTCGAGTTCCGTCGCGTAGATTTCCGAGGGGTCGTAGTGGCGCGCGAGCTCCCCGAGCGCCTTGGCGGCGTCATCCTCGCGGCCCTCGATGCGCTTGGCCACGACATGGAAGCTGTTGGCAAAGCCCCAGGCGAGATCGGCGGCATAGGCTTCCATCCTGGTGTCGCGCAGGACGTCGAACATCGTCTGCATCATCATGTCGACCGCGGCGCGAACCTGCTCCGGGTCGGGCATGTCGAGCGCTTCGGGCGCCTCGACGATGGAGAGCTTGGCCATCTCGCTATGCTCGATGAAGGCGGCTCCATAATTGCGGCTGGCGTCGTCATTGTCGCGGCTTGCGGCGATGAAGCTGGCGAGATCGGCGAAGTTGGTGAAGTTGGTCATGAGTGCCTCCGTGTGAGTGTCTCATCCATTCGATGAGGTCCTCCGCCGGGCGTGCGGCGGTCAAGCTGGTCAGGGACGGCGACCGGTCTCCGGTCGCCGCCGCTTTGCGGGGAGTGGGGGAACCGATTTTGTCGGGGTCGGCGCGGCACGCGGCGGCGCCGTCAAAATTGGGGGGACCGCTCATCCTTGACGAGCGCCGATCCCCGCACGCCACACTTGGACGACTAGAGAGAGATAAATAGAAAACTGGGGGATCCGGTTGGCGCCCCCGCAAGGTGATCGTCACCCGGCAGGGCGGAGACGCGGCGCAGGCGCGGCTCCGGGAGCGCCAGCGACTAGAGCGCCGGTCCCGGCCGGCGGCCGGGATGCGCCGCCCCCCTCCCTTTTATCGCGCCCCGCCGCGCCGGCGACGGGATATCCAGCCCAGCTCGGACTATCGAGGATCGCCCTGCCCACGAGATCGCTGGCGCGGGCCAGGCGCTAGGGCTATTTTCGAGACCGGACGCCAGGGACTCGGGCGTCAAATGCGGGACACGAAGATCATGGTCAAAGGCAAGGGCAGCGAGCGCGCCGCGCGGGCGCTGTGCGAGGCGGAGGGCCTGGCTTGCGACATCCGCTTCGAGGGCGCGCCAATGTGGCAAAGCTTCCTGCCGCAGGTCCAGACCGTCCTCGCCGCGATCGAGGACCCGGGCGTGGCCCATGGCGAGGAATGGACGCGGATCATCGCCCATCTGCGGGCGCAGGCCGGGCCGCGCTGAGCGCCCGGCCCGGTCTTCGACCTAGCCGCCGGGCTTGGCGGCGCGGTCGGTGTTGCGCTTGTCCGCGACATAGGTCTGGCCGTTGTCGCCCTTCATGATGACGAACAGGCCGGTCGCCTCGAACAGTCGGGGGAAATTCTTGACCCCATAGTTGCGCGGATCGATCGGCGCCTGGCGCTTTACCGCGCTGCCGGCCGCCGCCATGTGCGCCCAGCCATCGTCGCGGGCCGCGGCCTCGACCGCGCCGCGCAGGGTGGTGATGAGCTTGCTGTCCTGCGCGAGCGACTTGGCGACCGGCGTCGTCGTCGCTTCTGGCGGAGCGGCAGGCGCGGCGGCAGCGGCCGGCGCAGTGGCAGGCGCCGCCTTGCGGCGACCGCGCACCTTGTGCGGCGCAGCAGCCAGAGCCTCGGCCTCCGGTTCGGCAGGCGGGGTGCTGTCCTCGAGGCCGTCAAGGAAGAGGAAAGTGGTGCAGGCGTTGACGAAAGGCGTCGGCGTCTTGCGCTCGCCGAACCCGTAGACCTCATGGCCATTGGCCTTGAGCTGCATGATCAGCGGCGTGAAGTCGGCATCGCTCGACGCGATCGCGAAGGCGTCCAGGTCCTGGGTATAGAGCAGTTCCATCGCGTCGATGACGAGCGCGATATCGGTGGCGTTCTTGCCGGTGGAATAGCTGAACTGCTGGATGGGCCGAATCGCGAAATCGTGGAGCTTTCCGGTCCAGCCCTTGAGCGTCGTCGCCGCCCAGTTGCCATAGGCGCGGCGGATATTGGCAGTGCCATATTTGCTGAGCTCGGCGAGGATGGCGCCGATCTTGGCATGGCTCACATTGTCGGCATCGATGAGAAGCGCGATGCGGCGGCTGGGTGTGGCGGCGAGGGGCGTGTCGGGTTCCAAGAGCGGTCCTTTGTGCAAGAGTGCCGCAGGCGCGCGGGGGATGCGCACCTGCGGCCAGCGAAGGGCGGCGCATGGGCGCCGCCCTTCGCCTGTCAGAAGAAGTGGAGCCGGTCGGCGATGACCTCGGCGCCGTAGCGGGCGTTGCCGTCGCGGTCTTCCCAGCTCGAATAGTGCAGATAGCCCGAAATGGCGACGACGTCGCCCTTCTTGCGCGTGGCCGCAGCCTTGCCCTGGCCGTTGAAGCAGGTGACCTTGTGGAACTCGGTGGTCTTGGCCGTGTAGCCGGTCGACTCGTCGATATAGGTCTTGCCGTCCTTGAGCTTGACCCGGTCGGTCGCGACGATGAGGGTGACGGGGCCATTGCCCGAGGGGGTCTGCGGATCCTTGGCGACGCGGCCGGTGAGATTGACTTCGTTCATGATGAGCCTCCTTGGGTTGCCGGCGTTCCTTCCCGCCGGTGACACCGATTGGCGGCGTGGGGCTGGGACCTGCACCGACGCGCGCAGCGCGGGAGGGGAACCCCTGGAAGGCGCTGGCGCGGGCCGCCGCGCAGCGGCAACACGGGCGCCTGGAACGGGGTTGCCGGGCCCATCCCCTCGCCGCAGGTGTCACGTCAACGGCGCGGAAGGGACGCTGGCAGCCCAGGCCGGCGGTGAACGGACAATTGTCAGGCCGCCCCCAGGATCGGCTCCCCTTGCGGCAATGGCCCTGGCACCCGGCGCGGCGGGCGAGGCTCATGCGCCGGCAGACCGGCCGGACGCGGGCGCAGGGCGAGCGACCAATGGCGCGCCGACGGGTTCCCCTGGGATACCAAGCGGTCCGGGCGGCCCGGCGATCTTGCGCGAAGCAGGCGGCCCTCGCCCGCCCGGGCTATCGGCTTGAGCGAGAGCACCGCATCAGCGCCCGCGCGCCGTCAGGGCTGGACGATGGCCTCCGACCAGGTGCCGAGCACCGCCCCATCGGCGGGGTTCTCGATGCGCACCTCGTCGAGCGCGATGGCAAGGAGGCAGACCGGGCGCTGGTCCGGGCCGGCGGCCTGGGTGCAGCGCAGGCTGCCGCCATCCGGAAGGCGGGCGAGCCGGCCGATGAGCCGGATACGGAGCCCCTTCGGCCCGGGCGCTGCGTCCGGCGCCAGCCGCTTGACCAGGTCATAGGCCCGCCCAGCCCGCGCTGTATCGGTGCGTCCCGGCTCGCTGCGCCATTGGGCAAGGGCGAGCGTCTGCTCCGTCGGCAGCGGAGGTGCCCCCTCGCTTGCAGGCGGTCCGGGAGCAACGGGCGGACAGGTCTCGGCGTTAGACCAGGGCCGCTCGATCCAGAAGCCCTCGAGCCGGGCCTGCCCGCCCGCTTCCCCCGCCCTGGCGTCCACGCCCGTATCCCCTTCGCCGCTCGTCCCGTCCCCGCCCTTATCCGGAGCAAGCCCCCAGTCGGCCAGCGACCAGCGGGCGGGCGCGACATGAACGCGCAGGGTCTGCTGCGCGGCATCATAGCGCCAGCGCACGGGCGCGGCGCTGTCGGCAGTGGCAGGCCCGGCGCAGCCGAAAGGGAGGACGAGCTCGAACCGCTGGCCCTGCAGGCCGGTCGGCAGCGTCTGCCCCGATGCGGCGGCATCGGCCGCCTTGGCGACGAGCGCGACGAGGTCCTCGCGGCCGAGGATATGCGGCGGTTCAGGCTGTGCCGCCGGCGACGGCGGCGCGGGCTGGGTCGCGGGCGGCGGCGCGCTGTCCGGCCTCGGCGACGTGCTGCGCCCGAGCAGGAATCCCCCGCCCGCCAGCGCGAGCGCGGCCACGAGACCGCCGGCAATGGCAAGACGGCTGGTCCTGAGATTGGGCTCGCGCATGTCCTGGTGATACCAAATTGCAAGGCCGGCTCCACCCCGCCCGGCCTGTTTCTTTTGACCGGGCGTTGACAGGGGCGGACCTGGGTTCGAGGCAGGGACGCGATGACGATCGATCAAATTCTCACCTTGCTCGTGCTGGTCGGCGTGGTCGGCGTGATGATCTGGGACCGGCTGCGCGCCGACGTCGTGGCGCTTGCGGGCGCGGCGATCCTCCTCATGACCGGGGTCGTGCGACCGGTCGACGTGCAAGGCGCTTTCGCCAGTCCCGCCATCATCGCCCTCGCCTCGCTGTTCGTCATTGCCTATGCGCTGGAGCTCTCAGGCCTGCTCGGCCGGGCCATCGAACTCGGCGTCGGTCTCTGCCGGCGCCTGGGCGCCAAGGGGGTGTGGCTGCTCCTCTCGATGATCGGCGGCCTCTCCTGTTTTCTCAATTCGACGCCGATCGTGGTGCTGGGCGCGCCGGTGATCCGCGATATCGCACGCACCCTGGGACAGTCGCCCAAGCGCTATCTGATGCCGCTGTCCTACATCACCGTGCTCACCGGCTGCTGCACGCTGGTGGGCACCTCGACGAACCTTCTCGTCGACGACATGGCGAGCATAGCCGGGCAGGCGCGCTTCGGCATTTTCGAGATCACGCCCGTGGGCCTGCCGATCGCCCTGGTCGGCGGGCTCTATCTCTATTTCGTCAGCGGTCGGCTGCTGCGGGCGCATGAGAGCGACGAGCGGGACCGCGAGCCCGGACCGCTCGAACCCGTCCATATCGGCAATGCCCAGGTCGGCGACGCGAGGCTGTTCGCGCAAAAGCGCCCCTTCCAACCGCTCAAGGCCGCGATGGCCTTTGCCATCTTTGCCGGCGCGATCGCGCTGGCGGCGTTCGGGGTCGCACCGATCGCGGCGACGGCGCTCAGCGGCGCGGTCCTTCTGATCCTGTTGCGCGTGATCAGCGCCGACGAGGCCTATGGCGGACTGCGTCCGGAAATCCTGATCCTCATCGCGGGCATGGTGGTGATCGGCATCGCCATGGAATCGAGCGGGCTGGCGGGCGAGGCCTCGGAGTTCCTGATTTCCAGCGTCCACGGGCTGAGCCCGCTCGTCGCGCTGATCGTTCTCTACCTCGCCACGATGGTGCTGACCGAGCTTCTGTCCAACGCCACCGTGGCGGTGCTCGTGACGCCTGTCGCCGTGGCGCTGGCCGACAGTCTTGGGGTCAGCCCGCGGCCTTTTCTGGTCGGAGTCATGATGGCCGCGAGCGCCGCCTTCGCGACCCCTTTCGGCTACCAGACCAACGTCATCGTCTACCAAATGGCGGGCTATCGCTATATGGACTTCGTCCGGGTCGGCCTGCCGCTCAACCTCCTGACCGCAACCGTGGCGATCCTCGCGATCCAGGCCTTTTTTCCGTTCTGAGCCGGACTGGATCGGCCCTTTCCAGCCGAAACGAAGACAGGACCCGCTGCGCGGGGGAAGCGCGGCGGATCCTGCCAGAGCCTTCCGCGCCGGAGGCGCGGCGCGGAAAGGGTAAGAGGATGGTTGCGGTCAGTCGGCGGTTTCGACCGCGCGCTGGCGACGGCCGCGGCGGCCCTGGGCGGGCGCCTGCGCATCATCACCGCCAAAATCGTCGCCCGCGGTCGAGGCGCCCAGCCCTTCGGGCTCGCGCTGTCCGGCCTGGGCGGCGTCGTCGCCCGGCAGCGGCGGCAGGCCCTCATCGGCGGGCATCGCGATTTCGGCGGGGAGTTCGCGGCGGCGCGAGGGGCGCGACCAGACGACATTGTAGGAGCCGTCCTGCTGCTGGAACAGCGAGACATAGAGCGGCTGGGCGAAGCTCGGATCCTCGATCTTGCCGTTGTAGAAGATGAGGCCGCTTTCGCGCGAGGCGAGCTCGAACAGCGCGCCGACGCGGACCCAGGCGCGCGCAGCCGACAGCGCCATCACCTCGAATTTGGGCGCGTTGGGATTGGCCGAGTGGACCGGGCGGAGCGCGATGGTGAGCTCGACGGTCAGGGTGGAGACACGGCCGACGAGGTGGCCGGCGGCGTTCTTGGCGATGGAACCGATGTTCATGGGACTTCTCCGTTGTCGAAAGCGTCCTCGAACCCCTTGTCCGGGACGCCAGTCCCTCACCCCCTCCTCTCCTCGGCCGTTCGGCCGAGCAGGCGCCGCCAGGCGCCCAGCATCGCCCGCGTCTTCCCGCGGGCGATGGCCTGAAACTGGCCCGTCTTGTCCGCGCAGTCCGGTCTTGAAGCCTAATGCTGCGAACCGAACAGGATCCGCTTGACCTCGATCTGGTGCGCGCCGTCGCGCTTGCCGGCGGCGGCGTTCATCTCTTCGCGCAGACGCGCGGCGAGATCGTCCGGAATGAGCGCATGGGGCGCGACAAGCGCGATCGCGGCCTCGGGGTCGAGCAGTTCGCCCGGCTCGGTGCCGACCCACAGCAGGATTTCGCCATCCTCATCCCCATCCTCCTTATTGTCCCGGGCGCTCCCGGCCTCGGGATCTTCGGCCTCGGGGGTACGCGAGAAGACCTACGCAAATAGGGTCTGGAGCGGGCGGTCGAAACCGACGACGGCGCGCAGCACCTCTGGGCACTCGGGGCGGGGCGCAAGCCTATGACGGCTCATGATTTTGTCCTCCTCGCAAGTTGCTTGAATGGTTGGCGCTGCGACATCGCCGCCATATCTTCCCAAGTTCAATCCCAAGATGGAGACAGCCATGGGCAAAGCCACCGAAGGGCATATCGATATCGGCATCGGCGAGAAGGACCGCGCGGCCATCGCCGAAGGTCTCTCCCGTCTCTTGGCCGACACCTATACGCTCTACCTCACCACCCACAATTTCCATTGGAACGTGACCGGCCCGATGTTCAACACGCTCCATAACATGTTCATGGTGCAATATACCGAGCTGTGGAACTCGGTCGATCTCATCGCCGAGCGCATTCGTTCGCTGGGACACAAGGCGCCGGGCTCCTACGCGCAGTTCAGCGAACTGGCATCGATCGACGATGCGCCCGTCGATCCGCCCAAGGCGCTCGACATGGTCGCCATCCTGGTGACGGGCCATGAGGCGGTGGCGCGCACCGCGCGCTCGATCTTCCCCCTGGCTGACAAGGCGAGCGACGAGCCCACCGCCGATCTTTTGACCCAGCGGCTGACCGTGCACGAAAAGACGGCCTGGATGCTACGCTCGCTGTTGCAGAACTAAGCGACTGACCGTTATCCGATAGGGTGCCCGGCCTCTGTGCGCCCTGTCGGACGAGGCGGCTCCTAATCTGCTCGGCCTGGGAAACTTAAACTGTCCCCGGGGGTTTGTCCGTCATACCTGCCCAGCGTCCGGCGTGGGCGGGTTCACCGACATGACCAGTGACAGGAGCTCCCATGCCCAGGAAACCCGCGACCGATACCGCTGTGATCGTTCCGGCCGACATCGCTCCGGGGAAGCCGGTGTCCGGGGAATCCCGGCAGAAGGCCTCGCCCGTGCCTCCCGACGCACAGCTGTCCGAAAGCTATGCTGAAAAACAGGGCGACGGCGGCGAGACCCATCAGGTCGCGGCCGACGGCGCGCCGGCGCTCACCACGAGCCAAGGGGTTCCGGTCGCCGACGATCAGAACAGCCTGAAGCAAGGCGCGCGCGGTCCGACGCTGCTCGAGGATTTTCATTTTCGCGAGAAGATCTTTCACTTCGACCATGAGCGGATCCCCGAGCGCGTGGTCCATGCCCGCGGCTATGGCGCGCACGGCTTTTTCGAGCTGACCGACAGCCTCGCCGACATCAGCCGGGCGGACATCTTCCAGCGCGTGGGCGAGCGCACGCCCGCCTTCGTTCGCTTCTCGACCGTGGCGGGCTCGAAGGGTTCGTTCGACCTGGCGCGTGACGTGCGCGGCTTCGCGGTCAAGCTCTATACCAAGGAAGGCAACTGGGATCTGGTCGGCAACAACATCCCGGTCTTCTTCATCCAGGATGCGATCAAGTTTCCCGACCTCGTCCATGCGGCAAAGCCCGAACCCGACCGCGCCTTCCCGCAGGCGCAGACCGCCCATGACAATTTCTGGGATTTCATCAGCCTGACCCCCGAATCCATGCACATGATCATGTGGGCCATGTCGGACCGGGCGATCCCGCGTTCATTCCGCACGATGGAAGGCTTTGGCGTCCATACCTTCCGGCTTGTCAGCGCCGAGGGCAAGTCGACCTTCGTCAAGTTCCACTGGAAGCCCAAGCAGGGCCTGCAGTCGGTGCTGTGGAACGAGGCGGTCAAGATCAACGGCGCCGACCCGGACTTTCATCGCCGCGATCTGTGGGAAGCGATCAATGGCGGTGACTTTCCCGAATGGGAGCTCGGCGTCCAGCTGTTCGACCAGGCGTTCGCCGACCAGTTCGATTTCGACGTGCTCGACGCGACCAAGATCATTCCCGAAGAGATACTGCCCGTCCGGGTCGTGGGCCGTCTGGTGCTCGACCGGGTGGTCGACAATTTCTTCGCCGAGACCGAACAGGTTGCTTTCTGCACGCAGAATGTCGTGCCGGGTATCGACTTCACCAACGACCCGCTGCTCCAGGGGCGTAATTTCTCCTACCTCGATACTCAGCTCAAGCGCTTGGGCTCGCCCAATTTCACGCATATCCCGATCAACGCGCCCAAATGCCCCGTCGCCCATTTCCAGCAGGACGGTCATATGGCGATGACCAACCCCCGGGGGCGGGTCAATTATGAGCCCAACAGCTGGGGTGCGACGCTCGGCGGACCGCGCGAGGATCCGGTCCGGGGGTTCCGAAGCTTCGCCGAGGAGGCGGATGGCGCCAAGCTGCGCATCCGCCCGGAAAGCTTTGCCGATCACTACAGCCAGGCCCGGCAATTCTATGTGAGCCAGGAGCCGATCGAGCAGAAGCATATCGCTGATGCCTTGGTTTTCGAGCTCAGCAAGGTCGAACGCCCGGACATTCGCGCCCGTGTCGTCTCGCACCTCATCAACATCGACGACGGCCTGGCCGGCACCGTCGCGGACGGCCTGGGCCTTCCCGAATTGCCCGCGCCCGCGCAGGCTGCGCAGCCGACCCGGAGCGATTTGCCGCCGTCGGACGCGCTGTCGATCGTGAAGAACGGACCGCCGAGCTTCAAGGGCTGCAAGCTTGGCATTCTCCTGAGCGACGGCGCCGATGCCGCGCTGTTTGGCGGCCTCGTCAAGGCGCTCGACAAGGTGGGCGCGGTCTATGACGTGATCGCCCCCAAGATCGGCGGCGTGACGCTTGATGATGGCACCAAGGTCGCGGCCAAGCAGAAGATCGACGGCGGACCTTCGGTGCTGTTCGACGCGGTGGCCATCGTCGTCTCGGCCGACGGCGCTGCGCTGCTTGCCGATGACGCGGCCACGCAGGACTTCGTGCGCGATGCCTTTGGCCATTGCAAATATATCGGCCTCACGCTCGATGCGCAGCCGATCTTTGCCAATGCCGGCATCCTCCAGAAGCTCGACGATGCCTGTATCGAGCTTGGCGCCGCCAAGGATGCGGCGGCCTTCGTCGACACGATCGCGGCGCTGCGCTTCTGGCCCCGCGAACTCAAGGTCGACATGGATGCCAAATGAGCCCGGCGATCTGCCGCCCCTGCCCTCGCCCGAGCGGCTGCGCGAACTGATGTTCGATGCGGCGCAGCTGGGACGGACCGACGTGCTGCCGGCCCTGCTGCATGCGGGCTGCGCGGTCGAGGCAAAGGATGAGCGGGGCTATACCCCGCTCATCCTGGCGGCCTATCATGGGCATGACGAGGCCGTGGCGCTGCTGCTCAATCACGGCGCCGATCCCGAGGCGGGTGATGCCGCGCGCGGCAATACCGCGCTGATGGGCGCGGCGTTCAAGGGCTTCACATCGGTCGCCCGGCTGCTTCTCGAGCGCGGGGCAGACGCCGAGACGACCAACAAGGCCGGCCAGACTGCCCTCATGCTCGCCGCGCTGTTCGACCGGCGAGAGATTGCCGATCTCCTGGTCGCGCAGGGCGCGGACCCCGAGCGGTGCGACGCCGCGGGCAACTCGGCGCTGTCGGTTGCGCGAGACCAGAACAACGCCGCCATGGGCGAGCATTTGCGCGGCGCTTGTCCTGCATCTCGGCCTGGGAGTTGGCCGGCAGAAAGCGCCATTCTCACATCGTAGGAGGGCGTGGGAGCGTGCAGGGGCGACCATGTCCGATGGTATTGGGCGCTGCATCGCCGTCATTGGCCGCCCTTATCGCGGTCTGCCCAACGCGGTCTGCTCAAGGGAGCGCTGGCTGATCTGGGGATGCGATGCGCGGTCGGCGACACGGGGCAGTAGGACGCGGAGAAAAGGGCGGCTGCTCTTGTCGGGCGGTGCCCGGGAGACGCCGCAGGCGATAGGCGCGTTCGATGGCTGCGACGGCGTGGCCGGCCAGCAGACACTGGGCTTCGAGCGAAAGGGGCGCAGCGCCCACGAACGCGAGGGTGACACCGGCGTCGCCGCGGCGCTCGAAACGAAGAGTACCCTGGGCGCAGACCGCAAGTCCTGCTTCAAAGTCGCGCGACCAGAGCCCGGGCGTTGTGTGCGAATCCATGCACACTTGTACCGCAAAATGACGAAAGGCTGGTTATGGCGACGACGTTCAAAACCCTAGACATTGGTCGCATGGCGCTTGACCCCGCCAAGGCGTCGCGCGAGAGCGCGGGCGTCACGTACTCGTCCGCCGGATCCGGTGCGCGACATGCCGGGCCGCGCCTTCGGCGCTGCTGATCGCTTTGCCGGCGGCGGCCGCCGCCTGGTGCGCGCCGGCCTGGCGCAAGAGGGTGCGCGCTTCGCGCAGGCGCTCGACAGCGTTGGCGATGGCCTGGCCCTGCTCGGGCGAGGCAGGCGTGATGGGACGCATGGTTGACCTCCTTGGTGGATAAGCTTGTGGTCAGAGCCGGCATAACCGGTGGGTATGCTGTGGGCGCGCGGTGCACATGTCGCGGGATGGCGCAGCGCAGCGCGGCTGCCTAGAGACGGCTGGTGGCCTGCCCCGCGGTGAAGTCGGCGAGCCATTGCTCCATGGTCGGTCTTTCGCTCACCGGCACGAGCGCGGCCGCGTCCTGGAAGCGCAGCAGCTCGGTGGGAGCGGTCCGCAGGATCTCGCCGATCTCGGCCTCGGGCAGCAGCTGCTCGGCACGGATAAAGTCGGTGATCCGCCCCGGACGGGTTCGGGTAGAGCGCCGCCAGAGCCCCTCGACCGTATGGAGACGGGGGCCGCGCGCGCCTCGATGAGCACGATGAGGCGCAGGCACCAGGCCGGCAGGGCGCGGACCTCATCGGGCTTGATGGCGCCGCAGAAGAAGCAGGACGATTTGGGCGGGACCGGGAGGCCGGCTTGCGCAATCCGGGCCTCGCAGCGTGCGCGCGTCCAGCCCCAGTCGCGCAGCGGATAGCGGCACTCGAACAGCGGGTCGTCGATCCCGGCGGCATGGCGATAACGGCGTGCGTCGGCGGGCGAGGCGTCGTAGCCGATCAGGCGCACGACCTTCCGGCCTGCCGCCCAGGCGGCCTTGGCCGGCGGCCATTGCTTGAGGAAGGCCTCCTGGGGCGCGACCTTCCATTTGAGCGAGCAGCTGTGACGGCCCAGGCTAATGCTCGGCAGCGTCGCGTTCGCCAGCAGGTTGGTGAGGATCGTCGCATAGGGCGGATAGTGCTTGAAGCGCTTGGGCCGGTAAGCGACGACTTCATAGGGAATGCCCCGGGCCGCCATCCAGGCGGCCATCATCGTCTGATATTCATACGTTTCGGGCTTTTCGGCCCCAGGGTCGGCGGTGAGGACGAGATCGGGCGTTTCGCCGCGCGCATGCAGCTCGATAAGGAGCGCGGTGGAATCGACCCCGATGCCGTAGGCAAGGATGATGGGGGCCTGCGGATCGAGGGCGATCCTGTCGGGCACGCGGCAAGGTGCCGCGTCATTAGGCGCGCGGTGCATGAGGTGTCCTTTTGGGGGCCTGCCCGCAGGCGGGCGCTACTGACAAAAATGTGGACAGCCGCCCCGCGCGCGCGCAGCATCGTGCCGCGGGGGGAAACGAAAGATGCCGCTCAGGGCGCATATGATCGTCTACGCAGCGCCGCCCCACGACGCGGTGCGCACCGTGCAGTGCCAATGCGGATGGAAAGCGACGGCCGAACCCGACAGTCCCGCTGACTATCGCGCCACCATGGCGCATTGGCTCGCCCGGTGGCTGGGCCATGTCGACCCGCCGCCGGCCTGAGAGTCAGGCGAACAATCGGCAATCCGATGGGGTGGCGGGTGCCAGATTGAGATCCCGGCGGATCTTCCGGGCGAAGCGATCGGGCGCCATGAGGTCGCGGATCGAGGCATAATGGTTGCGCTCGCCGATATGGTCGCTTCGGCCGTGGACGCGCCGGTAGACGATCTCGCGGTCCGGTCCCATGAGGCCAAGGCTAAGCTGGACCCAGATGTCCTCGCCGTGGAGCGTGATTTCGCCGGAGACGGCAACGCCGCCCTTGTTGGACCGGACATCGAAGCTGCCCTCGGCCAAACCCAGGGCCTCGGCGAGCCGCCGCACCGCGATCCGTCCCTCGCTATGGAAGAGGCGCTTGGCGGGCTCGTCATAGGCAACGCCGCGATAGGCGAGCGTCTTGAGCACAGGATGCCGCCGGATCTCAGCGATCGCGTCCAGGCATTCGCGGCGCAGGAGAGTGCTGGGCGGCCAGGCTTCGCACACTTGCGACAGGTGACGGATAAGGAGGATGACCGCAGGGTCGATCTCGGCGTCCTTGCCAGCGTTGCGGCAGTCGGTGATCGCGGCGCCGATCGCGTGCAATGTGGTGGTGACACTCGAGAGCGCGCTCGGGTCGAGGGCCTGCTGGTGGCGAAACGCAACATCGTAGCTCATGGGGAAAGTCTCCGAGGGGCCAAACGATCCACGTCGCTCGTCCTCTCGGCCCCCCTCCCCTTTTTCCGGCGCCTGGCGCTGGGCGGTCCTTGCAGACTGCGGACCTTTCCGGTGCGGCCACGGGAAAGAACCGCCGGATAGTCAGACGCCTCGGCAAGGTATAAAATTCCTCCGAAATGGAGAGGACTCAGGCGATGGGCATCGACATGATGGAATGCCTGCGTGGCGGCGTGTCGGACCTGCGCATCCCTGGACATCCTGAGCTTGGTGAGCGCGCGAACGAGATGGCGGGACCGGATGCGACCGGTATCTTCAGCGTCATAGGACCGTTTCAGGTCGATCTTTTCGCGCGGGCCGTCTGCGCCACCGCCTTTTCCCGTGGCAGTGTCGCGCCGCCCGAGGCGGCCGCAATCGAACTGCGCTACGTGCTAGCCCAGCCGGTCCGGTTCGACCGGCTGGTCGGAGCCGTACGCGACCGCCGGGACGCGCGGAACAGTCTGCCCGTGAAGGTGCAACGCCTGACGGTGGCTGGACTTCCCGCTCTCTATCAGGTCATCGAGGGGCGTCACCGGGCCTTCGCCGCGCGCGACGCGGGCGACAACACGATCGCGGCCCGGATCGACATGGACTATCGCTGCGATCCCTCCGCCTTCTGCCTGCTTGGCGATACGCTGATGCGCGAGGCCGAGGGCATACGGTGGCCGGTCTCGCCGCTTCGGCCTTGGGACCTGCCGATCGAAGCGGCGGGCGCGGCGGTGACGCCCGACCTCAACTATACGCTCCAGGCCCTGGGCGTGCGTAGCCTCCCGGTCAGCAGCGCGCTCAGCTACGACCTCAATCTCGCCAGGGCCGTTCATCGCGAACTCCCCAGTGCGGCCGACAAGGCCTGATCCAGGTCGATGCCGACCAGTTGACCATGCCAGATGTTCACGGTCCGTTCCCACGCGAAGGGAGTTTCCGCCATGAGCATGTCCAATTTTCTCGACCGGTTCGATCTCGATATCACGCTACGGGATGCCGCGCTCGATCCCGACGATCGGCCGACGCGCCGGATGATCGCCAATGCGGCCATCGGCATGGATGCGCTCGATGCTTATTATGCCGTGCGCGAGATCCGCGAGGCGGCCCAGTGGATCCACGAGGGGCTGGCGCAAGGCAAACGGAAGCTCGCAAGCCTCCTGTCCAATCCGCAGGCCGACGACTTTCAGCGGACGATCTATTTCTGCTTGGCTGGTCGCGGCGTGGTCGAGATGCTCGACGACCTCGCCTGGTTGGAGGATCTGCTCGAGCGGCGCGGCCGGATCGCGGGCCAGATCCACCGTGAAAAGCGAACGATCCTCCCGCTGACCAACCCCTATGTCGCGGCGGAGCCCGATGGTCCCCTGCTGGAGAGTCGTGCCGATTTCGTCCAAGGTGCGTCCTGGTGGGCGGAGGCGGTCGTCAAATCCTGAGCTGCAGGGCTGTGCCGCGTCCGGCGCCGTGCTTGGTGATCGCCATCAAGCCTCAGGGTGCATCAGGTCTGCGGCCCATTGCTCGACCCATCCGGTCACAAGCGCATCATGATCGAGGTCGCCGCTTTCGATGAGCGCGCGCAGATCCTCCCGCGCTTGGGCGATCGCCTCCTGCCAGAGATCGAACCGCAGCGGCGACGCTATCGCTGGCGCCGCGATCGGCAGGGAGCGGGCAGGCTGGCGTAACCGCGCCAGCTGCTGCTCGACCCACCGCTCCATCTCGTCGGCGACGAGGTCATCCGACTTTCGACACCCATGCGCCCGCGCCTTACTACGCGCTGCGATGCCATAGGCCTGGCTGTCGATCGAGGCGACGCGGCGCGCGAAGGGTTTGAGGAAGGGAATAGCCGCGCCCTTGACGCCGAAGAGATGCAACCGCACCGCCGGCGGCAGGACGCGGTCGAGATGATCCACCACCGCGATGAGACCGGCGTCGCCATGGATGGGTCGTCGGCACATCGATCCGACACCGATGAGGGTATGGCGATCGACAAGACCTGCGAGCGCGGTGTCACAGCGTTCGTAATCTTGCGGCAGGCGGCCCTGGATGACCGGCAGGAACGTGCTGGCGATATTCCGATCGACAGCGCGCGCATGGCATTCGATATTGGCCCGGACGGTGCGCGCGATCCGGTCCAGAACCTCCTCCCGGTCTCGGGCAACCTCTTGCTCCACGCAATAGTCGAGGCTCGCCCACCAGCGAAAGGGATAGGCGGATGCGAGCGCGACATAGTCGTCGATGGTCCAGGGAAAGCCGCCATAGCGAGCCATGGCGCTGAACCCGGCACTGTCCAGGCAAAGACTGTGGAGACCGGCCGCATTCTTCAGGCCCTGGAGTTTCCAGCCGGCCCATTCACGTCCCTGCGCTGCGTCCACCCAGCGGGAGAAAGCGTTGGCGGAGACGAGGACCGGCAGCGCAAGCCTGCGCGCGCGGGCGAGCAGCGGGCCGGAGCGAAGATGCGGCAGCCCGACCATCAGCGTGATCGCGCGCGATTGGGACGAGGACGTAATCATACGACATGTCCTTGGAGACCAGTCTCATCGGCAAAGCCCGCCGCCAGCCTCGGCGCGCCCAGGTGCCTGCGGGGTGTGCCGCGCGCTTCAAGCGCCGAGGTGATTATTGTCGGCGCTCGCAGGCGAGGCGTTCGCCCTTGCGCCATCGTGCGGGGGGCAGCCAGGTGCCGGCAAAGGCCCCTGCCTTGCGGCCTTGGGCCTCGGCGTAGGCCGCCTCATAGCGCGCGCGGCGCGCGGGATCGCGGCGAAGATACTGCGATTGCGGGATTGCAAGCCCGGCGCGGAGCAGCGTCTCGCCGAGGTCAGCGCCGCGAACGGTCACGGTGGCGACCGGACGGCCATAGGTTGATGAGGGCGTCAACGTGATGACCGCCTCGGCGTCGCGCAGAGCCCGTGCTGCGAGATCCTGCGCGGCCTTGCCGCACGACCAGCGGCCGTTCCGGCGCTCGCACATCTGCCTTGTCTCGAAGGCATCGATCCCGAGCAGGCGGATATCGACGGCGAGCGTATCGCCGTCGAGCGCGCGGCCGCGCGCATGGAAGCTCTGGGCGTCCGACAGGCTGGAGCCCATAAGCAGGGCTGCAAAGACGCTTGAGAGCATGACCTTGCGACCCATCATGATACTATGACCGTCTCGACCTGCTCATAGCGGGCCGGGACCAGGGCCACGCGGTAGGGCTGGAGAAGATCGCCGGTGCGCACGACGCTGATCGGCCCGCCGTCGGCGGCGAACAGACGTGCAGCGACGCGCTCGGCATTCTGTCGGCTGCACAGGAGGTCGCGTTTGGCGGACCGGGGAAAGGGAAAAGGGAACATGATCAGATCCTTGTCTTCGCAGGAGGGACGGGAGGCAAGAGCGCTCAGGCGAAGAGGGTCTTGTGGACCTTGGTCTCCGGGACGATCGTCCAGGCCTGGTCCATGAAGCGGCCAATCCGGTAGGGCATGCGCGTCTCGGGATCGCGCAGGATGACCCGGCGGCCGATCCGGTCAACGATGAATTCTTCGCCCACATGCCCGTCGGAGAACCGGACCGGGGCGGGCAGCTTGATGCGCGCGCCGGTCTCGATCTTTCGGGAACGGCGGGCGAGCGCCTCGCGGGAGCGACGTCGCCAGTCGAGCGCATGCTCGTTTGTGGTCGGTGTCAGAAGATCGAGGATCGCGGCGGGACAGGCAGCCTCGCAGGGGCCCATATTTTCCGTCATACCCTTGTAGCCAAAATTTTCGCCGCTCGCGCTGCGCGGGTTCCACAGGACGAGGCAGACGATGGCGAAGACCTCGCCGCCGATGCCGTCGCGTGTCACCTGAGCGGCCGCATAATAGACGCGGTTTGCAGGGCAGGACGAGGCGAGCACCTTGAGGCCGCGCGTGCCGCCCTCGGGATGGTCGCGCTCATAGGTGAACTGGTCGTCGAGATAGGCTTTCGCGGTTGCGTGCCCGCCCATCGAATGGCGGGACATGGTGAGCCAACCCATGAGGGTTCTCCTTGGATGAGAGGGGATTACCAGTCGTAGACCGGCAGTTCGGCGATCGGTGCGCAGTCGCGGTCGAACTGCAGCCAGGCCGCGCCGGTCGCTTCGGCGAGGTCGAGGCAGGCCTTGAGCGAGCCGGGCATATGCGCGCGGGCTGGCGACGCGACCCAGATGAACCAGCCACAATCCAGTCATCGGTCCATGAGGATATGCGCCTGCCACAGCTCGGGGTTGAGGCGGGCCGCAAGCGGCGGCGGATAGGCGAGGATGGCGTCCAGTTCCGCCGCGACCTCGGCTGAGAGATGGGCCGTCGACAGGCAGGCCAGGATCTTGGTTTCAAGGGTCATGGCGGCCGCCTCATGCAGCCGCGGCAAGTTCGGGCGGCGGGGCGCTGCCCGCTTGCCCGGCCTCGCCGAACGCCGTCAGATAGGCGAAGGCCTGTTCGGCCTTGGACGCAGCGTGGATGATGGCGGTCTTGTCGGCCTTGAGGATGCCGAGCCAGTGGCCGACATAGCTCGCGTGGCTGTCGTGCAACTCGTTGGGGAGGCCAAGCTCGGCACAGACCAGCCCGGCGGTGATCTCGGCGACAAGTTCTTCGAATGCGTAGGCCTTGTCGCCAAAGCGTTTGCCGAAGCTGCGCGCGAGCCGGTCGCCATGGCCGGTCCAATGCCCCGTTTCATGGACCCTAACGCTCGCATAATGGTCCATCGAGATGAAGCTCGAGCGCTTGGGCATCTGGATATAGTCGAAGGTGGGCGAGTAGAAGGCGCCGTTGCCGCCACGACGGACATCGGCGGGGATCGCCGCGAAGAAGCTGTCGATCGCCGCTTGCCGCAGAGAGGGGGACAGCGGCGTGGCCGGCACCTCGGGCGGGTAATAATAGCCGGGCAGGCCATCGATCTGGTCGGCGTTGAAGACGATGTAATGGCGCAGGAAGCGGATGCTGCGTGCCACGGCCTCACCGCTCACGGCGTCTGTCTCGGTCTTCTTGAACGAGGAATAATAGACGGACAGGGCACCCTGCTCGCCGCGGCGGACCTGCGCGCCGAGCTTGCTCGCCTGCCGATAGGTCATCCAGTAGCGCGACCGGTAGCCGTGCATGTCGCCGAGCGCCCAAAGCAGGAGATTGTTGATCCCCGTATAGGGCGTGCCGCAGTGCCGGAGCGGCCGGCCGCCGCTGCCACTCGTGCGCCAGGGCCGGGTCCAGGGCGGTACGCCCTTTTCAAGGCGATCGATGATGAGGGCGCTGATTTCGGCCGCGGCATCCCGGCCGGTTCGTGCAGGCTTGGACATGATGGAAAACTCCTCACAGACGAGACGACCACCGGCGCGAGAACACGCCGGTGGTCGCTTGCGGACAGGATTTGAGGCTCAGGCCTCGGCGGCGGCGAGTTCGTCTTCGTCGGCCTCGGCCGGCTTGGAGGCCGTCGGCGCGGCCGTCACCGCGTCACCGTCGTCCGTCTCGCTGTCATCAGCCCCGTCGCTTTCGGCCACGTCCAGGTCGCCAGGCGCATCGAGGAGTCCCTCTGCCTGTTCCGGCACGCGGTCCAGGAAGCGCATGGCATTGGGGACCCACGCGAGCGCCGCCTCCTTGACGTCGGGCTCGACGATCGACTCCCCGGCAAAGAGCTTTTCGCAGCTCGCGGCGATCTCGCCCTTCTTGAGCGTGGCATGGCGCGCGGTCAGCGAGCCTCTACCGACATCGTTGAGCAGGGTGAGGATCGTACCCTTGTTGACCCGGTCGAAGAAATTCTCCGCGGTGGGTCGCCACCAGGCGGCGACATCGATCTCGAGGATCGAGGCGAGGCGGTTCTGCAGCGGGATCTGTTCCGCCTTGAAACCGCCCTTGGCCTCGAGCGAGACGGCGACGATGTAGGCGAGCCAGGCTGCCTTGGCGTCGTCTCCGAGCGCGCGGAAGGCCTCGAACCGCTCCACGATATCGGCTGGTTCCGTCCAGGCCGCGTCGAGCCCGTCATGGGCCTCGGCGAGATACTGCCGCGCCCGGGTCACCGGCATATCACCCGAGATCGGGTCTTGCGGTGCTCCGGCCCGCAGCGTCGAGCCATAGTGGGCACTGTGGTAGCCGGTATGACGCGTGGACTGGCTGCGCGCGTCGATCATCGTGAACAGGGCATAGTCGAGCGCGAGCGCGGGTTCGGCGAGGAGCGAGGCCGCCAGAATGTCACGGCGCTGCATGGCGAGTTCGTCGTAGAGCCGGGCGCTGAGCGGCTTGCCGCCCGGACCCACGGCTTCCTCGGGCAGGCTGGGCGCCTCCTTGTCGGCCCCGCCGATGCGGAAACCCCCTGCGAGGCGCTCGCCCTCTTCGCCGCCCTCGCCGTCGTCCTCCTCGCCCTCGCCCTGCGCCTCGTCATCAATGCGCTGGATGGGCTGTTCGCTGAAGAACTGCGTGTCGAGGCGCATTTCGCCCTGCGGGGTCAGCAGGAGGAACGCACCGACATGCGGCTTGAGCTCGTCAGGGAGCACCGGCAGCCGGTTCTCGATGGCTTCGGCCTCGGCCATCAGCGCGTCGTCCTCGCTGTCGAGCGCCTTGAACTGATCCTCGTCGAGCGCCTCGTCCTGCATCAGCTCTTCGAGCTCGCTGCGCCGCGCCTCGATCGCTTCAAGGCGTGCGGCCTGCTCGTCGGTCAGTTCAGGCGGATCGAGCATGACGCGGTAGAGATCCTGCGCGTGGTTATAGGCATAGCTGCTTGCGATCGGCCGGATCCAGGCGAGCCCGGATTCCTCGCCGATGCGCTTGGCCTCGGCTTCCATCATCTTGGCAGCGACGCCCTTGGCGATCTCGGGATCGATCCAGCGGTCGCCGCCCTCGCTGAAGAGGTCGCGATCGACCCGGCCGCCGGCGGCAGCATAGCAGTCCTCGCCGATCAGAAGCGCGATCGGTTCGTTGGATTTAAGGGCGTCGTTGGCGATGACGCGGCGGATGGAATCGGCGTTGACGTAGCTGTTCTGGCCGTAGGTGCTCCAGACATCGAGCTGCTTGTCGTGACTTTCCGTCGAGGCATAGGCCTTGGCGATGTCGAGCGTAATCGCGCCCGAGGCCAGCGCGTCGAAGATCGGCTCGGCCAGCGAGGCCAGGCGCAGGCGGCCTTCGACGAAGCGGCGGGTTTTGCCGAAGCGTTTGGCGACCCCGTCGATGTCGGCGCCCTTGCCGACGAAATGCTCATAGGCGCGGCATTCTTCGGCCGGGGTGAGCGGCAGCTGGTGATAGGTGGCGGCGAAGGACGTTTCGCTCAGATGTGCGATGTCGCCCGTGATGACGCGCACCGGCACGTCATAGTCGGCCGCGACGATCGAACCCGCCTCGACCAGGCGCATCAGTGCGCGCCAGCGCCGTCCCCCGTCGAGCACTTCAAACGTGCCCTTGGGCTTGGCCGGGGTCACCAGCATGTTCTGCAGGATGCCGCGGGCCTCGACGTCGGGGGTGAGTTCGTCGAGACGCAGCCGGTCTTCCGAAACCTTGCGCACATTGATCGGCGAGAGGCGGAGCTTGTTGAGTTTGACGCTGTCGATCACTGGAAGTCTCCTTGATGCCCGGACCATCCCGGGACACCCCTTCCGACCCCCCTTCTCTTTGCAGCGGCCCCGCCGCTGGCCGTTTCGGGCGCCTGGTCTGTCCGACCAGGGGCTGCGGCCTGCGGGTGCGACAGCGATCGCCTAGGCACGCGGATCGGGGCGCCGACACCTGCCAACGACGCTGGGAACCCGGTCAAAAAAAGGAACCGGTTGGCCGCTCCCGGCCCCTCTGTTAGGGCGGGGCTGCGCTGCGCAAAGGGTAGCGCCGGACCTCGCAAGTCCGTGAACACAAGCAACTCGAAAACCATCGGTTTCCGGGCTGCCGTCGCGCATGTCCAGACCTTCGGGTTAAAGGTGACGGCGCATGTGTGTTCACATGTTGCGAGGTCCGGCGGCTCCCGCGTCCAGTGCGCGGGAGTTCGGACGACAGGCCAATCGCCCCTCTCCCGCGGTTCAACCGGGAGCTCGAGGATATGGGCATGGCAGACACGAACAGCCGGGGCATCGCGATAGGCCTCATGCGGCATGCGATGGTGTTTCTGGAAAAGGCCGAGGACTGGGAGACGGCGGCGCGCCTGCAACATGCGCTCGATGTGGCGCTCGCGGCGCGGCCCCTCCAGCCCGGCGAAGAGGTCGATCCGCAATGTGCCGCGCTCATCGCGGCTATTCCGCTCAGCAGCGACTAGGCCGCCCCCGAGCGGGCGGCCGGAAGACCGGGAGGCGCGCACATCATCCGGTAGCGGACGGCGGGGCTTATGCTATCCTAGGCCCATGGCACCAGCACGAGTGGATGCAATGGACACATGACAAGAGGGCGCTTGCGGTCGGCCTGATCCGCAAGGCAGTTCAATTGCTCGAATAGGCGGGCGACAAGGCTGGCGCGGCAACGACCCAGGCGGCGCTCGCGGCCATGCTGCTGACCCAGCCCCTGGCGGGATTGGAAATCGAGCCGGATGCCGCGAGCCTGATCGTGGCTATGCCGCTCGAGCCTCGGGCCTGAGCAGCCGGCCGAGGATATCGGCAGCACCCTCCACCGGCACGAACACGCGCGTGCGGTAGCTGATGATCTCGGTGAAGCAGCCAAGCGATTTGAGATAGGCAAGCTGCGCGGGCGGCGCGCCCACCAGTTCTATGCGGGGCAGGCCGTTCACCACCGCGCGCTTGATCGCCATCGGGAACGGCTGCGTCAGTTCGACGCTGCGTCCGCCGAGCGCGGACTTGACGATATCGCCGGGCGGCAGGTTCTCGGCGCGATCGAGGCCGAGTTTGGTGTAGAGCTGCACGACATGATCGTCGAAGACGATGCGGCCGAGCCAGGACTGGCCGCTCTGGTCGGCGATGCGGTTGACGACGAGATGGTCGCTCGGCAGCGCTGACCAGATCGGCAGCAGGAGCCCGGTCGCGAGCCGGATCGTCTCGGTATCGACCTGCGCCGCCGCCGCTTCGGCCTCGGCGGCCCAGAGTGCGCGGAAAGCCTCCTCGTCGATCGGTGACCAGGCGGTTTCGGCGAGATCGGCAAGGCGCATATAGTCGTTGCGGGTCGGGCGCATGAGTTCGATGCGAGGGATGGGCGTCCCGTCCTTCTCTTCCATATGGGCGCGGGCCTTCACCTGCAGTGCGACCAGGCCGGATTTGGCATTGCGCAGGAAGGCGTGGCGGGGATGACTTTCAGCGATGCGCAGGATGCGCTCGAGCGAGACAGGCGTCTTGCGGCGCGCCACCTCGATGGTGAGGAGGTGGGACGTCGCGCCGCTGACCGGATCGGTGCGCAGGATCGTGTCGTCGATGATCGTCGCGGTATCGACGAGCATGGTCTCCACGCCGACGTCTAGCCGCCCCGCTTCGCGCGCGGCCTGTACCCGGGTTTCGACGAGGGCGAGGAACTCCTCGAAGATCCGGTTCTGCAGCCCAATCGGGAGCGCAAGCAATCGGTTGAGCCAGCGCTGGATCGGCGGCAGCTCGTCCTTCAGCACGCCGTCCTTGTCGGTGAGCTCCAGGCCGGTGCGCTCCTCGAACTCGGCCAGCGTGGTGCTCTTGAGCTTGCCCAGGTGCAGGAGGTGGAACCAGCTCGTCAGCGCCGCGCAGGCGTAGCTGCTTTCCAGATTGTCGGCGGGGTCGAAGAGATTCTGTCCTCCGGTCTGGCGTTGCCCCCGGGTCAGCGCGCCCAGCGTATCGAGGCGCCGGGCGATGGTGCTGGTGAAGCGCAGCTCGCCCTTGCAGTCGGTGGTTACCAGCCGGAACAGGGGCGTGCAGGCCTGATGCGTGCGATGGGTGCGCCCCAGACCCTGGATCGCCCGGTCGGCCCGCCAGCCGGGTTCGAGCAGGAGATGGGCCCGCTGCTCCTGGTTCACCGGTTCGAGGCTCGCATGATAGGAGCGGCCAGTCCCGCCCGCGTCGCTGAAGATGAGGATGCGCTTGAGGCCGCCCATGAAGGCGGCGGCCTCGGCCTGGCTGGTTCGGGTCGAGCGGGTCTCGAGCTTCTGGCGCCCGTCGCTCGCCTGGATCAGCCGCTTGGTGCGTCCCGTAATTTCGGCGACATTGTCATGGCCGAAATGATTGAGCAGCCCGTCGAGCGCGGAGGTGATCGGCGGCAGCGCGCAAAGCTGCTCGATGAGACTGGCGCGCGCCGCGAGCGCCTGCGGATTATCAACCGGATTGCCGTTCTCGTCGTCCATCGGCACCGAGCGCTCGGCGCCGGTGTCGTCGGTGGAGACGCGCATTTGCCGGGTCGGAAAGGCGCGTTCGAGATAGTCGATGACATATTCGCGCGGGCTCAGGTCGATATCGAGTTCGGCGCGCTCGTCCGGGGCGAGCTGGCCCAGGCGGCGGTCGAGGATGGACTCGGCCGTGGTGACAAGCTGCATGACCACCGATTTGCCTTCGGCGAGATGCTGCTCGGCCGCAGCGATCACGGTCGGCAGTTTCATCGACAGGAGCACCTGTCCGAAGAAGCGCTGCTTGGTCGACTCGAAGCGCGAGCGCGCCGAAGCCTTGGCGCCGCTGTTTAGCGTATTGCCTTCGAGGCCGTCGAGCGCGGTCCAGTCGCGCCGCGCATCTTCGAGCAGCGGCTCGTTCTTGGTGACCCAGATGTTGCGCCGCTGGCCCTGCAGCCAGTTGTCGAGGATGCAGGCGGCGACCTGCCGGCCCTTGCCGGCCCCGGTGCCGTCGCCCAGGAAAAAAAGCCCTTGCGATAGGTCCGCCCGTCCTCGGCGAGGACGAGCCCGACGCCCTCCTTGTCCGGCTTGAAGCGGCCCGGGAGGGTCTGCGACCAGGCATGGCCTGCATAGACGACCGTTTCGAGCTGGGAGGCGGAGAGCAGGCGTTCTGACACAGTGCGCTCGGGCAGTCGGGGCACATAGTGTGGGATAGGAGCGGCGATCGATCCCATCGCGACGGATTCGACGAGTGCGGTCGGGTGCTCGCCCGCTTTGTCGAATACGATGCGGCTCGGCCGATAGGGCAGATAGACACCGGTCTGCTCCAGCAGCGGTGCCGGGGCTTCGAGGCGCTCATAATCGACCGGGAGAACGTCGTTGCGCGCCGGTGCGAAATAGGCGCGCGGCTTGACCGAAGCGCTCTTGACCGCGCGGAAGAGCGAGATGCCTTTGGCGGGCACCGGTGCCGCGCGGACGGGTGCTGTAATGACAGGCGGCGCGGCACGYGGCGGCACGGTGAGGACCGCGGCCAGTTCTTCGACCGACGCGCGCTGGATGACGGCGGGCGGCGCGTTCCCCGCGACCTTATCGATGACGAAGAGCCGCACGGCGATGCTCGTACCATGCTTGATGTAGCATTTCTCGAGCCGCAGCGACGTTCGCACGCTCGCCTCGCGCAGCACGGTTTCGAAATGGTCGCGCATGCGCGCACTTGGGCCAAACCAGTCGGGCATGATCGCCACCAGGCGTCCGCCCGGGGCAAGGTGGCGCAGTGCCGCCTGGAGGTGCCGCACAGCGGCCAGGTCGTCGGCGCCGCTTCCCAGCGAGCGCGAGAAGGGCGGGTTCATCAGGATGATGCTCGGCCGCTCTTGCCGGGCCATGAGCGACCCGATCGCGGCGCCGTCATACCCGGTGATGAGGGCTTCGGGGAACAGGGCCGCCAGCCGCGATCGCCGCGTGGGATCGAGTTCGTTGAGTTGGAGCGACCGATGATCTCCGAGCTGTGCGACGAGAAGGCCATTGCCTGCGCTGGGTTCGAGCACCACGTCCTGCGGCCCGACGTCGGCGAGCAGCACCGCGAGCGCCGCGATATCGGCGGGCGTCGAGAATTGCTGCCAGGCGAGCTGCGCTTCGCTGCGCACGGTCTGGGTCGGCAGGCGCTGAACGAGCGCATGGGCCTGCGTCACGTCGGCGAAGCTCTCGAGAGCATAGGGCTTCTCGCGCAGATAGAGGGCCGTTGCGTGCTCCAGGAGTTCGAAGCTGTCGCGCTGTGTCCAGCGGCCATCGGCGTCGCTGCCGCCAAAGGCGCTCGTCATCGCTTCGTTGAGCTGGCGGCGGGTGATGGGCGCCCCCCTGCGCAGCAGGAGAAGCAGGGCCTGGGCAGCAAGGCGGTCGGATGCGCCGGCGGCGGCGAAGAGATCGGACATGAGGGTATGCTCCTGTGAAAGCTGCCCCTTCGGCAGCATCACAATTCCGATCCCCCTTCCCTTTTCCGGGCCGCGCCGCGCCGGGATGGTGATGGTCATCCGGCGCCCTCCGGGACGTCGCTCGGCCTCGCTATGGCCCCCTGTGCGAGACCATTCGCTCTCAGAGCTAGACTGCGCGCCGAACGCGCATTTCCCCTGCATGTTGAACGACGCATGTCGCTCTTGCAGGTAGCGTGATCCGCAATATGAAGGCCGGGCCGGTCGATGGCCGCTGCTGCCTTAGGGCCCTAACAACGGAGAACAGATTGGCCGACGATCTTCTTGTCACACTGACCGCCGATATCGTGTCGGCCCATGTGTCGAACAATTCCGTGTCTCCCTCCGACCTGCCGGTACTCATCGAGGCGGTCTATGGAGCGCTGGATCAGGCCGGGACAACGCCTTCCGTGTCCGAAACTGCCAAGTTGCAACCGGCCGTTCAGATCCGCCGGTCGATCATGCCAGACTATCTGGTGTGTCTGGAAGATGGCAAGAAGCTGACGCTGCTCAAGCGCCATCTGGCGACCCATTATCAGCTGAAGCCCAAAGCCTATCGTGTAAAATGGGGCCTTCCGAAGGACTACCCGATGGTCGCGCCGAACTATCGGGAACGGCGGAGCACATTGGCCAAGGCGTTAGGGCTGGGGAGAAAGGCTGGCGAACAGGCTCCGGCGACGAACGCCACTGGCAAGGGCCGTAAGAAGCTCGGCATCGCGATCCCCAAGCCGATCGACGATCGCCCATAGCCTGCAAGTGCAGGTTTATCGGTCGGCAACGCGACAGGCTAGCACGATCCGATGGCGTTCCGCGAAGATCGCTTATCGCGACCGGCGTAATCTCCTGTCATTTGCCGCCACCTTCTGGCGATAATGCTTCAGGGTGCCGCGTGTTTTGCTCAATGGCGTCGTATCAAGGGCACCGGTCATCATCTTGGTCTGCAGTCCGATCATGGCGCGGACTTTTTCTGAGACCATCAATTCCGCTTCGACGCTTCCATCGTCTTCGCCTGCGGCGATCTTGGCAAGCCTCATCGTCATGACTGTCTCGGCTTCGGCGCCCAGCATCCAGAAATCGAATCCGGCTTTCATCCACGCGGTGTACATGGCGGTCATCGACTGGCTCCTGCCTCATGTGTGGTATCATTGTCGGCTGTCTGCATCTTCCTTCCAGACTGCGCCGTTCGACTGAACATTCTCATCGGCCCGCATCAAGATGCCTATTCAACGCGCAAAGCACAGATTTCGCTTGCAGTAGGCAGGCGCACAAGCTCCAGGGTGCTGCCGCGCCACCGCACAAGTCCAAGCCGTTCGAAATCGCGCAGCCAGCCTTCCATCGGCCATCGTTTCCAGTGTGCGTGAAATGTCTTTGCATTGCGAACAATATCGGACACGTGCTGCACGGGCGGTTCATAGCTTTCATGATATTGGTGGCAGGCGATGGCCTGTCCGACGAACAGCAGCCTGAAGCCGGCAGCGACAGCCCTGAAACCAAAGTCGGTGTCCTCCGCGCCATAGCCCGTGAACGCCTCATCGAAGCCGCCCAACGCCGCAAAGCTTGATCGGCGCAGCGCAAAGGCCAGCGACCAGAACAGCCCGGCATTGCTCTCCTCGCGCACGCCGCGGGCAGGAAATGAGCGCACAGGGTGCGCCCGCCCGCGTTCAAGCAGGTCGCACTCCTGCCAGCTTCCGCGCGCATCGTCGGGGCCAAGATAACGAACATCGGCGCACAGCAGGCTATCGTGCTCGCTGAGGGTATCGGCCAGCAGGCCGACGCACGCGCGCAGAGGAATGCAATCGACATCAAGGAAGATCAGCATCTCATGCCGGGCCAGGGATGCGGCCCGGTTGCGGGCGGCCGCCAGGGGGAGCCCTTGGGTCTCGAACCGATCGATGCGAACGGGAAAGCTTGCTGCGCCGACCTCGACCGGCTCGTCACTCATATCCACGATGATCAGTTCATCGGGTTGTCGATCGCTTCTGCGCAGGCCCTCGACAAGCTGCGCCAGATGCGCGCTGCGGTTACGAACGATGGTAAGGACCGATATGCCCATCAGCGACGCGTCCACAGGTCGAGCCGGTAGGTATCTCGGCGCTCGGCCAGTTCCACATCGAATTTCTGGGCCATGTCGAACCACAAGGTCTCGACCGCCGCATCCCCGCTTTGCGGATAATCGGTTTGCGCGGTGTAATGGACCAGGATGACCCTGCCGCCGGGCACAACATGATCGCGCAGCCATTTGCCAGCACGATCCAGATCGGCCAGATCCCAATAATAGGTCACCTCAGACAGCACCACCAGATCGAAGTCCTTGGCTTCGGGGGCCTCCTGCGGGAACGCCATGTGCGCCAGCCTGACGCCGGGCTGATCGCCCAGGCGCGCCCTCGCCTGCGCCAACGCCTTCGCGCTGATGTCCACGGCAAGAAGGCTGTCGCACAGGGGTGCGAGATAGCCCGTCAGAACGCCATGCGCGCAGCCGATCTCGAGGGCGCGCGCATACCGTCGGTCGGGCAGCACATCATGGGTGTGGGCAAATTTGGCGGCTTCATACGCGCTCGACGCCAGATCCCATGGGTCGTCATCCGATCCGAAAATGTCGTCGAAATATTGTGCGTCCAGGCTCGAGCGGGTCATCGGCAATCCCTTCTCAATGTCAGCACGTCTCGCGCGGCCATGCGGCGCTTTTCGCGCGGAAGCCGAAATCCATCGCCCATCACCGGCGAAATCTGGCTTCGATGGGCGAGCAGGGCCTGACGCCGCTGTCCGACGGGCATGGCCGGCGTGGCGATATGTCGCGCCAGGCGCGGCGCCTCACCCCAGACATGATAGGCAAACAGAGCGACCGGGCGCTTCGCCCTGTGCACAGCGGCCTCGGCCAGTCTGAAGGCCGCGACATGGTCGCAATGCGCCTCGCTATGGTCGGAAACGGCGATCGCATCGATCCGGCGCCAGCGCAGCAGCGCCGCGAGCCGACCGGCCTCCCGCATGAACGGATTGCTGTCAATCGGATGGGGATGCGCGTCGCGCCACCCCATCCAGATCGTCGGGACCGCTTGGGCGCCCAGCCTGCCGAGTGCGTGGCGGGCTTCTTTGCGTCTGGTCACAGCGACGCGCGGCGTAGTTTCGAGATGCGAGCCCGTGCCATCGGTCAGAAATGCGATCATACCGAGCCGGTCTTGCGCGGCGCAATGCGCGATCAGCGCGCCCGCCCCCAATGTCTCGTCGTCGGGGTGGGGAGCTAGGACGAGCCAGCGCGCCGATGCCCATCGGCTTTGTACCAGAGGCTCGCCCTTCACCATAGTCGGTCACTCTCGTCCCAGATGTCGTGATCCAGAAGCATTTGGGCGGCCTCGTCCCGCGCATGATCGGGTCCCGCTTGGCGCAGATAGAGGGAGAGATCGCGAATGATCTTGTCCGCCCGTTCCCCATCGAATGCACTGCGCGTCCCCAATATCCGGGCTGCGGCCTCCATCACGGCAAAGCCTGCATTTTCGACGACCCCGCGGGTCAGGCGCGCAACGGCGACGGCATCGTCATGACCTGACGCAAAGCGCCGTGCTGCTTCATCGACCCAGAAACCTGCGGTGCGCACCGCAACGACCGCATCGGCAAACCGTGCCCGCTGCTGCGGCTCGTTGCAACCCGCATCGCCCATGGTCGATCGGATTTCCGCGACCAGGGCCTCGATGCCACCCAGTTGCGCCGCGCAGAAGCGCCAGGCTCCGGCCGTAAAACGAGGATCACGGTCATAGTCGCCCGGTTGGCCCAGCAGCATGCGCGGTTCGACGGCTATTGCGTCGAGCAGATAGCGACCGCTCACGCTCGCGCGCATCCCCCGGACTCGCCATCCCGACAGGTCCGTTCGGGCCTGCTCGTTGGCGGGGACGATCACCAGGCGCCGGTCGGTGCCTTCGCCGGCGGCAGTGACCAGCGTATAGTCGAGCCCGCCCGCCCCGCTTGCGAACATCTTCTGGCCGACAAGAGACATGGCCGCTCCGCCGACTATCCGTACGCCGGGGGAAGGCTCGGTGGCCCACACCCCGAACCATGCGCCGCGATCCAGAACCTGGGTCAACCAGTCTTGCTGATCGCGCGTCCCGTACCAGTCGAACAGCGACATCGCATTGACATGCCCTTCGTAGAGCCGTCCGATACTAAGGTCGCCCCGTCCCACCTCGCGCAAGGTCTTCGCCATAGCGCATGCGCGCGCCGCTTCATTTTCAAAGCGAACCCCTCCGCATGCTTCGGGGGCGAACCTGCGATGATGACCGCTCTCCACCAGAACCGCTAGGCTATCACACGGGAAATTGGGGGCCGCGTCGTAGCCCGCGCCCAGCGTTGCAAGGCGATCGACGATGTCCGCCGTCGTCTCCATGACCCGCTCGTGTTGGTCCAGGATCATGCGATACCACCTTTATGTTCCATGGCAGCGACAGAAAGGCTGTTCAACCACTCCGCCACCCGTTGCGGCCCGCTCTCCCCGGTCAGGCAAGTGGGCCACTGCTGATTTTGCGCGATCGCCCGATCGATGAGGTCGGACCACTCCCGCGGATGAGGTGGCTCGCGGCACAGGATCGCACCGCCCACGGCAGCCAGGCTGTTGGCCTTGGACATCTGCTCGTCGAAGGGCCGTGGTTCGGGTAGACAGATGTAAGGCCGGCGCGCCGATAGTACGGCGCTGACGACGCCATCGCCGGCGCCGCCGATGACCACCCCGGCAGTCGCAATCTGCGCGTCCGCGTCATCGACCCACCCCCGCAATTCGAGATTATCGGGCATGTCGCAGGGCATGGTGCAGGGCCCTATGACGCGCCATCGCCATGCGGGCGTGGCTCTGGCTGCGGCGGCCCATCGCTCTCCGTCGGAGATGCCGCCCCCGCGGCCCACAACGACCAGCACGGTGCTATCCCCGCCGGGCGCATAGTGTGGATCCGACCGGATGATGCCCGGCGCATGGAAAGTTTTCTCGCGGATCCAGATCGGTATGTCGTCATCGTCCATGGCTTCGTGGAACGGCGCAAGCAGCCCCGTAGCCCCACGAAATGCGTCCAGATGGGCTGGATCCAGCCGTTTCCCGCTCAACCGAACATAAACCGTCGGCACCGAGGCAAGTCGTGCCAGCATCGCCACTTCGGCCGACACATCCACCACCATCAGGCGCGGACGTGCCTCGGCGATCCAGCCTGCCATCCGTCTGATACGCTGACGGATGCCTTCATGATCCAGCGGCGCATAATGCAAGGAGGCCGGACGATCGGCGTGGTCGATACCCGCGAAACTTGCGTCCAGACGATCGTCGGGCAGGTCCAGGAAGGGAAGGTTTCCGGTCCGGCCGGCAAGACCGGTCCCCATCAGCATGACATCGTCGAGCGATTGCCCGATCGCGATCGCGCGCTGGCGATGGCCGTGGCCATGATGATGGATATAATATCCGATCGGGCGGCTCAACCGATGTCTTCCAGGGTGGGCAGCGGCATGTCGCAGGGCATAGGCGCAAGCGCGCGTTCTGCGATCAGGCAATCGGCGGCGCTCATCTCTCCCTTGGCCCATAGCCGCCAGCGGGCGCGCTCCTCCCAGTGCGATAGAGCGGGAACCATGGGATTCTTCTCTTTTGCGACGTAGTCCATCCATTGCTGCATGTCCGCTGCCATGCCGCCACTGGCGCGGCCGGCGGTTCGGGCGGATGCGCGGGTCCATACGGCGTAGGGGTGGATCAGTTTGCCGCCTGCACCACATGCGGCTTCGACCAGGGCGCGATCCTCGCCGGAGGACAGGAGCGGTACGCCGCCGGCTTGGCGATAAAGCTCGACCGATAGGGCAAGGCTTGCCCCTGTATGATCGCCGTGCCGGGGCGGCCTATCCCAGGGGACCGGATCGATGGCGTCCTCGATCGCACGCACCGCCCGCCAATAGGCATCGAACCGGCGGCGTAGCAAGAAAATGCCCGGCGCCGTTTCCGCCTCAAGCTCGTCAAGCTCGATGCGGCCGCCAATGATCCGATCGGCGGAAAAGTGCCTTAAATTGGTCTCCACCCAGTCCAGAGGCGGTCGACAGTCGGCGTCTGTGGAAAGCAGCATGCCTTCGGACGAGATAAGATCAGCGCCCATGTCCATCGCGGCGCGGCGGGCGGATCCGGCATGGGCCCGCGCGGGCTCGAACACGCGCTGGACGATGTGAAGATCGAACGCCGCGTGGGATCGAAGCATGGCGTCTACCGCTGTTGCGTGCGTGGCATCGCTACTATTGTTCACGCAGATAGCGACAGCGAAGGTTTGAACAGTTTGCTGCGCCAAGGCGTCAATCAAGCGGCCGATATGCTCAGCCTCATTTCGGGCCGGTATGCAGACGCAGACAGCGGGGGTCATGCAACGCTGRCAATGAGCGGTGCGGTCTCTGGCTCGGCGGCGAGAGCCGGGAGGGCAACGAGCCTTCGATATACAGCTTCATACTCGTCGACCATGCGCTGCGCGTCGCAATATCGCTCCGCATGTGCCCTGCACGCGCTGCGGCTCAGCCCCGACGCTGCGAGCGCCGCAGAGGCGAGCGACGCGACATCGTCGGGCTTTGCAAGAACGCCGCACTCTTCGGTCAACAGCGCAGGCACGCCGCCGCGCCGGAACGCGGCCACGGGGGTGCCGCAAGCCAACGCCTCCGCCACGACCAGGCCATAAGGCTCTTCCCAGCGCGGCGTGCACAGCGCGGCGATCGCCCCGCCCACGAGTTGGGCGAGTTCGCGATGATAAAGATGGCCGACATATTCGACATTCGCTCCCAGTCGAGGCGCGACGGCCTCGTCGAAATAGCTCTGGTTCGAGATGGGGCCAGCGATACGCAACGGCAGTCCGGCAAGGCGGGCCGCATCGATCGCATAGTCCAGCCCCTTTTCCGGGACGATCCGGCCATACCAGACGAGATAAGGTGTCTCGCTCGCGACCGGTTGATAGGGAAAATGCGTCAGGTCGATGCCGTTGGGAATGATATGATCCGTTTTCGCCACGTGGCTCCACATGTGAGCCGTTGCCTTCGACACAGCGACATAGGTCATCGGCCCGCGGTTGAGCCGTACCCCGCTTTCCAGCCAGCAAAAGGGCGGCGTGTGGAGCGTCGTCAGGACGGGACTGGCAAGCGTTTCCGCCATGCTGACGGGAAGATAGTGCAAGGAATTGTTGTGGATCACATCGAAGGATCGCGACCGTAGTTCGGTCATCAATCCAAGATAGGCATGATGTTCGCGGAAGAAGGCGACATCATTGGCTTCGGCGATGCCCGTTTCAAGAAGCGAGGTTTCATCGCAGATCGCTTCGACACCCAATGCGGGATCGGAGCGCGTCGATGCAAAGAGAGTAACATCGTGTCCACGTTCGCGCAGCGACCGTGCGAGCATGTGAGTGTGCATCTCCAGCCCGCCCGCGAAGGGCTCACCGATCGGGAACTTTAAATGAGCTATTATCGCAACGCGCATCAACGACTCCCCGCGACGATCCAGATGGTTCGCCATCGCTGGAAAACTAACGCATATGAGAAGGATTATTTCCCGGCTCCGGGGCATTTTCTGGGTGCGCGATCGGCGTGATTCACAGGACTATAGTTACCATTACGCTTTGGGTTGCTCGAAGACACTTGGACACTTCGAAGAACCGAGCAATTTGGGCGTGATGTAGACGAGCAGGTGCCCGAGAGCGCCGGAGCCCTTCTTTTGGCGGCCTGATCTGCTGATTTTCTGAAGCGAGCCGGGTGATCCACCCCGGTTTCCAGGTCATGCAGGCGCAGTGCGCCCCTCAAGCCAGGTGAGCCGCTGAAAGTTATAAGCGAGGTTGGCCATGCCGATCTTGATGCGGGCGCGAGCGATGCCGATGGTGCGCACGACCAGGCCCATGCGATGCTTCTGTCCGGCGAAGACATGCTCGACGGCCGAGCGAACCGCCGAGCGCCTTGCGTTGGCGCGTGCAATACGCTCGGGCATCGCCCGTCGGTGCGGTTTCCGCTGGTGGATGTGGCTGGTGAACATGCCCTTGGCCAGGAAGGCCTCGTTCTTCTTCGATCGGTAGGCCGTATCGGCCCAGACGCCCGAGGCGGTGTTGTCCGGACTGATCAGCACCGGCAGCCTGGCCCCATCGTGAGCATTCGCCGCGCTGGCATCCCAGGTGCGGATCAGGCCGTGAGCCCGGTCGATGCCGATGTGGTTTTTATAACCAAACATCGGAATGGCGAGGTCGACCGGCTTGAACGCCGTGGGATCGGCGCCTTCCTTCACCTTGGCCTTGGTGTACTTCACGCTCCAGCGGGCATCGCGATCCTTCTGCCGGACTTTCGCAGGCCTGTCCTTCCAGCGCTCGGGGATCCGGCCCTCCTTGATTGCCGCCTTCTCCTCTTCGGTATTGCGCTGCTTGGGCGCCGGCACCACGGTGGCATCGATGATCTGCCCGCCCATGGCGAGGTAGCCCCGGTCGGTCAGCGCCGCATCGAACCGGGCGAAGAGCTTGTCGATCGCCTTGGCATTCACCAGGCGCTCCCGAAACAGCCATACCGTTGTCGCATCGGGCACTGTTCCGTCGAGACCCAGGCCCAGGAAGCGTTGGAACGAGAGCCGGTCCTTGATCTGGAATTCCGTCCCTTCGTCCGACAGCGAGTAGAGCGCCTGCAGCACCAGGATCTTGAACATGAGGACCGGGTCGAACGGCGGACGCCCACCCTTGCCCCGAGGGCCGCGGCGCAGCGCCGCGACCAGTGGCCCACGGAATACCTCGAAGTCCACGACGGCCGCCAAGCGCTCCAACGGATCACCGGCCGCGCTCAACGCCTCATATCGGTCCGAAAGATCGAAGAAACCCGGCTGTCAAACCATCACCGCCTCCGCTGTCGCGCTCGCGCAGTGAATCATCTCATGCCGTCAGGCGCTACCGGTTTTTCGAAGTGTCCACTTCTGTTCTTAACTTTAACTGCCCTAATTAACGATACCATTGCGCTTTTATGAGCGAGATCCCTGCATTTGCGATCATGTATACCCATTTATTGAGGTTACCTCTTGCGCACTTTGCTTCGTCATCTGTCCAGGGAGATGAAAGCCGGCCGCTGAAGGCCTGTTTGCGTATCCAGAAACCAGCTTGGGAACAGGTTTTTCCAATTTGTGTTTTACAGATGTATCTTGAGAAGGAGAGTGTGATGAGCATCGTAGGTAAAGCCAAAGAAGCCGCTGGTTTCGTGAAGGAAGAGCTGAACGAACACGGTGACACACCCGAAGCAAAGAAGAAGGCGCAGGAAGGCCGCGATCTGCGTAACGAAGGTCGTGTCGAAGATGGCAAGGCTCCCAAGACGACCGAACCAGGAACCGGCGCCAAGGAATAAGGCTCGTTGCGAGCTTCAGGGCGCCGCGCCGAAAGGTGCGGCGTCCTTTTGTTTAGTCGTCCCGCATCCGGGTGTCAGGACGTCGACCCGTCTCTCATCACGGCCGTTCGTCTCGGGCATTTGCTCAAGTGGCCGCCGGGAAAATCATCGCTGAGCTATATTGGGCAAAGCTCTTGATGGCTCTCGACCCTGGCTTCGAGCACGCGGGCCCAATCCTTCGCGCAACCGGGGGGAGGCATGTGGACAATGTCGAGGTCATCGCGGGCGTAGTAATCCTTCGCCTGGGCCGCCGCGCGCCGTCCTTCCAAGTCATTGTCACTTGCAAGGAATAGCCGCTTCACGCGAGGCGGTATGGTCATCTGATGAAGCCTGCGTGCGCCCAAGCTTGCCCAGCAGGGAATGCCGGTCAGCAAAGTAAAGGCCCAAGCCGTCTCGAAGCCCTCGGCAATCGCCAGGGTCTCTCCTGGCTGTCCGCCCTGCCATGCGCCCCGCCCCGGCGTGCCCAGCATGACCTTGCGCGTATAGCGGCCTTCAGGGTCCAGGAAGATGCGCTGGATGGCGGTCAGGCTCTGACCTTCCTGGACGGGGACCAGCAAGGCGGGAAGAAACTGCGTTCGCGGCTTGGGAAGATAGGGACAACGTGGATGGAACCGCAGGCCCTGGACGAGCGGCACGAGGTGGCGCCCGCGCAGGTAGGTTTCCCCAAGCGTACCGATGATCTCGGTGCCCTGGTCCCACACGGGCTGTGGATTGCCCCTTCCCCGCCCTTCAGTGCTGCTGGGCGCAGGGAAATGTCGGCCCGGTTGCACGCGCCGAAGCTCACGCAGCACGTCTTCGCGCGCGCAGCCGGCAAAGCAGGTCACGAGGAAACCGCGGTCGCCCTGGCGGATCGAAAGGCTGGGGTCGCTGTCGGCATGGGCGGGGCATCGGCACATGGCGACATTACCGCTCCATGTGCCCCCGAGGGCGCCGACGAGATCGATGAGTTCCTGGGACGGTCTAAGGGCTGTAAGCGGCATGATATCCTCCTTGCTTACCGTCCTGTTCCCCCCTTTCCTCCTCCTTGGGGTGGACGTGGGCTGCAGAGCCCGTTCAAATTCAGTGCTCGGTCCGGGGCGTCTTGAGCGAAGCGCGCGCAAGGGCTCGGACGACCCTGCGAGCCTTGGCATCGTAGTCGACGACATCCGTATCGGGCAGACGGCCGCGAACGGTCTGGCGCGCGGGTGGAAACCCGGGGTCTGTGCTCGCGAAGACGACACGGTTCCCGCCATTTTCGGCCGGAACGACGATCGTGCGGTTCCCGAAGCTGGCCCCGATGCGGCGCACGAGCGTGGCAAAGGCCATGGCATTGTCGCACAGATTGGCCACCAGTAGTCCGTTTCTGCCGAGGCGATCTCGGCAGCTGTCGTAGAAAGAGCGCTCGCTCAGCGCGGGGGGAAGGCCCCGGCTGTCAAAGCCGTCGAGAAGGAGGATGTCGGGCGCGCCGGGGGCGCTGAGGATATAGTCCAGGCCATTGGCGCAGATTACGCGGAACCGGTCGTTGTCGGGCGGAATGTGGAACTGCTCGCGCAGTGCGATGACTGCGGGATCGATCTCGACCACGGTGATGTCGCACTGGGGCAGGCAGCGATAGCAGGCCTTGGCAAGCGATCCGCCACCCAGTCCGATCATTTCGATCTTTCGCGGCACGGGACGGAACAGGCGGAAGCCCATCATCATGCGCGTATAGTCGAACAGGAGATGGTCGGGATCGCTGATCCGCATGCCGCTCTGGACTGTGGTCCAGTCGAAGAGCAGCGACAACATGTCGCCGAACCGGAACAGCATCGGCCCCGTCTCACCGAAGGGCGCGTCGAGCGCGATCGGGATGTTCTCCGCGCCCTGGAAGCGGCCCTCAAGATTGCTGCCCGGCGCAGGCCGATCGAACCGCAGATCGAAGACCATGTCGTGAAACAGCTCGAGATCGATCGACGGCCCTACCCCGCCCCAGTCGGTCATCGGCGCGGCGCCTTCGCGGAGGGCGTCAGGCTCACGTCGCGGCGATGGAGAGCGATGCCGAGCAGCAAGGCCGCCGCGGCGGCAACCCAGATGGCCTGGTGGCCTATGACGCCAAATAGGATTGCGCCAAGCACCGCGCCCGCCAGGAGGCCGAGCCATAGCAGGAGATAGGGAACCCATCCGAACCGATCGCCGCCCATGAGCGCGGACAGCAGCCGCTGGCCCAGCTTCACCAGCGTGCCGGTCATATAGGTGAGGCCGATCTGAACTTCGCCATCATGTTCGAACAGGGCATTTTCCGCGCCCATCGCCATGGCGAGCACCGCAGCCGCGGCCCAGGTCGCGTCGGCTGCCGCAAGCAACGAGGCGGCAGTCAGCATGGCCGCGATGAGGTACATGAGCGCGCCATGGCGGGCGCGCCTGATGGTTCGTCCGCACAGCGAGCCGAGCATGACGCCCACGACAAAGGATGCGATCAGTCCGCCGGCGGTTAGGGCGTCTGTGACATGCTCGCTCAAGCCGACGGCAAGCCGCGTGGAGTTGCCGCTCATGAACGAGACGAAGAAGCCGCCGAGATAGAGGAAGCCGAGCGCGTCGACAAAGCCGGCGAGCGCGGAAAAGCAGGCGGCGAGACCCCAGACGCTTCGCGCATAGCGGTTCATCGCGGCGCGTCCCTAAGTAGCGCTGGCCGTGCCGCTGCACGACAGATCACGATCCCACCGCGCAATCTCATGGCGGTTCGCCAGATGGATTGCGGAAAGCCGAGCCAGGTCCTGCGTTTCGAGCGACCGGTCCGCGAGACCCTGGCGGAGAAAATCATACAATCGCTGATTGTGAAGGAGAAGGAATTCCCCAACTGCCCGCGCCGTCATTATGTCTCCCGATTATGTCTCAGCGCAAACCGCTTTGCTGACGGGCCTCTCGATCGATGTTTGATCATTCAGCCCGTTTTCTGACGCCGCGAACCTTAGCACATTCGCTCTCATTTCGTAAGATTGAATTGTGATGTATGAAACATCATTAGGCCAGTCGGGCGCTTGGCATTCACAGCCGCCGCCTGCCCCGACCCGCCCCCTCCCCTACCAGGAAGGCAGCGCCCTCGACCGAGGACGCTGCCCTGGCTACCGGCGCGCTATCGCAGCCGCACCGGCACATAGGCCGGCGCTTCGCCGCGCCCCTTGACCCGTAGCAGGATCGCCGAACGTCCCGCCGTCCTGGCCTGCCGGATCGCGGCTTCCAGATCAGCGGCGCTCGCGACCGGCCGGTTGTTGGCCGAGAGGATGATGTCGCCGCGGCTGAGGCCCTTGCGCGCCGCATCGGAATTGCCCTCGACGCTGCTGATGACGAGGCCCTGGGAGACGTCGCTCGCGCCGAGCTGACGGGCGATGCTTGGAGTCAGCGGTTCGACGGCAAGGCCGAGCGTCTTTTCGCTGGGGGATGCGCGATCCTTGTCGAAATCGTCGAAACGACGGTCATCGCGGCCAAAACCCTGCCGGGCGAGCTTGTCCTCGCTCGGGCGAAGCACCGGCGTGGCAATCACGGTCATGCGCTGGTTGCCGCGCATGAGTTCGACTGCCACCTTGCGGCCAGGTTCGACGCTCGCAACGAGGTACGACAGGCTTTGGTTTGGAGTCACCTCCTTGCCGTCGACCCGCAGGATGACGTCGCCGGCGCGAATGCCGGCCTGTGCCGCGGGCCCGCCGGGCTCCACGCTCTGGACGAACTCGCCGCGGTCTCGCGGAACGCCGAGCGATGACGCGAGGTCTTCGGTCATAGGCTGTATGGTCACGCCCAGATAACCGCGCTCGATGGCCTTCCCGGCCTTGAGCTTCTCGACGATCGGCGCGGCGATCTCCGCGGGGATGGCAAAGCCGATCCCGACATTTCCGCCCGTGGGTGAGAAGATCGCATTATTGATGCCGATGACCCGCCCGCTGCTGTCGAACATTGGGCCGCCCGAATTGCCGCGGTTGATCGAGGCGTCGGTCTGCAGATAGCGGTCATAGGCGCGCCCTGTACCCGTATTGCGGTAGACCGCCGAAACGATACCGGCCGTGACCGTGCCGCCCAGGCCGAAAGGATTGCCGATCGCGAGCACCCAGTCGCCAACCCTGACGCGCGTGGAATCGCCGAAGGTCACGAAGGGCAGTTGTTTGCGCGACGTGATCTTGAGGACCGCCAGGTCCGAGGCGGGATCGCTGCCGACGAGGGTCGCCGGATATTCCTCGCCATTGTGCAAGGTGACCGTGATCGTCTCCACCTTGCCCTGCCCATCAGCGGTGATGACGTGGTTGTTGGTGACGATATAGCCGTCGGCGGAAAGGATGAAGCCTGAGCCGAGCGACTGTGCCTCGCGGGTGCGCGGTCCAGTGGGACCGCCGAAGAAGCGCTCGAAGGGCGTGCCGGCAAAGGGGCTGGAACTCGGCATCTGCACGCGCTGGCGGGTCGAGATGTTGACGACGGCGGGCGCCAGCCGTTCGGTGAGATCGGCAAAGCTTTGCGGCGCGCCCGGGCGCGGCATGACTGGCGATACGGCGGGCGGCGATTGCGCCGCAGCGGACGATGGCTGGCCGATGGCAAGGCCGAAGGCGGCAGCGGTGGTTAATAGGGAGGCAAAGATCCTGTCAGGATTTCGCACGAAATTCTCCTCTTCCTTCCTTTCTCGAGATAGGGACGGGCGGCGCGGCACTGGCTACGCCGGCTTTGGTCGATGTCGGAAGCCGCAGGGTCCGCAAAGGAATGCGATGAGATGTCCTCACGCCAATGGCCGCGCGCTCACGCACGCGGCCAAAGCGTCACCGGATCCGGGCGGCCCGCATCAGGTCGTGTGGGACAGACCCGCCTGCGCCGATCCGCTGGTCGTCTGCATCTGCGGCTTGGCCGCGGCGCTGCAGTCGCCGGTGCTGGTCTTCGTCATCTTCGGCTGCGCGTTCGCCGTGCCGTCCGAGGTCCAGGTCACGCTCTGCGCGCATCCATTGGGACCGATGGTGGTCGAGCTATAGCTGTAGTGGACCTGCGCGCCCTTCGACAGGCCGGAGAAGGACACGAAATGCGGTGCCTCGCTCGCCGTCACGTCAGCGCTTTGGGCATGGAGATCCACGACGCGCCGCATCATGGCGTTCATCTGCACATCCATCAGCGCCGATATCCGGTCCATCTGCGCGAAAGGCTGGAAGGCCGCATCGACGAAGTCGATCTGGTCTGGCTGGGCTTGGGAAATTTTGACCTGCGGAGGTGTATCGCCGAAATAAGTGATGGGGGCGATCTCACCGCCCGGCAGGTTGACGGTCATTTTGTGCTCGTGGGACGCGGCATAGGCCACACCGCCCACCAGCGAGGCGGCAAGACAGCCGCCGAGCAGAAGTTTGTGCGTGGTTCGCATGGGGATCTCCCTTACAATTCAAGCACAGGGCAAATTGCCATTCGAAGGCTGAACGCGCGATGACTGCGGCTCAGCGAGAGTGTCGCGGAACGGCACTCCGCGTGCAAGCGCATTGTCCCGCCGTACCGCCCCTTATCCCTCGATGCGAAGGAAGGAGGCGGCGTTGTCGTGGAGGATCAGACGCTTTTGCCTCTCTGTGAGAAATGGCGCGCGTCTGATCCGCTCGATCGCAATTCCGATAGCGTCGGGCCATACCATGTTGTCGGACCCAAACATGATCCGCCGTTCGAAACCTGCGTCGATCAGCCGACGCAGATAGGGGTAGAATTGCTGGTCGGGATAGGCCCAGTCGAGAACAGCCACATCAACATAGAGCTGCGGATGGGCGAACATCATCGCGATCATCGCGTCTCCGAAAGGCCAGCCGGCGTGGGCAACATAGACCCGCAGCTTGGGATGACGGATGAGCACGGGTTCTAGGCGGAGCGGATCACCGGCCGAGACGAGATAATGCGGCGTGGCGAAGTAAGCTGTGCCAGGGGGCCCGGGCCCCATGTGGATGCCGATCGGGATGTCGTTGGCCTCCGCGAAAGCGAAAAAGGGCTCCATGCGTGGATCGTCGGGGGCGATGCCGGCATATTGCGTGGTAATCTCGCTCAGCGCCTGCATTTTGCCTTCGGCGTGGAGCCGGCGCAGATCTTCAATCGGAGGGAGGGTGTCGCTGCTGCCGAAGCCGATGCCAGGAAGCATGTGGCCATCCCCATGACGGCGATAGTCATCCACCACCTCCGCTGTGCCGCCGGCAAGGGCCTGCACATTGTACCGTTTCAGCTGGGCGATGCCACGATCGCGCAGAGTATCCGCGTCGGTCGGCGATGACAGCACGGTCGGGCAATCGGGGCGGCCGGTAAACCAGTCGAGATACCCGTCCATCGGTTGCCCGGGATCGCGCGGGGCCCATTCAGGATAGGGAGCGCAGGCCTTGCCCCCGGGAGGTCCCTGATCGTCAGGACGATCAGCGTGGAAATGCATATCGATCACGTCGAACTTCGGCTGAGCGGGAGCTGGTGTTCCGTTAAAGGCGATAGCAACGGTACAGCCAAGCGTCGCTACGTAGTAAAGCGCTCGCCTGCTCATTGTACATCCCGCCCCATTGCGCATGATCTTGCCCGTTAAAACAGTATCGGCCGGTCCGGTGAACACGCCTGATTCGCAATACGATCCCCTTGATACGGTCGTGTCGTTAGTCAAGCGGCGTTCAAGATCGACGCGAGGCGGTGATCGATTGCACGCAAGTTTGACTTGGAGGATGTTTTGCTCCGGCGAGGATGATAGGCGGTTGTGGGATGCGATGGGGCAGCCGACCAGGGCATCGTGCGCAACCTCGGCGGTTCTGCGGAAGGGTACTTCTTCCTCAAAAAATCCATCTTTAGAAACGCCCAAGCGGAGCGCGGGAGCTTCTATATTTCAATGATTCTAAGATTCAGGGGCAATTTCGCCCGTGGAACCAATGGGTTAGACCCCGTTCATGTGAGCAGCTGGGGGCTTTATCGTGAGGACTCGGGGGCCTTTATGCGAGCGGCCGGGGGCCTTTGCCTGAGTGGCCGGGGGATTATGTGAGGGATCGGGGGAATCGTCCCAGTAGCTTGCAAAACAACACGGGAATGGCTTGAAAGGCCAGCCTTTTTGGTACGACGCCGGCCCTAAACCTCGACCGACCTTCTTTATGTGAGCGATCGGGGGCGATCCCCCTGCCCTTCCCGTCCGTTTATATGAGCTTTCGGGGGGCCTCACTATACCGGTGAAATTCCTTATTTCGAACCGAGTGGCTTTATATGAGCGATCGGGGGGCTTTAAAAAAACCCAGTAAAAGCAAGTAGATGCTGTGGCTTTTATGTGAGCGCGCGGGGGATGCCGCAATGCGGCCGGTAAAAGCGCTGCACTGGGGAATGTCGGGTCAGGAACTTTATATGAGCGATGGGGGGATCTAGCGAGACTCGCGGTGAATCGGCGAGTCGGACAATTTCTTTATATGAGTGGTCGGGGGCCGCCGGTTTGCGCCTCTGTCAGCCTTTATGTGAGGGCTGGGGGGCATGTCTATGTGAGTGAACGGGGGGATGTTCTCTTTATGACAAGGTGATGATATGCAACTCACATGAAGCCCGATTCGGACATCGTTGAGATCGAGGTTTCCCCGGAAGCGGATGGCCTGAGCCGGACGCTGCGGGTCGCTGATGTGATTCGCCGCCGCGATCTCGATTTTGTAAGCAAACCGGGCGAGCTCGTCGAATCCGAGTTTGAAACCGGTTCCTTGAGCGCTGCCGGGCGCAAGGCCTTCGCCCTCATGCTGCGCAAGGCTGGGCCGGACGCTGGCGAGGACAGAAACTTCACCATTACCAAGAAGGAGCTGCGCGGATCGCACAAGGGCAATGAGCGCATCCAGCCCGTGATGGACGAGCTTTTGCGCGTGATCGTGCGCATCCGCACGACGACCAAGAAGGGCAAGCCCGCGATCATGTCGCAGTCCCTTCTCTCGAGCTGCGTCGAGGAGATCTCCGAAGACGGCATGAGCGTCGTGGAGTACGAGTTTTCGGAAGCCTTCAAGCGCGTGATGCAGCGCTCGGACTATTATGCGCGGGTCAATCTGGGCGTCATGCTGGCGCTGCAGTCGCGCTATTCGCTGACGCTCTATGACCTGGGCTGCCTGATCATCAACCGGCAGAACCGGGTCGTGAAGATGGAGGTCGAGGAACTGCGCCGGCGTCTGGGCGTGCCGGAGGGTAGCTTCAAGAATTTCGCGGAATTCCGCCGCGATGTCCTGGCAAAATCGAAGCTGGAGATTGACCAGCTCGCGGATTTCACCGTGGAATGGGACGAGATCCGCGGGTCGGGGCGTGGACGGCCGGTCGAGGCTGTGAAGCTCACATTCAGGCCCAAGGATCCCGTCGATCAGGAGGAAACCGCCAAGGAGCTCGATCGGCCGAAAGTGGGACGGCGTGCCAGGCGGGACGGAACGGTCGAAACCGTCGCACCTCCGCCCGTCCCCCTGCCCTCGGCGCGCCCCTTCCCTTCGGGATCGCTGAACTTCTGCCCTGACCAACGCATTATCACGATCTTTCGCGATTTTGGCGGAGGCTGGGACAAGGACATGATTGCCGATGCCTACAGACAGAAAATGGGCGCAAAGCTGGAGACCCTGACGGGCACCGCGCTCTACAAATCGTGGGAAGGCTTCTGCAAAAGCTGGGTCGCAATGCGCGGGACGCCCTGAAGGCCCTCCCCCCGTTCCTCACATAAAGAGCCGGGGCCCTACTCCCCGCTACCCCCCTGCCCTTCCGCGAGATCAATCAGCGCCATGATGCCGTCGGGCAGGCTGAGATTGCGATCGTCGCACCAGCGAACGAGCCGGTCGCGCTCGGGCGGCGACAGGCGCATGCTGATGTGCAGTGAGCGCGCGGGACCACGCTGCGGCTTGCGCTTCGGAATGATGCCGACCTCGCTCGCGACTTGCGGAAAATAGCCAGGCGGGAGCGTCGCTGGCGCCGGTTCGCGGACGGGCGCCGGTGCGGCGGCCGGCGCGGGCTTGGGCGTCGCAGCGATCAGGTTCTTGAGGCGGTCGGCCGGGTCTTCGCTATGCTCGATGCGCTGCCGGGTGGAGCTGATGATGTCCCCCATCGCGCCGGCGGCAGACTTGGGCTCAGGCATTGACGGCCTCCTTGTTCTGAATTTCGCTGAGTATGTCGGCCAGGATGCCTTGCGCGATGCGCCGCGCCTTCTCTGTCTTGGCCAGGCCGGCGGCCTCCACCTCGGCCAGCGTCATGCGATAGTTGGACATGGCGCGGAACGCGTCGAGCGTATGCATCTGCTCGTTGAAGGTCGGCAGAGCATTGCTGATCTGGCTGTCGATCTCCCATTCGGCCTTGGAGCGGGCGACTTGCCCTGTCTGCGTGATCAGGACCCTGTAGGGCACGCCGCCGCACATCTTGCCCAGCATGTCGCTGGTTTCCACGGTGCGCTCGAGATCGAGGCGCGATGAGCGCGTCGGAATGACGACGAAATCGGAATCCATCGCCGCGTAGGCGGTCTTGAAGTTCGAAGTGCCCTCGGAATCGACAATGACGAGCTGTGCGGCATCGCGCGCGCGCGCGATAGCGGGGCCAATGTCCGCGTCCCGGAGCTGCGAGGCGTCTTCCACGGTGATGCGCCCCTCCCCTGCCCTGTCGGCGTTCATCCGGTCCCGATACCAGTTAAGCAAGCTGTTCTGACGGTCGGCATCGAGCATGAAGACTGAACCGCCGAGAGCCTCGAATTCGGAAGCGAGCGCGAGCGCGAGCGTGGTCTTGCCGGCGCCGCCTTTGCTTTGCGCGATCGTGATGACGGGCATGTGAACTCCTGTAATGCGATAGCGCTGCACACTGCGCGGCACAATCATGGCCCACCCCGCACCGCGCCGCACACAATGACCGCGCCACTGATAGCGTCACCGCCCGCGCCACGCAAGGCGCGTATAGGCGCGACAGCGCGTGCGAGGGCGCGGTGGTATTCGCAAGCGCGGGGTATGGTGCCCGCGCGATGAGCCGCGAGTGCTCATGTGCGGTACAGGGCGTCTATGCCAGCGGACACGCACGCGCAAATGCCAGCGACATGTGCCGCGCTGGGGCAAGCGTGATTGCTGCATAAAGTGCAGCGGAATGTGGTGCGGAGGCGCGTCACAGAGCGCGGCACATCGTGCGACACAATATTAAATACAGGTATTACAAGGAATTAGACTGCCTACAAGGCGGCGAGGGCCCAATCTGATCGACGCTGGACATCACCTATCGGGCATTGAGAAGCTCATCGATCGCCGCCATCTCCGCGTCGAATTGATCGAAGACAGCCGCCAGATTTCGAGATGGCGAGGGAAGGGGCCTCTCCACGCGGGGGCGCCCAAGCGGGGCTTTGGCGAAGCCAAACTCGACAGCGAGGTCGACGCTCATGAAAATACGCCACGTCCGCCTTGTCGTGATTTCGGTCAGAAGCCCGGTACCGGCGGCGCGCTCCAGCAATTTGCTTGCGCCGGTCGCGGTCAGATCAAGAAGTCGCGCCACAGCCTGTGGCGACAGGACCGGTTGGCGAAGCGTAAGCGCCAGGAGGGAGGGCAGGGCACCGGGACGATAAGACTCCGCGATTGCCGTTCGGGCTTTGCGATGGAGGCGCTCCAGATGGTCAAGGCGTTCAAGGCCACGCTCGGCGCGCGCGGCAAGGGCCCGCAGGAGCGCGAGCCAATCGGCTTCATTCAGCGTCTTCTTCAAGCGGAAGGCTTTGGCGCCGCCGACGAGGCAAGGGAGGGGGCTGGCTGTCAGATCCTGGTCTCGTAAGGCGAACGGCAGGCCGAGCCAGGGGTCGAGTCCGCCTCGTACTTGTGCATAGCGCCGGATCTGTTCGAGCGCGCGGACGAGGGGAGGGTGGCCCGCGGCCTCGGCCGGCAATTCGACAGCCTTGGGAAGCGCATCGCGCCAGACAAAGGGGTCCGATGACCCCAGCATGTCCTGCCAGGGCGCGAACGCCTCATATTCGCCGCGGTTCGTGGCGCGCAGCGGGCGGCCGGGGATCGTGACCCGGCAGCCCCAGGAAAATAGGTCGATTTCATCGACCTCGTGCCCTTCCAGCTGAAGAGCGCGCGCATAGCCCGCCCACGCTGCGCGGGTCTGCCACGCCGAGAGCACCAAACTACCGGAAATTCGGTTATTTAGCGTCGCTATCACTGCGGTCGCATGTGCAACTTCAGTGACGACCCTTGGCGTATAGCTTGGTCCGAAGCCAGCGATATCCATGGGGCCAAAGTAACAAATACTGAGCTTAAAAGCAATCTCGGTTCACTTTGCTCACACATTTAAGGCAGCCCCTTGCCGAGGCGAGGGGCGACCCCTCGTTAGAGGCGCCGGTAGGCCCCGCTGTCGCTTCCCGAGACGCAGCTTTCATCCGCGTAAATCGGCCGGCGGGGCTGTCCAAGCGCCCGAAAGTCGCCCGCATGCCCATGGGACGCGGGAAAGGGCCGCGGGTCGAATCTCGGGGGACGGGGCTGGCCAAAACCGGTGCTGACGTTTATCAAACGGGGGCAACCCCTCGATTGCCCCCGTTTGATGGAATGTGACAGTGGCTTTGATCGGCTATGCCCGCGTATCGACCGAAGATCAGGACACGGCAGGCCAACGCCTTGCGCTGGAGCAGCAGGGTTGCGCCCTCATCTTCGAAGACAAGGCCAGCGGGGGAAGCCGGGACCGCCCAAACCTCAGCAGGGCATTGGCAAGGGTAGGGGAGGGCGACACCCTCATTGTCGTGCGGATCGATCGATTGGCGCGCTCGCTCGTCCATCTGCTGGAGATCGTCGAGCAGCTGCGGGCGAAGGGCGCCTATTTTCGCTCGATCAACGACCCGATCGACACTTCGAGCGCCCAAGGCATGCTGATGACCCAGATGCTAGGCGCCTTTGCCGAATTCGAACGCGCCCTTATCCGAGAACGCACGCGGGCAGGGCTTGCCGCGGCGATGGCGAGGGGCGCCAAGCCCGGCAATCCCAAGATGCGCGCGCGCGATCCGGCGGCAATCGCTGATATTGGCTACGCGCACAAAGAGCGCTATCTGCACGCCTTAATCGATGATCGCCACCGTTGGCTGCCGACCGTAGAGCGCCTGCGACCACATCTTCCCTGGTCGATAGTCTTGCGCCAGATCCGCGCGATAAAGCCCCCCGTGCGCTCATTTAGTGAGCGTACGCTGGTGAAGGCCTGCAGGGCTCTGGTCAAAGTCGGTTATGCCGACGATGTAATCCTCCAGTCCGCGCCGCGGCTGCCACCGGATACCCGCGTCGCGCGCCTGGTGGCGGACAGGTTGAAGACCTATCCGGAATCGTCTCTGCGCGACCTTGCGGGCTGGCTCAGCAAAGACTTGCGCGAACCTACGCCACGCGGCGGCATACACTGGTCGGCCGAGGGCGTGCGGCGTGTTCTGGAACGGGCGAGGGGGCTTGGGCTTCTCGTAGATCGCGAGGCGTCTTCGGACCCGTGTCTGATCACCTAATGGAGCGCGATAATGTGCCGCGTCTTGTGGGGCGCGGCACAAGGCGCGGCACTTAGAAGCTGAAGTGGTGCGCCGTGCGCTCTGCGGCGACCGGATTGTTCAGTCGGAGTGGAGTTTTAAGCCCGTTAGGCCAAAAAGGAAGCTCGGGCCTGGCTGTTGCCTGACAGCTTTGGGCGGACCCTATCAAGCAGCCGAGCGGCCTTCAGGCCGCTGCTGGCTTGTGCCGACGAGCAGCTAGGCCAGCAGTCCAACCGGCCCACACTGTGAGCCCACCGACGATCGTCGCGACAGCCAGCACCGGCAGCGAAGGCAGTTTTCCAAGCCCGACAAATACCGTCTGTCAAACACTGCTCTCCCCCAGGGTCTCGACCAGGACGGCCTGGGCGACCATCGCCATGCCGACGATGAAGAACGGCCGCCCGTAACGTGGTGCCGTCGCGTAGAGGCACGCCGCGGCAACAAGCCCCCCAAGCTCTGCAGCACGCACAGTCCACGCGAAGTGAGCGGGGTCGAACGACGTGAAAGGCGGGGCCAGATGCCCGAGCAGCCGTTCGATAATGGGCTCGACGAGGGGCAGGGCTGTCGCGAGCATATAGCGGGCGTGCAGCTGCACTTTGCGCCTTTCTTTCAGCGCGAAATAGAAGAGGACCATCAGAAGGATGGGTGTCGCGGCATCCAATATACCCAGGCGTCCGCCGTTGATCTGGTAGAAAGGGTCTGACGGCGTGTTGCGCGCCATGCTCAAAAGGACAGCGACGCTCCCCGCGAGAAAAAGCGGAAACAGAAACAAACTCACGATCCCGAAAATCCGGTGCGCACCGCGTCGCTGATGATGAATGGTCCAGCTCTGGAGCGCCAGCAGCAACATCCAGGCGGTGGCCGTTACTCCATGAAGATGAAGTTCTGTCCGCGCGGTCCGCAAAACAGCGAAGTAGGTTGGCCAGAATGCCACGACTGTGGCGCGCACCATTGCCAGGACGAGATAATGGGCGCGGCGAAGCGGCATCCGATGATCCTGACAGACAGTAATTTCGCGGCGCCCCTTCCGTAGGGACCGCGTGGGTCCTTAGCAATTGCGCAATCCGCCGAGCGGCATTTCGTTGGCTGGAACCGGCAACGACTTCCTCGACGACCGAGCGCCCGGATTGGCTGCGAGCGCTGCCGATCACAGGTCAGGCATTGACGACGAAGTTCTGTAAGAAAGTGTGTCCCCCAATCGAAACCGTGACGGGCCCATTGATAAACTCGATCTGAGGCCTAGCTTTGGGATGCGTACCGGGCCCCTCTGGCGAGAATGTCTCGTGATGTCGGACGTATCGAACTCAGGGGCCGTCTCAATCATACTCCCTGAGCTCGATCCATTGTTTGGAAAGAGGAGTATGTTGTGATCTTGTCTTTGCTTGCCTTGGCAACCGCTTCCGCTGCCCCCTTCGCTGATCAGGTTCATCGGACCAGCGTGGATCATCAAGGAAGATCCCTGGATGTGACCTATCGGGCCGATGCCAAGGTATCTACCCGCCAGATCGGCATGTCCGCGGGAACACGACCCACCACGGAACGCTGCCTCTGGGCCGCCCGGGTGGCCGTCGTTCGCGATGTGGCAGGTACCAAGGGCGCATCTTTGAGTCATCGCCTGGATGCCGATCAAATGATCCGGGGCAGCCATTTTGGCAAATGCTCGGAGAATAGGGCGCAGGTTGCGTCATTAATTGCGCGTCGCAGTGATGAGGTGAAAGCTCATCTTGCGGAAGTTGCGCGAGAGGATGCACCTCAGTTGGCGAACGTTATCAGCTCAGCCAAGCATTTCGCAGCCAACTAGACGCGGATTATAATAGGTAGCAGGGAGCCCGGCGCGTGGGTCGCGTCGGGGCCCATCTGATGAATATCTGAGTTGTACGCCGTCCGCTGAGCAGCACGACAGCGAAGGCGGCACCGCAGTTTGCATTGCGAAGCGAGCGGGTCGACCTTAGCCCTTCAGGTGCTGCTCGACAGCGTCCGCGCCGTTTCCGACAGCCTTCACGGCCGCTTCCAGCGTTTCCTTGCTGACACCAAACTTGCCGGTCCAGTAATCGACCTCATAATCCTCTCCGAGCGCGATACGCGCCCGGTCCTGGGGCCCGCGAGCGTCCTTGTCGTCTGCCATTGCTCATCTCCTTCGTCGGTGGCCTAGGTCCGCAACGCCGGGGGGACGATGCGGTTGCCGCGATCGGTGAGACGCGGGGCGTCGCTCGGCGAGCCGAGTCCGCGGCGCGCTGGAACGAGTCCGCCGCTCACGCACTTTGGTCTCCATGAAGAACAACGGCCCTCCATCATGGCGCGCGTGAGCTCAGCGCCAGGGAAAGCGGCTTCAATCAGCCGCGCGCCGCCTTTCCGCCCTGTGCAACTCGCAACGCTGGTCGACACCGTTCCCACCGGCAACCGCTGGCTGCACGAGATGAAGTATGACGGCTACCGTGTGCTGCTGAGCGTCGGCGGGGGCGAGGCCGTTGCCTATACCCGCTCGGGACTCGACTGGTCGGAGAAGTTTAGCGGACTGGTTGTCGACGCCCTGAAGCTGAAGGTCTCCTCCGCGCTCATCGACGGCGAGGCGGTCGTGCTCGATGCCGACGGCCGCTCGAGTTTCCAGGCTTTGCAAAACGCGCTCAAAGGGGCGCCGGCTTCGATCGATTATTTCGCGTTCGACCTGCTGGAGCTCGACGGCGAGGATCTAACCCAGCTGCCGCTCACCGAGCGCAAGGCGAAGCTCGCGAAGATCCTGCCCAAGGGCAAGTCGCGGTTGCGCTATTCGGATAACATTGCCGGCAATGGCGAGAAGTTGCTCAACCAGTTCTGCGCGGCGGGCCTCGAAGGGGTCATCTCGAAGCGGGCCGACGGCCGCTATGTAAGCTCGCGATCGGGCGGCTGGCTGAAGACCAAATGCATCAAGCGGCAGGAGTTCGTCGTGGTCGGCTGGACCCCTTCAGACAAGTCGCGGTTATTCCGATCGCTGATCCTGGGTGTCCACGAGGACGGCGTCCTGCGCTATGCCGGCAAGGTCGGCACCGGCTTCGATACCCAGGAGATTATCGACCTGATGGCGGTGATGGCGCCGCTCGAGCAGGAAGCGCCGGCCGTCAAGGCGCCGCGCGCAGAGGTGCGCGGCGCGCACTGGCTGCGGCCCAAGCTGGTCGCAGAAATCGCGTTTACTGAAATGACAAACGAAGGGACCCTCCGGCATCCGTCCTTTCTGGGCCTACGCGAAGACAAGAAGCCCGAGGCTGTGGTCGTCGAGACCGAGGCGCCGGTTGGGGCGGTGGCGGCCGAGACGTCGTCGATCAAGATCACCAACCGCGACCGTGTCATTTTTCCCGAGGGGAAGCTTACCAAGGGTCAACTGGCCGACTATTATTCGCAGGCCGCCCCGATCATGCTGCCCTGGATCGGGTCTCGGCCGATCAGCCTCGTGCGCTGCCCGCAAGGCCGGGCCAAGAAATGCTTCTTCCAGAAGCATGACGCGGGCAGTTTTGGCGACGCTGTCCGGCATGTCGCCATTCGCGGGAAGGACGGGCATGACGAGCCCTATCTCTATGTCGATACCGCGGACGGCCTGCTCACCTGCGTACAGATGGGCACGATCGAGTTCCATGGCTGGGGCGCCAGGATCGAGGAAGTCGAGAAGGCCGACAGGCTGGTCTTCGATCTTGATCCCGACGAGGGTCTGGATTTCGAGAATGTGCGCAGCGCCGCCTTCCACTTTCGCGAGATCCTGCAGTCGATCGGGCTTGAGACCTTCCCGATGGTGACCGGCGGCAAGGGCGTCCATGTGATCGCGCCACTGGTCCCGCAAGCGGAGTGGCCGGAGGTGAAAGATTTTGCGCATCGGTTGGCCCAGGCGGTTGCCCAGAGCGACCCTGAGCATTTCACGGCCGCGCTGCCGAAAGCGCAGCGCAAGGGCCGCATCTTTGTCGACTATCTTCGCAACCAGCGCGGTGCGACGGCGGTCATGCCCTATGGGGTCCGCGCGCGCGAAAGCGCGCCGGTCGCCGTACCCATCACATGGAAGGAAATGGAGACGATCGACAAGCCCTCGCACTGGACCATTCGGGATGGCACCGAACTGGTGAAGCGGGCCGGCTCCAAGGCGCTCAGCGGTTGGGGCCGCGCCGACCAGACCCTGCCTGACCTGTGAAGATCGCCACCTATAATGTGAACGGCGTCAATGGCCGGCTGCCGGTGCTGCTGCGCTGGCTTGAGGAAGCGCAGCCTGATGTGGTCGTGCTCCAGGAATTGAAGGCGCCGCAGGAGAAGTTTCCGGAAAGTGCGATCCGCGATCTTGGCTTTGATGTCATCTGGCACGGCCAGAAGTCGTGGAACGGCGTTGCGCTGCTCAGCCGCGTCGGCGAAATCCACGAGACGCGGCGGGGGCTTCCGGGCGACCCCGACCCGAGCCAGAGCCGCTATATCGAGGCGGCGGTCAACGGCATCCTGATCGGCGGGCTTTATTTGCCCAACGGCAATCCGCGGCCCGGCCCCAAATTCGACTACAAGCTGCGCTGGTTCGACCGGCTGGTCGAGCACGCGGCTGGGTTGCTGGAGAGCGGACTGCCGGTGATGCTGGCGGGCGACTTCAATGTCATGCCGACCGATCTCGACGTCTACAAGCCGGAGCGCTGGCTCGACGACGCGCTGTTCGCACCCGAAGTAAGGGCGGCCTATTTCCGGCTGCTGGATCAGGGCTGGACCGACGCGCTGCGCACGCTGCACCCGGGCGAGGTCATCTACACCTTCTGGGACTATTTCCGGAACGCCTATGGCCGCAATGCGGGCCTGCGCATCGATCACCTGCTGCTCAGCCCCCCGCTTGCCGACCGGTTGCTCGATGCTCAGGTCGATCGCCATGTGCGGGGCTGGGAAAAGACCAGCGACCATGCCCCGGTCTGGATCGAACTGGCCGACAAGCCAAAGCGCAAGCGAGTCCCCAAGGCGAAAATATGATGGAGATCGAAAGCTTCCTGCTCGGCGAGAATGACTGGGTGCCGAACAATGCGCGGTTGCCGGTTGTCATCTATCGCGCCGCGCTGGACGGCGAGGGCGAAGACCTGGCCGGCCGGTTCGAGGCCTTGTTCGAGGACCATGGTTGGCCGCCGGATTGGCGCGACGACATATTCGACTATCACCACTATCATTCGACCGCGCACGAGGTTTTGGGTGTGTTCGCAGGGAAGGCGAGCCTCGAGCTTGGCGGGCCAGACGGGCACAAGGTGTCCGTCGCAGCCGGCGATGCGCTCATGCTGCCGACCGGTACCGGCCACCGCGCGATTCATGCGAGCCAGGATTTCGAGGTTGTCGGCGCCTATCCGCGGGGACAGGGCTGGGACATCTGCCGCGAAGCGCCCGACGATGCGGCACGCGCGGATGGAGGCGCTTCCTGATCCGAAGCAATACCCCGTTACCGGCGAGACGGGGGCAAGGACTGGCGCCTGATCATGACAGGCGCATAGGAGGATCGAGTCTTGCTCTTGGACAGTGCGAACCAGAGTCCGGCCTGGGTGGGGAACGCGAACCCGTGCTGGACGCTTCAGCGGTTATGAAAACACAAGAGGATGGGCCGGCTGACACCGGCGAGGCAGGAACGATCGTCGATGCGCAGGAAGCCGCGGAAAATGCGGGTCTCGTCTACGTAACCGACGACAGCCCGGGAATCGTCCGCCAGCCCTACCGCGGCAAGTTTCGATATCGCGATGCCCGGGGCAACGTCGTGACGGACGAAAAAACTCTGAAGCGAATTGCTTCGCTCGCCATCCCCCCGGCCTATACCGATGTCTGGATCTGCCCCAAGGCAAACGGGCACATCCAGGCGACCGGCCGTGACGCAAAGGGCCGCAAGCAGTATCGTTGCCATCCGCGTTTCCGCGAGGTACGCGACAGCACCAAGTACGAGCACATGCTGGACTTCGCAAAGGCCCTTCCTGGCGTGCGCGAGCGCATCGATGCCGATCTCAAGAAGCGCGGGCTACCGGGGGTGACTACACGAAAGTGACGTATCTGCACGCTAAGGGCGAACGGATGACGAACATTACGCGGCGAGCAGGGAACTGACGGTGCGAAGCGGTCGCAAGGCATCCGGATCGGGGCGATCATCGACATTCCAGCTATAGTCGCCAGTCAGCGAGATATGCTCCCACCCCAAAGGTGCGATATGGCGCGTGATCTCGTCAGGCGTGCCGATGTCCGCCAGCGCCATTTCGAGATAGCGGGTGTTCCACAGGATGATGGCGGCCACGAGCAGGTTGAGGCCGGATGCGCGATAGGTCTGGTTCTCGAACCGCCGATCGCGCAGTTCGCCGAGCTGGTTGAAGAAGAGCGCGCGGGCGAGCGCGTTGCGGGCCTCGCCCTTGTTGAGTCCGGCCTGGGTGCGGCGTCGCAGGTCAATGTCGCGCAGCCAGTCGAGCATGAAGATCGAGCGTTCGAGGCGACCAAGCTCGCGCAGCGCGAGGGCCAGTCCGTTCTGTCGCGGATAGGCGGACAGCCGGCGCAGCATGGCCGAAGCAGTGACGGTGCCGGTGCGGATCGACGTGACGAACCGCAACAGCTCGTCCCAATGGGCACCGACATGGGCCATAGCGATCGGATCGCCCGTCATCCCGGCCAGCAGCGATCCGGCTTCCTGACCCGGCAGCAGGTGCAGGCGCCGGTCCTTGATGTCGCGCAGACGCGGCGCGAAACGGTAGCCGAAGAAGGGCATGAGCCCAAATACATGGTCTGATGCCCCGCCCGTATCGGTGTAGTGCTCCTCGATCGTGAGGCCGGTCTGGTGATAGAGCAAGCCATCCAGAACATAGGGCGCTTCGCCGGCGGTCGCCGCGATCACCCGGCTTGCGAAGGGATCATATCGATCCGAGACATGCGTGTAGAAGGCGACACCCGGTTCGTTGCCGCTGCGCGCGTTGATGTCACCGATTGCGGCCCCGCGACCGCCGGCATGAAACTGTTGCCCGTCGCTCGACGAGGTGGTGCCGTCTCCCCAGAGTGCGGCGAGCGGCATGGTACGATGGGCATCGATCAGCCGCGCTAACGCCGCACCATAGGCTGCCTCGCTGATATGCCAGTCGTGAAGATGGGCGAGTTGACGCAGACTTGCGCCCCGGCAGGTTTCCGCCATGCGGGTGAGGCCGAGATTGATCCCATCGGCGAGGATGACGGTGAGCAGGGCATTGCGATCGTCGGCCTCCCGGCCCGAACGCCGGTGGATGAAGCACTCGCTGAACCCGGTCCAGGCATCGACCTCAAGCAGAAGATCGGTGATCTTCACGCGGGGCAGCCGATCATAGGCGGCGCGACGTGCAACCTCGGTTGCGGGAGGCGTCACCGCCTTCAACGGCGAGATGAGAAGGCCGTTTTCGTCGAGCCGCACCTGGGGCAGCTCGCCCTGTCGAGCGAGGATTGTCACCTGTTCGATCGCCGTGGCGAGTCTGGTGCGCCTTTCCTCGATATGGCGCTCGAAGTCAGTTTCGATGGCGAGCGGCAGCGGCCCCTTCTCGCGAAGCGCCGCAAAGGTGGCTGGCGGGATGAGATAGCTGTCGAAATCGCGGAACTGGCGGCTTCCCGAGACCCATATGTCTCCGGCTCGCAATCGCTCGCGTAGCTGCGACAAGACACATAGCTCATAGGCGGCCCGATCGACGATGCCATCCCGCAGGACGAACGGCCGCCATGCGGACGGCACAAAGCGCAGGGGCACGCGATCAGGCAGGCGTCGTTTGCCGGTCCGGTACAGTTCCGCGATAATTGCCAGCGCCGAGAGAAGTCCCTGCACCGCACCGGCGCCGCGAAATTCGAATGCGTTGAGAAAAGCACCGGCAAAGAGCTTCACCGTGCGATGCCGCTCGATCAATTCAGCGGTGCGATCGACGGTTTCCGGTCGCCCAAGCACTTCCGCTTGCTCGACCGCCACGGCGAAGCGCTGCCAGTCCAGAGCATCAATCTGCGCCAGCGAATCCACGCCTTTGGTGCGCGCGTCGATGAGGATACGGCAAGACCCGGTGAGTGTCCGAAGATGGCCCTGCAACTCCCGCACCGTCTTGAGGGCTTTATCGCGGGTCCGGTTCTCGGCGCGGCGCACCATGCTGCCCAACAGCTTGTCGAACATCATCAGGGTCGCGTCGGTCAGGCTTTCCTCAAGGCGTATGCCGGTTGCCGCAAGCGTCGCGTGTCGGCGCAGGGCATTGAGTTCGCCAAGGTGCTGGGGCGTAATGCGGCTGCCCTCGTCCGCCAGCCTGTCAAAAGTCGAAGCCGGGATCATGTCGGCGCGAGCGCGATCGAGGCACAGCGCGCGGATGGAGGCAAGCCGTTCGATCAGCCGCAGAATGTTGCGCGCTGCCGGCGACTGTGGCGCATTGCGCAGCCAGGATAGCCATGTCGTGGCTTGCCCCGTGCGTCGGGCCAGCAGATCGTCCAGACCCTGTAGCGTGTCGGGCTGCAGGCCATTCGTGAGCACTTCATAAGTAAGCTGCTCGGCTTGCTGACGAGCCCGCCGCAGCACAGCTTCGAGAAGCGACGGGGAAGGCAGGAGGATCTGTCGACGCCGGAGTTCGTCGACAATGACCCCTGCCATCTGACCCGGGTGGACGATGGTCTGCGCGATCGGGATCGCGAAGGCCACGATTTCCCGAAACGCGGGGCGATCGAAAGCCCTGAACCCGTGCGATCGTCGGATATCGACGAGATGCTCGCGGCGCGTCTGGTCCCGATGAGCATAGTCCGCGAAAGCTTCCGGCGAAACACCGAGTTGCTGGCCCACATAGGCGAGCACCGGGGCGGGCGGGAGTTCGCCCGCTTCAAGCGCGCGGCCAGGCCATCTCATGTAGAGCAGCAGCATCGCGAAGCCGAGCCGGGTGGCTTCGCCGCGACGGCGGCCGACAATTTCCAGGTCGTCGCCGGTCAGCGTATAATGACGCACAATCTCGCGCTCATCGAGCGGCGCGTCATAATGCTCCGCCCAGATTTCCGGGCTCACCAGTCGCCGCCTCGCCAAGCATCATCTCCTTCGCCGCTGCTGTCCGTCAGACGACCGTTGAGCGGTCACCGGGAATGTGTCCGTTTACTCTGGACCTGCAATGGCGATTCGGACAAGGTCACGTAATGATGGGAAAACGGACACAATCGGACAGAACGTGGCGCTGATCGGCTATGCGCGCGTCTCCACGCCGGACCAGAAGCTATCGCTCCAGCATGACGCACTGGAGCGAGCGGGATGCGAACGTGTTTTCGACGATTTGGCCTCCGGTGCCAAGACCGACAGGCCCGGCCTTACCGAAGCACTGGCCTATCTGCGCGCCGGCGATACGCTCGTGGTGTGGAAGCTCGACCGGCTCGGCCGCTCGATGAGCCACCTCATCGAGAAGGTCGGCGAGCTGGCGGCGCGCGGCATCGGGTTTCGCTCGCTTACCGAGAACATTGACACGACTACGCCGGGGGGCATGCTGGTGTTCAACATCTTCGGCTCGCTCGCGCAGTTCGAGCGTGATCTGATCCGCGAACGCACTCAGGCTGGCCTGCGCGCCGCGCGCGAGCGCGGCAGCAAGGGTGGCCGCCGGCCCGTCGTTACTCCCGATAAGCTGCGCAAGGCACGGGCGCATATCGCAGCCGGGCTCACCGTGCGCGAGGCAGCCGCCCGTCTCAAGATCGGAAAAACCGCTCTGTACAAAGCGCTGGAAAGCACATGACACCGCTGCCGATCAGGAACTCGTGGGTGCTGGTTACAGGAGCCTCGACCGGTCTGGGCAAGGCATCCGCCCTCCGTTTGGCGGCATCGTACCAGGCTAAACCCCTGATTGTCGGGCGACGGCTCGACAACTTGCTAGAGCTACAAACTGAAATTGGCGCGCGGTTTGATGTTCCGTGCGAGATCATAGTGGCCGATCAACGCGAAGCCGATGGCAGGGAGAAGATTGCAGCCAGAGTTGCAGAATTGGAAGTAAAAGCGGCTTTGCTCGCTGCCGGACTGACGAGCGCCGGTCCGTTCGATGCTGACCGCGCCAACGCTTATGCCGAGGTGATTGAAACAAACATACTCGGCTTCACGGATTTGCTGGCCCGCCTGGTCGAAATCTTCAGACGGCAACAGTCCGAATCCTCAATAATCGCGGTGTCGAGCCTGGCAGGCGAAACATCCGTACCGTTCCAGGCGGTTTACGGCGCGTCGAAAGCCTATGTGAGTAATCTCATGCGGGCACTTTCCGTCGAGCTTGCCGGGACGGGGGTGAGCGTCGGATCCCTCGCACCAGGGGGCATCGACACCGACATGGCTGCCCTCAGCGATTTGAAGTGGGGGAAGTTGGGTTTGATGGACGTTGATCGGTGCGCGGCCCATGCGGTCCACGCCTTGGTTCATCGACGATCCTTCGCCGTACCGGGGATGGGCAACAGGCTCACATATCTGGCAAGCCGGGCTCTACCTCGATCGTTGGTCAGCCGGCTTGCCGCACTCCCGTACAGGCGTCCGCAATAGGGGGCGTCACATAAAACGGGCACAGATATACGCTAAGGCCTGAGGGCGTCGGGAAACACCTGTTTGTCGTACACCACGTTGATTGACGTGGTCTGGGACTTTGCCGCCATTCTCCGATACGCCCGAGAACGTCCAGCTAGGCCGAAACCCGCCATTTACCAGGCCGTGACGGCCACCTCTACTATGTCCAAGGTTGAGGGACAGTCCGGTTAGTCTCCTGCGGGGCGTCGATCAGCCTGAGCTGCCCTTCATTCACAGTGCTACTCTACGTGACCTCACCGCCAGCTATGCGCCAAACGTTTCGCCGAAGGACAGCACGAGAGGGATGGCTCCGTTTGATCCAGATAGTTTCAAGACACTGCAACGCCCATCAAGTGTCCTGCGCCGTAAGTTACACCTGCCGCTGCTGCGCCAACAATTACCTGCCGCATTGCCGAAAACGTGGGGCTACGGCCGTTGAAGAGACTGGTCACGACGCCAATCGCGGCAAGCGCCAAAACCGTCAGCCCGACACTCAGGGCAACGGCGATTAGGCCTTGGGTGAACAGATAGGGCGCGAGCGGAAATATCGCCCCCAGCGCGAATAGGCCGAACGATGATCCCGCCGCTGTCCACGGATTGCCACCCAATTCATCCGGATCGATGCCCAGTTCTTCGCGCGCCAGCGTGTCGAGCGCCTTGTCCTTGTTTTGCATGATCTGTCCGGCAAAGCTCGTGGCGGCCTCGCGCGGCAGGCCCTTGGCCTGATAGATCAACGCCAGTTCGCGCGCCTCTGCTTCTGGGGTTTCCTCGATTTCCTGTGCTTCGCGCGCCATCTGGTTAGCTGCCAGTTCGCGCGCATTGGTTACCGATAGCCATTCACCCAGGGCCATCGAACAGGCTCCGGAAATCAGCCCGGCAAGACCGGTCAGCAGGATCGTGCGTCCTGACAGCCCGGCACCGGCAACGCCCATGATGAGGCAGAAATTTGATACCAGCCCGTCATTGGCCCCCAGCACGGCGGCACGCAAGGCATTGCCCGAGGCGCCGCGATGCCACTTCTCCGCTTTCGCAATATCGGCTCCGCTGACACCTGTCTCTTTCGATGCAGCGCCAAGCACCGCCTGCACGATCGCGGCATGGCCGCGTTCGGCCGCCATCAGATCGGCGGCGTCGGCTTGTCCGGCATATTTGTTTTGATCAGCAACTTCGGCAGCCGCGATCGTCGGCAGGACAAAGCCTACTCCCACCCACCGCGTGAAAAACATCAGCATCCGGGTGCGGAACGAGAGGCGATGCGGTGTTGCGGCCACGCCGAGCGCGGCTAATCGGTCCCGCCACAGGTCGCCGTGCTCCGTTTCGGTTTGCGCCAACTGGCGATATAGATCGGCCCGCACCGGGTCGGCTTCTGCCTTCGCCAACGCATGGTAGAGCGCCGCACTGTCTCGTTCGTCGTTGAGGTTCGCCTTCAGTCTGGCGATTTCCGATTTGTTAGCAGCCACATGCTCGCTCCTTGTCTCATTATTATTATTCGGCAATGAAGCCACGGCTGTCGACAAAAATCACGCTCCACGACCAATTGCCCGACTCTATTCCCTGCTGGCGGAAAGCTGGGGGTCACGTCACGGCGTACACCGACGTTCCCGGCATTGAATCGGAACGGCGCATTTTAGTCGGGGTATGCCGATAGCGAACGCGGCGTCGTGGGACTTTCCGACCGTTCAAGCGCGGCGTTGCCAACGGCAGCTTCTGCGACAGAACCGGACGATTACGCACCAGGGCCTCTCTGGGGATCAAAGCGGCAGCGGGCGATGGCTCACAACGTCCTTCATGACTAGCGTGGACGAGAGTTTCTGCACGCCTGGCAGTGTGGACAATCGCTCGTCATAAAGGCGCTGGAATGCCGGTAGATCCCGGCTGACGACATGCAGCATATAGTCCGGATCACCGAACAATCGCTGCGCCTGCACGATGTGCGGCACTTCAACTAGCGAGCTCTCGAATGCTTCCAGAGTGCCTCGATCGCTGGTGAGCAAGGTGGCGAAAACAATCGCTGAGAAATTGAGACCAAGCATGCCGGCATCGAGCTCAGCCCTGTAACTCGAGATGACGCCCGACTCTTCCAGCGCCCGGACACGGCGATGGCACGGTGAAAGGCTGAGCCCCACCCGTTCGGCGAGATCGGTAAGCGTCAGGCGACCATCCACCTGGAGCGCAGAAAGAATCTTGCGATCAAAGTCATCCATTGCTAAAAATCTACTCGATCGCCCCCATAATACCAGAACTTAGGAAGCTTTTTTCGACCGCTTTCCGCTATTTCTCCCTACTGGCCCGCCAATCGGCCGAGCCTGAGTTTCACACGAACATCCTGTTGCTCAACCCGGAGAAAGGTCAGCGCCTATGTGGTCCCCTGTGAAACTATCAAAGGCGTGGCGACCATGATGGGAAGTGCGATCATTGCGTTCTGGGGCGTCTCGCTAGCGCTGGTCATGACACCTGGTGCAGACTGGGCTTATGCCATTACTGCGGGGATGCGTGATAAGGCGCTGGCTCCTGCAATTGCCGGTCTGCTGCTTGGTTATGTGGGCATCACTCTCGTGGTTGCGGCCGGCGTTGGATCGCTGGTGGCTGAACACCCGATGGTCCTGACATGTGGAGCGGCATGCAAAATTGGGTCTGACTCATATTCCGTGCAATTCGGATCATGCGGGTGCCATCACCCGGGCCTTGAGCAGATCGATTTTGGCGCGCCCATACATCTGTCGCTTGATTGCTTTCAAGCGGTTGACCTTGCCCTCAACCTGGCCGCTGGACCACGGCGTTGAGATCGCGGCAGCAACGGCATCCCTGTCGGCCTCGACGCCAGCGGCGAATGCCGCAAGCTTGGTCTCGGCCGCCATGGCGATCCATGGATCGAGCCGTGCCTTGTCTTTCGAGCGCATCATCGCGTGGAAGCGGTCGAGAGCCTCGCGTGCGGTGACCAGCGCCGGCACAGCCTTTTCAATTACCGCGTTGATCAGAGCGGTCTGAGCCGAGCCGGTGTCGCGCTCGGTGGTCATGCTGCGCGCTATGGTCCGTGCACTCAGCCCCGCACCGCCGGTGTGGCCGAGTTTCTCGTCGCGACGCCGGCGGGTGGCCCATTCGCTGACCACGCGTAACGAACCTCCAAAACCACATGCTTTCAGCCGCCGCCACAATTCGGCGCCGACCCGGCAACCGGCGTTCCACTCCGCTTCGAGGGTCAGCGACCAAGCATCGAGCGAGTTCTGACGTGCGCGGAAGGTGTCGTGACGCTGACCGCGAAGGATCTTGCGGATAGTCTGGCGCGACACGCCGGTTATGCGTGCCATGGCTTTAATCGGCACGCCTTGCCCGGCCAGATCAATGATCTGGAGGTTGAGTGCCTCGCGCAACTGAGCGCCATTCCACTGGATGCGCTCCGCGCGGGTCAAGGTGGCGGGATCGATCGGCCCCGTCGGCGCCAGCGCACGCCGCAAACATGGCATTTCCGAACGTACTGCAGCCAGGAACGCCGCCGAGGCATTCTCGAACAGATGCCAGCGGTCGGCCACCTGCTGCGCCTGCGGCGCCGCCTCACTGGCGGCTGCGCCATAGCCCGGACCACGGTCCCGACAGATTATCTCTACCTGCGGGTTCTGGCGTAGCCAGGCGATCACTGTGTCGCGCTGGCGATCGGGCAGCAAATCGATGACCTCGCGGCGCTCGAGATCGACCACGATGCTGCCGTAGCTGTGGCCACGGCGCCATGCGAAGTCGTCGATGCCGACGACTCGCGCAGGTGGCGGCGGCATGGCTGCAGGATCACCGCGTCGAAGAACCCGCAGCATTGTATCACGCGACCACGGCACCGACAGACGCGCCATCATCCGCGAACCCGGCCGGCCTCCCAAAGCCACCGCCACCGCACGCACCAGCGCGTCGCAACGCCCCACCCTGCGGCCATATCGGCGGCCAACAGGCGGAGCCAGCGGCTCGCTGAATGTGCGCCGTGGGCAAGGCGTGTGCAGACAACGAAACCGTCGAACCGACAGCCGCAGCCTGACGGTGCTGCCGCTGACCGGCAAATCCGACAGCGTGCGGTCGTATCGGCTGTGGAGTGACTTCGAGGGCATCGCGCAGTCCGGGCAGTTCGCCCCCTCCGCCGCCAATCGGCCCGACATCTCGACAGTCCCGTCGATCACAGTTCGGCTTTCCAAGATCAGACCTGGTAGCCGCAGGCTACTGTCCCATGCTTTCGAGGCCATCGACGTTCACTCCTTGCTGAACCCCGGTGGAGGGGGCCGGACACAGCGCGGAAATGTCAAATTTGCACGGAATTTGAGTCAGACCCAATGTTCAACGCCGATTGACAGCTTTTCACCCTCGATTGGATCGAAAAGCCGGAAGAACGGCGCCGCGCCACACGTGAGCTGAACAAGGGCGAGGCGCAGAACGCCCTCAAGCGGGCGATCTTCTTTCACCGCACCGGTCGGATTCGCGACCATGGGATTCAGGCCCAGGGACACCGGGCAAGCGCCCTCAACCTGGTCGCCGGAGCCATTGTCCTGTGGAACACGACCTACATGGAGGCGGTACTGCACCATCTGGAGCGGCATGGGAAACAGATCCAGCCCGAGTTGCTCCAGCACTTGTCGCCGTTGGGTTGGCAGCACATCAATCTTACGGGCGACTACCTGTGGACGGACGCCAGCACAACGGGCGGAACGCTGCGGCCGCTGCGCCAAAAGATCGGCGTTTCCGATGCCCAAAATGCTTAGCGTATATCTGTGCCCGTTTTATGTGACGCCCCCAATAGCGACACATGTTTGCGGACAGGTTCAGCGCTTATCGAAAGCCTATGCTGGCAGCGGACCCCATTTGTTCGCCCTTAGCGTGCAGATACGTCACTTTCGTGTAGTCACCCCTACCGCGTGAGAAGGTCCTGGCCGCCGTCGTGCATCTGCTCGAGACCACGATGATCCGCATCGGCAACGCGGATTATGCTAAGCAGAACAAGAGTTATGGCCTCACGACCCTCCAGGACCGCCATGTCGCGATTGAGGGCGCTGAGCTCCGATTCAATTTCAAGGGCAAGAGCGGAAAGCAGTGGCGGCTGAAGCTGAAGGATCGGCGCATCGCGAAGATCGTCAAGGCCAGCCAGGATCTGCCCGGACAGCATCTGTTCCAATATGTGGGCGAAGACGGCGCGCAGTACGAAGTCACCTCGAACGATATCAACGCTTATCTTCGGGAGATCTCCGGGACGGACATCACCGCCAAGGATTTCCGCACCTGGAATGGCACGGTGCTCGCCGCCCTGGCGCTTTCCGAATATGAAAAAGTCGACAGCCAGGCTGCGGCGAAACGGAATGTCCGGACCGCAATCGAAGCCGTCGCTTCGCGGCTGGGCAATACGCCCACCGTGTGCCGCAAGTGCTACATTCATCCCGAAGTCTTCGAAAGCTACCTGAGTGACGAATTGGTCCTGGAGGCGCGGGACGCCGTCGAGAAGGAGCTTCGGGAAGACCTGTCCCGGCTCCGTCCGGAAGAAGCTGTCGTGCTGGCGTTCCTCCAGCGTCGGCTCGCCGAAAAGGCAAAGGTTCCGGCCCTGTAGCCATATGATGAATGGCGGGGCGATGGCCCGTCTCGATCTTTCCGTGAGCCCTGAAGGTCCCTCGCACAGATGCTCAGCGTCGGTTGCTTCAGCCGTTCACGATCGTGCCGCCATTGGGATGGAGGACTTGGCCCGACATGTAGCTGGAGTCCTCGCAGGCTAGGAACAGGAAGGCCGGAGCGACCTCATTGGGCTGTCCGGGCCGACCCATCGGGGTGTTTTCGCCAAAATGCTCGAGCTTCTCCGGGCTGGCGCCGCCGCAAGGGTTGAGCGGGGTCCAGATCGGTCCCGGCGCCACTGCGTTGACGCGAATGCCGTCGCTGACGAGGTTCTCGGACAGCGAGCGGGTGAAGGCGGTGATGGCGCCCTTGGTTGAACTGTAGTCGAGCAGCTCCTTTGAACCCTGGTACATGGTGACCGAGGTGCAGTTGATGATGGCCACGCCCTCCTTGAGATGCGGCCGCGCCGCCTGTACGAGGAAAAACATCCCGAAGATGTTGGTCTGGAACGTGCGCCGTAGCTGTTCCTCGGTAATGTCGGTGATGTCCTTGTCGGGATGCTGCTCGCCGGCATTGTTGACCAGGATGTTTTGCCGAACGCGCTGAGCGTCTCGGCGACGATCCGCTCCGAAGTTTCCTGTTCTCCGATATCACCCCGAATGGTGATCGCCTGGCGGCCTTCAGCCTCGACGATGCGCTTCGTCTCGGCGGCGTCGTCATCTTCGCACAGATAAGCGATCGCGATGTCGGCGCCTTCCCGGGCATAGAGAGCCGCCACCGCCCGGCCGATCCCGCTGTCAGCACCGGTTATGATCGCGACCTTGCCCGCGAGGCGATCGGAACCCTTGTAGCGCGGTTGCCACTCTGGCCGCGGATCGAGACCGCTCTCGTGACCCGGAAGCGCATCTTCGTGAATCATCCCCTGGGTATCGCTCATGGACATCTCCTTCTCACAAGAGAACTCGCCCACCGCGGATCGGTTCTTCGCCTTGGCGACGGAGCGAAACATTAGGAGCCCAGGCGCCGGTACAGGATGGAGGAAGCGACCGGCGCGACGACGCGGCGATGAGCCGTCATCGCGAGAAGTCATCCCGGGCAACACCGTTCATAGTCGCGCGTTCTCGTCCCGTGCCTCCAAACAGTCGAGGAGCCCATCTTGCCCGGACGCGCGTCGGGAAGGCAGATCAGCAGGAGATTATCGCATGACCGACATCGTCTTCGTCCACGGCATGTTCCAGAACCCCAAAAGCTGGGAAAACTGGATCCGTATGTTCAGCGACAAGGGGTACAACTGCCACGCCCCGGCCTGGCCGCTGCATGAAGGTGATCCGCGCTCGCTGCGCGATAATCCGCCGCCGGGTCTGGGCGAACTTCGCCTCAAGGATGTCATCGCATCTATCGAGGCTACGGTGCGTGGCCTCGACCGCCCGGTGATGATCGGCCATTCGGTGGGCGGTCTCATTACCCAGATCCTGTTGAGCCGGGGAGCGCTGTCGGCCGGGGTGGCGATCGATTCCGTCGCGCCCAATGCCATGGTCGACTTCGACTGGGGCTTTCTCAAGAACAGCGCGATCATCGCCAACCCGCTGAAGGGTGACGAACCGATCTACATGGATGCCAAGACCTTCCACGGCGCATTCGCCAACAGTTTGAGCGAAGGGGAGGCAGAGCGCGCGTTCGAAGCGACGGCGACGCATGACAGCCGCAATATCCTGCGCGACTGTATGGGCGAGGATGGCCGGATCGATCTCGACGCACCGCACGCGCCCTTGCTGCTGATCGGCGGTGAGGAGGACGAGATCATCCCGGCGCATCTGACCGAGAAGAACCACAGGGCCTATAAGGATGAGGGGAGCGTTGCGGAGTTCGTGTCCTTTCCCGGCCGGAGCCACTTCATCTGCAACGAGCCCGGCTGGGAAGAGGTCGCGCAGACGGCGCTCCAGTTCATCGAGCGCAACGGCGTCCGTGCCGGATCTGGCGCCCGCAGCATTGAACCGATGAGCCCGTCCTGATTTGACGGGGGAGGGGCTGTCTCGTTGAGAACGGCCCCTTCCATTGTCCGACGGTTGCGGAGGGCCGGGCGAGCCCTTCCGCCGATTATCAAGGACGCCCCTTGGTGCCTCTCAGGATAGCCGCGCGATCGTGACCATCCGGACGAGGTCGGACAAGGTCTTTGCCTGCATTTTCATCATGACATTGGCGCGGTAGACCTCGACCGTCCTCGCGCTGATCTCCAGGTCATAGGCGATCGCCTTGTTAGCTTGGCCCGCGACGAGGCCGTCCATGACCTCGCGCTCGCGCGGGCTGAGCGTGGCGATGCGGTCGAGGATGGCCTGCCTTTCCGCGGCGGAGGCGGCATCTCCCGCGGTGCGAGCCAGCGCGTTGCGGATCGCGCTCAGCATGACCTCGTCATCGAACGGCTTCTCGATGAAGTCCGCCACGCCGGCTTTCATCGCCTGGATCGCCAGCGGGACGTCGGCATGACCGGTCACCACGATGACGGGGACACCTGCGCCGGCGAGCTGCAGCTTTTCGGCCAGCTCGATGCCGGTCATCCCGGGCATGCGCACGTCGGTCACGAGGCAGGCGCCGGCGAGGGGCGGCGATGATTTGAGGAAAGCGTCTGCCGAAGCATAGGAGCGCACCCGTATCCCGGCCACATCAAGGAGAAATTCCAGTGAATGCCGGACGCTATCGTCGTCATCGATCACATAAACGATCGGGTCACTCGCCATCGCCTGGCCCTTCCTTGTCCGCCTTGGGCAGCGTGAAGCCGAACACGGCCCCGCCCCCGTCATGAGATTCCGCCCAGATGCGCCCGCCATGGGCCTCGACGATCGTGCGCGAGATCGACAGGCCTACACCCATGCCGGTGCGTTTCGTCGTGATGAACGGCTGAAACAGCCGGTCGGCCACATCGGCCGCGATGCCCGGGCCGGTATCGGCGACCGTCACCCGCGCCATGTCGGCGTCGGCCGGCGCGATGGCGATGGTCAACGCACGTGGCCCCGACCCAGTCCCGGCCATGGCGTCGATGGCATTGCGAACGAGGTTGAGCACCACCTGCTGGATTTGCACCTTGTCCGCGAGCACGAGATCGATCTCTGGGCTGAAGTCATGCTGGATGCGTATCCCATGCTCCTTGGCGCCGACGAGCGCCAGCGCGCTCGCCTCCTCGACAAGCTTCGGCAGGCTTTCGACCGCTCGTTCGGTCTCGCCGCGCGCGACGAAATCGCGCAGCCGGCGGATGATTTCCCCGGCGCGCAGCGCCTCGACGGCAGCGCGGCCGACCGCATCGATAACCCGGTCGTTGCGATCTTCCTCGCGTTCGAGCAGCATCTTGCTGCCCTTGAGATAGTTGGCGATGGCGGAGAGGGGCTGGTTCAGTTCATGGGCGAGGGCCGAGGCCATTTCACCCAGGGCGGTTAGCCGCGAGACGTGAACGAGTTCGCTCTGCAGTTCCTGCAGCCTCGCCTCGGCATGCTGGCGCTCGGTAAGATCGCGGATGAAGCCGGTGAAGAAGCGCTGCCCGTTGGCCTGCACTTCGCCGACAGCGAGTTCGAGCGGAAAGGTCGATCCGTCGCGGCGTTCGCCTACGACGACGCGGCCCTTACCGATGATGCGGCGCTCTCCCGTCTGGTAGTAGCGATCCAGATAGCCATCATGGGCTCCGCGGTAGGGCTCAGGCATCAGGAGCCGCACGTTGCGGCCCGCGATTTCCTGCGCCGTCCAGCCGAACATCCGTTCCGCCGCGGGGCTGAAGTCGCGAATGAGTCCCGCAGCATCGATCACCACCATGGCGTCGGGGACGGTGTCGAGGATCGAGCGCAGATGGGCTTCTCGGCTGGCGAGGCCGGCAGCGGCCTCGTCCGAAGCAAGTCGGGCTCGCTGAAACCACTCGCCCCCTAGCGCGATGGCGAGCCCGATCGCCACGAAGGCCACCGCGGCAATCACGCTGCCTTCCTCGATCGGGCCTGTCAGGTGGTCGCACCACAGGCCGGCGGCTGCGCCGGCCAGCGAAGCCATCGCGCCGACGCGAAGGCCTGACAGGGCGCTTGCAGCAACCACGCCGGGGACGAAGAAGATGAAGGTCGCGCGCGCGCCGAGCTGATCGGCAAACAGGAGCCGTATGGCGAGGCCGCCGGCGATCGCGAGCAGCGCGACGCCCAGGGCAGCGGGCAGGGCGAGCCGCGGCAGGAGCCGGCTTGCACCATTGCGGCGAGCCACCTCCGGTAAGTCCCTTAGGGGCACTGCGGTAGGGACATCATCCAAATTTTCGTCCTTCCTTTCCCCGTCTACATACGGCCCATCAGCGGCGCCCCGTCAATCGCGTCGCCATCGGAGACACGACAATGACTGCACCGTTCATCGATCTGGGCGTTCACCACAAGGCCAGCGGACTCTCCGACAAGGTCGCGCTCGGCTTCACCAAGGTCCTGCGCTGGTGCGCGGACACCTTTTTCGCCCAGCGCTACGGTCACCGGGCCGTCGTGCTCGAGACCGTCGCCGCGGTGCCCGGCATGGTCGGTGCGACGATCAACCACCTCGCCTGCCTGCGCCGCATGTGTGACGACAAGGGCTGGATCAAGACGCTCATGGACGAGGCCGAGAATGAGCGCATGCACCTCATGACCTTCATCGAGATTTCGAAGCCGACCTGGTTCGAGCGGGCCGTGATCATCGGCGTGCAATGGGTGTTCTATGTGTTCTTCTTTGCTCTCTATCTCTTGAGCGCCAAGACCGCTCACCGCGTCGTCGGCTATTTCGAGGAAGAGGCGGTGATCAGCTACACGCACTATCTCGCGGAAATCGACGAGGGCCGCAGCGCCAATGTGCTGGCGCCCGAGATTGCCAAGCGGTATTGGGGGCTGCCCGAGGAAGCCACCTTGCGCGACGTGGTGCTGGTCGTCCGCGCGGACGAGGCGCACCACCGCGACGTCAACCACGGCTTCGCCAATGAACTGGGCGGGTTGCCGGTTGGAGCCGTCGCGCAATGCCCGCCCCACGCCGAGCTCGTCCCGAACTGGAAGAAGGCCGCCTGAGCCTCGGCCTGACTGCGGAAGGACACGACATGGTCTTGGATCGCCCGGTCCTGCTGTTCGAAAGCGATCAGCCCGTCCTGTCCTCCCTGCAGTTCGCCCTGAGCCTCGAAGGGTTCCTGCCCGCAGATGGCAGTGTGCTGGACGCGGACCCTGCGACGGCCGAATGCCTCGTCATCGACCAGCGATATCGCGCCGATGGGATCGGCTTTTTGCAGGAGCTGCGGGACAAGGGCGTCGTCGTACCGGCAATCCTGCTGGCGACCAATCCCTCGCGGGAACTCCGGCGACGGATGAAGCCGCTCGGAGCGGTCCTGATCGAAAAGCCGCTGCTCGGCAACGAGCTCACTGATGCCCTCCTGACCATCATCGCTTCCTCCAAGGCCGCCTGACATGTCTGCTTGCTTTATCGACGAAACCGCCATCGACCTGCTCGTGCCTGCCTTCTGTGCCCGCGTCCGGGCGGATGCGTTGCTCGGGCCGATCTTCGAGAGTGCCATCGACGACTGGCCCCATCATCTGGCGAAGCTGAAGGATTTCTGGTCGTCGGTGATGCTGGCAAGCGGGCGCTACAAGGGCCAGCCGATGCCCGCCCATATCCGTCACGAAACGGCGTTGAGTGAGGAGGCCTTTGCTCGCTGGCTCGCGATCTGGCGAGAGACCACGGACGAACTTCTCGCGCCGGCCGTCGCCAGGGCGTTCCAGGACAAGGCGGGCCGTATCGCCGAAAGCCTTCAGCTGGGAATGCAGTTTCATCGGCAACGGAGCGCCGCATGACTGTCGCGATCCCAGCGAACGCCAAACCGTACAAGCGCACCGCGACCTTTACCGAAACCACCATCCCGGCAGGCCTGCTGGGCGACCATTCGACCAAGGAGGGCACCTGGGGCCTGATCCGGTTGGAAGAGGGCGCGCTTCGCTATGTGGTGACCGACGAGCGCCGGCCGCCTTCGGAGCAGGTCCTCACCGTCGCCGGCGAGCCGGGCGTGGTCGAACCGACCATCCTGCACCATGTGGCGCCGGTGGGGCCGGTTCGCTTCCACGTCGAATTTCTAAGGGTGGATTGATCGCCTGACCGGCACCTCCCCTCGTTCCCAACCTCAATAGCCTATCAAGGAGTTCCCTTATGCGTACAGCCTCACCCGCCGCCATGGAGATCGTCAAGGCTACGGCCCCCGCTCTTGAGAAGCATGGCGTCGAGATCACCACGGCCATGTATGCCCGGCTGCTGCAGGACCCCGAGATCGCCGCCATGTTCGATCGCGCGGCGCAGGAAAGCGGCGAGCAGCCGCGCCGGCTGGCCGGCGCGATCCTGGCCTATGCCAAAAATATCGACAAGCTCCAGAACCTTGGGAGCGCCGTGCAGCGCATGGTCGCCCGGCACGTCGAGACCGGCGTCAGGCCCGAGCATTATCCCCATGTCGCGGCCGCTCTCCTCCCGGCGATCCGTGAAGTTCTGGGCGCCGAAGTCGCCACGGACGACGTGCTGGCTGCCTGGGGCGAAGCCTACTGGATGCTTGCCGACATTCTCATCGCTGCCGAAACGCAGGCTTATGAAGAGGCCAGCGCCGCCTGATCGATAGCTTTGACACGGCCTATCCCGAGGTGACCGGCAGGAGAGCCTTACCACGTTGCGATATCGCGGGCCCTGGCCGCCGCTGTCGGACTCCTGCTGGTGATCCGGATCATACCAGCCAATAGGGCAAGCATCTCCCTATGGGGCCACCAGGGACCTTAAGGCCCGCTCGTGTCAGGTTCCGGAAGCGCCTTGCGTTTTCGTGAGGTCGACTGCGGGCAGGGCGTTCAATTGTTCCTTTGTCATCGTCGTCGAAAGGTCGGTGTCATTGCCCTTGCGAACGACCTGCAATCCGGCCACGGGAACGTGGACGAACTTGTCAGGATGGCTGTCCTCGATCTCGATCAGAAGCTGTGACACCGAGCCGTCCGGGCCGCGCACGAGCGACTTCACGTCTCCGAGTTCCACGCCGTTGCCGCCGACCAGGTCCGCTTCCAGCAATTGGACCTCGGTGAGACCGAGCGCGGCCGGAGTCGGGCCGGCGGCGGCCGCCGCCGCTTCGGCGTCGCGTTCGACCTTGTCCTCGGCGATATCACTGGGGGAATCGGCCCTGTTGCAACCTGTGATAAGGACAGCCGAGCAGGCCAGAGCGAACAAGGCGCGCTTCATTAGTCTTCTCCGGATTTCAAGCTGCCATCGCCATAGAAGGCGCTTGGGGCCTTACGGTTCCCTGATCCGCGGGCCGGCAACGCACCCATTCAGGCGGACGTAGGTGGATGTAAAAGGCGAAATGTTCTATCTTCAGCAGCTTGGGGGGCGAACCGAAAGGAGCGTCGTTTGACCGAGCCTGTTGCAGCCACGATCAGGAAGATCCTCGTGGCGACGGATCTTACCCCGCGATGCGATCGCGCCCTCGACCGCGCCGTCCAGTTGGCGAGGGAGAGCCAGGCCGAACTGGTGGCGGTTCATGTCATGGACGCGGCCGACCAGTCCGGCTCGATGTTCGATCGGCAAGAGCGGTCCTGGCGGCGCGTGCCTGACCCCGCCGAACGGATGCGCTGGCGGTTGCAGCGCGACCTTGCCGAGGCGTTCGAAGGGATCAGGGTCATCGCGGCCCAGGGCGATCCGGCTGAACAGTTGGTTGCCCATGCACGCAGCGAAGCCTGCGATCTCATTGTGACAGGGGCGGCGAGCGCGGAATCGATGGGCCGGATCCTGTTCGGTAGCACCGTCAACCGCGTGGCTCGCGAGGTCGAGCAGCCGATCCTGGTCGTTCACGACCGCGCCTTCCGGCCTTATCGCGAGATCGTCGTGGCGACGGACTTTTCCGATGCGTCGATTGCGGGACTGCAGACTGCCTGGGACCTGTTTCCCCAAGCGGCATTTACGCTATTTCATGCCTATGACGTCCCCAGTGCCGCGCTCGCCGACGCGCGGCAGGACGGGCGCGCGCTTCTGACGATGCAAGAGGACATGATGGCGAAGGTTCGCGCCGATGACCGCCTCGACGCCCGTCTGCGCGGCAAGGTTTCGGTGGTGGCCGATTACGGCGCGCCCGAGGCCCTTCTCCCCGACTATGTTGAGGACCAGCGCGTCGATCTCACGGTCGTCGGCAGCCACGGACATGGCGCCCTGTTCGACGCGCTGATCGGCAGCACGGCCAAGCGTCTGGTCGAAGCGCTCGAGGGCGACCTTCTGATCGTGCGCAATTCTGCGGACGCGTGAGAAAAGGGCCTAGACCATATCCGGCGGGGAGCCAGTCGCGCGCCGCCGTGTTTCACAGGAGGAAAGACCGTCCAAGCCGCGGCAGGGGATATGAAGGGGTGCAATCGGTTTTGATATCAACCAAGCGCGCCTGGCGCCCGGGACAGATCATGATCCGACATCGGCGGCACCAGCGTCGCGCCTTGCGGGAAGGCGAGGGGTTGGTCTCGTGATCAAGCCGCACCTTCTCTACCTGGTGCTCGCCTTGCCGTTTCTCGCGAGCCTGGCCGCAGCCTTTCTACCCTCGGTGACCCGCAATCTGGCTTCGAGCTTGGCAGGGGTCGTCACCCTGCTGGCGATCGGGGCGCTCCTCAGCTTCTATCCGGCCGTGTCGCAAGGGGAGGTGGTGCGCATCGACCAGCCCTGGCTGCCGTCCCTGGGGCTCGATCTGATCCTGCGTCTGGACGGCTTTACCTGGCTGTTCGCGCTGCTGGTCCTCGCGATCGGAGCCTTGGTCGTTCTCTATGCGCGCTATTACATGTCGCCCGGCGATCCGGTGCCGCGCTTCTTCAGCTTCCTGATGGCCTTCATGGGCTCGATGCTGGGCATCGTGTTGTCGGGCAATCTCATCCAGACCATATTCTTCTGGGAGCTCACCAGCCTCTTTTCCTTTCTCCTCATCGGCTATTGGCATCACAATCAGAGCGCGCGCGACGGTGCGCGCATGGCGCTAATAGTGACGGCCACGGGCGGCGTCTGCCTGCTCCTGGGCTTTCTGCTTATCGGGCACATCGCCGGCAGCTATGATCTTGACGTCGTCCTCTCTTCGGGCGGATTAATCCGCGCCCATCCCCTTTATCTTCCCGCGCTCGTGCTGGTGCTGATCGGCGCCTTTACGAAAAGCGCGCAGGTCCCGTTCCACTTCTGGCTGCCACATGCGATGGCGGCGCCCACCCCGGTCTCGGCCTATCTCCATTCCGCGACGATGGTGAAGGCCGGCATCTTCATACTCATCCTGCTCTGGCCGGTGCTGGCCGGCACGCAGGCCTGGTATCTGATCGTCGCGACCACAGGCCTTGCCACATTGCTGGTCGGGGCCTGGGCCGCGATCTTCCAGCATGATCTCAAGGGCCTGCTCGCCTATTCGACCATCAGCCATCTCGGGCTCATCACGCTGCTTCTGGGGCTCGGCAGTCCGCTCGCGGCTGTGGCGGCGATCTTCCACACCGTGAACCACGCGACCTTCAAGGCGTCGCTGTTCATGGCGGCAGGGATCATCGACCATGAGACGGGCACACGCGATCTGCGGCGGCTGAGCGGCCTCTTTCGCTGCATGCCGGTCACCGCGACGCTGGCAATGGTGGCGGCGGCGGCGATGGCCGGTGTGCCGCTGCTCAACGGCTTCCTGTCTAAGGAGATGTTCCTGGCCGAGGCGCTCGGGGCGCATAGCGGCACCGTGCTCGACAAGGCGCTGCCCGTGCTGGCGACGCTCGCCAGCATGTTCAGCGTGCTTTATTCGGTGCGCTTCATCCACCAGACCTTTTTTGGCCCGCTGCCCAGCGGCCTGCCGCACCAGCCTGGCGAGGCGCCCCACTGGATGCGGCTGCCGATCGAGGTGCTTGTGCTGCTCTGCCTGGTCGTGGGCGTCGCGCCTGCCGCGACGATCGGCCCGCTGCTCGGTGACGCTGCTCGCGCCGTGCTGGGCGCGCGCACGCCGGCTTATGACCTTGCGGTCTGGCATGGCTTCACCTTGCCCCTGCTTATGAGCGGGATCGCACTGGCCGGCGGCCTCCTGCTCTACCGGATCTTCGGACGGCGGCTCAACAGCGTCGAAGCGTCCCCGGTCATCGGCCATCTGAAAGGACACCGCCTGTTCGAGCGGACGCTGACCGGTCTCATTCAGGGTGCGCGGTCCGCCTATGGGGCGATCAGCTCGGGCCGGTTGCAGGTGCAACTGCGCCTCCTCATCGTGACCGCGCTCTGTGCCGGCGCCTTGCCGGTCTTCCTCCTGGGTTATAGCGCCGGGACCGCGCCGCGCACGCTTCTGGATCCCATATTCGCTCTGCTCTGGCTGATCGGCGGGGCCGCTGCGATCGGCGCGGCCAACCGCGCGAAGTTCCATCGGCTGGCCGCCCTCGTGATGGTCGGCGTCGCCGGGCTCATGACCTGCGTCAGCTTCATCTGGCTGTCGGCGCCGGACCTGGGACTCACGCAGCTACTGGTCGAGACCGTGACCCTGGTCCTTCTCCTGCTTGGGCTGCGTTGGCTTCCGCTGCGCCGTCCGGACGTCTGGCCGGGCGCGCAGACACCGCTCGCCGTTCGTCTGCGCCGCGGTGGCGACCTGCTGTTGGCAGGCATAGGGGGCGTCGGCATGGCGGCGCTATCCTATGCGATGATGACGCGCGTGCCCCCCGAAGGCGTCGGACGCTTTTTCCTGGAACAGGCCTATCCCGGCGGCGGCGGCAAGAATGTCGTCAACGTCATCCTGGTCGATTTCCGCAGTTTCGACACCCTGGGCGAGATCACGGTGCTGTCGATCGTTGCTGTGACCATTTTCTCGCTGCTGCGTCGGTTCCGGCCCGCTGCGGAAAGCGTCGAAGCGCCTGACCAGCAGAAGGTCCAGAATGCCTTCGACGACGCGGGCTTGGAGCGGGAGCGAGGCGACACGGCGCGCCACTATCTCATGGTCCCTCGGGTCCTCATGGAATGGCTGTTTCYGATAATCGTCACGTTCGCGCTCTATCTCCTGGTGCGCGGCCACGACTGGCCGGGCGGCGGCTTCGCGGCGGGGGTGACCGCTTCGATCGCACTCATCATCCTTTATATGGCGGGCGGCACGCGCTGGGTGGAAGCCCGGCTCAATGTGCAGCCGCTGGTCTGGATCAGCGCGGGCCTGGTTTGCGCGGTAGCGACCGGCGCCGGAGCGCTCCTGTTCGGCGCGCCGTTCCTCACCACCTATTTTCAGTATTTCGAGGTGCCGCTGGCAGGCGCGGTGCCGGTGGCGAGCGCGCTGCTGTTCGACATTGGCGTGTTCATGGTGGTGGTGGGGACGACAGCGCTGATCCTGATCGCGCTTGCCCATCAATCGATCCGCGCGCCGCGGGCGCGTCCCGCGGCCGGGTCTTCGCCCGACGATTCTGCCGAGGGTGAGAGTTGATGGAGGCGGTGCTGGCCCTCGCGATCGGCATCCTCGTTGCCAGCGGCCTGTGGCTGCTGTTTCGTCCGCGCACGTTCCAGGTGGTGCTCGGGCTGTCGCTCCTCTCCTATGCGGTCAATCTCTTCATCCTGGCCGCAGGTCGGCTGCGAACCGACGCACCGCCGATCCTGGACGGCAAGGCCGTCGATGCGGCGCTTTATGTCGATCCCGTGCCCCAGGCCCTGGTGCTGACGGCTATCGTCATTTCGTTCGCCACGACGGCGCTGCTCCTGGTGGTGCTGCTTGCCGCGCGCGGCCTGACCGGAACCGACCATGTCGATGGCGAGGATGAAGAGCCATGAGCGCGGCCCCCCTCTGGCTCCAGCATCTGCCCGTCCTGCTCGTCGTCCTGCCGATCGTGGCCAGCGCGCTGCTGCTGGCGGTGGCCGAGCGGCGACGCAGGCTCAAGCGGGCGATCAGCCTCGTGACGGCTGTCACCATGGTCGCCGTCGCGGGGCTGCTGGTGCTGAGCTGCGATGGACAACTGGGGGGCGGCACCGGGGGGCCGCAGGTCTACCGTCTTGCCGACTGGCCGGCGCCCTTTGGCGTCGTTCTGGTGGCGGACCGCCTTTCGGCCCTGATGGTTCTCCTGACCGATCTCTTGGGAGTGACGGCGCTGGTCTATGCGCTGGCGCGGTGGGACCGCTCGGGTCCGCGTTTCCATGCGCTGTTTCTGCTGCTGCTGGCTGGGATCAACGGCGCCTTCCTGACCGGCGACATCTTCAATCTCTTCGTATTCTTCGAGGTGCTGCTGGCCGCGTCCTATGGCTTGATCTTGCATGGCTCGGGGGAGGAGCGCACGCGGGCGAGCCTTCACTATATCACGATCAATATCGCGACATCGCTGCTGTTCCTGGTCGGGGTCGCGATGATCTACTCAGTGACAGGATCGCTCAACATGGCCGACATCGCGGTGAAGACCCCGCAGGTCGCGCGCGGGGATCTCATGCTGCTCGAGGCGGGCGCCGCGGTGCTGGGCGTCGCCTTTCTCGTCAAGTCGGGCATCTGGCCGCTCAACTTCTGGCTGCCGCGCACCTATGCGGCGGCGGCGCCGCCTGTCGCTGCGGTTTTCGCGATCATGACCAAGGTCGGGGTCTACATCATCCTGCGGCTCAGCTCTTTACTATTCGGCGAAGGGTCGGGCGCGGCGGTGGGCTTTGCCGATCATGCGCTGGTTCTCCTGGGCTTCGCGACGATGCTGTTCGGAACTTTGGGCATTCTGGCGACCCGCCAGTTGACCCGGGTCGCGGGTCACTATGTGCTGGTGTCTTCAGGTACGCTGATCGCGGCGATCGGGCTGGGCGGTCAGGCGCTGGTGGCGGCGCTGCTCTTCTATCTGGTGAGCTCGACGCTCGCGGTGGGCGCGCTCTACCTGCTCATCGAACCGGTGGAGCGCAATGCCGACGAGGAGGATCTGATCGCGGGGATCGCCGAACCCGTATTCGACGACGAATATGTGGGCGCGGTCAGCGAGGAGGCGGACGAGGTCGGGATTATAATCCCGGGCACGATCGCGGTCCTGGGCGGCGCTTTCATCTTCTGCACGCTCCTTCTCGCCGGTCTGCCGCCGCTTTCCGGCTTCATCGCCAAGTTCGCGATCATTTCCGCCCTGTTCGACCAGGACGCCATTTCCCCCTCCGCGTGGACGCTTGCCGGCCTGATCATCCTCTCGGGCCTGGCGACGCTGGTCGCCATGACCCGCGCCGGCATCGATCTTCTCTGGACGCCGGGCGAGGATGCGCCAGCCCGCCTGAGCGTGATCGAGGTTGTCCCGATCGGGCTGCTGCTGGCAATCTGCCTGTCCCTCATGGTCGCGGCGGGTCCGATTTACCGCTATGTCGAGACGACCGCCGGGGGGCTGGGTGCGCCACGTGCCTATATCGAGGCGGTGATGGGATCTCACGCGGGCGCGCCGCGATGATCGGGCGTCTCTTCCCCTATCCGCTTCTGGCGGCGGCAGTTTGTCTCCTGTGGATCCTTCTGAGCGGCGTCTCTGCGGGGCAATGCCTTCTGGCTGCAGCGGCGGCGCTGCTCGTGCCGCAGGTGATGCGGCCTCTCGGGCCAGCGTCGGCCCAGATCCGGTGGGGGAGGGCGGTGCCGCGCCTCGTCGGCCTGGTGCTGCTCGATATCCTGCGCTCCAATCTGGCGGTCGCGCGCATCGTTCTGTTCGGTTCGCGGCGGCGGCGGTCGGGGTTCATTGAAGTGCCGCTCGAACTGCGTAATCCCTATGCGCTTACCACTCTGGCGGTCATCATCACGGCGACGCCCGGCACCATCTGGCTTCAGCATGACCCCGATCGGCAGACAGTCCTCATCCATGTCCTCGACCTGAAGGACGAGGCGGACTGGATCGCGCTCATCAAGGGCCGCTATGAGCGCCTCCTGAAGGAGATTTTCGTTTGAGCCACCTCCTCCTGGGCCTGGCGATCACTGCAGCCCAAATCCTTCTGGGCCTGGCCATGGCCTGCGCAAGCTTCCGGATTCTACGTGGACCGCGCGCGCAGGACCGGGTGCTGGGCCTCGACGCGCTTTATCTGGCCGCAATGCTGCTCTTGCTTACATACGGCATCCAGACCGGACGCACCCTGTTCTTCGAGGCCGCGTTCATTATCGCCTTGCTGGGCTTTGCGGGAACCGTGGCATTGGCGAAATTTCTGATGCGCGGCGAGGTGATCGAATGATCCAGGCGCCTGACCTTCCGCCCTGGGCGGCCTTGATCGTAGGTATCTGCCTGCTGCTCGGCGCGAGTGTCACGCTTATCGGCACGGTCGGCCTCGTGCGGATGAAGACCTTTTATGAGCGCCTCCATCCGCCGACGCTCGGCCCGACGCTGGGCACGGCCTTCATCCTCATGGCGTCCATCACCTGTTTTTCCGCGATGCAGTCCAGGCCCGTTGTGCATGAGATCCTCATTGCGGTGTTCGTGACTTTGACGACGCCGCTGACCCTCATGCTGCTGGCCCGTGCCGCCCTCTATCGTGACCGGCTGGCAGGCGACATGTCCGTGCCGGGCGACGATGACAACGGGCCATCTTCGCCCGCTGTCACGCGGGATGCACAGGGATCGCCTCCTCCAAACTGAGATCGGTCGGCTTTGCAGCGAAGCAGCAACACTGGGCGCCGGAGGTCTGGAAGGCTCGTCAACCGGCCGTTCGATCTTGACCGAGGCAATCGGCAGGAGAGCCTTAACCAAGTTGCGATATCGCGAGTCCATGGCCGTAGCTGTCCGACTTCTCCGCGTTTCTGTGCCACGGCAGTATCTTTGGCCGCTCCTGTCGCTGCTCAGCGTATGCTTCGGTTTCATCTTCCTTCTCATTTTCCTGAGCACTCGTGCCCAGGATGCTCAGCAGCTCGAGCGGGAGCGGCAAGCGCTCGGGGGCGTGTTCGCCACCGCTTCCGCGATGGTACAGCACGATCTGCAGGATTACGCGAAATGGGACGATGCCGTGCGTCACATCGGTTCGAGCTTCGATGCGGCCTGGATGGACGACAATGTCGTGGCCTATCTGGGCCGCACCCAGGGATATTCCGACATCTTCGTGCTCGGTGCGGACGATCGGACCCTTTACAGCTTCAAAGACCGAAAGATCGCCGCGAACACCGCTCACTTGCGTCTTGGCGCCAACTTCGTTCGCTCGATCGCCGAAGTCCGGCGCTTGCCGTCCGAGGGCAGTCCGATCGTCAGCGGCTTCACGCACTCAGGCAACCAGGTCATGGTCTATGCCACGGCCGCCGTGGTGCCCTTGACGGGTAAGATCGCGGCGCCCCGAGGGCCGACCCGCCTTCTGGTCATCGCCCGTCACGTCGACGAGGCGTTTTTGGCGGACCTCACGCGCGAACTCAATGTACATGATGTGCGGCTGACGCTGGGGAACCGGACAGCCGGAATGGACGCCATCGCCATCAAGGGCCGGTCGGGCGAACGGATCGCCTGGCTGGAATGGCGGTCGCATCATCCGGGTGCATCGCTGAGGCAGCATCTGGTGCCGGCGATCCTGGCGGTGGCCTTCGTCGCCTTTGTGGCGGCCGGTCTTATTCTTCGTCGGGGCGGCCAGTCGATCGAGGCGCTGCGCGCAAGCGAACTTATTGCCCGGCATCTGTCGGATCACGATACCTTGACCGAACTGCCCAATCGCCGCGCGTTTGGGGAACGACTGGGCGAGCTTGTCGCGGCAAGGCAAGGACTGGCCCTGCTGTTCCTCGATCTCGACGGGTTCAAGGACGCCAATGACGTCTACGGCCATAGTGCCGGCGATCTTCTGCTCAAGGAAGCCGCTGGTCGCTTGAAAGCCGCGGCGGGCGAAGCTTTTATCGCACGCGCGGGCGGCGACGAGTTTGCCGTTCTCCTGGGATCGCCATCGCCTGGCGTGGCGGCCGCGACATGTGAGGCCATTCTCGAAGCGTTCTCGACGCCGTTCAAGGTTGGCGCCTACAGCATCACAATCGGGACCAGTATCGGCTATTTCGAGAGCGACACATCCTGCGATAGCGCGGAAGAGCTCATTCGCAAGGCGGACGTTGCCATGTATGCCGCCAAGGATGCGGGCAGGAACTGCGCGCGGGTCTACCACCCCTCGCTCGACGAAGGCCATGAAAGGCGCCAGCGGCTCGAGCAGGATCTCAAGCACGCGGTCGAGAACGAAGAGATCTACGTCCGCTATCAGCCGATCGTCGATGCCCAGTCGGGCGAGGTCGTCGCCGTCGAGGCGCTGGCGCGCTGGTCTCATCCCGTCCATGGCGATGTCCCGCCGGACGTGTTCATTCCCATCGCCGAGATCAGCGGGCTGATCAACGCGATCGGCCGCCAGGTGCTTCTCCATGCCTGCCGGGAAATGCGCGAGACCGGGCTCGATCTGGCCGTCAACCTGTCGCCAGCGCAATTCTGGGATGGCAATCTCTACGACGAGGTTCAGCAGGTCCTGGAACGGACCGGGTTTCCTCCCGAGCGGCTTGAGCTGGAAATCACCGAAAGCTTGCTGCTGCGCCGTCCCCAGGTCGCCGCGGCGGTGATCGACCGGCTGCGCTCACTCGGTATCCGCATGGCGCTCGACGACTTTGGCACGGGGTTCGCGAGCATCGCCTATCTACAGCAACTCACGATCGACCGGCTCAAGATCGATAGGTCGTTCCTTGCTCCGCTGGAATCGCAGCCTGACATGCGAGAAGTGCTGATCTCCATCGTCGGCCTGGCGAAGGCCTATCATCTTGAAGTCTGTGCCGAAGGGATCGAGACGCCGGGACAGGCGCAGCTTGCGCGCATCGCGGGTTGCGGCCGCTTGCAAGGTTGGCTGTTCGGGCGTCCGCAAGCCGCGAGCGCGTTCCAGACCGTGGCGTTGCGAGCTTAGGAGCGCGAGGGAAGCGGTCGTCCGGTCAACGACCGCGCCGACCCTGCGGAACGATCATGGCCGAACGACGGGCGAGCAATGGGCCGCCTCGATGCGCCACTGATCGCCCGGCAGCCGGTGCCAGCAGCGCGTATAGGCGAAGGTGCCGCTGAAAGGTTGGGCGTCGTAGGATCCCGACAACTGGACCGTGACGCAGACCACCGCGCTGTCGCCCAGGAGGCGAATGAGGGGTGGCTCGATGGGGTTCAGTTGTTCGATGCGAAGCAGGCCGGACTGGTGAGCGCCGAGATCATCGCCCTTGTCGAGCCGCACGCCGACCTGGTTGGTAAAAATCAGATCGGGGCTGAGCAGGGCATCGAGGGTCGCCACATCGCTGGCGAGCAACGCCGCGCGAAGCCGGCCTTCGGCATGCTCGATCTGCGCGCGGTCGTCCATAAGCAGGCCTGTCCCAAAGTCGTTTGAAAGGGAGGGCGGTCAACGGCCGCCCAGGATCGATCCCAATATGCCGCCGAGTCCGCCGGCTGATGCGGCGCTCCCGGAGGACCCGCCGCTACCGGCGAGCGCACCGGCAATGCTGCCGAGAATGGATTCCAGTCCGCCCTGCTGCCCCCCGGAGCGCTTGGCGAGGTGCCCCGCGACAAGCATCGCGAGGATAGGGAGCATCTTCTTGAGGATCGCGGGATCGAGGCCAGCGGCTTGCGATGCTTTCCCGGCGACCTCCCGGCTGACGTCCTTCGAGCCGAACAGGCTCGCCAGCAGTTGATTGCCAAGGCCGGTGTCAGTGGGGCTGGAGCCGACGACATTATCGATGAGCCCCGAGCCGCCCAGCGCCTGGACCTGGGCCGCTAGACCCGCCGGTTCAACCGGGGCCGCCGTCTTGCCGTTGATACTGCCGATGAGCGAGGGAAGAAGAGCCTGCGCCCCGCGTTCGGCATCTTCGCGTGAAATGCCAAGTTGCTGGGTCAAGGCGTCGAGGCTTCCTTCGGGAAGCAGATCGGCAAGGTTCATGTCACGTCTCCAATTTGCATGTGGGGCGGGGCAGCGTTGCACCAAGGGGTGGGCATCATCGGTCAGGGCGTCAACAGGCTTTCAGCCGCGCCGATACTTGCGTAGCGATGAGGCGGACAGTTCGCCGCAGGCCCGCGGCGCCAAGAGCAAGCGCCGGCCCTGGGATCAAGGGCTACCGCGACGATTTCGACGCGCCCTCGGCCCTCGAGGCTGCCAGCCAATAGAGGACCGCGGCGATAAGCCAGAGGCCGGCGAACAGGGCGCTGAATGTTCCGCCGCGCGCATCAATCTGTGCGCCCATCGCCGCGATGCCTGCCTGGGCAGCGGCAGCCGCGCCATGGGAGATCGCCATGCCCAGCGGTCTGAAGCGCGCCATCGCCGGGCCGATGAAGGCGATGATGGGCACGCCAGCGAAGAGGAGGTTGAAGGGATTGTCTTCCGACCCGATCATGCCGACCGCGAGATTTGCCCAGATCGTCAGGAAAACGGTGAGGACCGATACCACACTCGCCGCGCGGTACCATGGATTGGGCGAGCGCCGGACCAGCCATTCGGCGGCGAGCCCCGTTCCGCCGAGCATGAGGCCCATGACGAGGAAGTCGGTTTCGTCCCAGCGCACCTGCGGGGTGTAGTGCATCGCGATGGCGGGGAGCACGAGGAGGAGCAACGCGAGCCCCCAGGCCGAGATCCGCCACGGGTTGAGCGCCTGCTTGAGCCTGCCATTGTCTGGTGCTGCGTAACTATCGTTCCGATGATCATCCATGATATCGCCTCCATTCGAGATGAGATCATCAGGGTCCCGGAAAGACCGATGAGCGTCATGAGAAGCATATGAGGTTTTGCTGAAAAGTGCCGCCGCGTGGATATCATTTCGGCCAGTTCGTCCTCGATCCCGAGGATCGGCGCCTGCTGCGTGACGGCGTTCCGGTCGACCTCAACGCGCGCTATCTCGACGCACTGGCGCTTCTCGTGCGCAATGCCGGGTCGCTCGTCGGCAAGGACCGTTTTCTAAGTGAAGTCTGGAAAGATGTGCCTGTCACCGACGAGGCGCTGACCCAGTGCATCCGGCTCCTTCGCCAGCGCCTGGGTGACGATGCGAGCCGTCCGCATTTCATCGAGACGGTGCCCAAGCACGGCTACCGCTTCATTGCCGAGGTCAACTGGCGCGAAGGCTCTGCCCCGGCCGAAGACTCGGCCCCCCACACGCTTCACCCGTCGGCCGCGCTCTCGGCGCTCCGCCGAGTAGCGATGATGGCGGGAGCCGGAACGCTGGGTGCTGGGGGCGCCGGATTGATCGGCGGGCTCGCATACGGCTTTATCGCCGCGACGCCGCCGCTCCCAGGCGGAGGCGGCGCCGCGTCCTCCGTCTTCGTGTTGCTCTGGCTCACCCTGGCGGTGGCGCTCGTGGGCGGCGCGGGTGTCAGCCTGGGGATCGCTTGGGCCGAGGCCGCTGGAAAACGCCCATGGCTTACTCTTGGCGGCGCAGTCGGCGGAATGATCGTCGGCGGCGTCGTGAAGTTGCTTGGGATCGACGCGTTCAATCTCTTGTTCGGCCAGTCACCGACAGGGATTACGGGCGGGCTCGAGGGCTTTTTTCTGGGGGCCGGGGTGGGCCTTGGTGCTACCTTGTCCGGCATGGGCGGTTCCGATCGTTCCCTTCGCTCTGTGGCGGCGCGCGCGGCGCTTTGCGGCGGTGCTGCCGGGAGCGTTGTCGTTCTTCTTGGCGGCCACCTCATGGCCGGGAGTTTCGAGCAACTCGTCCAGACATTCCCGCGATCGCGGATCGGCCTCGCGCAGATCGGCGGCCTGTTCGGTGAGCAGGGTCTTGGCCCGGTGGCCGAGGCGGCCTCTGCGTTCGTTGAGGGCGCGCTGTTCGCGGCGGGCGTGGTCGTTGCCATGACGCTGGCGCGCCGTGAGTTGGACAGGCCTGAAGGCCGCTTGGCGTCGTCGTCCGGCCTGGTTGCGAGCCGCAGAGGCGGCGCGCCTCGGTTGGGTTAGAACCCGCCAGCCGGGGCATGGGCAGCGAGCGCCGCCGGCCTCATCGGCGGCTTCACCACCTGGTCGACGTTCAGCCTTGACGCGTACAGCCTGTGGGAACGCGGCGAACAGGCCGCGGCGATAGGCTACGTCCTTGGCAGTCTCGTCCTGTCGTTCACGGTTTTGGCGGTTGTCGTGGTGGCGGCTCGCCGCTTCGGTTGATGCAGATTAGAGGTTGGATTGAGTGTCAGCGATCATTTGCCGGCGGCCCCGACGGTGGCACGGAGCCAGAAGAAAATCGTGCTGCCAGCCCCAACCGAAATCTTGTTTTTGTCCCGACCGCAACAAAATTGGATGAGCGCGGCTATGCCGCGCTGGGCCAATGATACAGGAGCGAGGGCACGACGTTGAGCAGTCCTTATGAGGTCTTGGGGGTATCGCCGACAGCCTCGGCGGATGAAATTCAGAAGGCCTACCGAAAGCGCGCCAAGACCCTCCATCCCGATCTCAATCCTGGCGACCGGACGGCTGAAGACAAGTTCAAGGCCGTCGCGGGAGCCTATGATCTCCTTCGTGATCCCGAAAAGCGGCGTCGCTTCGACGCCGGCGAGATCGACGAGACCGGCGCCGAGCGACCGCCGCAGGGCTATTACCGGGACTATGCCAGCAATGATTACGGCCGATATGCCAATAGCGGCGGCTTTGCGGATTTCGACGAGGACCTGTTCGCCGACTTGTTCCGGCAACGCGGGAGAGGGCAGCCCAATCGGCGCGGCGAGGATCTCCAGTTCCGCCTGGGTCTGACCTTGGCGCAGGCGATCACGGGCGGCGAACAGCGATTGACCCTGCCGGGTGGTGGTACGCTCGACGTCAAGATTCCCGCCGGGGTCGCCGATGGCCAGACATTGCGCCTCAAGGGCAAGGGCGGGATGGGCTTTGGCAGCGGCGGCCCCGGTGACGCCTACATCATGCTCGAGGTTCTGCCCGATCCGCGATTTGCGCAAGAAGGCGACGATCTCGTTCTCGAGGTTCCGATCTCGCTGAGCGAAGCGGTGCTCGGCGGCAAGATCCAGGTCGCGACACCGACGGGCCAGGTGTCGATGACGGTGCCGGCCGGTTCGAACAGCGGCAGCACATTGCGGCTGAAGGGGCAGGGGGCCCCGCGTGCAGGCGGCGGCCGCGGCGACGAACTGGTCAGGCTCAAGATCGTACTGCCCAAGCCGACCGATCCGGAGCTCGAAGCCTTCGTGAAAAGCTGGGAGGCGGGCAGGGCACACAATCCGCGGGAGACAAGCCGATGATCGACCTGGACGACTTCGTGCAGCGCACGGGTATCGCACGGAAGGTTCTGACGACCTGGATCGAGCGCGAATGGCTGGTCGCCGAGCACTCCGGCACGTTGCAGCTCTCGGAAATGGATGCCGCCAGAGCACGGCTCATTCATCAGCTGGAAGGCGATTTCGGGATTAACGACGAAGGCATCGAGATCGTTCTCCACCTGCTCGACCAGATCCATGGCCTACGCCGCGCGCTCGAGACCATGCAGCGAGCAGGACCTGCCGGGCAGGGCAGGGTGACCCGGCGTGGGAGCCGCCTCCGCCAGCGCTACTATCGCCTGGGCAAGCGCCGGCCCTAGTTGGCCAGTCGCCGCCCGCCCTTAGGCGCGAGCAAGATGGGGATTATCGCCAAAGGCACACCAGTGACGCGCCTGGTTCGCGCGCAGTGGGAAAGTCGGCGGAAAGAGCGGGGAAGACTGTGGAACGCCTGTGAAAAAGAACAGGACTCACTGCGATACAATTCGGCGTGTCGTGGAGCATCGGCGACAAATCGCGTGGTCACAAAATCGAAGTTAACGACGAGAGTGGCGCAAATCTGTAAGGGTTCGCTTCTGGAGTAGACAGATGCCTTACAGCTTTTCCCCCGTGTGCGTCGACACGGGCTGCGAGGATGTTCAGGGTCTGCAGGTCTTTCGGGACGATCGCCTGATTGCCCTGTTCGTTCGCCTGGAGTCGGATTGTCACAGTGACCACCAAGGTTGCTGGTTTCTGGAGGCCGGCTTTGGCCGCTGCGCGGCGATGTCCGCCGGACCCTTTGGCAGCGTGTTCGATGCCTTTCGATGGACCGCGGAACAATATGAAGGCCGTCGTATAGGGGACGGGCCCTTGCACAAGCTTGGTATCCTGGCCGAGCAAGTCGCAAACTGCATCCATTAGCGCTCCGAAGCGACCGCAACACCGATCCTGGCTCCGAGGAGACGTGACCGGACACATTTTAGACCGGCGTCGACGGCGGGAGCCTTTAACCCTCGGCATCCCCGTCGCCGCGACCACGTCTCCGCAAGATGATTCCATGGGTATAAATCTTCATTTGTCCGCATTCATAAATCAGAAGTGATGTCTGCGGCATCATATCGCTGCATGCATGTCAGCGGCTCGCTGAAAGGAGCGATCGTGGAAGACGTTGTGATTCTGGCCGGTACGCGAACCGCGATCGGCGACTTTGGTGGTAGCCTGAAGGACGTCGCGCCCTGGCAGCTTGGCCGTATCGTCATTTCCGAGGCGATCGCTCGCGCGGGCATCGCGGCCGAGGACGTCGGCCATGTCGTCATGGGCCAGGTAATCCAGAGCGAGCCGCGCGACGCCTATCTGGCTCGCATCGCGGCGATCGCGTCCGGCATCCCCGACCGGACGCCCGCGCTCACCTTGAACCGGCTGTGCGGCTCGAGCGTGCAGGCGATCATTTCCGCAGCGCAGATGATCGCCCTTGGAGAATGCGAGATTGCTGTGGCCGGGGGCGCGGAGAGCATGAGCCAGTCGCCTTATGTCACCAAGGCAATGCGCTGGGGGCGGCGCTTGGGCGACGTGGTGATGGTCGACGCACTGAGCGCGGTTCTGACCGATCCGTTCGGCGCCGGGCATATGGGGGTCACCGCCGAGAATGTCGCCGAGCGCCACGCGATCAGCCGCGAGGCGCAGGATGCGCTAGCCGCCCAAAGCCATGCCCGAGCGGCCCGGGCGATCGCGGAAGGTCGTTTCAAGTCGCAGATCGTGGCGGTCGAAGTTAGGGAGCGGGGAAAGTCAGGTCGTTCGAAGTCGACGAGCATGTCCGTCAGGACGTGTCCTCCGAAAGTCTGGCATCGCTCAAGCCGATTTTCAAACCGGACAGCGGTACCGTTACGGCCGGAAATGCGAGCGGCATCAACGACGGCGGCGCGGCGGTGATCCTCGCTTCGGAGCGGACGGCGCAGGCACGCGGTTTGCAGCCCATGGGGAGGGTCGTCGCCTGGGGGCATGCGGGCGTCGCGCCGGAAGTCATGGGTCTGGGCCCGGTCGAAGCCGTACCGATCGCGCTAGCCCGTGCCGGGCTAACTCTGGCCGACATGGATGTCATCGAGGCGAATGAAGCCTTCGCCGCCCAAGCCTGCGCCTTGAGCAAATTGCTGGGTTTCGATCCGGAGAAAGTCAATCCCAACGGAAGCGGGATCGGTCTTGGCCATCCGGTGGGCGCGACCGGGGCCATGTTGACGGTAAAGGCGCTCTACGAGCTGACCCGCACCGGCGGCCGCTACGCCCTCGTGACTATGTGCATCGGCGGCGGGCAGGGGATCGCGATGATCATCGAGCGGCTTGGTCCAAGGCTCTCCTGATCCACTCGCTCGGCGGCTCTGTTTGGCAGCGGCAGGCTAGGCATTTGATGGAAAAAGGCCGGCGCGCTTCCCCCCTTAGGCGGAACCGCCCGGAGGGGCGGCGTCTTGCGCGCTCGCGTCAGCCTCTGCGGCGCCGGCCTTCGCGCCTTCTTCAGCGGCTTCGGCCACCGACTTTTCGAACATCTTCTTGAGCACCCAGCCCACCGCGAAAGTGACGGTTGCTGTGACCACTGCCCGTGCGGCGGTCTCCTCGAGCGACCGGATGAATTTCCGGCGCCGGCTCGGGGCCGTGGCGCGTTCGATGATACTGTCAACTGCTTTCATGTCCTGCCTGGCATGTCCTTGTCGGTCGTGGAACGCCCTAGGCCTGGCGGCGCTCCCGGCGCTTATGGATCATGCGCAAGAAAATGACGTCCAGGAGGTCCAAGTAGCTCCCGTCCGCAGGAGGAGTGCGCCTGGCTGCCAGGGTTGTCGTGCCAGTTGCCGACGTTACTTGCCGGTGATCTTGACGCCGATTGTGTCAGCGAGGTCGATGAGCGCTGCGAAGGTGTCGGCATCCGCGACGATGTCGACCGGCGCTTCGATATGGCTGAACGGCGCGGCGGGCAGACGGTCCTCGAAGAGAATAAGGGCGCGCGCGCTATCATCCTGGCGCGATACCCATCCCAGCCCCTGAACGTCCGTACATTGAGCGTGGATGGCCTCTGCCCAGGCGCGGGTCTGCGGATAGATGTCCTTGTCGCTGTCGATGAGGTCGACGCGCGGGATTCCAAGCTTGCGCAGCGCGGTACTACCCAGGTCTTCCAGTGTCAGGTCGGCTGCTGGCTGCAACCGGGAATAGTGGTGCTTTCTGAGTTTCCTCTTGGCGACGCTCTTCAGGCCGGGCGCGTGCGGCACATCGTGGAATACCGTTTCCATGGCAGCGCATTCGAGCGTGGTGCCGCCATAGATGGTAGGGATCGCGTTACCCGCGGCATCGCGGATCGGGCTGAAGCGGGCATTGCCGCCCGGCCCGGGATTGAATGCATCCGGCGCGTACTCATCGGGGTGGATGCGATGGATGGTCTGGCTTGCTGGCCAGCTCGTGCGTTTGACGAGCGCATCGAGATTGTCGGGCGGCGAGGCGATCGTGCGAGAAGGGATCGCTCCGGCAGGGGCGGGAGCCGGAGCGACAGGCGCCGTCTTGCGCGTTCGCGGCTTGGCTGGATCGGCACCCGCGTCGCGGGGTTTGGGTCCTTTAGCCATGACGCACGCCTGCGACCTCGTCTTGCGCGGCCGCGAGTACGCGGTCGGGATCGCTGATGAGGAGATCCTGTGGCAGAGCGCCGCCCAGGAAGCTGTTGGCGGACGCGAACCAGATCGCGATGTCCCAGGCATCGAGCTCATCCCCGAAGACCTGGAGTATGGGAGCGAGACCCTTTACCGGCCGATATTGCGCGTCGGGATCGAGGGCATAGGCCGGATAGAGATCATTGCCATCGTGGCGCAGCGCAAAGATCCGCCTCTCGCGCTTCCATTTGTTTGGCTGGGCGCTCGAATTTTGCCCACTGAACCCGGCGATTTCAGACAGCTTGGCGGCATTGACCCATTCCGCGCTTTCCAGCACAGCCTTACGGGCTTCGGCGTTCATCCGAGCTTGGGTGAGCAGATGTTCGGGCGGCGAAACGGCGGGGACGAGCGCGTCGACCAGCTTTTCGAGGGTTGCGGTCTCACGCTCCGCAAGGTTGCGCAGGATCATCGGCGCGATCAGGCGAACCGCCTCGGCGAAGGCAGAGGCCGCAGCTTCGCCAGCATGTTCCAACTGAAAAGCGATGATGGGTCCGTCATTGTCCTTCAGGCGCGCTCGCACGTCGCGCGCGGAGCCGGTAAGGGGCTTGATACGGACGTCCGAAAAATCCGGCGCTGTTGCGGTGGCCATGATCGCCTCACTGGATATGATGGATATCCATATAGCATGATATCTTAAATAATCAATGAGAGGTTGAATTCAATCAACATGTGCCGCGCTTAGTGCCGCGCGGCACATTCTCGCTTCGACAAGTGAGTTGATCGCCAGCATGCCCGCCTCAGAAGAAGGGTAAGACCGTATGTCCGCTGAGCGACTGAGGGCGACCCTACGCTTACACTGTGGTGGCGAGGGCGGCGCAGGTGCCGAGCCTTCGCTATCGCGGAGAAGGTGTCATGGTCGAGCAGAGAGAGGCATTTGTAGGCATTGACGTTGCAAAGCTGCGCAACGCTGTAGCCGTCGCCGACGGCGGACGCATGGGCGAAGTGAGGTATCTGGGCGAGTTCGACGCCGACGAGGCGAGCATGCGTCGCTTGGTGAAATGGCTTGCCGCAAAGCACGAAAGTGTCACCTTTTGCTATGAGGCAGGGCCGACGGGATACGGACTTCATCGTCTGATCAAGTCGATGGGCTTCGAGTGCACGGTCGTCGCACCCTCGCTCATTCCACGACGTCCAGGCGATCAGGTGAAGACCAACCGCCGGGATGCGATCGGACTGGCTCGGCTGTTGCGCGCGGGCGAGCTTACTGCGGTATGGGTGCCGGACGAAAGCCATGAAGCTATGCGCGATCTGGTTCGCGGCCGCTCGGCAGCTGTCGAGACGCAGCGCGTCCACCGCCAGCACATCACGTCGTTCATGCTCAAGCATGGCAGGATCTTCCCACGGAAGAAGACGTGGTCGATGCGATATCTGCGATGGCTGCAGGAACAGCGGTTCGACCATCCGGCTCACCAGATCGCCCTTCAGGAGATGGTCGATGCACTGCGGCTGGCGAGCGAGCGGATCAAACGCATCGAAGCGGCGATCGAAGAGTTCCTGCCAGGCTGGTCTCTCGAACCCCTCGTACGCAGCCTACAGGCCCTTCGTGGTGTCGATCTGATCGTCGCCGTCACCTTCGCTGCGGAGGTCGGCGACGTGACGCGCTTCGAGAATCCCAGGCAGCTCATGAGCTATCTGGGCCTCGTGCCTAGCGAACGATCAACGGGCGCATCCGTGCGGCGTGGCGGCATCACCAAGGCTGGCAACAGCCGTGTGCGGCACATGCTCGTCGAAAGCGCATGGACCTACCGCCATCCACCGCGCATTGGCGTGAAGAAGCTCTACATCCATGAGCGGGTCTCGCCCGTCGTGCGTGAGATCGCCTGGAAAGCACAATCTCGCCTTACCGCCCGATATCGGCGGCTGGCGGCAACCGGCAAGCGAACGACGGTCGTTTGCACCGCGATCGCACGCGAGCTTGCCGGCTTCATGTGGTCGGTCGGACGCGTCGTGCAGCCAGTCTGATCGACCCATCCCACTCGCGCACAGGCGGGGGCAGGATCACGGCAGGGGAACGCCCGACAGACGCTTTGTGGCCGGCTATTGGCCGACGCCCGTAGTAAGACAGGGACAGCCCCAGACGCTTAATCGGTAATGCGGTATCCAACCCGCGCATCAGAGCTTGATCACCGACGTCCTTCAGGTCCTGCCTCCACCTGTGTGCGATTATCCAAATGGCTCCGGCTGGACCGGTCGCTGGCGCACGCCCGAAACGTTGACAGCGGACATCAGAGCGCTAAAACACCCCCACAGGGGAGCGCTCAGGCGGCCTGATCGATGACGGGGCTGGCGGTGGCGCGACTATCTACCCAGTTGTAGGGGAGCAGATCATCGATGGGATCTGTGTCGCCGCACAGGACGATGCGTGCGAGGACATCGGCGAGGTAGGCCTGCGGGTTGATACCGCCCAGTTTGCATGTTTCGATGAGGCTGGCGAAGGTTGCCCAGTTTTCAGCCCCCAGGTCATGGCCTGTGAACAGGGCATTTTTCCGCTGGAGGGTAATTGGCCTGATTGAGCGCTCGACGGTGTTGTTATCCAGCTCGATCCGTCCATCCTCAAGGAAACGGACGAGGCCTTTCCAGTGGTTGAGGGTGTAACCGATGGCCTCGGCTGTATGGGAGCCGCGGGGTAGTTTGGGCAGCATTTCCTTGAGCCATGGCAGCATGTCCGCGATGATCGGAGCGGCTTCAGCCTGGCGCACCGCCAGTCTGTGTTCGGGGCTGGAGCCTCGGATACGAGCCTCGATCTTGTAGAGCCCGGCGATCCGCCGCAGCGCCTCATCGGCGACCGGTGCGTTGCCGCCCTTGGCATCGTCGAAGTAGCCCCTCCTGACATGTGCCCAGCAGAAGGCGAGCGTTCCGGGACCGGCCCTTCGGTCCGGCGCCTCGATGTGCTTGTACGCGCCATAGCCATCGCACTGGACGATGCCGGTGAAGTTCCCGAGCAGCTTTTCCGCCCAGACTTTCCCGCGACCTGGCATGTAGGTGTAGGCGACAGCCGGTGGATCGGTGCCGCCATGCGCCCCATCATCACGAGCGATCGCCCAGAGATATCCTGTCTTCACCTTGCCAGTGCCGGGAGCCAGGACCTTCGCGGTGGTCTCATCCACGAACAGCCTCGCGCCCGACAGGAGGTCGGCCCTCATCCGGCTGGTCAGGCGGCCGAGCCAGGCGGCGGCTCTGCCTGCCCAGTTACACATTGTCCCCCTGTCGATCTCGATACCCTGGCGCCGCAGTGCCTGTGCCTGCCGGTAGAAGGGAGTGTGATCGGCATATTTCTTGACGAGAACATCGGCGATCAGCGCCTCGGTGGGCAGGCCGCCTGGCACTACATGCTTGGGCGCAGGCGCCTGGAACACGCCATCGCTGCATGCCCGGCACGCCATTTTCGGACGGGACGTCACGATGACGCGATACTGGACAGGGATGACATCGAGCCGGCTTGATATGTCGCTGTCGATGCAGTGCAGCACGCCTCCGCAGCAGGGGCATTCCGTCTCGTCAGGGAGGATCACTTCCTCGACACGGGCCAGATGTGCCGGCAGCGACGCCCGCGCTGTCCCGGGCTCCCTTCGCGCCCGTTCCTTCTTTTGTCCTGCGGCAGCCGCTGCCTGCTCGGCCAAAGCCTCCAGTTCAGCGCGGGCAACATCGAGATCGTCGAGGCTCAGCGCCAACTGATCTTCGTTCAGCTTCTCCGACCGTTTTCCGAATGTCGTCCGGGTGATCTGGTCGATGATATGCTGCATCCGAGCTTCACGCTCGAGGCCGGCCAGGACCATCGCCTTGAGAATGGCGACATCGTCAGGAAGGTCGGCTGCCGTGGCGGACATGCCCTATTTCTGGCAGTTTCCGGGCAGTCCGCAATGGCATTTCGATCAGGGGAATCAGGCGTGCGACCTATCGCGTCGTCACCGGAGCCTGAGCGCGCGGCGTGTGCATTTTCGACCATTGCAGCCCTTCGAACAAGGCCGACGCCTGCGATGCTGACAGTCGCATCACGCCATCATGCGCCCGGGGCCAATGAAAGCCTCCGGTCTGCAAGACCTTGCTCACAAGTACCAGGCCGGTGCCGTCCCAGACCAGCAGCTTGATCCTGTTCGCCCGCTTCGAGCGGAAGATGAAGACCACCCCCGAAAAAGGCTTGAGTCCGAGTTCATGCTCGACCAGCGCCGCCAGGCTGACGGCACCTTTCCTGAAGTCGACCGGCTTTGTCGCCACCATCACCTTGAGCGGCCCTGGCGGGATGATCATCCCGACCGGCTCCCCGCGGCAAGCACACGGGCGATATGATCCTCGCTCGCCCCTGGCGGCACGTGGATCGCCAGCCTTGCCGTGCGGATCACGATCTCATCGCCTCCACCATCAGCCGAGCCGGAGCCGCCCGCATCGTCAATCACCGCCGGGACAAAGCCCAGCTTCTTGCTGGCCAGACGCTTGCCCGGAATGCTGTCATGCCGCCACGCATAAAGCTGCTGCGGCAGTAACCCATGCGTCCGTGCGATTTCTGCGATGATGGCGCCGGGCTCAAAACTCGACGCTATGATCCGGGCCTTGGCCTCGGCCGACCAGCGGCGACGCGAAGGTCCCGCTGGAATGACATCCATACGCGAGGGCCGCTGGCCCTCCTGCCTTTCGAAACCTGTTTCGAATGTTCTTACATCATCAGCCACTACGATACCCCTCGGATGAGGGGCAAAACATAGACAGATCAGCAGCTACGAAAATGTGGGGAGGTTTTGGCGCTTACGAAGAAGGGCGGAGCGAGGCTTGTTAACCAAGCTATGTCACAGCGCTTTAACCAGGCTATCAACGTAGGGACATTGCATGCGGGTTTTGTTGATCGAAGACGACACTACGGTCGCGAGTGCCCTCGAGCTGATGCTGAGTGCCGAGGGGTCAATGTCTATTCGACCGACTTGGGCGAGGAGGGCCTCGATCTCGGCAAATCCTATGATTACGATCTCATCTGTCTCGACCTCAACCTGCCGGACATGCACGGTTTCGACGTCCTCAAGAAGCTGCGGATGGGCCGAGTCGACACTCCGGTGCTGATCCTCTCGGGGATTGCGGAACTGGATTCCAAGGTCCGTGCCTTCGCCATGGGCGCGGACGAGTATCTGACCAAACCCTTCCATAAGATCGAGCTGGTCGCGCGGATCAACGCTGTCGTCCGCCGGTCGAAGGGTCATGCCGAGTCCGTCATACGTATCGGCAAGATTGCCGTGAACCTCGATGGGAAGGTCGCCGAAGTCGACGGGGCCCGCATACATCTGACAGGCAAGGAATATGCGATGCTCGAGCTGCTGGCCCTGCGCCAAGGCTCAACGCTCACCAAGGAAATGTTCCTGAACCATCTTTATGGCGGCGTTGACGAACCGGAGCTCAAGATCATCGATGTTTTCATCTGCAAGCTACGAAAGAAACTGACCCTCGCATGCGGCAGCGAAAACTATATCGAAACGGTGTGGGGCCGCGGCTACCTGCTCCGGGCGCCAGGCGGGGAGGCCTTTGAGCAAGCGGCCTAAAGCTTCGGGTGTTACACAAGCCTCGTATCTTTCGGCAGGGTGGATGTGCTGATGCCGTCCCTTTGAGCGCGGCAGTCCGCGCTTTCCCCTTGGGTGCACCGCTCGGCTATGACTAGATCGGCCTCAGGCTTCGTCCCATCAAGCTTCGAGCAGTCGCTCGAGGCCCTTGGCGACGCATTGCGCGGGCTCATCGGCCGTCATGACCTCTAGACCCGTTGCGTCTGCGATCATGGTGCGCATCAAGGGCACCAACGCGCTGCCGCCGGTCAACAGGATGCCCTTGTCGTGGATGTCCTGACTGAGGTCTGGCGCGGTCTGCCCGAGCACGTCGCGCACGACCTTTACGATCTGGGCCACATGTTTTTCGACGACCCGGTCGAGATCGGCCATGTTGATCGCAATCGTCTTGGGCAGGCCGGTGCGCAGGCAGCGTCCGCTGACGGGTATCGCATCGTCTTGCGCGCTGCGTGACCCCTTATGCGCGACATAGTCGAGCTTGAGCTGTTCCGCCGAGCGATCGCCGATGAGGAATTTGTGCTGGAGATGGACCTGGTCGGCGAGCGCGCGATTGAGCGTGTCGCCGCCGATCCGCACCGATCCGGTGCCGCAAATCCCGCCAAGCGAGAAGACTGCAACCTCGGTCGTTCCCGCGCCGCATTCCACGATCATCGATCCGGCGGGCTCATCGACGGCAAGCCCGGCCCCGATGGCCGCGGCGAGCGGCTCGGTCAAAAGCGTGATCGGGCCGAGCCCGGCGTCGGCGGCGGCGGTGAGCATGGCTCCGCGCTCCGCCTGGGTCGCATCGGCGGGCACGCCAATGATGGCGGCGGGCGTGCGCCAGCGGCGCCGGCCCCTGGCCTTCGACAGGGCATAGCGCAACACCCGTTTCGCGGCATCGATGTCCTGTAGCACCCCGCGACATAGCGGCCGCGCAATGCGCAGGGCCGCTGGCGTGCGGTCGATCATCGCATAGGCCTCGCGGCCGGCGGCAAACAGGCTGGTCGTGTTATGCTTGCCCGCGACACAGCAAAGCGATGGCTCGTCGAAAACGAGACCGTCGCCGCGACGCAGAACGCGGATGTTCGCGGTTCCGAAATCGATCGCGATCTCAGGTCGCCGCTGGAGCAGGAAGGACGTCATAGGATCGTCCTACCCGTCCCTGGCCGCATTGTCTTGCAACTACTGCGGTGCCTAGCTCTACAGTGTCATCGAGATCGCTTCAAGTTGCTGTCTCGGCTTCGCCCGAGAGCAAGCGGTCGTCAATCAAGCAGATCCCGCGCCGTTAGCTTGGTGGTGCCGCGAATTGAGGATAAAGCACCGCAAGTCTGGGTGTCCATTTTTGTCACCCTCATCGCCGATTGTAGTGTTGTACAACCGAATCGGAGACGACAGGATGAAATGCGAAAATAGTACCGCGATCGGCTGCCACATCATCGACATCGACGGCTGCTTGCGGGCAACCAATCAACCGTCTGTGTCCACTGAGGACATTCTCGCGCTCAGTGGATTGCCGACACGAAACTCGGATGTTTGGCTGGAAATCTATGGTGAGAGCTGGCTACTGAGCCCTCTTGACCGTGTTGAACTCCACGCCGATACGGTCGCGTTTTTCCGGACGCGTGCCAGCGCGCCGGCAGGTTTCGCTTTCAATCGTGCGCAGCGCACGACCATCGCTCTGGCGGCCTGAGGCGATATCATGAAGCTGGTTTCTCAATTCACGTCGTTTCTCAAAGACACGGTCAACCTCAATCAGACCCGCATCGACCTGCTTGAATCCAATGTCGAAGCGATCAGGAATTTCATCCGTCAATGCGAATGGTCTCCCCGTGTCCGTGGATTTGAAGAGCAGGGCTCGTGGGCGCATGACACGATTATTAAGCCGGTTGATGGCGGCGAATTCGATGCCGACGTGCTGGTTGTGGTGGACCCTGTCGATGGCTGGAGCGCGAAGGACTATGTTGCGAAGCTGGGAAAGGCATTCGCTGACAGCTCCGTTTATGGCTCTAAGGCCAAAACCTGGGATTATTGTGTCACCGTCACCTATCCCGGCGAACGCAAGGTGGATATCGCCCCGCTGGTTCGATCGCGGAAATATGACGGAAGCATGGAAGTCTGCAATCGTGCGGCCGACCGCTTCGATGCGAGCGAACCGGTCGAATTTACGGCATGGCTTCGTGAGCGCAACACGCTGTCGGGATCAAACAGCTTCCGCAAAGTGACGCGGTTGATGAAGTATCTCCGGGACATCAAGACCACGTTCACCTGCCCTTCGGTTTTGCTCACAACTCTGCTGGGCATGCAGATTCACTGGTATGATAAGGATTCCGACGCATTTTCTGATGTACCTACCACCTTGCGGACGGTCATCGGACGGCTTGATGATTGGCTGCAGGATAGGCCGACCAAGCCGCGCGTGGAGAACCCGAAGCTTTCGAGCGAGGATTTTGCCGCTAGCTGGACCGATACCCAGTACCTGAACTTCAGGTCCTTCATTCACAAATATCGTGGATGGATTGACGAGGCCTATGTCGCGGAAGATCGCGCTTCCAGTATCACCGCGTGGCGCCGTGTTTTCGGGGAAGCCTTTGCCAAGGGAGAAGTGGTAGAAGCTTCCAAGACCAATGTGGAGGGCGTGTCGCGAGTGCGAGCTTTGCTGACCAGTACAGCTGCTCATCTCGACAGCTTGGTAGAGGTCGTTCGTGATTATGGCGTGTCAATCCTCCCGGACTTCTTTTACCGGCCCCCGCATATGCTCGAGCCCAGCTGGCTCAAGGCGGCGCACGTGTCGCGCGACGTCCATGTCACGGCGACCTGGCATCAATCCCGCAATTCCACGCCAATTCGGGTGGTGACGCCAGGAGAGGTGCTGCCTCGTCGGGGAGGCCTGTGGTTCGAAGCAAGGATCGGCGGAGGACAGCTGTTGCCCGCCGGGTTTCGGGTACAGTGGCGCATCACCAACACCGGCGCTGCGGCGCTGTCACTGCGGCAGGGGCGCGGCGACTTCTATACGCCCCAGCAAAATGGACGGCGGTGGGAGGAGCTTCATTATCGTGGCGTGCATCTCGCAGAGGCCTTCATCATCAGGATGGCTGACGATGTCCTTGTCGGGCAAAGTCAGCCGTTCCATGTGGTGATTGAATGACTATGAACGACATAGCTGAGCGTCAGAACGCACCGCATTTCTTGCGTCTGCTGCGCGCCCGGTCAGAAATCTATCGGCGTGCCACCCATCTGCAGTTGATGCAGGTCACATTGACTGTCGTTGTCCCGGTTGTGATGGCGATTGTCGCGCTATTCATGCCAGCGATACGCCCGATCGCCGCCGCGGTATCGGTCAGCCTCACGCTTATCGACATCGGATTTCTCGACAGAGCCTTGAAGCGCCGCTTGAAGACTGCGGCTCTGATCTGCGAGCGGTTCGACTGCGACCTTCTAAAACTGCCATGGAGCAAGTTCGCCGCCGGCAAGCCGCTTGAGCCGGAGATTATCGCCGAGGCTGATCGGCGATGGCCCAAGGGCGATGCAAAGCTCATCGATTGGTATCCGGCCGCTGTTGGACGGGCGCCATTGCATTTGGCGCGGATAATCTGCCAGCGAACAAATCTGTGGTATGACGCAAGGTTGCGCGAAAACTACAGTTTCTTGTTGGTCGCTGGGGCGGTGGCAATTGTGCTTGCACTGGTAGTCGCTGGGCTAGCCCTCAATCTGCCCTTCACCGATTTCGTTGTTACAGTCTTGGTTCCAGCAACCCCAGTACTGTCCTGGGCGGTGCGCGATGCTTTCCGGCAGCGTGACGCTGCCGATGCTCAGAAATTGGCCCGCGCGGAGGCGGAAGCATTATGGGAACTGGCGCTCGCGGGAGGTTGCGACGACAGCGAGTGCGAAAGACGGTCACGCGAATTTCAGAACAGCATATTCCAGCGCAGAACCAGCAATCCGCTGCTCCTGCCTTTCGTCTATCATTGGCTCAGATCCGGAATGGAGATCGACATGAACCTAGGGGCCGCTGATTTTCTGCGTCAGGCGGGGATATCAGAGATCAATCAACCCTGAAGGTGATCTTCCGTAAGCCTTCCCACGGGGCGGCGGCAGCTTCTTCGCCGAATTCAATTGAAAACCGTCATCACTGAGGACGGTACAGTTGAGCCCCTAGGGCAGAGCCGGGAAGTCGGAACGCGCATGGCCTTCGACCAGCGCCCGCAATCCAGGTGGCTCCAAAACCTCTACCTTGTCGCCCCATTGATAGAGATGCCATGCCATTTCCAGCCAACCCGCCGCCTGAAATCGCACGATCAAACTGCCATCATCCTGATAGTCGGCCGACTGGTTGGGGTGGAATTGGAACTCCGCCGCGCGCGACGCTGCCTCGGGAAGAAACCGCCAGACGATCTCACCATATTGGGCGGGGTCCTGATAAGCGCCGAAGGCCTGCGCCGCATGATCGTTCAAGGAAAACCCGGACTGGATGGGAAAACTCTCATCGARACATTCGGCGCTGTGAATGCGATCGAGACGAAAATGGCGGAGATTTTCACCTCGGTCAGCCTGGCGCGCCACGAGATAGCTGCGCAATCCCAGTAGGAGCCCATGCGGCTCGACCGTTCGGGTTTCCGCGTCGGTCTCGCCATAGACAATGCGCATCTTGAACGGTCCGCGCAGCGCCTCGATCAGAACATCGGTGACCTCCGGCTTCATCGCGACCTTTGGACCTGGCCGCGCCACTTGGCCCAAAGCCGATAGCACCGCCTCCGCATCGGCTTCGGAGCGCAGCGCATCTCGCGGCGAGAGGCGCGTGATCAGGCTGTCTCTGAGATCTTCCAGGGCGCGGGCATGGCGGAGCCGGTTCTCATCGCGGGCCGCGCGGGCGGCGATTTCCAAAGCCTCGATGGTGTTTTCCTGGCGCGGTTGCAGTCGCTCGGGGATGGGACTTTGGATGCGCCAGCGCCGGCGGCGATCGTCATCTTCTACGACAACGACATTCGCGAAATTATCCTCCATCGCACTTGTCATGCGCTGCGCTGTGCGGTGCGAAATGCCGAATTCCTGAGAGATTTCCTCAAGACTGATTCCCAAACGCCGCGAGGCGGCGAGCTGGGCGAGGCGCAGAAGATCGTTGGCCTTGGCGAAAGTCATTATACGTCCATGTCAGAGATTGACACCCTTGCATGCTAAGGAACAGGGTAGCGCCTGTCGAGGTGATTCCCTCGTGGGCGGCGTTGGGCAATCAAGGGGGCCAAGTGAGGACGATCGGGAACACCATCCTGTTTTCAGCGACGGACCTGATGCGTTTCGTCGGCTGCGCGCATGCGACAGCGCTCGACCTTGCCTATATGCGCGGCGAGCCGCTCACGCCCCGGGAAGATACCGAGGATGCCGCGCTGCTTCAGAAACAAGGCGATGCCCATGAGGCCGCCCATTTGGAGAAGCTGAAGGACGCGGCCCATAGCGTAGTCGAGATCGCGCGTGGCGACCTTGCTCAGAATGCGGACGAGACGCGAGCTGCCCTGGCGAAAGGCTCGCAGATCATCTTCCAAGGGGCTTTTCTCGCCGAGCGGTGGGGTGGCTGGTCCGATTTTCTCGAGCGGGTCGAGCGACCATCGTTGCTGGGGCCATTCAGCTACGAAGTGACCGACACCAAGCTCAAGCGCAAAGCCCATCCCAAGCATGTGCTGCAGCTCGTGCTCTATTCCGACCTTTTGGCGGAGATCCAGGGCGTGATGCCGGTGCACGCACATGTGCAGCTAGGCGATGGGACGCGCGCGACGCTGCGCTTGGCCGACTATGCCCACTATGCACGTGGTGCGCGGGCGAAGCTCGAGGCATTTGTCGCTTCCCCTGTGCCGACGCGGCCAATCCCTTGCGCGGATTGTTCGCTGTGTCGTTGGGCCGATCATTGCGACGCTATCCTCACCAGCCAGGACAGCCTGTTCCAGGTCGCCAATATCACCCGCGGCCAAGTGAAGAAGCTCGAGGCGTCGGGTATCGAAACCATGGCCTCGCTGGCTCGGCATGACGGCCCGGTGCGCGGCGTTGCGAGTGCGACGGCGGAGAAGCTTGTCGGCCAGGCTAGACTGCAGCACGCGCGCAAAACCGGCGAACCCGCCTTCGAGTTGCGTCCGGCACAGCCAGGTAAAGGCTTTGACCTGCTCCCTCGGCCGCAGGCGGGCGATCTCTTCTACGACATCGAGGGCGACCCCCATTATGAGGGGGGCCTTGAGTATCTACACGGCGTGCGGGCCGATGATAAGTTCCATGCCTTCTGGGCTCATGACCATGCCGCCGAAGCGCAAGCGCTCGAACGGTTGCTTGCGTTTTTTCGTGATCGCCTCACGGCTTATCCAGAGGCCCGCATCTATCATTATGCGCCCTATGAGATCACCGCGCTGCGGCGTCTCACCACACGCTATGGTATCGGCGAGGCCTTTCTCGACCGGCTCATGCGCGAACGGCGCTTTGTTGACCTCTATGCGGTCGTGCGCGGCGCGCTGATTGCTTCCGAACCGAGCTACTCCATCAAGGCGCTGGAGGCCTTTTATGGCTTGAAGCGCGAGGGCGAGGTCAAGACAGCGGGCGGATCGGTCGTTGCTTATGAAAATTGGCGCGAGACGGGCGACCAGCAAATCCTCGACGAGATCGAGGACTATAACCGGATCGACTGCCAATCGACCGAGCTTCTGCGCGATTGGCTGGTCAGCATCCGACCCGATGGTCCCTGGCCCGTGCTTGCGCAGGACGCGGCCGAGCAGGAGTCCGTCGAGGAAGAGGAAACGACGGCGCTGCGCGGTCGCTTGGCCGCATCCTCTCTGGCACCAGCGCGTCAGGAATTGCTGTTCAACCTCGGGCTGTTCCACAAGCGTGAAGCCAAGCCTGCTCAATGGACGGTTTTCGACAGCGCGAAGCGCGATGACGAAGAGCTTGTCGACGATCTCGATGCCCTGGCGGGACTCGAGGCGATATCCGGGATCGAACCCATTAAGCGCTCGGTGATGCGCACCTATCGTTTTCCCCCTCAGGAAACCAAATTGCGCGAAGGCGGCAAGGCGACTGTGCCCGGGATTGATGGGCCGCCGTCAACCGTTGCGATTGAGGCGCTGGATCGCGATGCGTGCACGATCACCTTGAAGGTCGGCGTGGCAAGGGCTGAACTCCTCACCGATCGGCTGACCCTGCATCCGGATTGGCCGCTCGATACGAAGGTGCTGGCCGCAGCGGTGCGCGACGTCATCGAGGATCAATGCGGGCCGCGGCGCTATCGTGCCGTCGATGATCTGCTGTCGGGCGCCGCCCCGCGCCTGAACGGCATAACCGGCGATATTCTCGGTGGTGGGGAACCGGTGGCGGGCGCCATCGCCGCGGCGCAAGCCATGGATCAGACATTGCTCCCGATCCAGGGGCCGCCGGGAACGGGAAAGACGCACGTCACGGCCCGGGTGATCCTGGCGCTGGTCAGAGCGGGACATCGGGTCGCCGTCGCCTCGAACAGCCACGAAGCGATCCGCAATGTCCTTCTGGGCTGCCTGCGCGCGCGTGAGGAAGAAGAAGGCGGCACCTTTCCCGTGTCGTTTGCCCACAAGGTTTCCGGAGGCGATGATGGCTATGCCAGCGATTGTCCCGTTCACCGCGCCACGGCCAATGATGACCTGATCCTCGCACGCGCCAATGTAGTGGGCGGTACGGCCTTCTTCTTTGCGCGCGATGAGAATGTGCAGCGCTTCGATTGGTTGTTTGTCGATGAGGCGGGGCAAGTGGGCCTCGCCAACATGGTCGCGATGGGTCGTGCCGCGCGCAATATCGTGCTGGTCGGCGATCCGCGTCAGCTGCCTCAGGTCATCCAGGGCGCGCATCCTGCGCCCGCCAACCTGTCATGCCTGGAATGGATGTTGGGCGAGCATGCCACCGTCCCTCCCGATCGGGGCATATTCCTTGCCGAGACCCGCCGGATGCATCCGGCGGTTTGCGACTTCATCTCCGATCAGGTCTACGAGGGGCGGCTAGCCAGCCATAGCGATACCGAGCGCCAGAGCGTTAACGGAACGGCCTGGCCCCGGGCCGGCGCGTTCTGGGTGCCGGTCGTCCATGACGGTAATGCCCAGATCGCCGCCGAGGAGGTTGCCGCGATCGGTGCTGCGGTCGAAGAGTTGCTGAAGGGTAGCTGGACCGACAAGAACGGCGCCGCGCGCCCTATCGGCCCCGGCGACATCATCGTCGTCGCCCCCTATAATGCACAGGTCAACGCGCTGCGGGCAGGGCTGCCGACCAGCATCCGCGTCGGCACGGTCGACAAGTTCCAAGGCCAGGAAGCCCCTATATGTCTGGTCTCCATGACGGCCTCCTCGGCCGACGAGTCCGCCCGCGGCTTGGAGTTTCTCTTCTCGCTCAACCGCATCAATGTCGAGGTTTCACGGGCCAAAGCGCTCGCCCTCGTGTTTGGCAACGATAGGCTGCGCGAGGCGAACTGCAGCAACATCGAGCAGATGAGACTCGTCAACACGCTCTGCGCCCTTCCGCCGGTTTACCGTTCGTGCCATGCTGTACAGGGCAGGGGGTTAATAGATTGACCGAGTTCACTTTTCTACATGCCGCGGACCTTCACCTTGACAGCCCGTTACTTGGGCTAGCGGGTAAGTCTGCAGAATATGCCGCACGCGTCGAGGCGGCGTCTCGCGAAGCTTTCGATAATCTGGTTGCCCTCGCGATCGAGGAAGGCTGCCGGTTCATGCTGCTGGCCGGTGACATTTTCGATGGCGATCTGCGTAATTTCCAGACCGGGCTCTACTTCATGGAGGGGATGCGCCGATTGGACGATGCGGGGATCTCTGTTTTCATGGTGCTGGGGAACCATGATTCCGCCAACCGCTTCGCTGATAAGCTCGCCCTGTCGGGCAATGTCTATGTCTTTCCCAAGGCCCGCGCCGCAACGCACGTCCTCGACGATGTGAGGGTCGCGATTCACGGTCGCAGCTTTCCGCGCCCCGATGTTTCGGAAGATCTGGCACGCGAGTACCCGGCAGCGACCCGGGCGCTGTTCAATATCGGTGTTCTCCACACGGCATGTGCGGGCAGTGAAGGACATCATGCCCGTTATGCCCCCTGTACACCCGAACAGCTCACCAATCATGGGTATGACTATTGGGCGCTGGGCCACGTCCACGCCCACGCCGTGCTCGGCGAGCACCCGCACATCGTTTATCCCGGTAATCTTCAGGGGCGACATCCGCGTGAGACAGGCCCCAAGGGGGCCGTCCTAGTCAAAGTCAATGACGGCAGGGTTACTAGTCTCGAGCATCGCGCGCTGGATGTGGTGCGCTGGGCATCGATCACAGTTGATGTGTCGGGAACGAGCGAATACCCGGAGTTGCTGGATTTCATTCGCGGCCATATCGCCCAAGGCGCTGAGCAGGCCGATGGACGACCCATTGCCCTTCGCTTGACCGTGACTGGAACGACACCGCTTCATTCCAGATTGATTCTCGAGCGTGCCTCCTTCCGGGAAGACGTGGAAACATTGCTGGCAACGCTTTCGGATGATGTGTGGTTGGAAAAGCTGAAGCTGGAAACTGAACATCCGGCAGTTCCTGACAAAGTCGACCCTACGGTTGCTGGAAAGCTGGATCAGGAGGTGACGCGACTCAGCCAGGACGGCGCGATTTCACAAGTGCTAGAAGCGCGACTTGCCGAGATCCGGACGAAACTGCCTGCTGGCGCGCATGCCGATGCCTTCATCGAGCAGATGCGCGCCGAAATACCCGAACGCGCGGCAGCCCTTGCCCGCAGTCTAGTCAGCGAGGCTGGCTATGCGCCTGACTGAACTTAGCCTCGAGAAATATGGCGGCTGCGCCAGTCGCGAGCTCGCCATCCCGGACGCGGCAGGACTGACGGTCGTGTTTGGTGCCAATGAGGCTGGCAAAAGCACTTGCCTCGAGGCGATCAGCGACTTTCTGTTCTCGATCCCCAAGAATACGCAGCGCGGCAGCTTGTTCGGATATGATGGCATGCGCCTCGGGGCGTCGATGCTGATGGCTGATGGCAGCACGCTGACGCTCAAACGCCGCAAGGGCAACGGCAAGACACTGGCTGACCTGTCTGGCACGGCACTCGATGACACTGTCCTTGCGCCGGTGCTGGGGGCCACCACACGAGAGCGGTTCGAAACGCTCTTCGGTCTGAACCACGAGACCTTGCGCAACGGCGGGGAACGATTGCTTCACGCAGATGGCGACATTGGGCGTCTGATTGTCGAAGCAGGCGGCGGCTTGCGCACGTTGGTATCTCGCCTCGAAGGCATTGACGCCGAAGCGGACAAGCTCTTCGATACGAGGCGGTCGGTGAACCGTGTCTTTTACCAGCAGCTGACGGCATTCGAGGCAGCTGAAAAAACTGCACGCGGCGCGCAACTGACTCGGGAAATCTATGAGCAGACGCGCAAGGCATTGCTCGCAGCCGAGGAAAAGCTCGAGGCCCTACGCACCGAGAGGCGCAGCCTTGGTGCATCGACGTCCCGGCTGGAGCGCGTCCTCCGCGTCGCGCCACACCTGCGTCAGCTAGCCAACTTTACACTGGATCTGGTCGGCTACGACGATGTCGCGTCCTTCCCGGATGATTTCGCGGCGAATATGCGGACTGCTCTGGACCAGCGCAACGGGGCTGAAAAACGGCTCGAGGACGCGACAGAGCGGCGGAACCGCCTGAAGGCACGGCTTGATGCGCTGGTGGTGAACCCGGGTCTCAAAGCCTCCGAACAGCGGGTGCGTGACCTGGCCGAACGCGCCATTCACGTAAGCAAGGCCCGGTCAGATCGTGCCAATCGGCAGCGCGAGATTGACGACGGCGAGGCTCAGCTGGCGGCGCTGCGCCGGATGCTTGGCCTGCCAGCCGATGCGGATCTTGCGCCACTGATCCCGGACCAGTCTGCCCTCAATCTTGTGCGCTCGCTTGCGGATGAGATGGTGGAGCGCCGTCCAAGTCTTGCCTCTGCCAGAACGCGCCTTGGCGAACTGGCGGCTTCACTTGCGGCGATTGACGATCGTTTGGAGGCGGCGCGCCTGGCAGGGCATGATGCTCCTCCCGAGGCGTCGTCATCGGCCTTTGCCAGCCTTGCGGCGCAGAAGTCGGCGCACCAGGCACGTCAGCAGGCATTGGATGCTGACAGCGCAACATTGATCGGACGGCTCAAGGCGCTTGGCTTCGATACTATCGATGCGCTTGCCACTCTGCCATGCCCCAGCATCGACGATATTCGCAGTGAGCAGGCCGCGCGCGTGACATTGACCTCGCAGATCGAGGATCAGGCGAAGCTAAAGCGACAGGCGGAGCGTGAGATTTCAGCCGGTGAGGCTGATATTGCCGCGCTTCAGGCATGCGGGACCATTGCGAGTGATACGTCACTTGCCGAAGCGCGCACCCAGCGCGCCGATGCCTGGAGGCCGATAAAGACGGCCTATGTCGCGGGACAGCTACCCGATGACGGCGCTGCTCGCCTTTCCGTTGCTGACGGCCTGGAAACGGCAATCATGTCTGCAGACGAACTTGCCGATCGCCGCGCCGCAGAGGCAGAACGGGCTGCCTCGCTCGCACTCGCGTTGCGGCGCGTAGCAGAGGCAAGGGACGCGATCAAGGCGGCAGAAGCAGAGACGACTGCGCTTGTCGCGCAGTCGGAAGTCAAAATCGCGCAATGGGAGAACAGTTTTCCGCGAGTGTTGGCCCAACATCCTGAACTCGCATCGCTCCTCCAATTTGGCCAAGCTCGGCAGCTGGTGCTGGACGAATCCGAACGGCTGCGCGCTTTATCGAATGCACTGGCTTTGGAGGAGGCCCAGCTTGCGCCGACCGTTGAGTTGCTCGAACGGATCGAACAAAGCCGCAACCTCGATTCGAAACTGTCGTTCGCGGCCCGGGTCAGTGCGGTGCAAAATGCCATCTCCCGGCACGAACAAGCACATGCCGAATATACAAGGGACATGCGCGAACGCCTGGACATCGAACGGCAACACAAGCTGGTCGAGGCGGAAGTGCAACAATTGTCGAACGCACAGGGTGCCTGGGACGCGGCATGGCCTGCTGCAACAGGTGCGCTGGGGCTCAAACCCGACATTTCGCCGACAGATGCCAACAGTGCAGTGACCGAATGGGTCGGCGCACGCGGTGTGCTTTCGGCAATAGGGCAGTCTCGCCAGCGGCTAAAGCGCATGGACGAAGACGAAGCGGGCCTTACGACGGATGTCCGCAGCCTCGCGGCCGTACTCACCATCGAGATTGGCGAAGACTGTGTGGTTGCAGCGCAGATGCTGCTGGCCCGGTTCAGCGACAACGCCACGACGCAGACCCAATATGATGGGGTACTGCCCGACTTTGAGGAGGCGAAGGTCGAGGCCGACCAGGCGCAAGAGGCCCTCGGCACCGCGCGGGAGGAGCTGGCTACACTCGCGGCTTCGGCAAAACTCGATGTCGGTGATGATGCGGCCCTTATGGACGCAGCATCACGGTGTGAAGCACGCAGGCGTTTGTGCGATGAGATCGCTCTGGCGGAACGCACCGCAACGGACGTGGGCGACAAGCTCGATCTCACTGTATTGCGGGCGGAATGGGATGAACGCGACCTTGACGAGGTGCGCGCGGAACTGAACGAGCAGAAATCGCGTGACGCCGAGATCGAGACGGAAATCGAGGCAGCCATTCTCGCCGAGAAGGCGGCAAAGGACGACCTTGTTGCCTATCTAAGCCAGAGCGAGGTCAATCACGCCGTTGCCGAACGCGAAGCGGCGGCCGCGCAAATGCAACTCGCCCTCGAACGTTATCTCGAGTTATCAGTTGCGCGCGAATTGGTGACGTCGGCAATGGCAACGATCCGCGCAGAACAGCAAGATCCGCTCATTGCGCGGGCAGGCGAACTGTTCACGGCCACGACACTCGGTGAATTCGCCGGAATCGAGACTGATATCGATGACAAAGGCCATCCGGTCGTGGTTGGACGGCGAGCCGATGGCGGTGTTGCTGCGGTCGCTACCATGAGCGACGGCACACGCGACCAGCTTTTCCTCGCCTTCCGGCTGGCTAGCCTTGAGAATTACGCCAGTGCGACGGAGCCGCTGCCCTTCATCGCGGACGATATTCTGGTGCATTTCGATGATGAGCGCAGCCGTTCCACGCTCGACCTGCTCGCCGAGTTTGGCAAGAGCAACCAGGTCCTGCTTTTCACTCACCATCGCAGCGTCCGGACGCTTGCTGAACCATTGGCGAAACAAGGCCTTGCCAACATCATCGATCTGGATCGTGCGGCATGAGGTCTGTGCGAACGGAGGCTGGTTGCGCATTTCGCCAAACCATTGGTCGCATTACGGCCCTCTTCAGTCTTTGCGAATCTGGTGACCTTTGCAGATAATCGATAACATCAATGTCCTCCTCGGGGATGAGCTGAAGAAGGACCTCAAGCGAGGGCAACGCCTTCGAATTGCTGCGTCCAGCTTTTCAATCTTCGCGTTCGAGGCTCTCCGCAAGGAGTTGCAGCTGATCGACGAATTGCAATTTCTGTTTACCGAGCAGACGTTCACTGCCGAACGCGTAACCGACGGAAAAGCCCGGGAGCGTCGCGAATTTTTTATACCGAAAGCCAAGCGCGTCGCCGGGCTGACAGGGTCTGAGTTTGAAATCCAGTTGCGCAATCAACTGACGCAGCGCGCTGTCGCACGTGAGTGTGCAGAGTGGATCCGCAAAAAGGCTCGTTTCAAGTCGAATGCATCGACCTCGCCTATGCAGCAATTCCTTTCGGCAGACGGCTCGGCAGGCGCGGTTGCCTATATGCCTCTATCGGGCTTCACGGCTGTCGACCTTGGCTACGCTCGCGGCAATGCCGTTTCGAACTTCGTGAATCGGTTCGATGAGGCGTCTCACACGCAGAGCTACATTCGGCTGTTCGACACAATCTGGTCGGACCCGACCCGCGTCGAAGATGTAACCGATGCGATCTGCGATCACATTGCCTCGGTATACCAGGAGAACTCCCCCGAACGCGTCTACTTCATCATGCTCTACAATATCTTCCATGCGTTTTTGGAAGACATTGACGAGGACGTCCTGCCGAACGACCGCACCGGCTATCAGGAGAGCTTGGTCTGGCAAAAGCTGTTCAACTACCAGCGCGACGCGGCCACCGGCATCATCAACAAGCTGGAAACCTATAATGGCTGCATTCTCGCAGACAGCGTAGGCCTTGGTAAAACCTTTACCGCGCTGGCGGTGATCAAATATTACGAGCTGCGCAATCGCTCGGTTCTCGTGCTTTGCCCGAAGAAGCTGACGGACAACTGGCTCAACTACAACACTAATCTCAAAACCAACCCCTTTGCGCGGGACCGATTCAACTATGACGTCCTGTGCCATACCGACTTGTCGCGGATATCGGGCACCTCCAACGGGATCCCACTCAACCGGGTAAACTGGGGCAATTACGACCTTGTCGTCATCGACGAATCCCACAATTTCAGGAACAACGACGCCTTCAAGGAGAAGGAAACCCGCTACCAGAAGCTGATGAACCAGGTCATCCGGGCCGGGGTTAAAACCAAAGTTCTCATGCTGTCGGCAACCCCGGTTAACAACCGCTTTAATGACCTGCGCAACCAGCTGGCCCTCGCCTACGAAGGCCAATCCGACATCCTTTCCGAAAAGCTGAACACCACATCCAGCGTTGAGGAAATCTTCCGCAGAGCGCAGGCTGCGTTCAACCGCTGGTCCAAACTGCCGCCGGAACAACGGACTGCCGAAACAATCCTGACCGAACTCGATTTCGACTTCTTCGAATTGCTCGACAGCGTCACGATCGCCCGATCGCGCAAGCACATCACGACCTTCTACGACATGACGGACATCGGGCACTTCCCCGAGCGCCGCAAGCCGCTGTCATTTCGTCCGCCGCTGACAGAACTGTCTGGCACTATGGATCTCAACACCATTGTTGCGCAGCTCACATTGCTGAAGCTCTCGGTTTACGCCCCGACCAGCTACATTCTGCCCAGCCGTCTTGCCAAATATGAGGATCTTTACGACACGGACGTGTCGAGCGGCGGCGGCAAGCTGCGGCAGGCCGACCGTGACAAGAGTTTGCAGGCGTTGATGACCGTCAACCTGCTCAAGCGTCTTGAGAGCTCGATCCATGCGTTTCGTCTCACGCTTGGTTCGCTGGCTGAAAACATCCGCAACACATTGGACGTGGTCGACAGCTACCGCTCGGGCGCAGGCACTGGCGCCGTCGTTGATTATGCCGACAACATTGACGCGCTAGAGCCGGAAGATGACGAACTCGAAGGGCTTGGGGCCTTCCGCGTCGGCGGCAAGATCCGGATCGACCTGAGTGATATGGACGTCTCCGGCTTCGCCCACGATCTGCAAGCAGACCTTGCTCTGATCGAGGCGCTGCAGGCCGATATGGCGAGGATCACGCCCGAGCACGATGCCAAGCTCCAGCATTTGAAGGCGCTCATTGCGCAAAAGCTGGCGGAACCGATCAACCCCGGGAACCGAAAGTTGATCATCTTCACGGCGTTCGCCGATACCGCCCATTATCTCTACGATCAAATCGCGGCTGAGGCTTTGTCGCAGCAGAAGATCCACACTGGCCGTGTCACCGGGTCAGATGCCCCCAAATCGACACTGGGCAAGGGCCATGATTTCCAGACCCTGCTCACGCTGTTCTCGCCGCGATCCAAAGAGAAGGCGGCCATTTTGCCCGATGAACCGGGCGAGATTGATATCCTGATCGCCACGGACTGCATCTCGGAAGGCCAGAACCTCCAGGACTGCGACTTTCTGGTGAACTACGACATTCACTGGAACCCGGTGCGGATCATCCAGCGGTTTGGGCGGATCGACCGCATCGGCTCGTCCAACGCGCAGATACAGCTGGCAAACTACTGGCCCGACATCACGCTCGACGACTATATCAAGCTCAAAGAGCGCGTCGAAAACCGCATGATCATTGCCGATGTGACCGCAACCGGTGACGACAATGTGCTGACCGCAAAGGCGAGCGACACGGCCTACCGCCGCGAACAGCTGCGGCGCCTACAGGATGAGGTCATCGAGCTGGAGGATGTTCGCACCGGCATCTCCATCACCGACCTTGGCCTCAACGATTTCCGTATGGATCTGCTCAACTATGTGAAGGAACATGGCGATCTGGCAGCGGCACCCAAAGGGCTGCATGCAGTCGTGCCCGCTGATCCCGGCAAGGGGCTCGAGCCCGGCATAATCTTTGCGCTGAAGGCCGTCGGCGGGGATGCTTCGGCCAACCGGCAGAACCGTCTGCATCCATACTATCTCATTTACATGGCTGACGATGGCAGCGTCGTTGCCGATCAGACCCAGGTGAAACGCGTCCTGGATCTTGTGCGGACGGCTGCCAAGGGGGTTACTGCCCCGGTCGCGCCTGCTTTCCGACCCTTCAATGCCCGCACGCTGGACGGCCAGAACATGACGGGGCCTTCGCAACTGCTCAATGGGGCGATCAGCGCCATGATCGATGGCAAGGAAGAGCGTGACCTCGACAGCTTGTTTTCCATCGGCACCACGACCGCGCTGTCGCATACCATTCGCGGTCTGGAGGATTTCGAGCTGATTGCCTTCGTTGTCGTGGAACCAGTAGAGGCAGGAGCTGCGGCGTGACGCTTTATGCGTGGCCGGCGCGAACCGTGTTTGGCCGCGCTATTCCAAAGAGCCGGATATACAGCGCCGCGCAGCTTGCGCGCACCATGCAGGCCAAGTTTGTCGAACAGGTCGAGCGCATAGAGTGGACCCATGTGCTACGCGCCGACCGGATGAACCTGAAGCCATCCCCTGATGTCGAGGAAATAGCGGTCATCGCGATCAATCTGCACCAGTCCGATGTCGATCTTGCGGTGTTGGCGGCGATCGAAAAGGCAATCCCCCGGCCGCTCATCCTTGAGCTCCGACATGGGGGTCGCGCCCGAATGGCGGTGGCATGGAAACGCCCCAGCCAGGCGGAAGCGGGCAAATGGGTAACAGCACCACATGCCTTCACCGCTTGGCAAGCTGGTGACATGCCGCGCGAGGCCCTGCCAACAGCCCTGGACATGGCGACATTTTACGCCCGGCTCCTCGACCCCTTGCTTCCGCCAAAGCAAAGCCCGGAGGAGCCAATCGCCGCACGCGTTGCTAGGGCCGAAGAGGCTGTTCAGCTCGAACGTGAGATCACTCGATTGGAGGCTGGCCTTATGCGTGAGAAACAGTTTAACAGGAAGGTCGAACTCAATGCCGAATTGCGTGCCGCCAAATCGCGCCATGCGGCGCTGGGCAAGAACTGAAATATCGTAATAGAGATTAGATGCCGCATGGATAAGTTAGAGATGCACAGCCCCGACCTTAGCCAGGAAAACATTGCCAAAATCCGTGCGCTTTTTCCCGATTGTGTGGCAGAAGCTGCCGATGATCAAGGAAATATCCGGCTCGCCATCGATTTCGACCAGCTTCGCCAGGCGCTATCTGACCATGTAGTCGAAGGCCCGCAGGAGCGCTACCGGCTCGACTGGCCGGGCAAGCGCGAGGCCCTGCTAACCGCCAACGCCGCGATCGCCAAAACTATCCGCCCTTGCCGTGCGGATAGCGTGGACTTCGACACTACCCAGAACCTTTTCATCGAAGGCGATAACCTCGATGCTCTGAAGCTGCTGCAAGAGAGCTATCTGGGCAAGGTAAAGCTAATTTACATTGATCCACCATATAACACCGGAAACGATTTTATATATGATGACGATTTCTGCGAGGATTCTCTAGATTTTCTTATCCGCACCAATCAGGTTGATAATAATGGGGGCCGCTTGGTGGCCAACAGCGAGAGCAATGGCCGCTTTCACTCTGACTGGTTGAGCATGATGTTCGCCCGACTTCGTCTCTCTCGCACACTGCTGCAAGATTCGGGATTTATCTTTATCTCTATCGATGTTCTTGAACTTGGAAATCTAATTTCCATAGGGAAGGAGGTTTTCGGGCACGATTGCTGTGTGGGCGTGATTTCGCGCGCGACTGGTACGCGCATGGGGAGCGGCAGTCGAGGAATTGCCCGCGAGCTAGATTACATCGTTGTCTTCTCCAAAAGCCCAGACAGTTCTCTATTGGGATTGCCGATGTCGCCAAGCGAAATGTCTCTTTACGATCAAGAAGACGAGAAAGGCCGATATCTAACCCGATCACTCCGACGAACCGGTGGGGAAAATCGTCGGGAAGATCGACCCACAATGTTTTATGCTGTCCAGGATCCAGAGGGTAACGATATATACCCGATTGCACCCGAAGGATATGAAAGCCGATGGGTTTGCGGGAAAGATACTTACAAGGCTCTCGTCAAAGATGGCATGATCGAATGGAAGCAAGTCACCCGCTCAGGTACGACGAAGTGGCAGGTTTACCAAAAGCACTACCTAAAGGGCGGCCGTAAGGAGGTCTCCGACCTTTGGAATAGCGAGTCTGGAAACAAGAAGGCAACTAAGGAACTAAGCGCCCTATTCGGCAGAGTGAAAGTTTTCGATCACCCTAAGCCTATCGACCTTCTGAAGAAAATCATTCAAATTGGAACGAAGGCAGATAGCGAGCATATCGTTTTAGATTTCTTTGCGGGCTCCGGCACTACTGGCGCAGCCGTCTTGGAGCAGAATGCTCAGGACGGGGGAAACAGGCGATTTGTGCTTATTCAGTTCCCAGAATTTTCTGCTGAAGGCACGGAAGCCCGCAAGCTCGGCTTCGAAAGTATCGCGCAGATCACGATGGAGCGCATCCGCCGCGCTGGTCGACGGATTGTTGCTGGAGATTGCGCTGAAAGCTGGAACCGCGACGTTGGCTTTCGCGCGCTCAAGGTCGACAGTTCGAACATGATGGACATCTACTACCGTCCGGACGAGGTGAAGCAGGACGAGCTTTTCGGTCAGGTCGAGAGCGTAAAATCTGATCGCAGCGCTGAGGATCTGCTGTTCCAGGTGCTGATCGACTGGGGTGTGGAGCTGACCCTGCCGATCAACCGAGAAACCTTGCATGGGAAGACTGTGTACTCGGTTGATGGCAATGCGCTGATCGCCTGTTTCGAAACTGGCGTTACCGATGATCTTGTGAAGGGCATAGCGGCCCGCGCGCCTTTGCGCGCCGTATTCCGCGACACCAGCTTCGCTCGCGATGCCGACCGCATCAACGCCGAACAGCTTTTCCGCCAGCTCTGCCCCGGCACCGAGCTGAAGGCCATCTGACCTATGGCCATGAAGCTCAAATTCAAGGTTCAGCCTTACCAGACGCTGGCCGTTGATGCCGTAGTCGATTGCTTTGCGGGCCAGCCGTATGCCAGTGGCCCAACCTATCGGATCGATCCTGGCAAGCGCAATCAAGCGGAAGCGTTCGACGATGAGGGGTTTCGCAATACCGACTTTGCGCTGACCGAAGCGCAGTTACTCGACAACATCAAGGTCGTGCAACGCCGTCAGAATCTGCCTCAATCGGCCTCGCTCGCCAGCTTTGTCACGCGCGATGCTAAGGGCAAGGCTGTTCCTGCCCCGGCTGCCTATCTCAAAAACATGGCTGCAGCCGCAGCTCTGCATCTCGATGTTGAGATGGAGACCGGCACCGGCAAGACCTACTGCTACATCAAGTCGATGTTCGAGCTGAACCGCCGCTATGGCTGGTCGAAGTTCATCATCATTGTGCCCAGCATCGCCATCCGCGAAGGCGTGGCGAAATCGCTGGCGATCACGGCAGAGCACTTCACCGAGAGCTACGGCAAGAAGGCGCGCTTCTTCATCTACAACTCGAAGCGTTTGCACGAGCTGGAGAGCTTTTCGTCAGATGCCGGGCTGAATGTGATGGTAATGAACATCCAGGCATTCAACGCCAGCGGCAAGGAAAATCGCCGGATTTACGACGCGCTGGATGATTTCCAGTCTCGCAGGCCGATCGATGTGATCGCTGCCAACCGGCCAATCCTCATCCTCGACGAGCCGCAGAAGATGGAGGGCAAGGCCACTGTCGAGGCGTTGCCCAAATTCCGCCCGCTGTTCGTATTACGCTATTCCGCAACACACCGGACCGAACATACCAAGATCCATCGGCTCGATGCGCTGGATGCTTATAACCAGAAGCTGGTAAAGAAGATTCAGGTGCGCGGCATCGCGCTCAAGGGCCTGACTGGCACGACGGCATATCTCTATCTCGAAGGCATCGAGACCGTCGGCCGCGGCATGGGCGGCCCCTTTGCCCGCGTCGAAATGGAGATGAAGGACGCCACCGGCACGATCAAGCGCCGCATGAAGCGCCTGAAGTTTCGCGATGACCTCTATGACCTTTCCGGTGGTTTGGATCAGTATCGCGATTTCGTTGTGTCACAGATCGACGCCACCGCGGACATAGTGGAGTTTACGAATGGCATCATCATCAAGGCCGGCGAGGCTCATGGTGACCTGTCCGAACGCGACATCCGCCGCATCCAGATCCGTGAAACGATCCGCGCTCATCTCGAGAAGGAAAGGCAGCTTTTTGCCCAAGGGGTGAAGGTGTTGTCGCTGTTCTTCATCGATGAGGTGGCCAAATACCGGGATTACAGCCGCGACGATCAAAACGGCGAGTACGCCCGGATGTTCGAGGACGAATATGCCGAGGCCGTCGCCGACATGCTGGCCGAACTCCCGCTTGAAGAAGCGGCCTGGCGGAAGCATCTCGAGGCGATCCCGGTTGCCAAGACGCACGATGGCTATTTCTCAATCGACAAGAAGACCAAGCGGCTGAAGGATCCGGAGGTCGGCGCTCGTTCGACCGATTCCGACGATAGCGACGCCTACGACCTTATCCTCAAGGACAAGGAGCGGCTACTCTCGTTCGACGAGCCTGTCCGATTCCTGTTTTCCCACTCCGCGCTCCGGGAAGGTTGGGATAACCCGAACGTGTTTGTCATGTGCATGCTCAAGCAAAGCCTCAACATGATTTCACGGCGGCAGGAAGTTGGCCGTGGCCTGCGCCTGGCAGTTGACCGGTTTGGCGATCGGCTCGACCATCCGGCTACCGTCCACGACATCAATATTCTCTCGGTTATCGCAAGCGAGAGCTACACCGACTTCGTGGGCGGGTTGCAGAAGGAGATTGCTGAGAGTCTGTCGGCACGGCCCCGCAAGGCCAGCCAGGCGTACTTCGCGGGCAAGCAATTGCAGACGCCTGAAGGGCCGGTCACGGTCACCGATCAAATGGCGACGCAGATCCACAGGTATTTGATCAAGAACGACTATATCGACGATTCCGACCAAATCACCGATGTCTACTACGCAGCCAAGGCCGATGGGACATTGGCCGCGCTGCATGAAGATTTGGTGCCATATCAGACTGAAGTCTTTGGCCTGATAGACAGCGTCTACAGCGATGCAGCGCTGCCCAAGTTCGAAGATGGACGTAAGCCCAAGCGGAACCCGCTTAATGACAATTTCCACAAGGGTGCCTTTCAGGAGCTTTGGGGCAGGATTAACCGCAAGGCTGTTTACCGCGTCGAGTTCGACACTGCAGAACTCATCCAAAAATGCATCGGCGCGTTGAACCGCGAACTGCGAGTGACCAAGCTACAATATTCCGTGCAGACTGGGATTCAGACGGATCAGGTCACCGACGAGCAGCTCAGGGACGGCACCGGTTTCAGCATCACGCGGAATGAAACCGTCAGGGCGGCGTCGGCACATTCGTCGGTGAAGTATGACCTGTTGGGCAAAGTCTCAGCGGCAACGGACCTCTTGCGTCAAACGGCGGCTGAGGTTTTGGCTGGCATCGAGCCGGCAATCTTCGACCAATATCGTGCAAACCCTGAGCACTTCATTTCTGAGGCGGCGCGGCTGATCAAGGAACAGAAGGCAGGTCACCTTATCGAGCAGCTGGTCTACGACCCGATTGACGAGCGCTATGATGCCGACGTCTTTACGGCGGCCGAGATCGGGCAGGATTTTTCGCGCGCCTCCGAGAGGCTCAAGAACCACGTTTTCGACTACTGCATCACCGATTCCGGCGTAGAACGTGATTTCGTGAGTGAGCTGGATACGAGCGCAGAGGTCGACGTTTATGCGAAATTGCCAAGAGGGTTTCTGATCCCGACGCCCGTCGGGGACTATAACCCTGACTGGGCCATCGTATTTCGCGCAGGCTCGGTAAAACACATATATTTCGTTGCCGAGACTAAGGGATCCATGTCTTCGCTTGCTCTGCGGGATCTCGAACGGGCGAAAATCGATTGCGCCAAGAAATTTTTTGCGAAGCTGGCGGAGTCCAATCCCACGCCAAATGTGCGATACGGGGTGGCTGACAGTTATCATAAGCTGTTGGAGATCGTTACGACCTAATCCTGCTGTTATGGCGGCTTTTTGGGCCTGGGGACGAGTGGACGCGGCGAGGCCCGCAGAAACTCCCAACCCCCTTCTGAAGGTCTGCGGGTCGCGAGGGCGACCTTGCGGCCGGCCTTCGCATCTCATGGATCTGCGCCCGCTCGTGCGCCGTCGGGAATGGCGGTCTTGTTTTTGCGTGATCAGGCCCCATATCGCGCATGCTACAGTCGCAAATAGACGGTCTTTCGGTGCTTTGCGGCTCTGCTCTTCCTTCTTTCCCTGCCCCTCGCAGCACGAGGGTTCCCGATCTCCGGGAGCCCGATCCTAGAAGGATATCTTACATGAGCACCATCACTGGCACCGTCAAATTCTTCAACGCCGACAAGGGTTATGGCTTCATCGCCCCCGAAACCGGCGGACAGGATGCGTTCGTCCACATCTCGGCTGTCGAGCGCGCGGGCTTTAACACGCTCAACCAGAACCAGCGGCTCAGCTATGAACTGGAAACCGACCGCCGCGGCAAGACCAGCGCGGTCAACCTGCAAACGCAGGACTGAGCGACAAGGAGGGCGGCATGAAATGCCGCCCTTTGGTTTTGTATTCGAAAGGATTGTTCATGGCGAATGACGCCGAGCATTATCGCGGGCTGGCGGCCCGCGCCCGGGCGGAAGCTGACGCGGCGACCCTCAGCAACGCCCGCGACCGCGCACTGAGGTCCGTCGCGGCCTTCGAGACCATGGCGCTTCAGCACGAACATACCGCCAAGCGCCGAGYGGAGCGCGAGGCCTCCACTGCGGCGGACCGGTTGGTCGCATTCGGCCCCCCTGTGTTGCAATAGCGGGCAGACTGCCCGTGCGCGCCGTTATGGAAGCGCATCCGCCCTCTCTTTTTCCTTAGCGTGCAACGGACCTCGGCACGTCGGATACTCGTTCCGGCGGCAGTGCCGATGCGCTGCGCGCCGGTCAGCCTGCTTAGCTGTCGAGCGGCATGGCGGCGATAAGCGCCGCGCTTCTGGGATCGATGTCCTCGAGCCCGCCTTTGGCGAGCGCGGTGTCGATGGCATGCTGAAGCCTCGCGATCACCATATCGTCGTCGATCTCGTCTAGGAAAGTCAGCGCCAGGCGCATCAGGCCAACTGCCACCGCCCGGCCCCGCGTGTCACTCGCATCCATCGCCTGACCTTCCTGTCAAACTGTCGAAGCGAAAGCGTAAGGAGCGATCTCCCGAACTCCCGCGCACTGGACGCGGGAGCCGCCGGAGCTGCTAACATGCGAACACACATGCGCCGCCACCTTTAACCCTGAGGTCTGGACATGCGCAGCGGCACCCCGGGAACCGATGGTTCCGAGTTGCTCGCGTTCGCGGGATTAGCAGTCCCGGCGCCGCCCTTTTCGCAGCGCGTTGGCGGTCTACCAAAGCTGGCCGGTAAGGCCAAGCTATGTTACCCGGCCGCGCTCTCATCAACGGTTCGCGACGTCATCTTTCGTCGTCGGGCGAATAATCACGTCTGTCAGAATATGCGCCGCCCGGATGCTCCGCCTTTAGGTCATTGCTAACCGCGCCCCTCTATGTGTCAAAGGGAACAGAGCGGGGGCTCAAGCGGCTCGCGGCGCCGACCAGCGCTGCGGGCCGCACACACCAGCTCTTCTGTTCGTGGTGATCCAGAAAGACCCTTCCGCGTCATCCGCCGTTCGCCGCGCCATTTTCGACGATTTCCCGCTCAAGCCAGGCGACGAAGCGCCCATCCGCGAAATTCGCTGGTGTCAGGGCGTACGCCCCGTCCTCGGCCATCGCAGCCCCCATCTCCCCATCCTCCGCGATCCCCACGTCGCCGGGAAGCACGATCCGCAGCTGGCCGATTGTCGTCGCCTCACGGCGCAGACCGACCTGCCATTCACGAGCGAAGCCCTCCTCGCCAAGGTCGCGCATGATCGTGCACTCCACACCATGACAGTCGAGCTTTTCGCGGAGCGCGATGAGCGCCTCGAGCGCGTCCCGCTCGAAGGCCGATCCCACAGGCATGAAGCAGCGCGCGCTCTTGATGGCCTGCGCATAACCGCGCCGTGCCACCGCCTTGCCTGTGGGATCGACGGTACAGACGAGCAGCACGAGATGCGGACCTGCGAGGTCCAGATCACCCTCGATGCCGAGTTCGACGACCAGCGGCGAGGCATGGCCGAAAAGGACGGCGCGCGGCGTTACCGACTGGGCGAGTAGCAGAAGAAAGCCTTGGCGCGCCTGCTGCAGGATGAGCGTGCGGGCTAGTGCCCCTTTCCAGTAGGGGCCGCTGCGTGTCCAGAGGAGTTCGCTCAGGCGGTGGCCACTGGTGAGAACCACCTGGCCGGCAGCCTCCACGAGCGCGTCGAACTCGTCCGTAAGGCCAAGTTCGCTTCTGTGGACGGGCCCGGGCAACACATTGCGGCCGGCGCGCGCCATCAACGACCACAGGCCGCGCCCAAGATCCGAGGCGATCCGCTCAGGCTTCTCGCCGGGCAGCGGCGGAAGCGCGTTGTCCAGGGATATGGAAAGAAATTCGGGCGCGGAGGTCCGCGCAATGCCGTCCTGCATGATCGTCGCCCCCTCCTGCAAGTCTGCCGTCTCTCTCCTCGTTCAGCAAGTCATGGTGACCACCGAGAGTCGAACCTCGACGCTGTGACTACCCAGCCATCTAGCTGCGTGCCGGCGTCGTGCCCGTCGCCTCGGGCGCCGCGGGCCAGTCGCCATCGGCGAGCCCAGGCAGCGCCTCGAACCATGTCTTCTCATGATGCAGGGTGAAGCCCTCGCAGCCAAAGTCGAGATCGCTGCGTGCGACTGCGCGCAGTGTCTCGCCGATGCCGCCCACGCCGCCCGAGCGTATGACCACGTAGCTCACGGTGCCGTCCGCGCAGGTCACCAGGGCCTCGACCACGGTGCCGACCACCTCGCCGTCCGCTGCCGTGACGGGGAGGCCGGTGATCCCGGTGGCCGTAAAGAGCGTGGGCAGCGCCGAGCGTCGGCTCGCTTCGCTGGCGGATTGGCCGCCATCTTCATAGGCGCGCTGCCGGCCGAGCCAGCGCCAGATGCCGATCAGGTTGACCAGCGTCAGGAAGCCGTTGGTCGCCAGCAGATTTGTCTGCCCGGTCGAGAACCCGACAAGTGACCAACAGATCGAGCCTAGCGTGAAGACGACGAAGCCCCAGCCAGTCACGCGAGCACCAAGATTGGCGGCTGTCATCATGGCGGCGATCATCGTCGCGATCGGGGCGATCCATCCGGCGGCGTCTTCCAGCTTGCTCTCCTATCGCTTGGCCAGACGTCCGATCGGTCGGTTGGGAGGTCTGTGATCCTGGCATCGATCGGAACCCGCGCTCCGCGGTGACGTTCCCGAATGAAGGAGATCCGCAGCCATGACAGATTCTGAAATGCGCAGTCGCACCGCCGGACAGGATGACGCCCCCGTCACCGCGTCGAAAACCGCCGATCCCGATCGCAAGCTGCTGGCCGAGGCGGTGACGATCAACCGACCGGCGCGCGAGCTCTATGATTTCTGGCGCGATCCCACGAACCTGGTTTCGTTCATGGACAATATCGTCTCGATCGAGCCGATCGACCGCGATCGGTCGCGCTGGACCGTGAAGGCGCCGGCGGGCCGCGAAGTGTCCTGGGAGTCGGTCATCACCAAGGACGTGCCGGGCGAGGAGATAACCTGGCAGTCTGCCGAGGGCGCCGACGTCGCCAATAGCGGCCGGATCGAGTTTCGCGATGCCGGGCGGCGCGGCACCGTCGTGCGCGCCGTGATCGCCTATGATCCGCCCGGCGGCGTGATCGGCGAACTGGTCGCCAAGCTCTTCCAGCGCGAGCCGAGGATCCAGACGCGGCGCGACCTGCGCCGGTTCAAGCAGCTTATGGAAACTGGCGAAATCGCTACCAACGCGCGCAATCCGCGCATCCTCGCAGAAGAAGGAAAGTAAGCGCGATGAAGGCGATCACCTGGCACGGCAAGCACGACGTACGCTGCGACACTGTCGACGATCCCGCGATCGTCAATCCGCGCGATGCGATCATCCGCGTGACCTCCACCGCGATCTGCGGGTCGGACCTGCATCTTTACGACGGCTATATCCCGACGATGCAGAAGGGCGACATTCTCGGCCACGAGTTCATGGGCGAAGTGGTCGAGGTCGGGCCCAAGAGCAGCCTCAAGACCGGACAGCGCGTCGTCGTGCCGTTCACCATCTCGTGCGGCAGCTGCTACCACTGTTCGAAGACGCAATATTCGGCGTGCGAGAATGCGAACCCGGCCGATAACCAGGATATCGGACGCGAGGGCTATGGCCATCCGATGCCCGGCCTGTTCGGCTACAGCCACATGACCGGAGGATATGCCGGCGGGCAGGCCGAATATGTCCGCGTGCCCTTCTCCGATGTCGGCCCGCTCGTCATTCCCGACGAGAGCATCCCGGACGAAAAGGTGTTGTTCCTCTCGGACATTCTGCCGACGGGCTGGATGGCGGCGGAGAATGCCGAGATCGAGCCGGGCGACACAGTGGCGGTCTGGGGCTGCGGTCCGGTCGGCCTGTTCGCGGTGCAGTCGGCCTTCCTGATGGGTGCCGAGCGGGTTATCGCGATCGATCATTTCCCCCGCCGCCTCGAACTTGCGCGTAAATTCGGTGCCGAGACCGTCAATTTCGAGGAGAGCAAGGTCTATGAGGCGCTGATGGAGATGACGGGCGGGATCGGCCCCGACGCGGCGATCGATTGCGTGGGTCTTGAGGCGCACGGCGCCTTTGCTGACAATATCATCGACCAGATCAAGGCTTCCACTTTCCTGGGAACCGATCGCATCCACGCCATCCGGCAGGTGATCCTGGCGACCCGCAAGGGCGGGCGTGTCTCGATGCCCGCCGTCTATGGTGGCTTCGTCGATAAGTTCCCCTTGGGCGCGCTGATGGAGAAGGGCCTGACCCTCAAGACCGGCCAGACGCATGTGCAGCGCTATCTGCAGCCCCTTTATGCCGCGATCGCGGAGGACAAGATCGATTCAACCTTCCTTATCAGCCACCGCATGGCGCTCGAGGACGGGCCACTTGGCTATCAGAAATTCCACGACGAGCAGGACAGCTACACGAAGATCGTCCTGAAGCCCGGGCAGGCGGCGGGGGCAATGGCTGCCTGACGCTGCACACACGTGTTTGTCAGACGCCCGCGAGCGCGTCGATGGAAGCCTGTACGTTCTCGTAAGTATAGGGCTTGGTCAGGGTCCGGGCGCCGGCATGGCGCTCGGACGGCGCCTGGAGGTCGCCACCCGTGGCAAGGACGAACGGGATGCCGCGATCCTGAAGCGCGTCGGCGACCGGCCAGGAGGTTTCGTTGCCTAGGTTGAGGTCGAGGATGGCGAGGTCAAAGCTCTGCGCTTCGATCTCGGCGAGCGCGTCGGAGACGCTTCCTACGGCCGCGCCGATCCGATGACCCATCATGTCGATGAAATCTTCGAGCATCATGGCGATGAGCGGTTCATCCTCAACGACCAGAATGTTGCGTGTGTTTGTCATGGGGTCGGCAATATGCCTCCCTTGTAGGCGCGCCAAGCTTTATCCGGGACCTGCCCGGCCTGCACGCCTTCGCAGCCGTCGTCACTCGCTGGATCGTCGTTGCGGCAATGCGGCTGCTCCGTTGGAACAGCCGCGATGCGCAACCGCCTAATTGCGCATGTCGTCGGGAACAATGCCGCCATTTTCGGCAAGCTTGTCCATGACGGCGCGGTGAAGCGCGATATTCTGTTCGGCTGAACCGGGTTCGCCGGCATTCACCCCGAGTTCCTCGGCCAGCTCCTTTCGGGCGGTGAGACTGGAATCGAGATCGAGAAGCTTCAGGAGATCGACGATCGAGTTCTTGTAGTTGCCGCCATGATCGTCCTTCATTGCGGCCATAGCCTCCAGGACGGGCCCGACGTCGACCGATGTTTGCGCCGGTGCAGCGGCGGCGGGAGCCGGAGCAGTTGTCGTGGGCGCGGCCTTGGCCGCGTTCGGGTGGAAGATCTTGCTCAGAATGTTGCCGAAGATGCTCATCGTCTCGTCTCCTTGGGTCTCATGCCGCGCGACGGGCGGGCAGGGGTGAAACGTCCCGCGTTCGAAAAGGTCCGCCGCTGGAACGATGAAGCCTGGTCCGCGTTGAGCAGGCGTCCTGCTCGAATGGGGGAGTCATTCATGAAACCGCTTCTTTTGGTATCTCTTTCGGCCGCCGCGCTCTGCCTTTCAGCCTGCGGCAAGAAGGCCGAGCCTGTCGAGAATACGGGAGCGACCTCCGCGGCCGAACCTGCCGCGCCGGCACCTGCGGTCCTGAGCCCGGGACAGGCCTTTGCAAACACGGCGGCAGCAAGCGACGCTTTCGAGATCGAGACGTCGAAACTCGCGGCGAGCAAGGCGCAGTCCGCAAAGATCAAGTCCTTCGCCGAGCAGATGATCAAGGCCCACACGGACTCGACTGCGAAGCTCAAAACGGCGGCCGCGGCCGCGACGCCGGCGATCGCGCCTGATGCGGCGTTGACCCCGGCCCAGCAGCAGGAGCTCGCCGATCTGCAAACCAAGTCGGGCGCCGAGTTTGATCGCGCCTATGCGCGCCTCCAGGCCGATGGCCACCAGAAGACATTGGATGCGCTCAAGGCCTATGCGGCAAGCGGCGACGTTGCGCCCCTCAAGGCTTTCGCGTCCGAGCTCGTGCCGATCGTCACTGCGCACCTCAATATGGCCAAGGGCCTCTAACGCCAGCAGCTTCACGAGCCGGGTGTCTGGTGGACGCACCAACCCGCGCATCATGAGGCGCCAGCGCTCCGAACGGGCGCTGTGCGCTCGTCAGTAGCGTTTGAGCAGAGTTTCCACGGTGCGGGTGACGGTCCGATCCTTGTCGTCGTCTGCTTCATTGCGGATATCGTTTTCCAGGGCTTCCCGAATTTTGGCGATCTGGGCGTCGGTCAGATGCTCGATGCCCACGAACTCGACGCGCGCCTTGTCGAGCGCGCGGATGATTTCGTCGAGCTTGGCCTGCATTGCGGCGCCATCGCGGTTCTGGCTGTTCTGGATGAGGAACACGGCGAGAAATGTCAGGACGGTCGTCGCGGTGTTCACGATGAGCTGCCAGGTGTCGGAGTAATTCAGGAATGGTCCACTGACGGCCCAGAGGATGATGAACAGGGTCGAGAGAATGAAAGCCAGCGGCTGGCCCATGATTGTGGCGGAACGTGTTGCGATGGCGGTAAAGAAACGATCCATGGGAGATTTTCCAAATCTTTGCTGAGACGATAGCGGTGCTTTGACGACCAGGCGGTGTGTTGCTGTACGATTGCTGTGGCGCCAGACCAAGGCCATCCTGATGTCGACCGCAGGCCTCGGGAATCACTGGAAAAAGAAAGGGCACGCACCTATTCTCAGGCTGTGCGCGAGCACGCGCACATAGTCACAACCTGGCATGGAGAAGACGATGTCCGACCATTATCTGAACCATCTGCGCGAGGAGCACGCCCGTCTGGAGGCAGAGATCGAGCAGGAACTGCGGCGGCCTGTACCCGACCAGCTTCTGGTCGCCCGTCTCAAGAAGCTCAAGCTCGCCGCTAAGGATCGACTGACGGCCATGGATCGCGGTCGCGACCAGAGCACGGCGGCCTGACGACAGGACGGCGGAGCCGAGAACGTCGGTTCCGCCTTTCCGCTGAAGCGGGCATAACAAGTACCTTGGGTCAGTGTGGTGGGAATTGACTCGCGGGTGCTACAAATGTCCCGTCGATCGCGTTAGACGTGGACCATGTATGTGCGTTGTCTTCTGGGTCGGCATAAGCCGTCTTCCGCTTCCATAGCGCGCGACAAGCAGGGCCAGTACAAAGCGTTCTGCGAGCGATGCGATTTGCCGATCGAAATGGATCACAAAGGCGCCTGGCGCGTGCCGCCCCCCATTTACGACCGGCCCCAAGAGAAAGATAGCGTCGCAGCTGACGATTAGCGGCGGGCGTCAGGCAGGACCACTGTGCCGGCAGCAATCGGCAGGAGAATTTCACCCAGCCACATGACGCCTGCCAGGCCCCCGCGACGGATTTGAGGCTCATCATCCCGCCGAACTGGTGCGTCACTTGGGTCCTGCCCCGCGATCACGCCGGTTCCCCGGGTTGAAAAACCGGGCGGTGCCAACCAGATTTCGCCCGCCATTCTAAGGAGAGCGAAATATAGCGATGAGCACGATTACCGACGCTTCCCCCGACACGCGGTCCTTTGAAGCCGATGTCGCCAAGCTGCTGCACCTGATGGTGCACTCCGTTTATTCGGACAAAGATGTCTTCCTTCGCGAACTGGTGTCCAACGCCGCCGACGCCTGCGAAAAGCTGCGCTACGAAGCGATAGCGGCGCCGGCACTGCTGGGTGACGACCCTCAGCCGCGGATCACGATTACGCTCGATCCCGATGCGCGCCAGTTGACCATCGAGGACAATGGCATCGGCATGACCCAGGCCGAAATGGCCGAGGCGCTCGGCACGATCGCCCGCTCAGGCACCAAGGCCTTCATGGAACAGATCGCCGCCAAGAAGGATGGCGAGGGCGGCCAGCTCATCGGCCAGTTTGGCGTCGGCTTCTATTCCGCTTTCATGGTCGCAGACAAGGTCGACGTGCTATCGCGCCGCGCTGGCGAGGAGGGTGCTGGCCTGTGGACGTCGGATGGTTTGGGCACCTACTCGATCGGGGATGCTGATCCGGCCGAGGCTCCGGCGCGCGGAACGCGCGTCATTCTTCATCTCAAGGAAGATGCGGCCGACTATACTCGGCGCTTCAGCGTGGAGCCCAAGATCAAGGCGCAGTCGGGCCATGTCCCGGTCCCGATCGTCCTCAAGGACAAGCCCGATGCGGAGCCGGCGCAGATTGCCGATGGCGCGGCGCTGTGGACGCGGTCCAAGTCCGAAATCAGCGAGGAAGACTATACTGACTTCTATAGGACCAACGCCGGACAGTTCGACACGCCGGCACTGACGCTGCACTACCGCGCCGAGGGCGTGCACGAATATAATGTGCTCGCTTTTGTGCCTGAGATGCGACCCTTCGACCTGTTCGACCCCGATCGGTCGGGGCGGATGAAGCTCTATGTCCGCCGGGTGTTCATCACGGGCGAGGCGCAGATCCTGCCCCGCTACCTGCGCTTTGTGCGCGGACTGGTCGACTCGCAGGACTTGCCGCTCAACGTCTCGCGCGAGATGATCCAGGAGAGCCCGGTTCTGGCCGCCATCCAGAAGGGTGTGTCCAACCGCGTGCTGAGCGAATTGGAAAAGCTCTCGAACAGCGATGGCGACAAGTATCTCAAGATCTGGGATAATTTCGGGTCCGTCCTGAAGGAGGGTCTCTACGAGGATTACGCCCGGCGCGAGACGCTGCTGGGGCTCGCCCGCTTCAAGACCAGCACGTCGAACAATGAATGGCGGTCGCTCAAGGACTATGCTGCCGATCTAAAAGAGAACCAGACCGCGATCTATTATGCGGTGGGTTCCGACATCGAGCGGCTCGCCTCCTCGCCGCAGCTCGAAGGCTTCCGCGCGCGCGGCATCGAGGTGCTCCTGCTGACCGACCAGATCGACGGTTTCTGGGTGACCGGAGCGCCGGATTTCGAAGGCAAGCCGTTCAAGTCGGTGACACAGGGCATGTCGGATCTGGGTCTCATCCCCCTCGCCGATGGCGAGCAACCGCCGGCGGAAACGTCGGACGAGGTCGCCGGCTTCATCGACTTCGTCAAGGCGACGCTGGGCGATGTGGTGTCCGATGTCCGCGCGTCGGAACGGCTGACCGACAGCCCGGTCTGCCTGGTCGCGCCCGAACACGGCATGGACCGCCAGATGGAGCGGCTCCTGGCGGGCGCGGGGCAGCTTGCGCAAGTGAGCAAGCCGGTCCTCGAGATCAATCCCCGGCACGCGCTCGTTACCCGGCTCAGCGCGGTAGGCGCAGAGCAGGCGGATTTGCGCGAGGATGCAGCGCATCTGCTGTTCGACGAGGCCCGCGTCGCCGACGGCGAACTGCCGCTCGATCCGCGCGCCTTTTCTGAAAGGCTTGGCCGGGTTCTGCTGCGCGGCAGCGGCCCGATCTGAAGGCCTGTTTGGGCGTGTCGCAGGCGGCCGCGACTGCCAAGACGAATGGCCAAGGCGCGCCGCCGAGGCCAAGATGTACGGCCCGGGTCCGCTTCTTAGCGGGTCCGGGCCGTACCGCTTTTCTTCGGCGCGCGGGCGCCGCCGCTGATGTATAGAACATCAAATCTCTATATTCACAGTCTCTATCGATAGATGGTACTTACATGAGCGAGGCGCCATGCCGCTGCGGGTTGTAAGCTTGTCTCCCGCAGGGAGCAGGTCCGACGGAATCCAAAAGGGCCGGCACGCATTATGATCATCGCAGCGATCGTCATCATTTCCCTCGTCCTGATGGTGCTGTTCTTCGCCGTGACCGTGGCCGGAGGCCGCGCCCATGATCGGCAGAACAGGGAAGCGGCGCGTCGGGCTGATCAGCAGCCCAGTGCGGCCGAGGACCGCCGGTCATGATTTGTCGCTCTCTGGCTGTCTCGCGCCGCGCGCCGCCGCGCTTAAGCGGGGCTGGCATGACGCGGGGGCGGGCAGCCCGCGATGTCCTGGATCAAACTGCCTTTGGGCCCATCCCCAAAAGCGAAACGGCTTTGCGCGGCCACGGCGGCCTAAAGTGTCCTGTCCGCCACGGGCAGATATTCTGGCTCTCGTCCATGGCGCGGGGCGGCTTTCCATTCGCGTGACGCCCAATGCCTCCGCTGATGTCATCATCCTGCCGACCGGAGGCGGCATCTTGCAGGTCCGGACGACAGCGACGCCTGAATGTGGCAAGGCGAACGAAGCCGTGCTCAGGCTTTTGGTAGCAGCGCTCGGTGAACCAGTGTCTGCACTGGAATTGCTGCGCGGATCGACGGGCCGAAACAAGATTGTCCGGGTGATCTAGCTACGCGCGGGGCCGCAGGGGGGCGCGGCGAGTATATGCGCCAAATCCTTTCACGGGCTGGAAAAAAGGGTATGACAGCCACCTTTGGCGCGGTCGGGACAGGATACGGGGTTGGCGGAAATGTTGGGGAATAAGGGCACGGCCGTTGGCACGCCGCAGCGGAAGAATTATGGGCTCATCGCGGGTCTGATCTTGGGGCTGGCTTTCTTCCTGATCAGTACGTGGCTTGCCTATTCGAATATCCAGGCGCTGCGCGAGGCCGACAAGGCCGTTCGCCATACCCATGAAGTGCTGATCGCACTCGACGAAGTTCTTTCCACCGCCAAAGACGCAGAGACGGGCCAGCGCGGCTATCTGCTGACCGGGACCAACGCTTATCTTGAGCCCTACCGGACCGCAGTCGCCGCCTTGCCCGCGCGGCTCGCGGCGCTGAAGGCGCTGACCGCCGACAATCCGGTGCAGCAAGCGAGCCTGGAACCGCTCAACCGTCATATCGATTCCAAGTTGGCTGAACTGCGAGAGACGATTGAATTGCGGCGCACGCAGGGCCTGACCGCTGCCATGGGGATCGTGACAACCGACCGCGGCAAGGGCGAGATGGACGCCATCCGCGCCCAGCTTGACGGCATGGCCCGCGAAGAAGTGCGGCTGCGGGAAGAGCGCATGGGCGACATGACGGACGCGGCGCGTGCCGCCATCACCAGCGGCGTTGTTTCGGGTCTGCTGGGCTCCGCACTCACCATCGCGATCTTCGTGCTGCTGCTCCGTAATGGACGGGCGCGCGCGCGGCAGGAATGGCTGCAGTCCGGCGAAGTCGGCCTCTCCGAGGCGATGCGCGGGGACAAGTCCGTCGAACAGCTTGGCGAGGACATCTTGGCGTTCCTGGCCGAGCATACGGGGCTCTCGGGCGGCGCCCTGTTCAAGGGCGAGAGCGGCCACTTTAGGCGGGCGGCCGTGGTCGGGGTTCCGGCCGACGCCAATATGCCCTCCTCCTTCAACATCAAGGAGGGTTTGCTGGGCAAGGTCGCAGTCGATGGCAAGGCGCTGGTCCTGGAAGACGTGCCGGAGGGCTATCTGACGATCGGCTCGGCTTTCGGTCGCGACAAGCCGCGTCATCTGGTCATCGTGCCGGCCAAGGCGGACGCGCAGGTCAATGCGGTCTTGGAGCTCGGCTTCTTCAAGCCGATCGATCCCTTGGTGCTCGATCTCTTGGAGCGTGTCTCGCCGGCGATCGGCATCGCCCTGCGCTCGGCGCGCTTCCGGGCCCGGCTCCAGGACGCGCTCGAGGAAACGCAGCGCCAAGCCGGCGAGCTCCAGGCCCAGAGCGAGGAACTGCGCGTCTCCAACGAAGAGCTCGAAGAGCAGGGTCGGGCGCTACGGGAATCCCAGGTTCGTCTGGAACAGCAGCAGGTCGAACTCGAACAGACCAACAGCCAGCTTGAGGAACAGGCGCAGACGCTGGAAACCCAGCGGAACGAACTGGAGCGGGCCGGCGCGGCGCTAGGCGCCAAGGCGCACGAACTCGAGCAGGCCAGTCAGTATAAGTCGGACTTCCTGGCCAACATGAGCCACGAACTGCGCACGCCGCTCAATTTGCTGCTGATCCTTTCCAAGCTTCTGGGGGACAATCCGAAGGGCAATCTCTCCGACGAGCAGATCAAATATGCCAATACGATCGAGTCCTCGGGCAATGACCTCCTGACCCTCATCAACGACATCCTTGATCTGTCCAAGATCGAGGCCGGGCACATCGAGATCCGTCCCGAGACCGTCGCGCTGCAGCGGCTGACGGGCGACCTGCGGCGGACCTTCGACCCGCTTGCCGAGAAGAAGGGCCTTGGTTTCGACATCAGGCTTTCCGATGACTGTGCCCGCACGATCGAGAGCGACCGGATGCGGCTCGAGCAGATCCTCAAGAATCTCCTGTCCAACGCCTTCAAATTCACCGAGCGCGGACAGGTGAGCCTCGCCATTGAGCGCGTGGATGATGCGTCCATCCGCTTCGCCGTCAGCGACACGGGCATCGGCATTTCGGCGGAGCAGCAGGCCTCGATCTTCGAGGCCTTCCACCAGGCCGACGCGACGATCAGCCGGAAATTCGGCGGGACGGGCCTTGGCCTTTCCATCTCTCGCGAGCTCGCGCGCCTGCTCGGCGGCCGGATTGCGCTGGAGAGCCGCCCTGGCGAAGGCAGCACCTTCACGCTCACCATTCCACTGGCCTATGAGACCGTCGCCCAGCCGACCCGGCGGCGTTCCGACCCGGGTCCCGCGCCGGTCGCGGCCGCCCCCGCCATTCCCCTGCGTCCGGCGCCCGCGTCATCGGCATGGAGCCTGGAAGACGACCGGGCGAGCCTGACCGAGGGCAACCGGGTCCTGCTCGTCATCGAAGATGATGCGGTGTTCGCACAGATCGTGTGCGAGCTTTCACGCGAACTCGGCTTCCAATGCGTCATCGCCGGCAATGCGGAGGACGCGATCAAACATGCTCACGAGTTCAAGCCGAGCGCGATTGTTCTCGACCTGGGTCTGCCGGACCAGTCCGGGCTTACCGTCCTTGACCGGCTGAAGCATGACGATGAAACGCGCCATATTCCGATCCATGTGATTTCGGCGGCCGACCAGAGCCAGACCGCGCTGTCGCTCGGTGCGGTCGGCTACCACATCAAGCCGGTCAAGCGCGAAGAACTCGCGCAGGTGCTCGAGGGCCTGCAGGCGAAGCTTGCCTCGCGCATGCGCCGGGTCCTCATTGTCGAGGACGATGCGGTTCAGCGCGACGCCGTGGGTAAGCTTTTGGGCTCGGACGATGTCGAGACGATCGGCGTGGGCACGGCCGCCGAATGCCTGGAACAGCTGCGGCGCGAGACGTTCGACTGCATGGTGCTAGACCTGACCCTGCCGGACACCTCGGGGTTCGATCTGCTGGAAACGCTGAGCCAGGAGGGAGAGCACGGCTTCCCGCCGGTCATCGTCTATACCGGGCACGACCTCTCCGCCGACGACGAGCAGCGGCTGCGGCGGTATTCGAGTTCGATCATCATCAAGGGCGCCAAATCCCCTGAGCGGTTGCTCGACGAGGTTTCCCTGTTCCTCCACCAGGTCGTCTCCGAGCTGCCGCCCGAGCGGCGGCGCATGATCGAAAAGGCGCGTCACCGCGATGCCGCGCTCGAGGGTCGGCGCATCCTCATCGTCGAGGATGATGTCCGTAACGTCTATTCCCTGTCGAGCGTGCTCGAGCCGCGCGGCGCGATCGTCCAGATCGCCCGCAACGGGCAGGAGGCGATCGATGCGCTCGCCCAAGCCGGGGACGATGTGAAGAAGGCCGTCGACCTTGTGCTCATGGACGTCATGATGCCGGTCATGGACGGGCTGACCGCGACGCGCGAGATCCGGGCCGATCCGCGCTGGACGAAGCTGCCGATCGTGATGCTGACCGCGCAGGCCATGCCGGACGATCAGCAACGCTGCCTGGAAGCGGGCGCCAACGACTATATGGCCAAGCCCATAGACGTCGATAAACTTTTGTCGCTGGTGCGCGTCTGGATGCCCCGATGAGGAGATCTCGGTGACAGGCGGCCTCGAGGATCTGGAGATCGGCCTCCTGCTGGAAGCGCTCTACCAGCGTTATCATTACGACTTTCGCCCCTATGCGCGCGCCTCGATCAAGCGGCGCCTCGTGCAGGCGCGGAGCCAGTTGGGCTTTGCGAGTTTTTCGGCGATGCAGGAAAGCCTGCTCCATGATGAGCAGACGCTGCCGCGCCTGCTCAATTACCTGACCGTGCAGGTCAGTGAGATGTTCCGCGACCCGGCCTACTACAAGGCGCTGCGCGAACGCGTCATCCCGCACCTTAGAACCTATCCCTCGCTCAAGGTCTGGGTAGCCGGCTGCAGCAACGGCGAGGAGCTCTATTCGCTTTCCATCCTCTTCCGCGAGGAGGGTCTCGGCGCGCGGACGATCTTCTATGCGACCGATATCAATCCCGATGCCTTACGGGCGGCGCAGGCGGGGATCTATCCGCTCGACCAGATACAGAAATATACGGCCAATCACCAGAAGTCGGGCGCGCGCACGTCGCTATCTGACTATTATACGGCCGACTACGGGCATGCCGTGTTCGACAAGACGCTCAGGAGCCAGGTCGTCTTTTCCGACCATAGCCTGGTGACCGACGCGGTGTTTGCGGAGATGCATCTCATCTCGTGCCGCAACGTGCTCATCTATTTCGATCGCGAGCTCCAGGATCGCGCCATCGGACTGTTCCGCGATTCCCTCGCCCGCAAGGGATTTCTGGGGCTCGGCTCGAAGGAGAGCCTGCGCTTTTCCCGGCACGCGGCGGCCTTTGCCGATTTCGATACAGCAGAGAAGATCTATCAGCGGGTGGACGGATGAGCCGGGATCCGATCAGGGCGGTCGTCATCGGCGCCTCGGCCGGCGCGGTGCAGGTCCTGCTGGAAATCCTGCCCGCGCTCCCGCCAACGTTCCCCGTCCCGATCTTCATCGTCGTGCATATACCGCCAGATCGCACCAACGCCCTCACCACCCTTTTCGCGGATCGCTGCGGGCTGACAGTCAAGGAGGCGGAAGACAAGGAGACTCCTGTCCCGGGCACGGTCTATTTCGCGCCGGCCGATTATCATCTGCTGATAGAACAGGATGGCCGCGTGGCCCTGGCGATGGACGAGCCGGTTCATCATTCGCGGCCAGCGATCGACGTCCTCTTCGAGACCGCGGCCGACGCCTTCGGCCCCAATCTCGTCGCCATCGTTCTGACCGGTGCGAACGAGGATGGCGCCGCGGGCCTGCGAGCCGTCGGGGAGGCGGGCGGCCTGACCCTTGTCGAAGACCCGACGAGTGCTTCGAGTTCCACCATGCCGGCCGCCGCGCTTGCGGCGTGGCCCCAAGCGCGGACTCAAGATGTGCCCGGCATCCTCGCTTACCTTCAGACCCTGGTGGCTCCATGACGAGTGAGAACCCTCTGCCTAACTGCCTTCTGGTCGATGACCTGGAAGAAAATCTTCTGGCGCTCGAGGCGCTGCTGGGCGACCAGGGTGTGTCGATCCTCAAGGCCCGATCCGGGGAGGAGGCGCTGGAGCTTCTCCTCCAGCATGATGTGGCGCTCGCCCTGCTCGACGTGCAGATGCCCGGCATGGACGGCTTCGAGCTTGCCGAATTCATGCGCGCAAGCGAGCGGGCGCGCGATGTTCCGATCATCTTCCTGACCGCCGGCAGCGCCGACCAGCAACGCCGCTTCCGGGGCTATGAGGCGGGGGCGGTGGACTTCCTCCAGAAGCCGATCGAGGCCGATATCCTTCGCTCCAAGGCGCGCATCTTCTTCGACCTCTATCGTCAGCGCCAGAAGATCGGGGCGCAGCGTGATGCGCTTGAGGAGCTGACCGGCGTGCTGCAGACCGCAGATCGCCGCAAGAATGAGTTTCTGGCGGTTCTCGCCCATGAATTGCGCAATCCCATCATGGCAATGGGGGCCGGGCTGCACCTGATGGAACGCAGGCCCGATCCCGAGACAGCCACGATGGTGCGCGGGCAAATGAGCAAATATGTGCGGCATCTCGGCAGCCTGGTCGAGGACCTGCTCGACATCGCACGCATCGACCAAGGCAAGATCGCGCTCAAGAAGGAGCATCTGTTGCTCCAGGATCTGCTGACATTTGCCGTCGAAGGATCACGCCATCATATCGACGCAGCCAGCCATGAGCTGATCCAGGATGTCGCGCCTGAGCCGATCTGGTTGGAGGCCGATCATGCCCGGCTTGCGCAGGTCGTCGGCAATCTCCTCACCAACGCCGCCAAATACACGCCTGCGGGCGGAGAAATTCGCCTCTCCGCGAGGCGCGAGGAGGATCAGGTCCGCATCGAGGTCGCCGATACGGGCGTCGGCATCCCGGCCGAGATGCAGGCCCGGATCTTCGATCTGTTTGCGCAGATCGATGGGTCCAACCAGCGCACGCAGGAAGGACTTGGGATCGGGCTGGCGCTCGTCAAGCAGCTGGTCGAGCTGCACGGCGGCACGATCATGCTCAAGTGCAGCGCGCCAGGGGAGGGGAGTGTCTTCGAGGTCTCTCTGCCGCTTTGATGCCGTTCGGCCCGCACTGTTGCCGTTGGACGTGAGAAGTTCGCTGCCTTCCCATTAACGGGTGGGCCAGTTGTCGGTAAACCACCCCGCTGACGTTATGCTTCGCGCATGCATGCGCTGGCGGGACCATGTAAGGTGCGCGAATGTCGAGCGTCAGGGAAACGCGGGAGGATCGGCGGATGATTACCGTGTGGGGTGGACAGACATCGCGATCGATCCGGGTCGTCTGGCTGCTCGAAGAGATGGGCCTTCCTTACCGCATCCGGCAGGTTGACATGCTGGCCCCCGAGCGGAATCCCGAGTTCCTCGCGGTCAATCCGGCCGATTACATCCCGGCGATCCAGGACGGCGACGTCGTCATGGTCGAGTCAATCGCGATCATGGAGTATCTCATGGCCCGCTACGGGCCGACGCCGCTCGCGCCAGATCCGCACGATCCGAATTTCGCCGCCTATCAGCAGTTTCTACACCTGGGCGAGGCCGGCCTCGCTACCTTGATGATGCCCGTCGTCGTCAGCCGCTTCCTGGCGCCCGAAGCCGAACGCGAGAACTGGGGTGCGACGTGGTGCCTAGGGGCATTCCAGAAGCGGCTGAAGCTGGTCAACCAACGCCTAGCGAGTTCACCTTACCTCGCGGGCGAGGATTTTACTGCTGCCGACATCTCGGTGAGCTACGCGCTGAACCTGGGCCAACGCAACTGCGGCATCACGCTGGGCGAAGCCGAACAAGCTTACCTGGCTCGTACCACCGGCCGCGATGCCTACAAACGCGCAATGATGCGTTCCCACGACGGTATTAACGCGTAGGCCTGCCTCCGTCGGACGCTCCCTCGTCCGCCCATCAGCGATCAAGTTGCTCTGCAATTAGCGGGAGGAGGGCCGGGATGCGTGCTTCATTCCGTTCAAGGTAGGCCATCCCCGGACTTGGCGGACGGTTCAGGACGCTCCCTTACGAACCCATGCATGCCCCACCACCATTGCAACGCGATGATCGCGCCTTTGGCGGGCTGCAACAGGCTAAGGAGCAGAACAAGCGCCAGCGGTACGATGATTGCCATCATGGCGGTGACCGAGAGCGCGAAATCGCGGGCCAGCGCGATGATGAGGGGCGCCATGAGGTGACCGGTCACGATGATCGCCACATAGGCGGGAAAGTCGTCCGCGCGTTGATGGCTCCAATCCTGGCGGCAGTGTGCGCAGACGGCCACGGGTTTAAGGAACCGGTGGAATAACCGCGCGTCGCCGCAGCGCGGACAGCGGCCGCGCAGGCCCCGCAGCGCGGCGCCACCCAGCGTTTCGGGCAGAGCGCAGTCTCGCCTTTCCGGCATCAGCGGTCCGGCGAGCGGGCCGGACGATCGCGGGGACCGGACGGCGTTCGGGTGAAATCAGGCAAGATCATCTCGCTGCTATCGAAGAGAGGCAAAGGGCTGGACGGTAGACAGCAGACCGCCCCAGGAATCATAGGGCTCTTACACTCAAATGTGAAGCTGCACTTATGATGTATGAAACATCACACGGATTTCGAGATCGTGCGATCGACTTACTATAGCGGCGAACCGAGAGCCTGCGCTGCGTCGCCCAGATCCGCCTCCGCAATAACATAGCTGTCGCCCTCTCCGGCAAAGAAGAGGTTCAGTTGCGCCTCGCTCCTGGCTTCTGGCGCGGGACCATGGTGCGCCTCGTCCCAGTGCGCGTCGACGAAGCTCCACAAGGCCGCGCTGGCCGCTGGCTGATCGTCATAGATGCCCACCTTTTCCGTCCCCTGGAAGACGATCACCAATACCGTAGCCAGCACAGCCTTCTTCGCCCTTGAACCGTTGCCTTTCGTGGGATTCCGCACGAACCCGCGACGCTTCAGGCACCCCGTGCGGCCTTCATTCACCCTCAAGGCAAGATGGGCAAAGAATGGGCGGGTTCAACAGGCTGAATTAAGACCATTTTGGAGCTAAACCATTTGCCAATATGCTTGTTCTAGGAAGTGTCGAACGCGCGGGAACAGGTGTCGTCTCAGGCGCGTACTGGACATGGCAAGAAAGACATAGAGAATCATGGCGCAGTTGACGCAGATGGAAATTGCCAATTGGCTTGCGATTTACGTTGGGGTCGGCCTGTGCTGCGCGCTCGCGGTTTCGCTGTCGGTCGCGGTGCTTCTCGGACAGCTGGTTCAAGAGCGTGCCTGGCGCCAAATCCACGATGTGCGTGGAGCAGCATTGTTCCTGCCCCGGACCTGGTGGCGCTGGCAGAAACTCTATTTGCTGTCGACGCCGGTCACCTTGGGCATCGTGGCATGGTTTGCCGCGACGCTCCGCTGGTCCTGAGCAGAGGCGAGGGCGCTCACCGGATCACCATTGCCTGATGCGCCGGGCTCACAGGCCTAAGGCGGTTCGCACGATATCCGGTACGGCACCGCGCTCAAGCGCGTCGGGCCCGAGGCTAATCAGCGGCGCGATCATCTCGAGGCGCGGATGGATGGCGGCTTTCACTGCCAGATAGTTCTCGTCGAGCGCGCTCTGCGCCGCAACGACCAGCTGCCGGATCTCGCCGGTCTCTCTCGATAGCGCTTCAAGCAGGAAGTCGGGCCGACAGGCGCCTTGCGGGGTCAACTGGTCGAAGAGCGGCTTTTCGATCACGAGATCGATACCGAGGCGATCGAGCCCTCGTCGCGCGTCGAGCAGGCCGCGATAGAGAGATCGCTCGAATTCGGAGGCAACCGGGACGAAACGCTGGCCTGAGACGATGGGCTGCGCATAGGCGCGCAGCGCCGCATAGCCGTCGGCCTCGGGATATTCGCCGACCACGACCAGCACCAGGTAAGGACCTTTGATCGGGTTGCCGCGGATCGATGGCGACTGCACCCGATTGGCGAGCACCAGCGGCTCGGCGCCCGCGACATGGATGGTCGCGCCCTGCACCGCTGTTGCATAGAGCGTGAGGAACGCCTGCGGCGCGTGACCAGGTGGCCACTGATGGGATAGCGCGCGCAGGCCTGCGAAAACGCGATTGCTGTGAAAGGGACGGGCGTGTGTCCATAAGGCGCGGCCGAGCTCGATGCCGGGTGCAAGCTCGATCCGCGCGGCCGCCGCGCTCAAGGCCCCGAATTCTTGCGCAATGGAGCGTTCGGGCGGCTCCGCCCCAAGCGGCGGCGTGCGCTGGACACCGGCCAGGGTCATAAGCCGCCAGAGAAGGCGGGCGAGACGCGGCACCGTCGCATTGCGCGTCCTGTCGTCGATACTGTCGGCCTGCGGCTTCTGCGCGAGCTTCTCAGGGGCTGGCCGCAGCACTTCGAAATAGCCTTCCGGGGGATCGGCCGGCGAATGGGGCGTGCGGATTTCCGAAATGCGATTGGTCGCCTGCTCGCGAAAGAAGGGGCATTGGGGACGGTGCTCGGGCCGGTCGGCGCCCGTCAGGCGCCGCAGATAATAGGTTTCAGCTTCCGATAGAAAGGCAGGGGTCAGGACCGGCGGCCGGGTGTCGGGCCCCAGGCAGTCGCACGCGATCCACTTGGCGCCGATCCGCGCTTGTTGGACAAGCGCGATCCCAACCTCTTCATCGCCGCGCGAGCCTTCGCCCATATACCAGCGCACCAGTGCGGACCGCACGAGGTCGGGAAGGGGGATGCGACGACCTTTTTGTCCGTCGCCCTGCCGGTCGATCAGCCACATGGAGGAGCCCTTTTGGAGCGCAATGGGCAAAGTCTGACCAGGCGCCACGGGATTGACAACGGGATTTGGGTTCACCTCCACTCGGGCAAGGACAGGTTTCGGGAGGTTTTATGAAGACCGCGCTCCTTGCTGCACCGCTGCTCACCATCACCCTCGCGGCCCCGCTTGCCGCCGCCAGCCCGCAAGGTTCGCCGCGCACTGTCCAACTCATCACGATGGGCGTGCCGGCGCCGCCACGCCTGTCGGCCGCTGCGGGAACAGATGGCATAGACGGCTCGGACAAGCCGGCGGTGGACGAAGGAGCTCCGCTCGCCGAGGCACGTCCAGCCGCGCTTCCAGCCTCGTTCAGCGTCCATGATCTCAGCCGCAATTGGGTGCAGTTCCAGATGGCGCAGACCTACGGGCAAGTGGCCCCCGGCGAGACCTCGCCGGTCGACGTGTCGGCTTCCGGGGCGGCGCCGCCAGTTGCGGCCGCGCCCGGCGTTTCTGCCGAGCCGACGCTGGAGGCGATACCCGTCCCTGCGTGGATGCGCGGCGGACTGGCCTTTGCCAGCGCCGCAACCCGATACACGGCAGGATGCTATGCCGGAGGCTATCGGCCGGCCGGTTTCCTCAGCGCCCAGGCGGAGATCCGGCGGGCGGGCTATTACGGGATGATGAGCGCGATCGCGTGCCAATATGGCATCCCGGTCGGCCTTTTCGACGCCATGATCATCCGCGAAAGCCGCTACAATGACCGGGCCGTTTCCCCGAAAAATGCCTATGGATTGACCCAGCTCATGCCCGGCACGGCCGCGGGGCTGGGCGTGGATCGCTACGATATCGAGCAGAATCTGCACGGCGGCGCGCGCTATCTGCGCAGCCAGCTCGATCGCTTCGGCCAGGTCCATCTGGCGTTGGCGGCCTATAATGCCGGGCCGGGACGGGTGCGGGGCGGCCAGATGCCGCGGATCGCCGAGACCCAGGCCTATGTCGACGATATCCTCCTCAACTGGCGGCGCTTGAGCGGTTTCACGCGGACGGCCAGTGTTACCGGCCCATCGTTGCCGCCGACTCCAACATCGCCGCGTTTCAATGGACGCAGCGCGGTCGTTTCGCGCTTCTGAGGGGAGACCCGAGGCACCCAGGTCGGTGCGAATCGCGCGGACGGCGTCCGACGATCAATCCAGGCGGAAGCTCTGCTCCATGCGGGCGCGACGCTCGATGATCGCTATGACCTCGCGTACCACCCGGTCAACGACGCCGTCGCGCAAGGGACCTGCCCATTCGCGGCGGATTTCGGTGCCATCCATGCCTTCCACTTCGTTGAGCGCATGGACAAGCGAGAGCGGCAGGCTCGCGAACACCTCGGAAATCATCTGCATCATCGTAGAGAATCGGCCGTCATGGAGAAGATCCAGATCGCGAAGAGTTTCGACACCGAGAACGGCCTGGATGAACCCGATTTGAAGGACGTGAAGGATCGTCTGGAACTCGACGAGCGTCATGCTCTCGCGGGTAGAAGGATCGGCGGTGGGCCGCAGAAGATTAGACAGGCGGTTGCGTCTGATGCCGGTCTTGAGCGCCAGTTTCCGCACGCTCACATTTTGATCCGACATCGCCTGAAGAATGTAAGGAATATAGTCCCTGAAGGGGATCGCAGCGCTCTCTTCAGCGGACTTGCTTTCGTCCGAGGAAGGTGCCCCGCTGCTGGCAAGGGATGTCATGAACCGGCCCCCTGATCCTGCTCCGTAAGAGCACCAAATCACAGCGGGAAACGCTTTGCAACAACCTCTGACCTGAATTTCTTTATAGGTATCGGCTAAGCCATTGGAACGGATGGACTTACCTGTTGCGAATCGCTCGCAATTTTTTCGGCGGCCTGGGTAGGCGGTAAATCGAGCCCCTGTTCGCGCAGCTTCGCTACGACGGCCTTCGCCTTCTGCTCGACGATATAGTCGAACAGGAGAAGCGACAGCATGTCGCCGGCGGACATGCCCTGCCCGAGTTGCTTGGCCAGAATATGCTGGGCCTCGCTGAGGTTCTCGGCGCTGCTCGCGGTAACGCGCAGTTTGATACGAATGCCGCCTTCGGTGGGGATCTTGTCCAGATGCGAGCGAAGCACATCGGAATCATGATCCATGGCCGCGGCGGAGGCGGCGCGGGCATTCACCAGCGTCGCGAGCGTCTGGTAAGAATGGGTTTCGTTCGAGCGCAGCCGCACGCTTTCGGTGGTGAGGCGGAAGAAGTGCTCGGAGATATCGATGCTGACCTGTCGGGGGAAACCTACTCCCGCCGCGTCCTGTCCCTGTGACGTTTTGTAACCCTGCCCCACTCGACCCCCCCCTGAGTGCCGGATCCCGCGTCCTTGCTACGCGGCACGAACCTCATGCCGATTCCACGGTAGAACTTAACCGTTAACCAATCTTATCGCAAATTTTCGCGAGTCGCGCGGGTGGCTCGGATTTCGGGCCAGCGTGGCGCGCGCTGGTGACCGTCCTGGTCTGCACGGCGGGCCACCCCGGCTCGCAGCGCGTACCGGAGCGGTTCGCGCGCGGCGCCAAGCGACTCGGGCTGGAAGAAAAATTCATGTCTCCCGCAACGCGCCGAGCCGGGGAAGGTTGCTCGGCCGGCGAGCGAGGGGACAGCCTTCGATTGGGCGCGGAACCGCCGCGTCTCAATCGGAAGGAAATGCTCATGCAACAGGTACTGAAGCATGGCGGGCGGGTAGAGCTTGCGATCCTCGTGATCGCGGCGCTGGCCTTCGCGCTGCTCATGTTCGCCGGACCGGCCTTCGCCGGCGCCGACACCACCTTCGACACCGCGCTCACCAAGTTCACCGACTTCCTCGAGGGATCGGGCGGCAAGATCATCACCGTGCTCAGCCTCGCCGGCGGCGTGGTCGCGCTCGCCTCGGGGCGCTTCTCGATGGGTCAGATCGCCATCCCGGTAGGCGTGGGCGTGGGCGCCGGCACCGGCGTGCCGATCGTCACCTCGACCGTCACCGCAACGATCTGACGTGGGTTCGGGCCGGCGGCGTAGCAGCGCCGACGGTCCAAATGGAGGGTGGTGCGATGTCTGCGGACAAATATGTCATTCCAACTCATCTGGATGATCCAGAACTGATCGGGCTGTGGACCCTGGATGAGTTCCTCGCGATGGTGATTCCGTTCACCTGGGGGATCCTGTCTCAGCATATCCTTATCGGCATTTTGCTCGCTGGAGCAGGCTGGTGGGGCTTGAAGCGCGCTAAGGCGGGACGGGCGGCATCCTGGCTGCTGCACATGGCCTATTGGCACCTTCCGGCCGGGTTCACCGGCATGAAGGCGACACCGCCCTCCTACCTTCGACTGATGGCCGGCTGACATGGAGATCGCCAACAGCCACGCGCAAAGCCAGCGCGTTCTCAAGCAGCGCAACCTCCTCGTCGCCATCGCCGGCGTGCTCGCAGCGCTTACCGCCATCCTTTTCCTGATGGTAGCGACCCGCGATCGGGAGATCGTCCTGCAGCCGATCCTGCGGTCGCCGCTCACAGTCAGCAGCGCCGGGGTCAGCCGCGAGTATCTGGAGATGGTCACGCGCGACGCCGCGGTGCTGACCCTCGATCGATCGCCGAGCAACCTGGAATACTGGATGAAGTCGGTTCTCGATATCACGGCGCCAAGCGCACAGGGGCGGCTCAAGGCGGACCTTCTCAAAATCGTCAACGAGCAGCGCGGATCCTCGATCGCGCAGTTCTTCGCGATCCAGTCGATGAAGCTCGATCCGGACAATCTGACCTCGGACGTGACGGGCGACCTGCACACGATCGTAGGCAGCAAGGTCATCTCCAAGGACCGCCGGACCTTCCGCTTCAAATGGAAATATTCGGGCGTCTCACTGCAGCTCGTCGGCTTCGGGATGGTGTCCAAAGCCGAGGAAGGAGATCAATGATGAGTGCTATCGCCATCGGCAGCACGGCTGCCGGCGCAGCCTTGTGCTCCCGATATTATTGCCACGCGAGCCGTTTCATGGGCGCGGGACTGGTCGCGGTCGGCCTGCTCCTGATCGCCGAACCCGCCTGGGCGGACCAGACGATCATGGCGTCCGACAGCAGCCAGGTCGACTGCCAGGCGTCGGCAAAGGACCTGACCCGCATCAGCCTCGTCGAGGACGAGTTCGCCAGCGTCTCGAAGATCTCCACCGGCAACCCGACAGACGATTTCAGCGTCGTCAACGAACCGGTGCGCGGCGACATCTATCTGTCGGTACCCGAGGGTTTCGGGCGGCCCGCGCTCTCCTTCTTCGGCACGACCAAGCGCGGCTATGTCTACAAGTTCGTTTGCCGCATTGGCGGCGAGCAGGCGGCGCAGGTCTTCGTTTCCAACCCGGCGATCGCGAAAGATCGGTCGGGTGAGGCGGTCGCCGCCACGATCAAGGCCGGCCCGCAGGATGCAGCCGTCGAACTCGTTCAGGCGATGTATTCCAACAGCATAGTCGATGGCTACGAGATGCGGCAGCGCACTTTGCGCCCGGTCTTCGTCGGCGGGCTCAAAGTCCAGATGATCGCGGAATATCGGGGGCAGGAGCTCACCGGCAAGGTTCTGCGCATCGAGAATATGAGCAACGCGCCGATCGCTCTCAACGAAGGCGCGGTCGCGCCGCGCAGCGCGCTCGCCGTCTCCATCGCCGAGCCGACGCTCGCGCCCGGCAAGGTCACCACGGCCTATCTCGTCTCGCAGATCGGGAGGTAGTCATATGGCACTCGCGGACATTTTCTCGCGCACCCGTCGCACCCTGGACGGTCCCGACGAAGAAACAGAGAATGTTTCACCGGTAACCGGCGAAATCGGCAGCAACGAGGCGACGCGCAAGAAGCAGCGGTTGCTGCTCGCGGGCGTTGCCGGCGCGGGGCTGGTGCTCTCCTCCTTCTGGATCTTCGGGGGCAACGACAAGGACGCGGCTGAAGACGACGACGGCGAAAAGGTCGAGGTGTCGACCAAGGATCTGGTGAACCGCAACCTCTCCCAACAGGAGTGGATGGGGATGTCCGAGAACCAGTTCCAGTCGATGGAAAACCAGCTGAAGTCGGTGAATGCGCAGCAAAACCGCGTCGACGCGCTGGCAGCCCAGGTCGAAGCGCTGAAAGGACAGAACCAGGCCCTTCAGGCTGATGGCCAGCGGGTCTTCTCCGCCTACCAGGCCGAGAACGAACGGCTCAAGCGCGAGGCGGCGCAGCAGCGGGCGGCACCGCCGCCCCAGCCAGGTCCAGCCGCGCTCTACGGCCCGGGCGGGACCCAGGCCTATCGGCGGCCCGATGGCACGCCGGGGGCGGCCGGGCCCGCCGGCGCGCCGATGGGCGGCGCGGAAGTCAAGATGGTGAACTTCCAGACCGCCGAGACCGGCAATGCCTCGCGCGTCGCCAAGGGCAACACGGTCTACACTGACAGCGTCAACTACCTGCCGCCCAACAGCTTCGCGTCCGCCAAGGTGATCGTCGGAGTCGATGCCAGTGCCGGCGTCAACAGCCAGTCCGATCCGCTTCCGGTCGTGCTGCGTGTGACGGGCCCTGCGCGCAGCGTCTTCCAGAACGGGCGCCTGCTCACCACCAAGATCGAGGGCTGCCTCATCAACGGGGCGGCGCGCGGCGACCTTTCGGCCGAGAAGGTCTACGTCAAACTGCAGAAGATGACCTGTCCCCAGCCCGGCGGCCGCTATGCGGTCTCGGAGGTCAAGGGCTTCATCGCCTTCGGCGGCAAGACCGGGGTGCGCGGCCGGGTGGTCTCGCGCGAAGGCGGGCTGGTGACGCAGGCCTTCATCGCCGGCCTCTTCGGGGGCTTTGGCCGCGGTTTCTCCGCAAACGCCAATTCGGTGTTCCAGGGCACCAACATCACCACAAACGGCAAGCGCGACAAACTCTCGGCGGGCGAGATCCTGGAGGGTGGCTTCGGGGAAGGCGTCGCCCAGACCGGCGACATGGTCTCGAAATATCTGATCGAGCGCGCCGAACAATATCAGCCGGTGATCGAGATGCCGACCGGCATCGATGTCGAAATCGTCTTTCTGGAGGGTGTCTATGTCCGTAACTGATCGCCTTCGCGCCGCTGTTGCGCGTACGCCCTGGAGCTATGGCCTCATCGCCCTGCCGGTGGTGGGACTGGGCGCCGCCGCCATCGCTGCCGCTGCCGTTCCGACCGAAGACAGCCAGGTCGCTGGCCTGCTCAAGGCCCGGCTGCCCAAGACCGAGATCAGCGCTGTCAACTGCGCAAAGGTCGCAGGACTGTGCGAAGTGACCGCCGGCGCCAATCTCTTCTATGTCGATAGAGGCGCCCGCTATCTCGTCATCGGCCGGGTCTACGATATGGAAACGCGGCAGGACGTGACGGCCGCACGCCTCCTGGAGATGAACCCCGACATGCTGGTCGGCGGCGCGGCCAAGGCCAATGCGACGGCCGCGCTCGGCGGCGAGGCGGACGCTTCTCCCGTCGCACCGACAGCCGGCGCGCGCCGTGTCTCCGTGCCAGTGCGCCCGGCCACGCTGTCGCTCGCTGGGCTGCCGCGCGACGGAGCGATCGTCTGGGGCAACAAGGCATCGAGCCAGTCGGTCACGGTCTTTACCGATTTTCGCTGCGGCTACTGCCGCGCGCTTACTAGCGTGCTGCGCAGCATGGACGTCAAGGTCATCGAACGGCCCATTTCGGTCCTGGGCAGCCGGGATCTGGCCGACCGCGTCTATTGCGCCAGGAACCGGGAAGAGGCGCTCCACGCCGCCTATTCCGGCGCGCCGTTCGAAAGCGAGGGCAAATGCGACACGCGTGGCCTCGACGCCAACGAGCAGTTCGCCCGCAGCCATGGCCTGAGCGGGACCCCGGTGATCGTCCGCAGCGACGGCGCGATGCTTGAGGGCTACCGACCCAAGGACGTGCTCGAAGCGTGGCTGAAGGGAGCCAAGTCGTGAAGGGCCGCGCCACTCGCTGGCATGCTGGCCTGGCGCTCGCCGTCCTGCCAGTCATGGGGGGCTGCGCCTCGTTCGGCAGCAATATCGCGGGGAGTTTTTCCTGCCCTGCGCCGGACGGAATTTGCGCGCCGTCGTCATCGATCGACGACCGGGCACTGGCCCTTATCACGGCTGAAGCGCCGGACGCCGTGCCGTCACCGGCGGGACCCTATCGCGATCCCGACATGGGAGCGGGGAAAGCTGCCCGGACGGCGGTGGCAAGCCCGCGGCGCATGCCGGTGTCGATCGGAGAGGCGGGCCGCACACGGGAGAAAGTGCTGCGGATCGTCTTCCAGCCCTATATCGACGAGCGCGGCCGGTTGCACGAGACGAGCGCCGTCCATGCCGTGGTCGCGCAAGGCGAGTGGCAGCAGCAGGCTATCGCGGACGCGTCTGGCCTCTCCTCCCGCAATGAGCGCGCCGCGGCCTATGCAGGCGAGACGCTCGCCGACGCGGTCGATCGGACCGAGACGGAGCGCTTCTCCCCCGCCGAAGGCCTGCCTGACCCGGCGGCTGTCGCTGCCGCGCGGGCGCGTGCGACGGCAGATCCGGTTGCCAGCATCAAGAGCGCTGTCGCGGCCCGGCTTTCGCCAAGGCCCGATGCGCGGGCGCGGCGCAAGGTCGCAGCGACGCCCCCGCAACCCGTCAGCGCTGCGGCCCCGTCCGCCGAACCGACTGCTCCTCCCGCGGCAGCGGCTGCACCGCCGACACGCGCGGTCCCGTCCGCTCCGCAGGCTGCGGCAGTCCCTGGCGCTCCCGCCAAGACGACCGCCGGCGCGGAAGCGGCGGCGCGGGTGAAAGCCGATAGCCGGTACCAGGCGGTGGCGTCGCAGGCACAGGATGGTGCACGGGCAGCGGCCACGGGCGCGCAGGCGCCCGACTTGCGGCCGGCGCTCAAGCCCACGGTGAATTCGGCCCCATTCCCCGGCGCCGTCGCGGAGGAGAACTGACATGGCGAAAGGCGGCTTTTTCGACAGCATGCTCTCGGGGCTCTTCGGCGATGCGGAGCGTCCCGATCATGACCGGCCCGCGCTCGGCGTTCCCATGCTGGCGCACTGGCTGCCCTATCGCAGCTATGATCCCAAGACGGGGATCTTCTACAACAGCGCCTCGCGCGGTTTCGTGATCGAGGCCGCTCCAATGGTGGGCGCTGACGAGCGCACCGCGGAGATCATCACGCAGTTCCTGTCCGAAGGCATTCCCGCGCCGGGCTGCATCCAGTTCCATCAGTGGATGAGCCCGCGCGTGGGGGAGGCGCTGAGCAAATGGTATCTGCCGCGCTATGCCGCACGCGGCGTCTACGAACGGATGGCCAAGCACCGGGTCGATTTCCTGAGCGACGGCGTATGGCAGTCGCTCTCGAAGGACGCGCCCTTTTGCCTGCGCCATCACCGCGTGGCGATCTCCTATTCGACGCCCGAGAGCTCGTCGGTGTCCGATGACGACATCGTCTCGGTCATGGAGGGCCTGGTCTCGGCGCTGGCTTCGGTGGGGGTCACGACCCGGCGCATGGATCCGGTCGCGCTGATCGCCTGGATCGACGACATCACCTCACCGACCACGGCTGCCGGTGAGGACGTCGTCAGCTACAATCCCTTCGATCCCATCGCCGACCAGGCCATTCGCCGCGACATCGAGCTCCGGGTCGAACCCGACCGGATGCTGCTGCGCACCGAGCGGTTCCGACCGACCGGCAAGGTCCACGAAGGCGCCCCGGAGATCGGCGAGATCTATCCCGATGTCTTCGACGTGCGCTCCTTCTCGGTGCGCAACCTGCCCAATCGCTGGGCGCCCTGGGACATGGCGAAGCTGGTGGGCGACATGTTCACCGACAAGCTGCGCATGCCGTGCCCGGTCGCGACGAACCTGTGCGTTGAATATCCGAACACCCAGGCCTCGTCGAACAAGGCGAGCTTCAAGTTCATGCGGACGACGAGTCTCGCCGATTCCAAGTCCGCGCGTTTCCTGCCGCAGCTGCGCGACCAGAGCCAGGAGTGGCGGTTCGTCAACGACGAGATCCGGCAGGGCCGCAAACTTGTGCGGGTATTCTTTTCCGTCACCTCCTTCTCGCCCAAGGGACGCGGCGACGCCAACGAACGCGTGCTCAAATCCGTCTACCGCGCGGCGGGTTGGGACCTGCTCGACGACCGCTACCTGCAGGTGATGGGCCTGCTCTGCGCCATGCCCATGACGATGGCCAACGGCCTGTCGCGCGATCTCGAGCGGATGAAGCGCATGCGAACGCTGCTCACCACCACCGCCGCCAATCTTGCGCCGCTCCAGGGCGAATATCTGGGCGGCCATGTGCCGCATCTCCTGATGGTGGGACGGCGCGGCCAGCCCTTCTTCTGGTCACCGTTCGAAAACGCGGCGGGCAACCATAATGTCGCTGTCTTCGGCAAATCGGGATCGGGCAAGTCGGTGGCCTTGCAGGAGCTGTGCGCCTCGCTGTGCGGCGCTGGCGCAAAGGTGGTCGTGATCGACGACGGCCGATCCTTCGAGCATTCGGCCAAATTGCAGGGCGGCGCCTTCGTCGAATTCACCATGAGCTCGGGCTTCTGCCTTAATCCCTTCTCGATGATCGACGAGGCCCAGGCGGCTGAGGACGAGGACTATCTGCTCGACTGCATGGCGATGCTCAAGGCCATCGTGAACCAGATGTCGCGCCACATCGACCGTCTCAACGATACCGAGCGCGGCCTCATCGATGGCGCGGTCAACACGGTGTGGGAGGCGCACGGCCGAAGAGGATCGATCGACCTTGTGATCGAGGCGCTCGATGCAACCGGCAACGCGCTCGCGCACGACCTCGGTATTGCGATGCGCCCCTTCTCGGCGGCGGGCACCTACGGCCGGTTCTTCCAGGGGGAGGTCAGCTTCGAACTGAAGGCGCAGCTCACCGTCTTCGAGCTCTCGGATCTCTCGGCGCGTGAAGAACTGCGCAGCGTGGTCCTCACCGCCATCATGTTCATGTCGCAGCAGGTGATGCGCAAGGTCGATCGCGCAATCCCCAAGGCATTGCTGCTGGATGAAGCCTGGCAGCTGCTGCGCGGCGGGGCCATGGCCGACTTCATCGAGACCTATGCGCGCACCTGCCGTAAATATGGCGCTTCGCTCGTCACCGCCACGCAGTCGCTCAACGATTATTACAAGTCGGCGGGGTCAATCGCGGCGCTGGAGAACAGCGACTGGTTCGTTATTCTCCAGCAGAAGCCGGAAACGATAGCCGATTTCAAGAAGCATGATCGCTTCGAGATGGACGATTATACCGATGCGCTGCTGCGCTCCTTGAAGCGTAACGGCTTCGAATATTCGGACATCATGATCAAGGGACCCGAGACGCTGGCGGTGGGTCGCCTGGTCCTGGATCCCTATTCGGCCACACTGTTCTCTTCGAGCCCGCAGACCTTCGCCCGGATCGAGGCGCTGATCGGCGAGGGTCTCAGCATGGACGAGGCGATCGAGCGCATCGCCTTTCCCGACAACCCCGAGAAATGGGCGGCGAACGCGGAGAGTGATCCCGACGTCGCAATCGCCGCGGAGTAGGTGCGGTGGCAACGATCCCGAGCGAAGAGACGCTTAAGCCCAGCTCATCGGCGGCGGCTACCCCGTGCATCCGGCTCGACCTGCGCACGATCCTCTATTGGTATCTCCACCTTTTCGGTTTCACTCTGTCGTCGCTGCTGATCAGCTGGGGACTGTTCTTTCTCTTTTTTCTGGCGATCGGCGGCTTCTCGATCGACGGCATGATGCACCAGCTGGCCAATATGGCGAGCCGCTATGTCGCCGCGGACCCGGCGCGCATCGCATCCTTCAAGCAGGTGCTGGCCGGCGCGCAGCTTCTCCTGGCCGGCGCGATCATCGTGCTGCGCCGACATCTCATCATTCCGCGTCATGTGTCTGAAGGGAACCGTTCCCATGGCTGAGCAGGCTGAACTCGATCTTCCTCCCGTCCCCGCGCCGTCGGGCAAAGCCACGCGCTCGCGCCGCCGGGCCCTCTTCGCAGGATTGACCCGCTGGCAGATGCTGGGCGGGCTCCTGCTGCTCGCGTCGCTCGTCTGGGCGATGTGGGTGACCCGGCAGGTGAGTGCCCGGCCCGATCATATCGTCTCGGTCAAGCTCTCCGAACTGGTCGGAGAATATGTCGAGGCGCAGCGCTACTCGGCATCGCCACCTGAGCGGGTCAAGGCCGAGATGCAGGCCTTCATGGCATCGCTCGACAAGGAGCTTGCGCGTCGCAGCGCCCATGGCGACGTCATCCTCGTCGGCGAGGCTGTGCTCAGCAAGAATGTCGATGACATCACGGAAACGGTGAAGAAGGCGGTCTACGCCTCGGGCGTGCCGATACCCAAGCGGATAACGGCCGAGGAGCTGCAGCGCCTGCAGCAAATGAGCCTGCAGGCCGCGCCCGAGATGCCCGTGCCGCAGGATCCGCGGACGGCCGCGCCGGCGAGCGCCGCACAAGCCACTGCCCAACCGGTTCCATCCGTCCTTCCCCCGGCCGTTGGTGCCCAGGGAGCCACCGTGTCGAGCTTTGGAGCGCCCGATGTCGGCCCTGCTCAGTGACAAGGGCGAAACCCCGATGGTGCCGGCGCACCCCGCAACGGCCTGGCGACCGCGCAAGCATCTCTGGGCAGCGCTGGGGCTCCTGTCGGTCGGCACAGTGGTTCTGGGCGCGATCGCGGATTGGCGCGATCGTCATGCCTTCCTCATCAACACGAGCGAATCCCTGCCGAACTGGGCGTTCCTCATCGATCGGGGCCGACTGCCGGGCCGCGGTAACTATGTCTTCTTCGACCCGCCCGCGACCGCTCTCGTGCATCGCCATTTCGGAGCGCGGCCCGCTATGTTCGGCAAGCTGGTTTATGGTCTCCCCGGCGATGTCGTTTCCCATAGCGGGAACGACGTCCTGATCGGCGGGCGCATGGTGGCGCGCATGAAGCGGGCCTCGCGCCTGGGCGAGCTGTTGACGCCCGGCGCGACCGGGCCGGTCCCGGCGGGCTGCTATTTTGTCGGGACGCCGCACAAGGACGGGTTCGACAGCCGCTATGCCGACATCGGATTCGTCTGCGCGCGCCAGATTATCGGGACCGGGGAGCCGCTACTATGAGGCGCACCATCCTGCTGGCGGCGACGACCGCATGCCTTGGCGGCACGACCCTGCTTCTTGCCGGCTCCGCCAGCGAGGCGCGCGACTATGGAACGGCAGGACAGGCCTTTCCGATCATCGAGCCTGACCTGCTCGCGACGATCGAGGCGCGGCTGCGCCGTGCCGAAGCGAGCGGCGAACTGGCCCGAACCAACGCGCTTTTCGCCAAGCGGGTCGAGGCCAAGGTGCGGCGGCCAGATCCCGTCGCCGGTATCTCGCCGGCCCAGGAGACGCGCAGCTGGGATTTCGATCCCTCGGTTCGCATCGACCATGATGTCCGCGACCAGAAGGGAAATATGATCGCAAAGGCGGGTCAGAAGGTGAACCCGCTCGATTTCGTCGGCATTCGTCAGGATCTTGTCTTCGTCGATGGGGATAATGCCGAGCAGCTGGCTTGGGCCTGCGGCAAATATAGCGACATGAAGGCGAAGATCATCTTCGTGAAGGGATCGCCGATCGAGGCGATGTCGCAGAGCAAGCGGCGCTTCTATTTCGATCAGGAGGGCAAGCTCACTGGCCGCTTCGGCATCGAGCACACGCCCGCCGTCGTCAGCCAGGCGGGCCGCGTGATGCGGGTCACCGAACATGCGCTCAAGGGGAGGGCGGGCTGATGCCCTTGTGGCTCGACCTCCTGCGCACGCCGATGGCCGCGCCCGAGACAAGCGACCTGCGCCGCATGCGCCGGACGTGGCAGGCGTTGTGCATCCTTCTCGCGCTCGTGGTCGGGGGGGTCGGCCCGCTGCGCCAATGGGTCGGCCGCCCGGCCGTCGCGGCGGTGGCCCTCGCGCTGCTCGTCGGCACGGCGCTCTGCACAGCGCTGTATCTGGCTCGCAAGCAGCGCGCTGACACAGCCTATCTCGATCAATTGGGAGAGCGAGAATGACGCGCGGTCTTCGATCCCTGCTCGGCGCTGTGTCGCTTCTCCTGACGCTGGTGCTTTTTGCGGCGCCAGCGCAAGCGGCCGGAAAGACCTGCAACGGCAAGTTCGTCAATCCGATCACCGACGTCTGCTGGTCGTGCCTCTTTCCCCTGTCGGTGGGCGGCCTCAAGATCTGGCCGAGCGGCCGGCCCGATACCAGCAATCCCGCCTCGCCGGTCTGCGCCTGCGCGGATCCGTTGCCGCGCATTGGCATTGCCGTCGGTTTCTGGGAGCCGGCTCGCCTCGCTGATGTGACGATGAAGCCGTGGTGCTTCCCCAACCTGGGCGGTATTCGCATCGCCCCCGGGTTCGATATCGGACAGGGCTATCTCGCCGGTCCCTCGATGGTCGGCGGGCGGTCGCAAAGCACGGCCAAGTGGCATGTGCACTGGTATGTGTATCCGCTGCTCTATTGGATGGAGATCCTGACCGACTTCGTCTGCTTCGAGCAGGCGAGCTTCGACATCGCCTATATGACCGAGATCGATCCGCTCTGGCAGGACGATGCCCTCACCACGCTGATCAACCCCGAAGCGATCATCTTCGCCAATCCGATCGCTCAGGCCGCCTGCGCGGGTGACTGCATTGCCGGAACGGTCAACCTACCGCTCGATCCGCTCTTCTGGTGCGCGGGCTGCCAGGGTTCGATGTACCCGCTCAACGGCAATGTCCCGGCCTCGATCGGCCATGTGCAGTCGTCGCGGCTGGCGGTCTCCCGCTTCGCCTACAAGATGCACCGCGAGGCGCTGGCCTGGGGGACGATGGGCTCGAAGGGCCTGTGCAAGAAGTACCTCATGCCGATCATGCGCAAGCAGCAATATCGCTTCCAGATGGTCAATCCGATCCCGACCGTGAGCGGGCGGTTCGCCTGCTCCGCAATCGGGGCTTCCACGATGCCGCCCGATGCGGGTCGCGCCTATCCCGCCGGCGGCGAGGACATGGGCTACCTCGTCTGGCGCAAGCGCAACTGTTGTGTCCTGTAGGGAGGGGTCGATGCGTTTCGCTGCCTGGGGCGTTACCGCCCTGCTTGCTACCGCCGGTGTATCGGCGCTGCTCGCTCAGACCGTCGATGGTCTCGACGTGCAGGCCATCAAGAAGCGCTCGGCCGATCTCGCCGCGGATGCGGAAGCCTTCGTGAACCACGTCAAGGATCGCGGCGACCAGTTCCGCGAGGAAGCCGTCGCGGTGCGTGAAGCCGGCACCGAAAACATGCGGCAGGTCGCGGCCAAGGATCTGCCCAAGGGGCCCGACGGCGCGATCGACTTCGATGAGATCGTGCAAGGCGCCGCCGGCAATGCCAGCGTCAAGAGCGGCGAGGCGCCGCAATTCATCGTCTTCGCCAGTCTCTCGATGCCGCCACAGTCCCTGAAACCGCTTATTCGCGATACGGCGCGCGCTGACGGCGTCGTGGTGTTCCGCGGCTTTCCGAACAACAGCATGAAGGAGTTTTCGGCTCGGCTCGGGCAGATCGTCGAGCGCCAGGACGAATTCGCCAATGTCGGCATCGATCCGCGACTGTTCCGAGCCTTCAATGTGCAGGCGGTCCCGACCTATGTTGCCGTGTCGTCCGATTTCGACCTGTGTGCCGGCTTTTCCTGTCAGACCAAGGTGCCGCCCTATGACCGCATGACGGGCAATGTCACCGTGGAATATGCGCTCAGCAGCTTTGCCGACGGTAATGGTCCCGGCGCCCGCGTTGCCGCCGTTGGCCTCTCGAATATACGGGCGCAACGCTGATGCGCCTCGCGATCGCAATCAGTCTGGCAGTCCTGGCCGGGGCCAGCTTCCCCGCGCAGGCGCAGACCACGCTGGAGGAAGCGCGCGAGCAGGGAAAGGCGATGGGAACCGCGGCGAAGGCTAATCCGGTCCTGGTGCCCAGCGACAACGCGCAGGCCGAAGCCGTGCCGGGGTTCTCGGGGACGACCCTCCCGCAGGGCAGCTATTTCGATGATCCGGACAAGCTGATCAACGATGCCCAGGCGCTCAAGTCGAGTAGCGAGCAGTACCAGATCACGACCGACAGCAGCCATGTGCGCCCGACATTCAGCAATGCCGAGATTCTTTCGACGACCAATCGCGCGACCATCATTGAGGAAGATCCCTCCACCTATCTGGCGGGAGAGGCTTATGGCGGGACGAGCGGAAGCTGCACCGCGCTTCCGCCTGGATCGGGCACGAGCGGCTATTATGAAGCGAGTTGCAACGCGGGCGCCAAGGTAACGACCAACGCCCGCAGTTGCGCCGTCAATCTGGATGTGCGCACCGATAAGCGGACGATCTACACCTATTACACCGGCCGTTTAAGTTTCCTGCAGAGCGATGGCGGCCCCTATCCGGCCCGTGCCGCGTTCGACGATGAAATCACCTCGGGAGTCTGCTGGGAAAGCCGACCCATCGACTATTGCGACAATATGGCGGCCTATGGCTACACGGCGGCCGACACCTGCAAGAGCCTGGGCCATACGGCCGTTGAGGTGAAGTGCAGCGCTGAGGCGCAAGGGATTACGGAGGGCGCCTATCACCCTGGCACGGTGATTTCGACCGGCAACTACTGGCTGACCAGGCAGGAGGAACCGGCGGTTCCCGTCATCACCCGCAACGAGGGTCTCTGCGCGGCCTATGCCGGCGACAGCAACTGCACGCTGGAATCGGAGATCTGCACGGCAAGCGATCCGGTCACCCGGATAGTCGACGGTGTGCCTGTCACGCAGCCGTGCTGGGCGTGGCAGCGCAGCTACCAGTGCCACACCATTTCGTCGGCCAACGACTGCTCGGAACTCGAAGCCAATGGCAGTTGCACCTATCAGCGCACCGAATGCCTGGACGAGGATCCTGACGGCGGACCCTGCAAGGTCCAGGAGAAGATCTATCGTTGCCCGACGCCGTCGGGCACCTCGGCCGACGCCCCACAATATATTTGCGGCGACGACGTCTATTGCATCAACGGCGACTGCGAGCCGATCGAACGGCAGGCCTCGACCGAATTCAAGGACGCGCTGGTGGCGCTGCACTCGATCGACCAGGCCGGCAAGGAGTTCGACGAGACCAATTATCGGGTGTTTTCGGGCACACGCGAGACCTGTCACAAACCGGTATTTGGCCTCATCAACTGCTGTGCCGGCAAGGTTTCGGGATTGGTGCCGGTAGCGGCGGGCGCCGCCGCACTGGCCGGCGGGCCGGCTGCGATCGCGGCCTTCGCCACGCCGTTCCTCGTGTTGTTCGCCTGTTCTCAGGACGAGATGAGGCTCGATATCAAGGACCGGATGGGCTTTTGCCACAATCTGGGCACCTACTGCTCATCGAGTTTCCTGGGCATCTGCAAGACCAAGCGCACCGCCTATTGCTGCTTTGAAAGCAAGCTTTCGCGGATTCTCCAGGAGCAGGGCCGCGTGCAGTTGGGAAAGCCCTGGGGGGCGCCCAAGAAGGAGCAGTGCCAGGGCTTCACGATCGAGGAGTTCGCCTCGCTCGACCTTTCGGTGATGGATTTCACCGAAATCTATTCGGACTTCCTGGATGCAGCAAAGCTTCCCGACGAAGTCCAGACGATGACGGACATTCAGTCGAAGATACAGGATTACTATGATCTCCACGGCAAATGATCCGGGGCTACCCCGCGATGCCGGGGACGAAAGCGCGATGACGGTTCTCGAGCTGTCGATCTTCGTCTGCGCCTTCCGCGCCCGCACCCCCCTCCGAGCAAGCGAGATCTTCGCGGTCATGCATGGCTGGTTCGGCGACATGCCCGCCGATCAGGTCGCGCTGCTGGTCCCCGGCATGGTGAGCCGTGGCTGGCTGACGCCGATCGGCGAGGCCGTGAGGGCGAGCGAGCAGGGCCGCCGCGCTGCGCGGCCGCTCGTGGAGGGAATTATCCGGATGCTCGATCAAGGCACCCGGCTCATCGACGTGGCGCTGATGATGTCGGTGCTGCGCCTTACCAGGGGAGAATTGGACAATGGCCCTGCCGATACTTGACCCCGTCATCTTCGCCTTGGTGCTGACGCTGACAAGCCCAGGCGCACAGCCGCCGCCCGAGCCTGCGACGACGAGAAGTTCGCCGTGCCGCGCAGCGAAGGACGCGGACCCGTCCGATTGCTGCGTCCACCCCCGGGCGCTCGACCTGACCGCCGCCCGCCCTTCCGCGCCTCACTTTGCCGCTGCGCCACAGCCGCAGGAAAGGATCCCGAGCCATGTCGAAGTTCACTAGGATTTGCGCAGTGGTTCTGGCGCTGATGCCCATGACTGTTAACGCGCAGGAGGCCGGGGCAAGCCGCGACACGATCGACGGGCAATCGCCCGACGACTTCTATTGTGGCGAGCGCCGCCTGGGGCAATGGTTCTATTGCTCGAAACCCAAGCCGCGCGAGACCCGCCCAGCGTCGCCGCAGGCGCCCGAGCCATCGGCTGCCGAACGCATGGCCGCGATCGCAAAGGAGCTCGATGAGCTCAAGGCCCGCGCGATCCTTGACCCCTCCGAAGAGAATGTCATCGCCTATGTGCGCTTCCAGCGCGAGCAGCTCGACCGGGCCTCGACTTTCGCCGATACGTGGCAGCGCGCTCTCTGGCAGCATCCCGACATCGACTACACGCTGCAACGCCCGGTTTCGACGGTCGGCAAACGAGCCTGGCTCGACAATCGCAAGGCGGATCGGGATGCCGTCCTGACGAGCCTCAGCCAGCGCTACGGGCTCTTCTATTTCTATGCGCAAAGCTGCGGCGCCTGCGAGCTCTTCGCGCCGATCCTGCGCTCGGTCGCCGACAGCCATCGGATGGCGGTCATGGCGGTTTCGATGGACGGCGGCCCAAACAAGGAATTTCCCAACTATGTCGTCGACACGGGCCAGCGTGCCCGCATGGGACTGACCGGCAACGAGACGCCGGCGCTGGTCCTGTTCGACACCCAGACGAAGCGGACGATCCCGGTCGGGTACGGCATCCTCAGCGCCGATGAGATCATGGACCGGATCTTCATGCTCACCAACACCAAGGTGGGGAGTGACTACTGATGGCACGCAAGAGTTCCGGACGGGCACGGGCGGCGATCCGGCGCCTCTCTCATGGCGCCGCCTTATTGGCGGCATCGCATTTCGCGCTGGTGGGCGTTGCCCATGCCGATGTCGCGGGCCAGATGAACAGCTTCTTCAACGACGCGGGCGGTGCGGCCAATGTGACGGGCCCAAGCGCCTTCCAGGGCCAGTCGGCCGGCTACTATTCGATGGGCAATGTCTGGACGCGCTTCCCGCAAAAGTCGGTGTCGCCGTTCAACCTGCAGTTGCCAAGCGCTCGAGCAGGCTGCGGCGGCATCGACCTCTTTTCGGGGTCCTTCTCATTCATCAACGCCTCCGAGATCGTGGCGATGCTCAAGGCCACCGCGAACAATGCGCTCGGCTTTGCCTTCAAGCTCGCGATTGACTCCGTCTCTCCGGAAATCGGCAAGGTGATGGACGAGTTCAGCCAGAAGGCTCAGCTCCTCAACCAGATGAACATCTCGAGCTGCGAGACCGCGCAGGCGCTGGTTGGCGGCATCTGGCCGCAGATGGACACCACCCGCTCGACCATCTGCGAAGCCATCGGCAACAGCCAGGGCATATTCTCGGACTGGGCCGCCTCACGGCAGGGCTGCAACAACGGCAACCAGCGCGATAACACGATCGCCGGAAACAGCGATGCGTCGATGAAGGACCAACTTGTTGGCGAGCCGCATAACTATACCTGGGAGGCCTTGAAGAAGGCAGGCAAGTTCGGCGCCTTCGACCAGAGCTTCTCCGAATTCATCATGACCCTGGTGGGTACGGTAATCACGAAGCCGTCGGACGATCCGAGTGTCGGCGGCAAGGTCGTGATGATCGGCCCGGCCGAAGACGCCGTGGTGACCGCGCTTCTGGATGGTACGGCCGATGCGCCGCCGGTGAAGCTCCTCAAATGCAATGACGAAAACTGCTACGAGGTCGGCGAGCAGACGCTGTCGGTGCCAGCATCGTCCGCGTTGCGCCCCCGGATCGAAGCGCTGATCCAGTCGATGAACGACAAGATCCGCAGCGATAAGCCACTCGATGCCGCGGAAAAGCAGCTTCTGAACATCGCGACGGTGCCGATCTTCAAGATCCTGAGCGTCCAGGCTTATGCGCATTACTCGCTGTCGCCCGGCGAGATCCAGGCAATGTCGGAAATCGTCGCGGTCGACCTGCTCACCGCTATGCTCGACAATATGATGGACCGGGTCGAGCAAAGCCAGGTCCACTACCAGACCTTCGACCAGGCTACCGCGGCCCAGTGGAAGGCGCAGATCGCCGCGGCTCGGGCCAAATACGCGCAGCGCGACGTCAAGCTCAACAACAAGCTGCAGGTCACGATGCAGCTCATCAATCGCAGCATGATGCTGGAGTCCACCCTGCAGAATTCGATGACGCCGGGCATGGCTTCGGCGCTGACCTTCTCGCGCGGGCTGAGCTCGCAGGGGCTGAACTGAAGCCGGGGAACAGGCGATGCTAGAGGTCTTCACGGTCGGTGGCGGCGAATATCTGGTCAACACCTTCAATGCTGTAGCGGCTTGGTCGGGAGGCGGGGGCTATCGCGCGCTGCTCCGGGTCGTGATGGTCATGGGCCTCATCTATTCGCTTCTCGTTGTGGCCTTCACGCTCAACTACAAAGCGTGGATGAACTGGTTTCTCCAGGCCACGGCGATCTACCTGTGCCTCATGGTGCCGACCGTCGACATCAAGGTAACAGACAGGGTAAATCCGTCGCTCGCGCCGGCGACGATCGACAACGTACCGTTGGGACTGGGCGTGCTGGCGAGCTTCACCACGCAGATCGGCGATTGGATGACACGCACCGCCGAGACCGTGTTCGTGATGCCCGGCGAGCTCAATTACACGACCAACGGCATGGTTTATGGCGCGAGGCTGTTCGATGCGACGCGCAACTTCGTAATCCGCGACGCCGAGTTTGCGACCAATCTCGAGAAGCATTTCAAGAATTGTGTGTTCGGCGACGTCATGCTAAACCAGAAATCGCTGACCGAGCTGTCGAAGGCGCAGGATCTTTGGGCCGCGATTGGCCCGGGCTCGGAAGCACGCTCCCAGGAATGGCTGGAAAAGGACGGCAGCGGCGCGGTCACGAGCTATATCGTGACGTGCCGCCAGGCCTATGAAGGTCTTTCGGGTCAGTGGGCCAACATGATCGAGGCTAACACCCCGATCTGGGCGAAAGAGGTCTACCCCAAGCTCAGCAACGCGCTTGCTGCCGACAAGCTGAAGCATGATGTTCCTATTGTGAACCAGGCTTTCACGGGGTCGGGAAGCAGCTACGCCGACTATATGCGGCAGAACACTGCGATCAACGCATTCATGCAGGCGCGCAGCTCCATGGCGGGTGGCACGGGGGCGGCGGCGATCGACACGTTCGCGCAGACCCGTGCCGACGTACAGGCCCGCAACACCTACAATTCGATTGCGCAACAGGCGATGGCCTGGGTGCCGATCCTCAACATCGTTCTGACAGTCGTGTTCTTTGCGATGTTCCCGGTCATCTTCCCGCTCTTCCTAATGCCGCAAACCGGGCTGAGCGCGCTCAAGGGCTACGCTGTTGGCTTCTTCTACCTGGCTGCCTGGGGCCCGCTTTACGTTATCCTGCATATGATATGCATGACGCGCGCCGAGACCGCGGCGACCGGCATCGCATCGGGCGGTGTTACGCTCGGCACTTTCGCAGGCATCGGCGCCGTGAACGGTGAGACTGCGACGATCGCAGGGTTCATGCTGATGTCGGTCCCGTTCCTCGCGGCGGGACTGGCACGCGGCGCGATGTCTATCGCCGGCCAGTCCATGTCCATGCTCGCGCCCGCACAGAACGCCGCCGAAGCCGCTGCCCTCGAACAGACGACGGGCAACTATTCCTATGGGAATGTCAGCTGGGCAAATTCGACGTCCAACATGCAGCAGAGCGACCAGTGGACCAAGGCGCCGAGCTATATGGGCGGCGCGCCGATGACAAGTTGGCGCCAGGACAATGGCGCGCTGATCAATGGCTTCGGCAACGGACAGGAGGTCTTCGATACGGGCGGCGCCATTTCGCGCCTGGCATTCACGCCGACAATGTCGTCGGGCGCCGTCGCCGAATGGCGCGAAATGGCGAACGAGGCGCACCGTCAGTCGCAGGCCTATGAAAACGCCGCAAACGACATCCTGACCTCAACCCATACCAATCGCAGCGCATTCGGAACCTCGACCGAACAGTCGTCGGGATGGGATTCGAGCAGCGGCCGCCAAGCCAACACTTCGATCGAACAGTTCGACCGGAGAACAGGAAGCAGTTCTCAGGGGCTGGAAGACAGATCTTCGATCGGGCAATCGCAGCGGGTCAGTGACACTCACGATCGAAGTGCAATAACGTCTGACCAAGTGGGCGGTAGGATAACCACCGGTATGGGAGGTCCGGCAGCCGCAGGTCCAGGCGGAGGTGGGCGCCGGGCGTCCGGCTTGCTGCCAGGAATTGAAGGAAGCGTAGGTAAGAGCGGATCACAACAAGATCAGCTGCAGCATTCCACGGGACAAACCAATTCCAGCGATAGCTCCAACACTGCTTCCAGTGGGGTACGCGACGAACATTCGAACGGAACCGGCGCAAGTTCTTCGGATGGCACCTACAGCCGGAGCGGCGTGTTCAGTCGCGCCTCGCAGACGTCGTCGGCTTCGGTGAGCACTGAGGACGCTCTCTCCCGCGCGCGCTCATATCAGGAGTCCGCGCGCAAGCTGGAGGAATTGTCGCAGCAGCTGTCTCGCGACGCCAGTTGGGCCGAGAGTCATGGCATGCAACTCAGCACAAACCTCAGTCAGGACCTCGCGAACTGGTACCGTGCGCAACAAGCGGCAAATCCTGGTCTGGATGCACCCGAAATCTGGGCGACAGACCTTTCCGAGCATCAGCGCAGTGTCCGGGATGAGATGGTCCAGCGGTGGATGTCGGAGAAGCGTGAAGCGATCTACGAGGAAATCCGTGGAAGCCTGAACGAGCCTGATCTCGTTGATGTGCACCGCACCGGCGTGTCCTCCGCAGCCGATGTCAGGGCGACCTATCATCCGCATGGTGCTGGCGGGATTCCGGCCGGGCCTAATCTAGGCGATCCGGGCGCAGCCGAAGCCATAATTTCGTCAGGTAAAGCCGCGATCGATGGAGACCGCCGCGCAGCTCAGGCCGGGCGACATGCTAATGTGCAAGGCAATGTGCGCATTCAATCGGAGGTTGGCGAAGGCCAGGACAAAGGGTTCTTTCTTGACCCCGATCTAAGGAAATGAGCTTACATCCAAAACCAATATGCGAGCGCACCAGCCGCGACTGCGTAAGCGATCAAATATGCAACCATTCCCGCCTTGGATACGTTGCCGCGCTCATCAGTCGCCGCCTCRATGTACCGCACGGGATCGTCGTACTTCACAGTGACGATCGGTCCGCCGGAGAGGTCCTTCGTCTGATTATACGTGTCCAGGTCGAACATACAAAATCCGCAACCTCCGCTGCAAATATGAGCCAATTCCTTACTGGAATTTGGATTTCTTCACAAGCCTGCGGGCGGGCAATCTAATGTTCCAGAAGAGAGAGCCCGCCGAAAATCCTAGGCATGCGGACCTAGACCTGTCGAGCAACCTCGCATTTATGTTTTCGTGGCTTCTCGTTTCAGCGTTGGGGCTGCTGCCGTTGTTCGACGAAACGCTCCCACGTGATCCCACACCTTCCGCGTCGGCGCTGCTCGTCTTTTTCGTTGCCGTTGGATCGGCCGCCGTGCTCAGGCGGCACTTCAGCTGGGTTGGCCTCGCCATGCACGTCATCAGCCAGATTTTCATGTGGCTGTCCGTGTTCTGCGTGACGCTCGCGGGCGTCCTTTACACAGCCGGGTAGAGGCAGGGCTCAGGTCTTGAAACCACGGAAACCGAAACACATTTTTCGTTTCGTGGGCCGGGCTTGTCGCACGGAACGAGAGGCCGGCGCACCGGGCGTGCTCGGTGTTGCGGTTCGCTATAAGCCTCTCGCTGCGCCAGCGCGATCTGTCGTCTTAATCGATGGAGAGAGCTATGGATTCATTGTTCAATCGGACGATGCCTTCGCAGCGCAGGGCAAGCCCCATCGACCGGGGCTTCGATGCCGGCCTGCGAAACCACATGATCGGCATCTATCGCAACATGGCGCTTGGTCTTGCCCTTACCGGTCTGGTCGCGTTTGGCGTGGCGTCCACGCCGGCCTTGTACGAGCCCATCTTCGGCACGCCGCTAAAGTGGGTGGCGATCTTTGCGCCTCTGGCTTTCGTACTTCTGCTATCATTCGGCCTACATCAGATGTCGGCCGCCATGGCCCGGACAGCCTATTTCGTCTTCGCCGGCGTCATGGGCATCTCGATGGCAAGCATCTTCCTGATGTTCACGGGCGAGAGCATTGCGCTCGCCTTCTTTACGGCCGCGGCGGTGTTCGCGGCGATGAGCCTCTGGGGCTATACCACCGGCGCTGACCTGTCGCGTTGGGCCCCGATCCTGATGGTGGGTCTGCTCGCTGTCGTGGCGGCCAGCATCGTCAACCTGTTTCTAGGATCCTCGACGTTGCAGATGCTGTTCTCGATCGCGGGCATCGTGGTGTTCACCGGCCTGACGGCTTGGGATACGCAGCGTCTCAGGAACGAGTATTACGCCTATGCCGGGCAGGAAGAGGCAAGCAAACTCGCCATCGTTGGCGCACTCTCGCTCTATCTCAACTTGATCAACCTGTTCCAGTTGCTGCTGACCTTCATGGGTCAGCGGCGCGAGTAAAGGAGGACGGTATGCACGATACCTCGCTCTGGCGTAGCGTTCCGCTGGTGGCGCAAAACTGGAAATGGATGATGGTTCGCGGTGTCCTGGCTCTGGCGCTGGGCAAAGCGGCGCTGCTCTTCCCTGCGGGCGCACTCTTTGCCTTCACGATGCTGTTTGCCGCCTTTGCTGGCGTCGATGGCATTGCCTCGCTGATTGCCGGGATACAGGGCGCCGCGCACAAGGAGGACCGGTGGATTGCCTTGGTCCTGCGCGGCGTGATCGGACTGGTAGCAGCCGGCCTCTTTGTAGCCTTGCCGCTGGAATTCACGGTCAGCTACGCGTTGGCGACGCTGGTTCTGGTTGCTGCCTGGGCCATAGCGGTCGGCCTGCTCGAGATCGTCGCGGCAGTACGGCTGCGCAAGGAAATCCGCGGGGAAGTGCTCCTCGCCCTTTCCGGCACGATCACCGTCGGGCTAGGCGTCGCGATATTGGTCCTGCTCTATCTGCAGCCGATCGCCTCGATCCTGTCCGTCGCATGGCTTATCGGCGCCTGGGCTCTGCTCGGGGGCGGTCTGCTAATCATCCTCGCCTGGCGCCTGCGCGCTTCACGACAGGCGCCCAAAGACCTTGGGACAGAGGCGGTGGCGGCGTAAAGCCATAAGGAAGCGTGCGGCGGCCTAAGTCGAAACTTGGGCCGCCGCATCGATCCTGAGCGTGGCGGCAGGTGCCTCAGACCATCGCGGCTTCGATGTAGAGAATAGCATCCTTTACCGTTGCAATCTTCTCGGCATCATCGTCCGGAATCTGGACGTCGAAGCCTTCCTCGATCGCCATGACGAGTTCGACCACATCCAGGCTGTCCGCACCCAGATCCTCCATGAAGCGGGATTCCGGCCTCACCTTGTCGGGATCGACACCCAGTTGTTGGGCAACCAGGTTTGCAACGCGCGTAGCAGTACCGGTCATGTCTTTGCCCCCGGGCCATGCTGGCGGATGCCGCACGGCATTCTCTGGCCCTTCTCTAGACGCTAGAGCCCCAATCGTCACGTAAACTCGCCGAAATCTGGGCGGCTTATAGACGGCAGGCACTCCCAGACCCCAGACCTGTGCTTCAGACATTTGCGCCGGGATTTGGCGATGAGGACGCCGTTGGCGTCAGTGGCGGCGGTTGTCGCCCAGAACGATCAATTTCCCGCTGCGAAGCGCCGTTGGTCCATGCCTGGCGAAGCGATGTTGGCTTGGCCCGCTCCGATCAGATCAGCCGTCGGCATGCGGTTATCGAGCACGAACGCCTGGATGACCGGCCATCGCGGACCAAACCAGGCCTCACCGTTTTCGATTCCGATCGCGGCATCGCCTTTCAGGGTCGCCGAGCAAATCACGATTTCGGGCGGCAGGAACTCGCGCTCCGTCGTTGAGAAGAAAGCGCGCACGGCCGGCATGGTCGGTTCGCGGGCGTTGCCGGCGACGACGATCCCGAGCCGATTGGTGCGCAGGCGCACGAGCGTGCCCACGGGATAGATGCCGATGCTGGAGATGAAGGCATCGAGCACGTCGGGATCGAAATGGCCCTCCCATTCGAGCATTTTCGCCAGGGCATCGGACGGCGTCCAAGGGTCCTTGTAGGGGCGCCGGGAGGTTACCGCATCATAGACGTCGCACACCGCGCCCATGCGCGCATGAAGCGAGAGCTGCTCCGCGGTCAGGCCGAACGGGTAGCCGGTGCCGTCGACGCGTTCGTGATGGTGCAGGCAGACATCGAGGGCGATGGGTGAGATGCCCTCGGTCATCAGCAGAAGCTCGTGCCCCTTTTGCGGATGCGCGCGGATGATCTCGAACTCGTCATTGTTCAGCGAGCCCGGTTTGTCGAGGACGGTGCCCGGTACCGCCATCTTGCCGATGTCATGCATCAGGCCGGCCATGCCCAGGTCGCGCGTCAGGCTTTCCGCCAGGCCAAGCTGGCGACCAAGATTGATCATCAGCGCGCAGACCGCGACCGAATGCAGATAGGTATATTCGTTCTTGCGCTTGAGGCGGGTCACCTTGATCATCGCGGCAGCGTCCCGGATCACCGATTCCGCGATCTCATCAACAATGGGCTCGACGTCGCGTAGCGCCACCGCCTTGCCCATGCGCGCCTCGCCGAACATACGCATGATCACCCGTTTCGACCGTTGGATCGCTTCGGTGGCGCGCTGTACCTCGTCGACATCGACAATCAGCCGCCGCGGCGAGGGCGAGGGCGCGGGGAAGGAGCGCCAGTGACGCGCAGCTTCCACGCGTTTTGCGGGGGCGGGCGGCGGCGTGAGAGGGGCGGGGGGTATTGGCGCGGTGACGCAGATCGGAGCGGCGCCTTTCTCGTCGTCGATGAAGACGGCCTTCACGCCCGACGCCCGGATTTCGCTGACATCAGCCTGGGTGAGCACAAATTTTGTGCGCCAGAAGGGGTGGAGGAGCCAAAAGCCTTCGAATCCGACCAGATACATTCCAGCTTCAATCTGATCGATGGCAATCCTGCGCTTCATGATACCTCCCCGCGAGACTTGCCCCGCGGGCGGCTAAATTCCGGTTAACTTGTCGCAGGTGGGCTCAGATTTGCGCCTTCGCGGGACAACTTGGTGCCTCGGCCCGCAAAGACGCCTGGGTCATCGTTTCGCGCACCCGCTGGGCAAGAACATCCATTTCAAATGGCTTGGTGATCAGACCCATGCCTGGCTCGAGAAAGCCGGCGGCCTGCGTCGCCGTCTCCGCATACCCCGTCATGAACAGGATCGGGAGATCGGGGCGGCAGGACCGGCCCGCTTGCGCGACCAGACGTCCGTTCATACCCGGAAGCCCTATGTCGGTGAGAAGCAGGTTGATGACCTGCGACGACTTGAGGATATCCACGCCTTCGGGTCCATCCGCTGCCTGGAGCACATGATAGCCCAGCTCTATAAGCTGATCGACCACCAAAGTCCGCACGAGGGCTTCGTCTTCCACCACCAGCACCACCTCGCCCACTTCCGCGACAGCTGTCAGGCAGGGTCCATCGGGCGCCGCCGCCGGTTCGAGCGCGGCGGCATGATAGGGGAGATAGAGATGGAAGGTCGTTCCGTCGCCCAGGGCGCTGTCGATGGCGGCGTGGCCTTCGGATTGCCTGGCAAAGCCATAGACCATGGAGAGGCCCAGACCAGTGCCCTGGCCCATGGCCTTGGTGGTGAAAAACGGTTCAAAGGCGCGCCGGACCGTTTCCGCGTCCATGCCGACCCCGGTGTCGGTAACCGCCAATACGACATAGCGCTCGGGCTCTGCACCCTGTTCGGAGAGCGGGGTCTCGAGCGTCGCGTTGCGGGTCGCGATGGTCAGCGTTCCGCCCGCGGGCATCGCATCTCGCGCGTTGATTACGAGATTGAGCAGCGCATTTTCGAGTTGGTTCGGATCGCATTTCGCGGTCCACAGATCGGACGCCAGCGAGAGACGAAGCGAAATGCCCGCATCGAGCGTGCGGCGAACCATGTCTTCGAGTGAGTGGATAAGGCTGTTGATCGCGACCGGCTTGGGATCGAGGGGCTGACGACGGGAGAAGGCGAGCAGCCGATGGGTCAGCGCCGCAGCGCGGGCCGAAGCGTCGGACGCCATTGTGATCAGGCGGTCTATGTCACCCAGTCGGTTCTGGGCAATCCTGCGCCGCATGATGTCGAGGCTGCCGCTGATGCCTTGCAGCAGATTGTTGAAGTCATGGGCGATGCCGCCGGTCAACTGTCCGACCGCTTCCATCTTCTGCGCTTGGCGCAGGGCTTCTTCGGCTTCGTTCAGCGCCTTCGCGCCTTCGACTTCGGCCGTTATGTCGCGGCCAAAGCCATAGAGTTTCCCCGCATCCGGAACGGTCGTCCACTGGATCAGGCGATTGGCACCGTCACGGGCAAGGAGAACGGTGCGATATTCCTCGAGCGGGATTCCGGAGGCCAGCCTGTCGATCTGCTCGGCCCAGGCCATGTCGTCGCCCACGATGAACTCGGTGCTGCGCTTGCCGAGGGATTCCTCTCGCGTCCAGCCCACCACTTTTGTCCAGGTCGGATTGACGTCGACGATGATGCCGTGTCGGTCGGTGACGAGCTTGAGCACGGGCGAGAGTGCCCAGATCCTCTCTCGGTCGCGGACAACCTCCCGTTCGGCGGTTACGTCGCGGCCGACCGCGTGGATACGGTCGGCCGCGGGGACCGCCGTCCAGGCCAGAAGGTGATAGTCACCGCTGCGCGCCCGGTAGCGGTTTTCGAACGACAAAGTATCTGTCCCGCCCGCCAGCTTTGCGACCTGGGCGGCGGTCGCCGCGATGTCCTGGGGATGGATGAACTGGGCAAGCGGCCGTCCGACCATCTCATCCTCGCTCCATCCCAGCATGGTGGTAGCGCTCGGGTTGATGGCCGTGATCACACCGTCGAAGGTGCATACCAGCATCAGGTCGCGTGAGAGCGACCATAGTCTGTCGCGATCGGCCGCAAGCTCCACAAGCTTTTGCTGGTTGCAGTCAATGGTGCTGCCGACCCATCGCACAATGGCGCCGTCCACATCGCGGATCGGGGTGGCTCGAACCTGGTGTCAGATCCAGGCGCCGTCCTCGCGCTGAAGACGAAACTCGGCATCATAGATCGCGCCGGAGCCGACCGCCTGTTTCCAGCATTGCGCCGCGCCCGCGCGATCATTGGGATGGACGATCGAGAGCCACTTGTCCCCGAGCAGATCGTCCGGTGTGCGTCCGGTATAGGACAAGAGCGGGTCATTGAACCAATCGGCCGCGCCGGCGGACGTTGCGGTCCAGACATGGCCCGGCAGAGCCTGCGCTGCCGCGCGGAACTGGACCTCGGCGAGCAAAGGCGGAGACGGAGCCTCAGGCACGCCCGACACTCTTGCCTGCCGTAAGTTGCACAGTCGTGGCCCCCCGCTTGCGTTTCGTAAACTCCCGATCGCGCTCCGGCGAACAGGCGTGCCGGTAGCTCAGTATTCGGTTTGGATGCCCCCAGACGGGCTGGTGGGCAGCTATGTTCAAGTCGAAGCGCCAGGCGGATCGGCGGTGAAGAAGTGCTGGATCACCTCCCGCGCCAGACGGGCGGGACGAAGGGTGGCCGCATCGACGCAGCACCAGCTCGACTTCACTTCCGCGAGCACCTCTTCGCCTCGGCGGATCACTGTATCGTAGAAGGCGCGCGCGCCCTGAACCTTTTCCAGCAGGACCGTGGCGATGACGCGGTCGTCCAGAAAGGTCGGACGCCGATAGGTGATCTCATGCTTGAGCGCGACCCAGAGATGGGCCGCGACGGCCTCCCTGGGTGCGAGCGAGCGCCAGTGATCGAGTACGGCATCCTGTACCCATTTGAGGTAGCTGGCATTGTTGACATGACCCATGAAGTCGATGTCGGAAGGATCGATGCCGATCTCGAAAGCGTGTGGAATCGCGGTGGTCATAGTCCTTATCATAGCACAAGCAGGCTGGAACGCCCGTTCCCTTATCGAGACGTTGGCGATCACGCCTCGGCGGCGTGAAGTTCGACGCGCGGCCCGGCATTGCGGACGGTGAGATCGACGGCATCCTCGAACTGCACGAAATTCTCGGCGAACAGGCGGGCAAGCTTGGCCGCGGTTGCGTCATAGGCAGCCTTGTCCGCCCACGTTTCGCGCGGGTCGAGGATGGTGTCGTCGACCTCGGGCGCGGCGACGGGAACCTGAAACCGAAAGATCGGATCGATCCGGCAGGTGACGCCGTCGAGATTGCCATCGAGCGCGGCATTGAGAAGTGCGGGCGTCACCTTGATCGGCATGCGTCTTCCGGTGCCGTAGCTCCCGCCGGTCCAGCCCGTATTGACGAGCCAGCATTTGACGTCACCTCGCGCGATGCGATCCTTGAGCAGATTGCCGTAGACGGACGGATGGCGCGGCATGAAAGGCGCGCCGAAGCAGGTGGAGAAGGTTGCGGTTGGCTCGGTCACGCCGATTTCGGTGCCTGCCACGCGCGCCGTGTAGCCCGAGAGGAAATGATACATGGCCTGCTCGGGCGTTAGTCGCGCGATTGGGGGCAGGACGCCGTAGGCATCGGCTGTCAGGAAGATGATGTTGCGGGGAACAGGCCCTAGATTGTCGGCCGACGCGTTGGGTATGAATTCGATCGGATAGGAGGCCCGGCTGTTTTCGGCGAGACTGTCATCATCCAGGTCGATGACCCGCGTTTCAGGATCGATCACCGCATTTTCGAGGATCGTGCCGAAGCGGCGGGTAGTGGCGTAGATCTCGGGCTCCGCCTCGGGCGACAGACGGATCACCTTGGCATAGCAGCCGCCCTCGAAGTTGAAGATGGCGCTGTGCGACCAGCCATGCTCGTCGTCGCCGATCAGCGTGCGGCTCGCATCGGCCGACAAGGTCGTCTTGCCGGTACCGGAAAGGCCGAAGAATACGGCTGTGTCACCCTCGGGCCAATGTTGGCCGAGCAATGCATCGGCATCACCCCCTTTTTGGGCAGCAAGTAATTAAGGAGACTGAAGACGGACTTCTTCATCTCGCCGGCATAGGCCGTGCCGCCGATCAGAATGAGCTTCTGCGCGAAATTGACCGCGATCACGGTTTCGCTGCGGCAGCCATGGCGTTCAGGATCGGCCCGGAAGCTCGGCAGGTCGATGATCGTATATTCAGGCACGAATGTCGCGAACTCATCTCTGCTGGGACGAACCAGCAGGGTCCGAACAAAGAGACTGTGCCAGGCAAGCTCGGTGTAGACCCGTACTGCAATGCGATGCTCGCTCTGCGAGCCCCCGAAGAGATCCTGAAGAAAGACGGTGTCCTTCGCGCCCAGGGCGCTCAGGAAGTCTTGCTTGAGCGCCGCGAAATGCTCGGGCGACATGGGAACATTGGTCTTGCCCCACCAGATCGCCGCCTCGGTCTCGGCATCCTTGACGATGAACTTGTCCTGCGCCGAACGGCCCGTATGCTTGCCCGTGGCGACGACGAAGGCCCCGTCGCGCGAAAGCACGCCCTCTCCCCGGCGCAGCGCATGCTCGATCAGGGGCGCGGTGCCCAGATTGCGATGCAGCGAGCTGGAAGCTTGAGGCGCGAAAGCGATGGGAAGTCCTGGGAGGCCAATGGTCGATCCTTGAGAGTCTGGTTTCGTAAGCCTTATTACACATGATCCGTGATTGATAAGATTGCAATTTGATGTTTCATACGTCATGAGGGCGTATGATCACTTCGCAACAGATGCGTGCGGCTCGCGCCCTTCTCGGGATTGACCAGCGCCAACTCGCCCAGCTCGCGCAGCTTTCGCTGCCGACCATCCAGCGCATGGAAGCCTCGGAGGGGCAGGTACGCGGCGTGGTCGACACCTTGGTAAAAGTGATCGGCGCGCTTGAAAGTGCCGGCATTGAACTGCTCGGCGAGAACGCGCCGAGCAGCGGGGTTGGACGCGGAGTGCGCCTGCGTGAGACGAAGTCGGGTCGCTCGGCCGGGACCGTGCCGTCGTTGCTGTATGACCAGGAAGAGGCCGGCGCGACGCTGCCGCAGTGAACTAAGGGATGATGATGAGCAGTTCGGACGACTATGTGTATGACGAAGCATCCGGCGAATGGATCAGCCCACAGGATGCGAAGGCGCGCGCGGTAGACCCGGGCGATGCGGTCGAAGTGCGCGATGCCGTAGGCAATGTCCTTGCCGATGGCGACAGCGTCACCTTGATCAAGGACCTTACCGTCAAGGGCGCCAACCAGACGCTCAAGCGCGGCACTCTCATCAAGTCCATTCGCCTGACCGGCGACGCCCAGGAAATCGATTGCCGCTACGAGGGCATCAAGGGCCTCGTTTTGCGCGCCGAATTCGTCCGTAAGCGCTGAGCCTGCCTGGCGCTAAGATAGAGGAACCCTGTTGGAAGTCATCTCGATCGTCTTGCTTTTGCTGCTCGCGGTGATCCTGAGCGGCATTCTGTCCCGAATGCTGCCCTTGCCCTTGCCCCGGCCGTTGTTTCAGATTGGACTTGGCGCGCTCATTGGGCTGGCCGCGGACTGGCGGGTCACGCTCGACCCGGAGATATTCTTCCTCCTGTTCCTGCCGCCGCTGCTCTTCCTGGATGGCTGGCGCATCCCGCGCGAGGAACTGTTCAAGGACGGCAAGACGATCGTCGAACTGGCCTTGGGCCTCGTGGTGGCGACGGTCGTGGGGATGGGTTTTTTCATCCACTGGATGATCCCGGCCATGCCGCTTGCCGTCGCCTTCGCGCTGGCGGCGGTCGTCTCGCCGACGGACCCTATCGCCGTTTCGGCGATCGCGCAGCGCGTGCCCATTCCCAAGCGGATGATGCATATCTTGGAAGGGGAGTCGCTGCTCAACGACGCCTCGGGCCTCGTCTGCTTGCGCTTTGCCATCGCAGCGACGCTGACCGGCGCCTTTTCCCTCCACCAGGCCGCCATCAACTTCGTGTGGGTCGCGCTGGGCGGGCTGGCGGTCGGTTCGGGTCTGACCTGGCTCGTCTCGCACGCCAAGAACTGGGTGTCGCGGCGCTATGGCGAAGAGGGCGGGGCGCAGATCCTCATCAGCCTGCTTCTGCCTTTCGGCTCCTATCTTGTTGCCGAACATCTGCACTGTTCGGGGATCCTGGCCGCGGTGGCCGCAGGCCTAACGATGGGTTTCGTAGAGGGAAGCGGCGAACTTGCCGCCTCAACGCGCATCCGCCGCAACACGGTGTGGGACGTCATCCAGTTCACCGCCAATGGTGTCATCTTCGTGCTGCTCGGTGAACAGCTCCCGGCTATTCTCGCGGGCGCGGCGGAGACGGTGCGCCTTACCGGTCACCATGAACCCTGGTGGCTCGGCGTCTATGTGCTTGCGATCAATCTTGGACTGGCCGCCTTGCGCTTCCTTTGGGTCTGGCTGTCGTTCCGCTTGAGTTTCTTCCGGCAGGGCGAAGGGCAATCGACCCCGAACTGGCGTATTGTCGCGGCGATGTCCTTTGCCGGCGTGCGCGGCGCTATCACGCTTGCGGGCGTGCTCACGCTCCCGCTCGTGCTCAGCGATGGGTCACCCTTCCCGGGACGCGACCTCGCCATTTTCCTGGCGATGGGCGTCATCATAGTCTCGCTGCTCGTCGCGAGCCTTGGCCTTCCCGTCGTGCTGCGGGGCCTGCGCATGCCGCCCGAGCATGACCAGCAGAGCGCCGAAGATGCCGCGCGCGTCAAGGCGGCCGAAGCGGCCATTGCCCGGATCGAGGAGGTCCAGCACGAACTGGCCGAGGGCCGCGCGGATGCCGATCTTTATGTGTCCGCTGCCGCGCGGATCATGGACGGTTACCGCGAGCGGATCGAAAGCCGGGTGGGGACACGCGAGGAAAATGCCGAGATGCGGCGAGGGGAGGCGATCGAACGGCGCCTGCGCATCGCCGCGCTCAAAGCGGAACGGAGCCAGATCTTTCGCATGGTCCGCAAACGGGAACTCGGCAGCGAGCTTGCGCGCAAGCTCATTCGGGAGCTTGATCTCGCAGAAGCCCGCCATGCGGCCCAGCTCGGCTGACGGCGTGGACACAGGAAGCACGGAGCCAGAAAAGAAGGGAGCGGGCCATGGACGAGGCCGACCGGGAATGCAGGGTCGACGAAGCGCTGCGCCTGCTGGAGCGCGCGCTGGCCCTGGTGGACGGCGTCAACGAGGATGCGGCGATGCACGTCCAGATCGCGATCGACCGCCTCATGCCGCAGCCGAGACAGTCCCAGGTTGCGCCCGATGATTGGGACCTGATCAGCTTGCTCCCGCATCTCACCAGCCGCGTCTACTGCCTGCATCGCCATAATGGACTGGCCGTCGGAACGGTGGCGACACGGCTTGGCTTGTCCCTGGACGAGGTCGTCAAACAGATACGTTGCGCCGAGGCTTTCCTGACGGGCCACGCGATCCAGTGATCGCCGCCGCCGAGGATGCCCGTCCATAGGCGCGGGCGCAAGCGTCACAGTTCGTCGAAAATCAGAAAGAATTCTGCGCTTTTGCCGCCCTGTCTGTGAACCATGCCCCCCTGCCGCCGTTCATAGGAAAGCGGGGCTATGTGTTGCTGTATCACCGAGGATTGCATGATGGCCGATAGGCAACATGTTTTGGTTGTCGATGACGAGCCGGTGCTCCGGATGATCCTTGTCGATCTCCTGGAGGGCGAGGGCTATGCGGTCGAGGAGGCTTCCAACGCCGCCGAAGCTCTTGAGGTCCTGCAGGCGCTGCCCTCGATCCGGATTGTCGTCACCGATATCCAGATGCCGGGATCGATGGATGGCTTGCGCCTGGCGCGCTATATTCGCGATGCCTATCCTCCGATCGCTCTTATCGTTTCCTCAGGCGCCATCCGGCCTGAGCAAGGCGCGCTGCCCGACGATGCTGTCTTTCTCTCGAAGCCGGTCGACCATCGCGAATTGCTCCGCGTGATCGAGGACCGCCTCTCGGCCGCCTGAAAAGGCAGCCGCGGAGCGGCAAGCCTCCATCAGGGGCGCCTTAGAAAAGCGCGACAGCCGCCGCAAGGATGAGTGATCCTGCGACAATGGCACCCGCGATCCACCGCCCAGCTGCGGCGATCTCCGTGCCCCCACGCTGCGGAGGGATGAACTGATCGCGCTCCAGCCGCTCGATGATCAGCCTCAGCAGCCGCGGGCCATCCTGCCCGATCCTTGTGATCTCGAGCAGCAGACCTTGGAGTACCGGGGTCCAGGCAGCGGGATCGAGCCGCGAGGCAACGATGCGCACTGCAGCCTGTCGCAGGGCAAGGGTCAGGTCGAAGCCGGGGGCGATGTTGGCGAGGACGCCATCGATCGTCACCAGTGCCTTGAAGATGAGGAGCAGGTCGGGCGGAACGGTCAGCCGCTCCTGCCGCATGAGCGCGAAAAAATCGTTGACCAGGGTGGCGAGCACCAGGCGCGTGCCGCCATGGCGGGCGACAAGCTGTTCGGCCGCCAAAAGGAGCCGCTCGCGAGGCGGGCTCTCACCGGCGGACCACAGGGCGAGCGTCTCCGCCAGGGCTTGCGGATCCCCGATATTGATGGCCTGGACGAAGCGCAAAAGCTCTTCCCGGCGCCGGGGGCTGACGTGGCCGATGAGGCCTAGATCCAGCAAGGCGAGGCGGTTTCCGGGCAAGCACAGGAGATTGCCGGGGTGGGGATCGGCATGGAACCGGCCGGTGAGAAGGACCATGTCGAGCACGACCTGAGCGCCGAGAGATGCGATCACGTGGGGATCGATGCCCGCCGGCACGAGCGCCTCTGCCGAGCGCGGCGCGACCCCTTCGACATAATCCATGGCAAGGAGCGTTTCCGACGTCCATTCCCAGTGGATCCCGGGACTGACGACCTGCGCGTTGCCGGCGAGGTCGGCGCGCAGGCGGTCGGCATTACGGGCCTCGTTGGTGAAGTCGAGTTCCTCCAGGATTGCGGAAGCGAGCTGTTGGACGAGCGCGGTGGGAGCAAAGTGCCGGATTTCCGCACTGGCCCGCTCGAGTACCGCCGCGAACTGGGCGATGAGGCGCAGATCCGCTTCCATGCGGGGACGGATGCCGGGCCGCCGGACCTTGAGGACGATGGCGCGACCATCGGGCAGGTGGGCGCGGTGGACCTGCGCCATCGAAGCGGCGGCAAGCGGCTCGGGATCGAACGCGGCGAATGCCTTGCCGACAGGTTCTCCCAAAGCCTCCTCGATGGCGGGCCGCACCATTTTCGCCGCCTGGCTGTGAAGCCGCTCCAATTCGGTGATCCAGTCGGGAGGAAGAAGATCGCTGCGCGTGGCGAGAATTTGCCCGAGCTTGACGAAGGTGGGACCCAATTCCTCCAGCGCCAGGCGCGTGCGTGCGGGCAGCGCCGCTGCCTCGCCCGAAAGGGCATCTTTGCTGCCCAGGCCGAGCCGGTCGATCGCCGTATCGAGGCCATAGCGCGCCAGGACCCCGGTGACCTCACCAAGACGCTCCCGGTCCCGGGCCGCTACCATAAAGCTTCTCAACATGGTCCCAGAGATAGGCGCTGCGCTTCGGAAACGAAGGGGCGACGTTTTCGCGACCGGCGCGGTGCGCCGGCAGGAACGTAGGAAGCAAGGGCGTGTTTCGTGAGAGCCATCCCGCGCGTCGTGCAGGGCTGCGCCCTGTTACGCGAAGGATCCTGATGAAGATCGCCATCCATGCCCAGCTCGACTATCGGTTCGACCGGCCGACAGACGTCCTCTTGCAGCTCGAAGCCGCGGCGATCCCCGAGCAATCGATCGAGGAAGCGCACATCGACCTGTCCGAGACGGATCACTTCGCGCGTGTCGCCGCGCACGATATGATCGGGGAGCGGATCTGGGTGCGCGTCGGCAGCGAACTGCGTGTCGAATACAAGGCGACTGTCTCGATCAACCGGATCCTTGACGATTGCCTGGCGCTGCCAGCGATCCCGCCCCACCAGTTGCCGGGCGAAACCGTGCAATATCTGATGCCCTCGCGCTATTGTCCTTCTGACCAGTTCCAGTCCTTCGTCTGCGCTGAATTCGATAGTCTGGAGGGCGGCCAGAAAGTCATTGCCATGCGCGACTGGGTCCATGGCCACCTCAGCTATGTGCCGGGCGCCAGTACGTCGGATACGACCGCCGCCGACACTTTTATCCGCCGGCAGGGCATCTGCCGCGACTATGCCCATGTTCTGATCACCCTGGTGCGAGCCGCTGGTATCCCGGCGCGTATGGCCAGTGTCTATGCGCTCGGCGTCGAGCCCCAGGATTTTCACGCGGTGGCGGAGGTGTTTCTGGGCGGCGAATGGCATCTGGTCGATGCGACCGGCATGGCGCAGGAAGCGGCAATGGCCAAGATCGGCGTGGGATGCTGCCGACATCGCGTTCCTGACCGCTTACGGCCGCGCTGTCCTCAACAACCAGACTGTCAAGGTTACCGCCGCGCCCTGACAGCCGGGGAGTGCCGAGCCTGCGCGGAAAAGGCGCCGTTCACCGATCCTTTACACCGCTGGCGCACATAGGCCTTACGGGGGGTGACACGTGAACCAGGCGGCCGGCAAGAGCGATGAAAGACAGTTTCCGCGCGAGGCGATTGCGGCCACGGCCGTCTGCCGAACATCACGCAGCAAGATCGCCGGACACGTCTCCAACCTGTCGCGGGGCGGCTGCTGCTTGGTGACCAGGGGCCAGCGGGTCGCTCCCGCAAAGATGGTAACCCTTCGCCTGGAAGGCCTGGACGGTATTCCCGCAACAGTGCGCTGGGTCGCCGGCGAGAAGGCGGGATTATCCTTCGACTGGCCGCATTACGAGCCGCTACACGATCATATCGTAGCGCTGCGCGGCACGCTTTCGGCAGGAGAAAAGGCGGCATGGGGGCGTCACATAAAACGGACCCAGATATACGCTAACGAGCGCCGGTGACGGAAATCGCCTGTTTGTCACACACTACGATGAATGACGCGGCCTGGGACAAAACTGCCGTTCGCGGGCCGCGCCGGAAATGGCAGGTCCCTATCCAACACCTGCCATTCCTGGAGCACTGAAGATCGTTCCAGGAACCCCGCACGACGGGCCGAAAGACGAATGTCCGGTTCGCCGCCGAACCATAAGGATAGCTGACATTCGAGCGGGTTTCGGGCCCACTGCGTTTTAGGTCTGGTCCGGCACAGCCCGTACCTTGGCGGCCAACCGGTCAATGCCAAATGGCTTTGCGAGGAATTCGGTGCCGGGATCGAGCTGACTGTTATGAACCACAGCGTTGCGGGTGTATCCCGTGGTGTAGATCATCTTGACGTCGGGAAGAATGGCTTGCGCCCGATCGGCAGGTTCCGATACCCGGCATGATGCGGCGACCATGGCCAGCGCCGCCCTATCGCTTGCGTGGCGGATCAAAGAGACGACTCAACTCGATGTGCAATGTGTGAGCGGGCTTAATTCCGCGACACCCCACGTGCGTCTCGCATTCGGTATCATTCACAAGTTCTAACTGGCGACCCGGCGAAGGGCCGGGCCGCCAGGATATCTTAAGCGATGCCGGCGCCGCCGGTCACGCCATAGACTTCTCCCGTGATGTAACTGGCCTCCTGCGAAGCGAGGAGCACGTAAACGGGCGCAATTTCGACCGGCTGCCCGGGACGACCGAACTGGGTCTGCTCGCCAAACTTGGCGACCTTTTCCTGAGGCTGGCCACCACTAGGCTGCAGCACAGTCCAGAACGGACCAGGGGCCACGACGTTGGCCCGAATGCCTTTTTCGATCAATTGTTTTGCAAGTGCCTTTGTATAGGCGACGATGCCCGCCTTGGTCGTGGCATAGTCCAGCAGAATATCGGACGGCTCATAGGCCTGAACCGACGCCGTCGTTATGACTGATGCGCCCGCGGGCAGGTGAGGAACGGCAGCCTGGGCAATCCAGTGCAATGCGTAGAGATTGGTTTTGAGGGTCTTGTCGAAATCCTGCGAACTGACCTCGGCAACGCTCTCGCGAAATTGCTGGCGACCGGCATTGATGACCAGGATATCCAGGCCGCCAAGTCCGCTCACTGCGTCCTCGACCAGCTGCTTGCTCCAGGCCTCGTCGGTAATGTCGCCGGGCAAAGCCACGGCTTTGCGGCCTTCAGCTTCGATGAGGGCAAGGACTTCCTTCGCGTCCTTTTCCTCGTCAGGCAGGTAGGCAATGGCGACATCTGCACCTTCGCGCGCGAAAGCGATTGCAGCAGCACGCCCGATACCGGAATCGCCCCCTGTGATGAGAGCCTTTCGTCCTTTGAGCTTGCCGGCCCCGACATAGCTGTCCTCGCCATGATCAGGCTTGGGGTCCATTTCCGCGGCAACGCCGGGCGCCGTCTGCGGCTGTTCTGGAAACGGGGGCTGCGGATACTGTGTGCGAGGATCTTGCAGTGCGAGGCGGTCGGTCATGAACGCTCCTGTCATTTGGATGGGCCCGCTCTCGGAAGCGGGCAGGCAAGAACCAAAACGGCCGCGATGTGCCTGGTTCCATATCTCATCCAGTCCGGCGCCGAAGATGCGCCAGGGCGTTCCTCGGCAGACGCTGCCCGACAAGAATACCCTTTGTTCATGAACGGCGTGCTGCTGGCCCTGTCACGACGCTGACAGTTCCGAATTGGCCCGATCCCCACCACACCTTGTCACTTATCGATGCGGGGTAATTTGATACGGCAAGTCTGGATTAACGGAGTCATCCATTAAGGCTACAGGTGGGTCCGGTTCAACAGTAGCAACTGTCCGATCAAGGTGTCGCCGACCGTCGCATCAAAGCCAGGCTATAGGATGTTTCGCTTCGAAGGGATCAAGTTTGCCGGCTGATGGTTAAAGCAACTCTCAAGAAGGATAACATTATGACCACGCAAAGCACGATCTCAACGCTCAACGGCCTGATCAAAACGACCCTCGATAGCATGAAGGGCTATGAGGACGCTGCCCAGGATGCTGAGAGCACCCAGTTCGCTACGATGTTCGCTGAGTTCGCGCGCGACCGCAGCGCGGCGGCGACCGACCTTCAGGCCGAAGTTCGCCGATTGGGTGGAACCCCTGAGGACGACAGCAGCTTCCTCGCCGCCGCTCACCGCACGTTTATGGACCTGAAGCAGGCTATTACTGGCAAAGACGACAAAGCGATCATCCAGGAAGTCGAGCGTGGTGAAGACCACATCAAAGCCAAGTTCGAAGACGCGCTGCGCGACAGTGAGCTGGAACCGTCTTCGCGCTCCGCTGTAGAAAAGGCGTTCGTATCCGTCAAAGAAGGTCACGATAAAATGAGCGCGTTGAAGCACAGCATTGCATGACAAGGTTAAGGCCGCCCGTTTATGGGCGGCCTTTCTACGTCCGGACGAAGGCTGCTTCGGTGGCTTCTGGTCATTCATGGATGATACCGGAGAGAATGAAGCTCCAGACGACGGAAAAGGCATCAATCGACCAGTAGCGTAGGATCGCCAACATCCGCATGCGGGCGATCCTTTTTCGAAAGTAGCTTAAGGCCCTACGTCGCTCCCAGAGGTACGCAGGCGATAACCTTGACGCGACGAAAAGCCTAGGGCAGCGGCCACGGGGTCATTCCAACCATAGGGGTCAGAGCGGATGACGGGCTCACCATCCTCACCGAGCACCAAAGTCTGGTAGAGCAACCTCACGGGAATCTCGCGCGGCAGCTTGACGAACGTCTCTTCGCCGGTCGCACGAGCTTTGTGCCATTCGTCGAGTACGCCTTCGTTCTTCGCAAGCATCTCGGCGAACCCCAGAGCATCTTCTACGCGCACGCAGCCGTGACTGCGCTGACGCTGGACCTCTTGGAAGAGCTGCTTGGCGGGCGTGTCGTGCAGGTAGATCTGGTGTTCGTTCTTCATGTCGAACTTCACGAGGCCGAGTGAATTTTTCGGTCCAGGCTGCTGGACAACCCAGCCATCCTTCCATGCCATGTTATTGCGCTCAAGGTAGGCGCTCCCCTTGCCGGCGATCTCCTTGTTCTGGATCGAGCGCGGCACTGTCCACGTTGGGTTGGCGACGAGGCGATAGATCGGCGATCCCAACTGCGGTGTCTCGTTCTCAGGCTCACCGACGACCACTTTGCGGCTGTCGGCGACCTTACCGTCGCGCCAGTAGAGCAGGCGTCCCGCGGCAACGTTGACGTCGATGCGCGTGGGGGCGGGACTGCGGTCGAGCCAGCGCAACCGCTCCATCGCCACGGCCATCGTCCGGGCCCGATCCGCGTCCGACAGGTTGAGGATTTCGAGAGCGTCAGCGCCGATGACGCCATCCGGCTTGATTCCGTAGTCGGCCTGCATGCGCTGCACCGCGCGGACCATTGTGGGGTTGTAGGTGTTTCCTCGCGCAGCAGAGCGATTGAGGTAGTCGGAGGCGACAAGCTGGCGCGCGATCGCGGGAACCCGCGCGTCAGTGGCGCCAGGCTTCAGCGGCTCGCCCTTGTCGGGGATCGTGGAGGCGGGCGCGCTGCCCTGCTTGCGCAGCGCGAGATAGGACCTGGACAGCGCGCGGTAGCCGTCGTCCTGCGGAGCCAGCCCATCGAGCCATTTGTCCAGATTGCCTTCCTTGAGAGCTGCACCCAGACCATTCAGCAGGTTCGGATTGGGCCGGGTGATGGTATAGACGTCATAGAGCTTGGCAGGATCTGACGCCCCGCGGGCTAGCGCCGAAGCGTAACGCAACGCGCTTTGCGTCAGGGCGCGGTCGCCTTCGGCATTGCCGGGCTGGCCATCCACAGCGAACCGCACCCGGTCGAGGCCATGCGCGGCACGGCGGCTGATTGCATCGCGCAACTGCCGGACAGCCCCATCATTCCAGCGCACCTGGTCGATGTTGATCGGCGGTGCTTCGGTTGTCTGGGACGTATTGTCAGGCTTCGAATGGCACGCGGGAAGCGCGACCGTCAGGGCCAGCAACGAGCAAGCGATCACACTTCTATGCACACGGATCTCCTGGTAAGACCCTTATGACAACTTATGTAAATCACGTAGGTTTCACGCTGCCCTAAGCGCGGGCTGCAAAGACCATCCGTCCTTCGCCCAGGAAATTGAACACGTCGCTGAGCTTATCCTCGCCGACCGCGAAGCATTCCTGACTGTCAACGGGCACCGAACTTTCCCCAGATGTGGGCGCCCAAAATTCCCTAGGTTGGCGGTTCGGGAAGGCGCGGTGATCAGCCGTGTTCGAGATCGGTTTTTCCCTTCATCGGGGGTCGGCCGCGCCGCTTTTGCGGCGGTGGATTGAACGCGGCGCCGTTGCGCACGTTTTCGGGCACGAGCGCCGCGTGCTCACGCATGCGATAGCTGGAACCCTCGATCTGGATAACGACGGCGTGGTGGAGCAACCTGTCGAGCAGCGCGGTGGCGACGACCGGATCGCCGAAGACCTCGCCCCATTCAGCGAAGCCGCGATTGGAAGTGAGGATCATGGCGCCTTTTTCGTAGCGGGCGTTGACGAGCTGGAAGAACAGGTTGGCACCGCCAGGCGTGACCGGCAGGTAGCCGATCTCGTCGACGACCAGCAGCGAGGCCCGGGTGAGGAAGYGGATCTTCTCCCTCAGCGTGCCTTCGCGTTCGGCCTTGGCAARCTGGGTGATCAGATCGGCAAGCGGGATGAAGTAGACCGCCTTGCCGGCGCGCACGGCCTCGACCGCCAGCGCGGTCGCAATATGGCTTTTTCCGGTGCCCGTCGAACGGGGCTCATAATGCCCAATATCAGCGAAGCGGTGGCGAGGTGCAGGTCCGCTATGCGTTTCACCCTCGCTTCCGCGAGAAGATCGTTGTCGTTGGCAGGCAGCGTTATTGCGGGGAGGCCGCTTATGTGGGGCGCCAACCTGACGGCAGCCTGGCGCTGGTGCCGGTGTGGATGACCGAGGAACCTGCGTCGGCCATGGCGATAGTGGAGATGCCACGTTTTTCGCTCGCGTGCCTTCGCGATCTGCGTCGTGAGATCGATGACTGCCTAAAATCGCTCCGCGACGATTCGCGTCGTGGAGGAGACGACCATGCAGCAAAGGCAACCGCGCAAGCCGCGACAACTAGACCTGTTCTCTCCCGTGATGCCGGTAAAAGTCTTTCCCCTCGGTGCGCAGGAACGTCTCCTTCCGCTGATTTCGGCCCTGCTCAGGGAAGCGGCGGGTCAAGTGAAGGAGGCAGACCATGAAGATCTTGCCTGAGCATTTTGCGCGCGGTGCATATGTCTATGTGCGCCAGTCGACAGCGGACCAACTCGCCAACAACCCGGAGAGCCGGCGCCGCCAATATGGCCTGGCCGATCGCGCCCGCGATCTTGGCTGGAGTGACGTCACCATTATCGACGACGATCTTGGGCGTTCAGGCTCTGGTGTCAGCCGTCCGGGCTTCGAGAAACTCCTGGCGGCTATCTGCGAAGGTCGCGTCGGCGCGGTACTGGCGATCGAGGTGTCGCGGCTCGCCCGCAATGGTCGCGATTGGGATACGCTGATCGAGTTCTGCGGCCTCGTCGGTACCATCATCATTGATGAGGACGGCATCTACGAGCCCCGCCACCCCAACGATCGAATGCTATTGGGTATGAAGGGCACGATGAGCGAACTCGAACTCTCGATCCTGCGCGCCCGCTCACTCGAGGCGCTCAAAGCCAAGGCACGGCGTGGCGAGCTCTTCCTGACGGTGGCGGTCGGTTATGTGAAGTCGAGGCATGATCACATCGAGATGGATCCCGACCAACGCGTGCGCGAAGCACTGGCACTCGTTTTCAAGCGCTTTTCCGAGCTGCAGAGCATTCGCCAGGTGCACCTCGCGCTCAGGAGCGAAGGGATCATGCTGCCAGCGATCTGCTACACACGTGAGGCAGGGCGATCGATTGTCTGGAAGCTGCCTGTTTACAACACCGTGCATCACATCCTGACCAACCCGATCTACGGCGGGGCCTATACATTCGGGCGCACTTGCAGCCGCGTGACAATCGAAGAGGGGCGAAAGCGCATTGTCCGTGGTTTCAGGCGGGAGCGGGCCGACTGGGAGGTCTTGATCCCAGACCATCATGAGGGTTACCTCAGTTGGGCGGATTTCGAGAGGAACCAGCGTCTGATCGCCGACAACGCCACAAGCAAGGGCATGATGCCCCGAGGTGCACTGCGCAAGGGCGAGCTTCTGCTCGGTGGGCTCCTGCGCTGCGGTCATTGTGGGCGTAAGCTTCACGTTTGCTATTCCGGTAGCAACGGCAACACCGGTCGCTACAACTGTCGCGGCGCTCTCATCAACCATGGGACCGATCCCTGCATCGGTTTCGGTTCGTTGCGCGTCGATCAGGCGATCGGCACCGAGGTGCTAGAACGTCTTCAGCCGCTCGGCATCGAAGCGGCGCTTACAGCGGTCGAGGCATCGAACCAACAGGCTAACGAGAAGCGGCGCCAGGTGACGCTGGCGCTCGAACAGGCTCGCTATGAGGCAGCCCATGCGCAGCGCCAGTATGATGCCGTCGATCCCGGCAACCGGCTTGTAGCGGGCGAACTTGAGCGCCGATGGAATGCCGCTCTGACCTTGGTACGTGAGCGCCAGGCCGAGTTGGATGCACTCGACAGCAGAAAGCCGGAGGCACCGGATGATAACGAGCGGCTTGAGATCCTCCGTATGGGTGCCGATCTCTCCGAAGCGTGGAATCACCCCAAGGCAACAAGTGTCACACGCAAGCGCATCATTCGCGCCGTGGTGCGTGAGATCGTCGTGCGAATTGAGGACGACCAGATCAAGATGATGGTGCATTGACAAGGCGGCGATCATACCGCGCTTGCTGTCAGGAAGAATAAGGCGGGTCATCATCGCTGGAGTTCGCCCCCCGATCTCGAACCGCTCATCCGGGCGCTGGCGCGACAGCTGCCCGACAGAGATATTGCATCGCTCCTGAACCGGCTCGGGAAGGTCACGGGACATCAGAACGGTTGGACGCAATCACGCATTTGCAGCTTCCGCAATCAGCATGGGATAGAGGTCTATAAAGCGGGCGAATGCGTCACGCGTGGCGAACATACAATGCAGGAAGCCGCCGAGATGCTGGGAGTACGGCCAATGACCGTGTTGCGCATGATCCGTGCCGGCCATCTGCCCGCTGAGCAGTACTGTAAGGGGGCGCCTTGGGTGATCCGGCGGGACGATATTGAGCGTCCAGACATCAAGCATTACGCCGAAAGTGGCATGCGGCGTCCACTATCAAAATCAAGTGACCAGAGGACGATGACTTTTCAATAACATAGCGAGGTGGGTATTATGTCGTGGGATCGGGCGGTCCTAGCAGGTGGACGACCTCGGCTCGTTCGATGAAGTCGAGGCCAGCGAGCGCGAGGATACGGTTGCGATCGAGCGATGGCTGGAACGAGAAGTCGTAGCCGGCCAAGGTCTTGACGACTGGCAACCGGGCCATGCGCAGGGCAGCCTTGATCCGGCGGTTCTCGCGCAGCGAGAGCTCTTCGCCCAGGAGCTCATCGATCGCCTCGATGCCGTCGATCTGACCCTGCTCGATACGTCGCAGAGTGGCGTCGAGAATCTCGAGTGCTCGCGGCATCTTGAGCATGACCAGATTCCGGCGGATGGAGTCGACGCGCGAAGATGGTGCCGCACCGTTCATGCCCGCCCCTCCATCGCCAGGCTCGCGCCGATGGCCTCATAGACTGCCAGTGAGCGCAGCGGCACGTGGTCGCCGACCCGGCCGATCATGGTCGTAGGCCGTTCCTGCGTTCGCGGCTGCGGCCGTCCGGTGCGATGGCGTTGATCGATGCGATATTGCCGGCGCCCCTCGAGCACGGGGTGCTCGGCAACGACGATGCCGCGATCGATGATGCGGACCATATCTGGTAATTGCTCGACTTCGACGATCCGGCGTGTTCGGTCGGGCACGCTGTAAAAGTTTCCGCCGACCGCGACGAAGCCGTCATGGGTAACGCGCCGCTCGAGCTTCAGGACGGCATTGAAGCGATGATCTGGTAGGCGCTGCAGCTCTTCCTGCTCTTCGACGAAGGCCTCGGCCACTATGCGCTGGGTCGTGCCGTGCATCCGCACATTGGCGACGGTGTCGAGCCAGTCGATGAGCTGGGCGTTGAGGTCCTCCATATTGCGGAAGCTGCGGCCCAGGAAGAAGTCCTCGCGGATATAGCGGAACGGTCGCTCGATCTTGCCCTTCGTCTTGGCGCGATATGGTCGACATGCTCGAGGCTGGAAGCGGTAGTGCTTTGCCAGCGCCAACAGTGAGGTGTTATAGACAATATGCCCTTGGTCATCCTCACCGGTCACCGCCGTCTTCATCCGGTCGTAAAGGATCTCGATCGGCACGCCGTCCAGCGCCTCGAACGCCTGCATATGGCAGCGCAGCAGCGTTTGCAGGTCCTGATGCAGCACATAGCGGGCAAAGAGGAAGCGCGAGTAGCCGAGCACGAGGCCAAATAGCCAGACGATGCGCGCCACACCCGGCTCGTCGGTAAACTCGACGACGAAACGGGCGAAGTCGACCTGTGCCTGCACGCCAGCCCTGGTCTCGAAGCGAACTTCGTAGGGCTTGGGATCATGTTCCGGCCGGATGGCTGCGAGGTAGCGCTTCACTGCGGTATAAGCGCCCACGTAGCCCATCTCCCTGATCTCGCGAGTGAGCCTCGAGGCCGTTAGATCGGGGAACGCGGTAATCCGTTCACGCAGGAACTCCATATACGGCGCGATCTTGCATGGCCGCCCTAGCTGGCGCGGGCCGTACGCCGGCACCTCGACGCCGCGCTCGATGTATTTGCGAATGGTCTTGGGATCGCGGCCCGTCCGACGGGCGATGGCGGTCACCGACAGCCCCTGCCGGTGCAACTCCAGTATCATCATGGCTTCTCCAAGTCGGATCATCGGCGGGCCTCCCACAGGAGATCATCGCGCCGATTTTGGCGTTGCCCAATGAGCCGGGGTTAACCCCGGCTCATTGGGCAACCAGGTCCAACAATCAGGGAATTTTCAAAGCCCACATTTGCGGAGAATTACACGCCCACTGACACCTGACTGCGGCCCAGCTTACCATGGGAGGGGATCATGTCGTCGTTCGCATACCAAGCGCTATGGATTACAATCGCACGGCTGAGCGCGTTGTTGTTCGTCGGGTCGAGCCCCACCAGACGCTGCGACCGACCGTGCTTTCCTGTATAGTAATCCGCCGTAAGGAAAGCGCCCTCACTCGAGGCATTGGAGCCAAAGGCGTTGGAAAACCGCTCGAGGAACCCGGTATGCCCCGGATCGAAGCCCGAACCATGCGCGACCAGTAACCGCGAAGCCTTGCCGCTCACTACATCGAGGAAGTGCAGCCGGGGATCGGAAGATGGCGCGGTAAAATCTACAATGGCCATCCGGTCTCGCGCCTTGACCGAACCTGAGTGCTGCTCCAGCGCAGATATAGCCCGGCGCAGCAGCGCCGGGTCCACCGACAAGCGAGCGGCATCTAAAGTCGTCTGCGGCATGCCCGAAGAATTACGGGGGGCAGCTGGAATAGCGGTTGGCCGGCGCGGCGGTGACGATTCTAAAAGTGGCTTGGCGGCCGGCCCGGCAAGAGCCGCGAGAGCAATGCCCGCGCTTGAAATCATCATGGCGCGCCGGTCGGGTTGGGAAGTCAGATCAGCCATGCCTCCGATAATGGCTATGTCCGCTTGGGATTAAATAGTCGTTGGCGACTTTTGTTGGGACACTTTTGCAATTAACCGCCAAACCGTTCTAGATACGCGGTCGGTAGTTTGAAGCGTCATCTCAATTCTGGAACAAATTTCCCGCGCTGAAATCTCTTGCGCTTTTCAACACTGTGTCCGGATTGCAAAATCCCGAAACATGTCTCGCAAACAGGGTGAGAGTGGTGCCAAGGCGCACGATGTCAGGTCTACTTGTGAAACTCCGGGCGTGCTTTGTTACGTTGTCGCCCCGTCAGTCATTGCAGCTACGGGTGCGGGGCCTTGCTTAGGAACGCCCGTATTTTCTTCCACGACATCCTGCTGAGCGCCCTCAGCCGCACCCTCCTTCGCCGCGTCGGCAACCGAATTTTCGAACATTCGCTTGAGAACCCAGCCTACGGCGAAGGTGACAGACGCCGTCACTACCGCACGAAGCGCGGTCTCCTTCAGCGACCGAACGAACTGCTTATGCTGTAGCCGCCCCGGCTGACCCGCGACTACGTCTGCTAGCCTCTCCCTGGTTCGCATCGGACCGTCCCTTAAATTGTTGCATGATCATCGGATAACGCCCAATCGCAGCTCTGGATGCGGTAAATCGATCGCCGGACCTACGATGCAGCGTCTAGGACACCCGCTGACAGATTAGCCGCCGGCGACTTCAACCGCACCAGCGTCGCGAAAAGCCTGGATGACCGCATCGCCTTCATCCTCGTTCATATCCACCGAGACGACAAGCTGACCTTCGTATGCCGCGCCGGAGCCCTCGGGCGTTTCCCGGTTTTGTCCGCTCGCGACGTCCGCCCCGGCAGGCTCGTCGCCAGCGCTGTTTTTGCTCCCGGCGGGCTCGATGAAGATGTCGGTCCGTTCTATGCCATATTCCTGAACGAGGTGCTCGACTGCAAGCTCGACTTCCCGGCGGCCAGGAAACAGTGCCTTGATGGTGGCGGACATGCATCTACTCCCTTTACAGCTGTTGAGAGCGCGAGGGCACTGGTAAAGTTCCCAAGGCACACCGTAATCGAACTTGCTGCCGCCTTCGCTGTCCCTTGGGCGAGGACATCAAAGCCCGAATCGGCAACGCGCTGTTCCTGATCTCGATGAGCTAGGGCGGAACCGGCCCCGGCCTGCCGGTCTAGGCCGGGGCCAGCGCCGGTTGGATGGCGTAATGGATCGGCTTGAACGACCCGCCGTTCGATGCATAGGCCGAGCAGGCGGTCAGCCCGATCACGCAGTCCTCGGCGGCGCGCAGGCGGATCAGGTCGCCCGCGACGCTGGTGGGCGGGATCACCGAGATGCGCCCCGTATCTTGCTCCACCGGCACATTCATGAACAGGTTGAACGCGGTGGGGATCGCGTCCTCGTCGATCCCGTAGGGCGAGAGCGCTGCGGCGAGGTTGCCGAAACATCCGCGATGGACCGGCTTGTCGGGATAGAAGTGCCGGAATGTCGCCTCGCTGCAGGGCGTCAGCAGGAAGTCGTGTCGGCCGACGGTGTCCTCGACGATCTCCAGCAGCACCCGCGAGCGGTTGGACCAGAGCCGGTTGCCGGTGGTGAGGCTGATGGTCTCCTCATAGTCGAACGTGCGCCCGTTCGAGATGACCTCGCGCACGTCGTGCGCCGCGAAGGCCAGCAGGTCGGCGACCTGGCAGCCCTGCGGATCGGTCACGGTGAGTATCTCGCCCGCCCCGAGCAGGAAGGCGGCACCGCTGCGCGGGCCGATCACTTTGGGCTCAATCACTTTCGCATCGCTCATACACGCGGGTCCCTGAACGGGCAGCCCCAGTCCGGCTCGACCACGCGACCGCTGTACTGGCGCGCCTCGCTCGCCTCGCCGTGGCGCGCTAGCATCGGATTGAGCGAGCCCGCGATGGCGAGGTCACGGTCGAGGATGCGCTCGCGCATGCGCTCGTAGCGGCCTTGGGCGCGTAGTCTCTCGAACTGTTCGTGCAGGTTGAACACCAGCACCGGGCGCGTGAAACGTCGCGCGGGCCGCGAGGCATTGGGGTGTAGGCCAACGACGAAGAACGCGCTGCCACCGAAGCTGAGCGAGAAGTGCGGGTCCTCCGGATCAGGGCTTACCGCATCGTCGTAGGGCTGGCCAAGCCAGGCGTCCTTGTCCGCGAAGGACTGGATGCGCTCCCACATCGCGTGTTCGAACGCGCGCTCGTCGAGGTCGTCGGGGCCTTCGAAGACGACGGCCAGGCTGCGCAGTCCTTCCGGGTCGCCCTGATAGTTCTGGCTCCACTGCAGCAGCTCCCGATGGATCACCACGTCGTTCCAGGCGCTGGTCAGGTCGCGCGCCGCGACGACCTTGAGCGAACCCTTGGCCAGCGCCGACTTCGCCCCAACGCAAGGGAACGCTGGGTCGCGAACGAACGCTGTGAATTCTTCCTCCAGGTTCCGGAGCGAGGGGTCGGCCATCATGCATTTCTCTCCATCGCGGATGTAAACGAACGACGGCCGGAAAGGTGTCCACCCCTCGTCGCGGGATCGAAAAACCTGCGGTGTTCGCTGCTTGGGAAAGGGCGATGAAAAGGTGATGCCATCCACGTACTGATTATCGAGACGGCCCGCTGATCGCCATGTTGATACAGAATGCTCCGGAGGACGCGGGCACGACCAGCTTCATATCGTCGAACATGAAACCGATGCGGTAATTTCCGCCCGGTACGACCAACCCACGTTCATCACCTCCGACGTGAAGTTGAACGAACGCACCGGCCCCGCGGCCGCGCGCATCCACGATGAACTCAGCGACATACGGTCTTCGTCACGTCCACGCCGGACGCGTGCATGCCCTGCGACCCGGCCGGTCCGGTGCTCCGCAGGTCCTTTGCCAACGACGAGCTGGAGCGGGCATTCCGCAAGGCGCTGACGGCGTGAAAAGGCCAGTCGGCCGCCGGCCTTCACGCTTTACCGAGAACCACTCCATGAGGCCGCGCCTTCGACTGAAGCGAGGGCATTTGCGGTTACATCGTACCTCGCATCGCAGCATACTCCGCGATGAAATCTCTTCTCCCTTGGGCACCAGGAGCAGCGCTTCGCGTTCCTCGGTTCTATCCGACTAAGGAGTTGCCGCTTGGAAAACGTCGCTGGTTGGATCGCGCCCGCTGCCACGATGATCGCCGCCATGATGACCGGAGCCAATCTCGGTACGCGGGTCACAGGCTGGGGCTTCGTCGTCTTCGCTATAGGCTCAATCGCATGGTCGGTCGTCGGCCTGACGACGGAGCAGACCAATTTACTGGCTACCAATGGCTTTCTGACCCTTGTCAACCTGATCGGTATCTGGCGCTGGCTGGGCAAGCAGCGGGCGTACGAGGATGGCGGTAGGTCAGCCACCGAAGCAAGTCGGCGCTCCGCCTATCCCACACTGTTCACCGCGACAGGCATGGCCGGCATGCCTGTGACGACCAGCGATGGCGAGCCGATCGGCAAGGCGGTCGAAGCGCTCGTTACCTGTGAGGACGGCAGCGTTAGTTACGTCGTGGTGGCCGCCAACGGTGTCGGCGGTATCGGCGAGGAACTTCGTGCCGTTGACCGAACGCAGATCGACTTCGCTTGCGACGGGCTAAAGCTGCGGCGCGCTCGCGATTGGTTCGAAAGCCTGCCGCCTCTCGCTGACGGAGACTGGCCCGCGGCACCCACGGAGATAGCCTAGCGCGACCGTCGCTGAACGCTTTTCATCGTTCAGGAGTGCCTGCCCTTGCGCGGGTACGGAGTAGGTCATCCGCCAAGCCATTTGAGAGTGATCCGCAACAGGAGCGAAAGTCTGGATCGCCGGTTATCGCGGGAGGCAGGCTACCTGCCGAAAGATAACAGCGAAGGAAAAACCATGACCAAGAAAGCGCAGGATGCGATCGCTTTGCTCAAGGCCGACCACCGTACTGTTGAGGAACTGTTCGAGAAATTTGAGAGTGCCAAGGCTCCGACCAAGCAGGCGACGCTAGCGAAGCAAATTTGCACCGAGTTGATTATTCACACAATCATCGAGGAAGAAATCTTCTATCCTGCCCTCAAGGGTAAGATCGAGGACGACATGTACGACGAGGCGCATGTCGAGCATGATGGTGCCAAGCTGCTGATTAGCCAGATCCTGGCCGGAGAACCTGGCCAAGATTTCTGGGAAGCCAAGGTGACCGTTCTGTCCGAGGAAATCAAACATCACGTCCATGAAGAAGAAATGCCCAAGGAGGGCATGTTCGCGCAGGCGCGCGCGGCGGACGTGGATTTGGATACACTCGGCGCTCAAATGGCCGAGCGAAAGGCCGAACTACAAGCCCAGTTCGAAGCCGACGGTCTGCCAACGCCGACCACGCGGACTCTCGGCCCGGTGGAAGTCGAACTTGGCGCGCCCGTCGCCTAAAACCGGCGACCAAAAGGCCACGCCTTCGAACCGAGAAAACCGGCTCCATGTGCCCAGAATGTAGGCCTTCGATTACAAGATAATCCCGGTAAGGCCTGCGGCTCTCTAAAAAGGGTGCGTTGCGATGCGACGCGCCCTTTTCATCCACGTGGCAGCCAACTCACGTCAGCTAAGAGTAAATCTAAGTCGGACGCATAAGCCTTCGGGGCGAAAATCGAATTCGGCCCCGCAACCCTCGCCGCGAAGGGCGCGTGAGATCATCCGCGAGCCAAACCCTTTTCGGTCGGGGGAGGCCACCTTCGGCCCGCCAGTCTCGAGCCACCTGATTTTCAGGAATTCAATATTACCCTCGACGTAAAGCTCCCAGGCAATCTTCACCGTTCCGGTCAGGTTGGAAAGAGCCCCATATTTCGCTGCGTTCGTGGCCAGTTCATGAAGAACCATGGCAAGCTGCAGCGCGCGCTCAGCCGAGATTTCCACGTCCGGCCCGGTGATTTCGAACCGCCTATCGGCCTCAGCAGCGAAAGGGGATACGGCCCGTTGTACGATATGGGTGACGTTGACCGCTTCCCAATCGCGCTGCGTGAGCAGATCATGCGCTTCGGAGAGGGCGAAGAGGCGCGCGTTGAATGCCTCCTTCTCCGCGCCCGGGGCCTGGCGAAACGTTTGCATGGCCACCGCCTGGATCGTCGCCAGCGTATTTTTGACCCGGTGTTTCAGTTCGTGGAGAAGCAGCTCATTCGCTTCCTCCGCACGCTTTCGCTGCTCGATTTCCTGCTGCGCCGCCTTGTGCAGTCGTGCATTGTCCATCGCGACAGCGGTCTGAGCTGCGATTGCGGAGACGAGGTTCTCGGTGTCAGCCGTGAACTTACCGGGTTCGTCATGGGCAAAAAACAACCCGCCTAGCACTACACCCGACACCGACGTCACGGGCACCGCGAGGTAGCTGACGACGGGGAGGTGCCCCATGGGCATGCCGAGGTGCGGTGCACTGTGCCCGTAGCGCTGATCATTCCGGATATCGTCGGAGCGAATTACGCCTTCGCCTGCAAAGGTCGGTGCAAAAACGGCGGTGTTGCGAGGCATTCCAAAATTGAAAGCCTCTCGGGTAGCACCTGAAAGGGTATAGAGCTGGTAGGATTCACCGGCGGCATTGATAACATTATAGAAGAATGCACCGAATTTCGCGCCGCTCAGTTCGGTGCCAATGTCAGTCACTGCCTGCACAATCCGGTCAAGATCTAGATCGCGGGAGATTTCGCTGGCGACGCGGTAGAGGGTTTGCAGACGCTCGGATTGCTGGGTAAGCAATGCCTCGGTTTGTTTGCGCACGGTGATGTCGCGTGCGATTTTCGAGGCCCCGATTACCTGTCCGTCGGCCGCTTTGATCGGGGACGCGGTCAGGGAAATATGGATCAGCACCCCGTCCTTGCGCTTGCGCAAGGTTTCGAAATGCTCGACCCGTTCCCCTTTTTTAAGGCGCGCGATGATCTCGTTTTCCTCAGTCCTGCGGTCCTCCGGAATCAGGGTCAGGATCGAAGCGCCTACGATCTCGCTGGACGAATAGCCGAAAATCCGCTCGGCGCCGGCATTCCAATCCGTGATAATGCCATCAAGCGTCTTGCCGATGATGGCATCGTCGGAAGACTCAATGATGGCTGCGAGCCGATCGGCAGCGCTCAATGCGCGTCGCTGTGAAGACCCATCTTCCTCGTCCATACCCATGGCAACTTTCGCAGCTATTAAGGCTGACCCCTTTTCCCGCCCAGAGCTGCAACAGCAGTGAGCAAGCGATCCATTGCATAGGGCTTGTCAAACACCAGGTCAAAAAGATCGGCACGAGACCTTGCTATGCCACCCTGGGCACCGCTCACCAAGATAATGGGGATGCCCTGCAGGACGCTGTCAGCCTTCATCGTTTCGGCCAGTTCGAGTCCCGTCATCAAAGGCATCATGAAGTCCGTAATGACCAGATCAGGTTCCAGGGTGCGGACCAGCTTCAGCGCATCGACACCATGTGCGGCGTCGTGCACCTCGTGGCCGGCATCTTCGAGGCTAACGACCAGCAAGTCGGCGATCAGGAACTCGTCCTCGGCAATGACTATCTTCATGGAGAACTCCGCCAAGGGATCTTGTCCATGACCGCTGTCATGCTTCGAGGGGCTTTGCCAATCCGGTCGATATCCCGGTGGCCTGTTCAAACTGTCCCCGGATCGCAAGGCCGTGCCCGTCGATGTAGACTTCCTGCGGAGCCGCCTGGAACGACTGGTCACGGATCTTTAGCACGGACAAAACACGCTTGTACTCGGACCGGATTTCAACTTGGCGCATCATTATGAGGTTATCGAGCAGACTGGAAATCTCCGGCCCTGGTGCTGCAACCCCGGACGCGAAGAGGTCACGCAATTCCCACGTGCCAACAGCGGTAACGCCCATGGCGCGCAATTCGTTCGTTAGGGCCGCAAAGAATTCCACGAGGCGGGGAGGATGAACGGCTGCGCGCTCGAACCCACCGAGAGAATCGATGAACAGCCGCTTCACGCCCCGCGCCGAGACGGCGTCGAGGAGACGATAGGCCATCTTGTCGATAAGATTTTCAGTCAGCGGCTGCCACAAGATATCGACCTCTTCCCTTTCGACATTTCCCTTGAGGTCGAGGCCCAGCGCGTTCGCTTTTAACAGCAGACGTTCCGGAGACTCGTAAAAGCCGAAATGGAGGCCGGGTTCCGCTGCCGAGGAAGCCGAGAGGAAATTGAGGCCAAAAGATGTCTTGCCGCAACCAGAAGGCCCGATGAGCAACGTGATAGACCCTTGTGGTAGTCCGCCACCAGTGATTTCGTCGAAGCCCTGGATCCCCGAGCGTAAAGGCCTGGGGTCCGGTTTATCGGTCGCAGACGGGGTATGAAATGCGGCCTCAATCCGTGGGAAGACAGCAATTCCGTCATCGCCGATCTCATATTGATGATACCCGCCAAGGGCCACGCTGCCCCGCGACTTACGCGTGCGGAGGCGGCGTACGGTGCGGACACCGACAAGTTCGTCATGAAGTTCGAGCACACCGTCCACCATCGTGTGCTCCGGGCTGTCGTCATGAATCCCGGCGCTGGTCAGGAACAGGACGGTGCAACCCACAAACGCAGCCTGGCTCTGAACCTCAGCCACGAACGTCTTGACGTCGAGGTCCGTCTCGGCGCGGTCACGAGCATTTAGCAGGCCATCAAAGACGATCAGCGAAGCGTTTTGACGCTTGGTTTCCTTGCGCAGCAAATCGACTACGGCGCCAAGCCCCTCCTTAGTGAGGGTCTGAAAAACGCTGACGTAGACGATGTTGCTACCGAGCCGGTCTTTTTCGAAGAAGCTCAGCGTTGAAAGCGACTGGAATAGCCGATCATGCGTCTCGGCAAGCAGCGTGACGTAGAGCACCTTCTTGCCCACACCTGCCGTCGCGAAGGCAATCTGATTGCCCAGGATCGTCTTGCCAGCGCCGGGCTGACCTTGCACGATGTAGGAGGCGCCCTCGACGAAGCCGCCGCCAAAAACGGTGTCCAGGCCAGGGATCCCGGTTGAAAAGCGGGGAAGGGTGTGCGTCACGAATTAACCTCATCAGCGCGTCATGGCCAAGAGGCCCGGTCGTGCTGATAGCAGCCTGTGAAGCCAGCGTCAGGATGGGCGCGCGACTTTTTTGCCATCACATCGCAAGCGTAACTTCCTTGTTCGACTTTGGAAGATGCGCCATGGCTGTCAGTCAGTTTTTGAGCATCCGGCGTGGCATCACTTGCCCGTCCATTTCGCACTTGCAAAAACGTCTTCGCAGATGCGGTATGGCCCTGCCTTTCAGGCATGCTCTCCTAAACTTCAAGGCCGGCTTTGCCGGCCTTTTTCTTTTGGATTGAGCCTGGGCCAGTTGCTACAAATCCGGCAATACTTGGTCGGCGCGTCCCCAGTGGGCGAGGTTCTTGGATGACGCACGCTTCAACATTTCAGCGCCGTCACCGATATGCCAGTGCGACGGCGCGTCGAGATCGTGCAGTTCATCCCATGTCAGGGGAACGGCGATGGGCGCAAGCTCGCGACTGCGGGCGCTGTAGGGCATCACAGCGGTCGCGCCGCGCTGGTTACGCAAGTAGTCGACGAATATGCGCCCCGTCCGCCTGGCCTTTGACAACGCGGCTGTATAGCGATCGGGTTCTGCCTGCTCCAGGGCTTGCGCGAACCGATGCGCAAAATCCTTCACCTGCGGCCATTCGGCCGACGGCGTGAGCGGGGCGATCACATGAACCCCCTTGCCGCCGGTGACCATAGGAAAAGTGGTAAGTCCCATCTGGGCGAGGAGATCGCGCACATGGAAAGCGGCTGAGACGACATCCTTGAACCCAAGTCCTTCATCGGGATCAAGATCGAAAACCAGCCTGTCGGCCTTTTCGACGTCCTCGATGCGCGCGCCCCAGCCATGGAATTCGATCGTGCCCATTTGCACACATGTCAGCAGACCTGCGGGAGTGTCGATGAAAAGATATGCCTCTTCATGCCCGTCCTTTTCGCGAATGCCGATGTGCTTGACGTCATCGCCGAAGCTGCCCGCATCATGTTTCTGGAAGAAACACTTTTTTGCGCGGCCTTGCGGACAGCGAACGAGACTGATGGGCCGGCTTCCGGCCCAGGGCAGCATGATCGGCGCAACGGTTTCATAATAGTCTGCCAGCTCGCCCTTGGTGAGCTTGCTCTCCGGAAAGATCACTCGATCCCGGTTGGTCACTTTCACCGTGCTCGCGGGCGCGGCCGTAGCGACCGCCACCGGTGCTTCCTTCTCGATTACCACCGCTTCGGGCTTCTTGTCTTCTCGAAGCCCAAGGTAGCTGGGATGGCGCAGCACCCCCTCATCGGTGAACTCGAGGTAGGCAATCTCGGCGACCAGTTTCGCTTCGATCCAGTGGGCGCCGCGCACCGCGGCACGCGGTGCCTGAACCGTCGGGTCCTTTCGCGCGAGAGGCGCCATGATTTCCAGAAGGCGCTCTATCTCGTCGCCGGTAAATCCCGTACCGACCTTACCGGCGTACCGCAGCTTTCCCTCATCGTTTACGCCCAAAAGAAGCGAGCGGAACCCCCGCTGTTTGTCAGAAGGCGTCCAGCCTACAATGACGAACTCCTGCCTACGTATGCACTTGGTCTTGACCCAGCCACCGCTCCGCGAGCCGCTATATCGAGCGTCGACGCGTTTCGATATGACCCCTTCCAACCCCGCCTCGCAAAAGCTGGTCAGCAGCTTTTCACCGTTGCCGACGATATGGTCTGAATAGCGCAGCGGACCCTTGTGGCCCTCAAGAATACGCGCCAACTTCTCCTTGCGCTCGATAAGCGGCAAGCTGGTGAGATCCTCCCCATTCAATTCGAGCAGGTCGAACGCAAAATAGTCGATGGCCCCGGGGTTATCCTTCAACGCGGCTTGYAGCGCCTGGAAACTTGTCCGGCCATCAGGCAGCGTTACCACCGCCTCGCCATCGATCAGCGCGCTTTCAACGTTAAGCTGGGTGGCCTCTGTGATAAGACCCGCAAACCGATCTGACCAGTCCAGACCTGAACGGGTATAGGCCCGACCCTCGCCGCCGCCGATGGCAATGAGCGTTCGATAGCCGTCATATTTCAGTTCATGCAGCCAGCGATCGCCCGGTGGCACGTGATCGACGAGAGCCGCCAGCTGGACAGCTTGGAATGGTGGAAGCTTGCCTTTAGTCTTGCTCCGACGGGCCGTGGGGCGCGATGATCTATGTTTCGCGGGCAGGTCTTTGGCTTTACCCGCTTGTTCCCTGATCGGCTTGCCTGCGGCGATCTCTTCCATCGTCCTTCCGCTCTCGACGCTCGTGAGATGGATGCCGATAAGGTCGTCCGAGCCGCCGGCAAACTCGTCCTCGACCTTACGCAGGATCCAGTTTTCACCCTTCTCCTTTCCACGTGGCTTGAGGCGGAACATGATCCACTCGCCCTTCATACGCCGGCCATGAAGGGTGAAATGCAGATGCCCTTCGGCAAGGGTTTTGGTCGGGTCCTTGCCCGGAACCGGCTCCCAGGTGCCGTTGTCCCAAAGCATTACGGTGCCGCCGCCATACTCACCCTTGGGGATGGTCCCCTCGAAACGGGCATAGTCGAGGGGGTGGTCTTCGGTACGCACCGCCAGGCGTTTGTCGTCGGGGTTAGCGCTCGGCCCTCGGGTTACGGCCCAGCTGACCAGAGTGCCGTCCAGCTCGAGGCGGAAGTCATAATGCAGGCGGGTCGCGGCATGCTTCTGGACAACGAAGCCATTACCTGATGTCGGCTCGGTGGCACCAGAGGGTTCCGCGGTACGCGCGAAATCCCGCTTTTCGCGATATTTCGCGAGCCGCTCTTCTGCCGAGGTTGCTTTCGCCTTAGTCGCCCGTGCCATATCTGCTCCGATCGAGAACCTTCTCAAATCCCGAAAAAGGCGCTGCGTTCCCTTCCCGCACATGTGTGGAAGCGCGCTGCCCCGAGGAAACTTACATCAGTATCGACCCAGCAGCCGTTCCACGCTCGGCGCTGCGGTCTTCTGCTTGTTGTCTTCATCCTTGATGTCCGCTTCGAGCGCTTCGCGGATGCGGGCGATCTGCGCATCCGTCAGATGCTCGATGCCGACAAATTCCACCCGTGCCTTGTCCAGAGCCCTGATAATTTCGTCCAGCTTTGCCTGCATGGCCGCGCCGTCACGATTCTGGCTGTTCTGTATGAGGAAGACCGCAAGGAATGTCAGGACCGTGGTCGCGGTATTGACGATCAGCTGCCAGGTATCCGAGTAGTGCATGAATGGGCCACTCACCGCCCATACGACAATGAACAGGGCGGAGATGATGAAGGCCAGCGGTTGACCCATCAACTGGGCGCACTTTGTAGCAATGCCGGTGAAGATTCTATCCATCTAGGGGCTCCGTTGTTCGCAAATGTTGTGCCCCCCTGCATCGTTCAGGCTGCTTATTCTCCAGTCTGCGCGTTCGGCGCTGCCACTGTCTTTGATTCCGGAGATTCTTTCTGACGCAGGAATATGGAAAGGACCACGAGTACGGCCGTCGAGAGAAATTCGCTCTGCCAGTTCTGGAACGATTCGAACCACAGTTGCGCGTCGCCGAGGTAGGCAAGGACGGTCGTAGGTGTTTCCCCATGTTCCAAAGCCTCTTGCGCTGAGGCATGCGCGCTGTTGATCCAATGCAACGTGAACGACGCGACAAACAGCAGGATCAATGCCATGCCAAGGGAGCGAGCGTATATCGCGCGCCAAAGCGGACCTTTGCGCAAGATCGACGGGGCGCCGTTTTCTTGGGCTTTCTGGTCCAGATCATTATCGCGAGGGGGAGCATCCGGGTCCTTCGATTCCGCCGAGCCGCGCTGGATCAGGAAAGCCGTAAGCACGACATAGGCTGCCATCTGCAGGAACTCGCTCTCCCAATTCTCGAACACCGAAGAGAGAAATTGAGGGCTGGCGGCATAGGTAAATAGCGTCAGGCCAGGCTGGGCATGGCGCCGGGCGTCCTCCAGCTCGACATACCAGCCGGCGATATATTGCCCAGCAATGCAAGCGGCAAAAAGTGCCAGAAGGGCAATCGTAAGCCCATTATTTTTAAGCAGCCGCATGCCGATGCCTCTCGCCGATTTGCTTTGGATGGAAACGCGCGAGAAACAATTGAGTTCGACACAACCTCGCCTAGTGCATCAGATCAGCAAGCCATTCGCACATAGTTTTCTGGGACGTGGCAGCCGTCTCGGCGCGCATGCTCTGTGCCATGATCTCCAGGGCCCATTGGCCCCGTTCATCATTCTCGGCGGCCACGGCATCTTCAGGCACCCATAGGTCGTATTCGCGCATATGGGCATCCGCTGCGGTGAACAGCACGCAGATATCGGCAGCGATTCCGCACAGCACCAATTTGCTGACGCCCAGCTGCGGTAGCAGCACCGGCAGGTTCGTCGCGTAGAAACCGGAAAATTGCGGCTTGATGATGAAAAAGTCGCCGTGCTGCGGCTTCACCATTTCTGTGACTGGATTATCCTTTTCAAGCGCGCGCGCTACCAGCTTGGAAGGTTCTGAATGCCATTCGCCAAAATTATCGTTCACGTACACGACTGGCCAACCGTGCGCGCGAAACTCCTGGCGTAGGCGATCTATTCGCCGTGCCGCTTCGAGAGCCCGGGGCTCCAGAGCCTCGGCCCCCTCAAAATCAAAGCAGTTGACCATATCCAGGATCAGCAAGGCCGGGCGATCACCAGATCTCGGCGAAGTGGATGCGGCCTGCTTGTCCCGGGAATCCATAGAAACCTGCCATGAAGTCGGGGTCGGCCTTTGGCCAACCCCATTCCGCTCATTCCTTGGTGAGCTTTTCCGCCTCAGCGTCCAGCGTCGCGCGATCATTGCCGAATCGGTCGATGAGCTTCTGAGCCTGCTCGACAGGGAGACCATGCTTTCGGGCGAAGTAGTCGACCTCATAGTCCTCGCCGCCGGCGACAGTGCGGCGATCGGCGCCTCCGCGCTGAGATTTATCATCTGCCATGTTGCGCTTCCTTTTCACACCTGCCTGTTTTGCAACCCGTGCCGAGGCCACGAGTTCCAGCAAGGTTGTCTTGAACAAGGGACCGGCATGCCGCATCGCCGTTTGCGCACCCAATGAAACAGCCGCTCGACTGTCTTGTCATTGGCGCAGGACCCGCTGGGCTAACGGCCGCCATTTATCTTGCGCGATTTCACTTTTCGATCGCGATTGTCGATGCGGGGCATAGCAGAGCGGCCATGATCCCGCGTACACACAATCATGCCGGATACCCGGGCGGGATAGCTGGCACCGAACTTCTTGCGTTGATGCGTGATCAGGCTGCCGACTTTGGGGCGGACGTGACCGAAGGTTTGATCGAGGGCCTGGAAAGGAACGAAGAGGGTTTTGTTGCTCGCGCCCAAGGCCGTGAATGGTCTGCGCGCACTGTCCTGCTCTGCACCGGCGTAGTCAATAATCGCCCCCAGATCGCACCCGACATCCACGACGCAGCGTTGCGCCGCGGACTGCTTCGCTATTGCCCGATATGTGACGGGTACGAGGTCACCGATAAGCGGGTCGGTGTTTTGGGCACCGGCTCCCATGGTTTCAAGGAAGCAATCTTTCTGCGGATGTACACCAGAGATGTGACGCTGATCGCTACTGATGGGGACCACGACCTCTCAGATGACGAAAAGCTTCGGCTTGCTAGGGCAGGTGTAGTCCTGATCGATGGCCCCTGCGCACCGCTGCGGACCGAAAATGATCAGGTTGTTGTACCGACGCCGCGCGGCGAGCGGCTCTGTTGCAAATTCTGACGCGGTCGCCATGGTTTGGTTCGAGGGCTTTCAAGGTCGGTTGCGATGAACGATTTCAAAGGGCGGCATTTTACCGGCGAGGTCATCCTGTGGGCGGTACGCTGGTATTGCCGGTACGGCATCAGCT